>NZ_VMNW02000179.1 GCF_007713735.2 Amycolatopsis acidicola | reverse complement strand
AGTTGTGTATAAGAGACACCTCCTGGGGTCTTTCAGGGCGGCGCGGGGCGGGCTCTTCGTCCCTGTAATGACGCCCCATCGTGGTCCTTCCAAACTCTTTGTGGTCGTTGGTCAAACGCGTTCACCCTAACAGGGGTACATCGTGAGGAAAACGTGATGCGCGTGGAAATTCTGTAAAACACAGTGTCACGAACGAAAAGATCTAAGAATCCGTACGCATCGCCAGCGAAGTGTGGCAGAACGAGACCAGACGATCGCGCAGGGGTGCGGCGCGTCGCGCGAACTCTCCTTGCGCGTGCGCGTATTCGGCCCGTCCGGCCGGGGTTTCGATGGGTACCGGAGGGTAGCCGAGGGCTGTCAAATCGTAAGGACTGGCGCGCATGTCCAGCTCGCGGATCTCGGCGGCCAGCGCGAAGCAGTCCGCGATCAGTTCCGCCGGGACAAAGGGGCTCAGTTTGTAACTGATCTTGTAAAGATCCATGTTCGCGTGCAGGCAGCCCGGTTGTTCCAGCGCCGGTTGCGTGGCGCGCGTGGGCTGCAGGGAGTTACGCTGCCGGGCGGGCTCGGTGAAGAAGCGGTACGCGTCGTAGTGCCCGCACCGGATTTCGAGCGCCTCGACGACGTCGTCGGTGCCCGCGGAGCCGAGGCGCAGGGGAAGTTGGTTGTGCCGCACCTGTTCCGGCGTCTGGCGGTACACCATGGCCCACTCGTGCAAGCCGAAACAGCTCAGCCGCGGCGCGCGCGACGCCGTGGACTCCAGCAGGTGCAGGAAGTAGCGCGTGGTGTCGGCGCGCTTGGGCGTGAAGGCCGCTTCGTCGAGCACGACGCCTTCGTCGTCTTCGCGGTACTCGGGGCGTTCGAGAAAGCGCTTCGCCTCCGGCCCGGCCAGCGCGACGCCGGGCCCGGGATGCCAGCGTTCCAGGTGCGCGGGCCGGAAAGAGTAGTACTGGAACAGGAAATCGTGTACCGGGTGCTTCTCGCCGCGCGAGCGCCGCTCCTGGTACGCCCTCGTCCACGGGCGCACCTTCTCGACGTGCGCCTCCTCGAGCGCACGCCACTCCTCCTGTTCCAGAACCAGCACGTCTTCCATGATGCCCGCGGCTCAGGCCGCGACGTGCGTGCCGTCCCGCACCGTGCCGACGTACTCCTCGACCAGGTCCTCCAGCGCGACGACGCCGACCGCGTGGCCGTCCGCGTCGAGCGCGCGGGCCAGATGCGCCCCGTCCTTGCGCATGGCCGAAAGCGCTTGGTCGAGCCGCGCGTGCGTGGACAGTTTCGTGAGTGTGCGGAACTTGTCGGTGGCGATGCGCGTGCCGGGTTCGTCGCCGATCTGGTCCAGCACGTCCTTCACGTGCAGATAACCCAGCAGCTCCCCGGAATCCGAGCACAGCGGGTACCGCGAGAAACCGGTGGCGGACACCGCGCGCTCCACGTCGCCGACCGTCGGGAAACACGGCAGCGTGGTCAGCTCGCCGGTCGGGACGAGGACGTCGCCGACCGTCTTGCGCGTCGAGGACAGGGTTTGGCTCAGCCGCTCGTGTTCGGACTGCTCCAGCAGGCCTTCGCGGCGCGACTCGCTGAGCAGCTCGGCCAGCTCCGTGGAGGTGTACGCCGTCTCCAGCTCGTCCTTCGGCTCCACTTTCACCAGGCGCAGCAAGGAGTTCGCCACGAAGTTCAGCAGCCAGATGAACGGGTTGGCCAGTTTCACCCAGGCCACGTGCACCGGCACCAGCCACAGCGCGAGCCGCTCCGGGTCGGCGATCGCGAGGTTTTTCGGCACCATTTCGCCGATCAGCACGTGCAGCACGGTGATGAACGCCAGCGCGATCGCGAACGAGATCGTGTGCACCAGCACGTCCGGCACGTGCAGCAGTGCGAAGAACCCGCCGAGCCGGTGCGCCACGGCCGGTTCACCGAGGCGGCCCAGCAGCAGCGAGCAGATGGTGATGCCCAGCTGCGCGCCCGCGAGCATCTGTGAGACGTGCCTGCTCGCGTTGATCACGATCCGGGCCCGGGTCTTGCCCTGGTCCAGCAGCGCTTCCAGGCGGTCGCGGCGCGAGGAGATCAGCGTGAACTCCGAGCCGACGAAGAAAGCGTTGGCCAGCAACAGGAGTACGACGAGGAAGATCGAGAGCCAGTCGTTCATCGCACGGGCTCCTCTTCCCTCGCGGGCTGGTCCAGCCGGTGCACGCCGACCTCGGCGATGCGGTGCCGGTCCATCGTGCGCACGGTCAGCCGCCAGCCGCCGAGGTCGACGGACTCGCCTCCGGACGGGATCCGGCCGAGGTGTTCCAGCAGCAGCCCGGCGACCGTTTCGTAGTCGCCCTCGGGCATCGGGAACCCGGTCACCTCCCGGATCTCGTCCGCGCGCAGCTGGCCGGACACCAGCCAGGTGTCCTGGTCGAGCCGGCGGGACGCGGGCTCCTCCCGCTCGTCGTGCTCGTCACGGACATCGCCGATGATCTCCTCGACCACGTCCTCGAGGGTGACCAGCCCGGCAGTGCCGCCGTACTCGTCGACCACCATCGCGATCTGGAAGCGGGAGTCGCGCAGCCGCGAGAGCAGCGCGTCCCCTGGCAGCGACTCGGGCACGGTGGGCACCGGGCGCATCACCGAGCCGATCTTGACCCCGGCGCGCTCGGCCGAGGGCACCACGAACGCCTGCTTCACGTGCACCGCGCCCTGGACGTCGTCGAGATCCTCGCGGTAGACCGGGAACCGGGAGAACCCGGTGCGCCGTGAGATCGCGATCAGGTCGTTGATCGTGTCGTCGGTGGTCAGCGACTCCACCTGCACGCGCGGGGTCATCAGCTCGTCCGCGGTGCGCTCGCCGAAGCGCAGCGACCGGTCCAGCAGCTCCGCCGTGGACGTGTCGAGCGTGCCGCTTTCCGCGCTGGTGCGCACGATCGAGCCGAGCTCCTGCGGCGAGCGCGCCGAGCGCAGCTCCTCCTGCGGCTCGACGCCGAACTTGCGGACCACCCAGTTCGCGCTGTTGTTCATCAGCGTGATCAGCCATTTGAACAGCGCCGAGAAGCGCGAGTGGTAGCCCATCACGGCGCGGGCCGTCCGCAGCGGGCGCGCCACCGCGAGGTTCTTCGGCACCATTTCGCCGAGGATCATCGACAGCGCGGTGGCCAGCAGCAGCGCGACGACGAGCGACGTGCCCTCGGCGACTTCGTCGGACAGCCCGAACGAGGTGAGCAGCGGGCGCACCAGCCTGCCGATCAGCGGCTCCGCGAGGTAACCGGTGACCAGCGTGGTCAGCGTGATCGCGACCTGCGCGCCGGACAGCTGGTATGACAGCGTCGAATGCGCCTTGCGGACCGTCTTCGAGCGACGGTCGCCGACTTCACGGACGTTGGCCTCGATGGTGCTGCGTTCCAGCGCCGTCAGCGAGAACTCGGCCGCGACGGCGAGCCCCGTGCCGATCGTGAGCAGCAGGAACGCGAGTACGCCGAGAACGCTCCACAGCACGTCCATCAGGCAGCACCGGCCGGATGGTGGTCGGGTGAGCCGGGCTCGCCACCCGGCTCAGTACTGTCACCAGGTGTTCGCGCGTCGCGCACGGTGGCGGGTCACTCCTTGGCAAAAAGGGCGGCTGCGGTGCGGTCCATGATAGCGGCGCCCCGCCTGACCTGCGGCCGCACGGCCGGTATGTCCGGGTCACCGGTGATCACCGACACCAACGCCCGCGGGCCCCGGTTCGTTCCCGCCGAGTCGCGCTCGGCCGTCTAGCGTTGCTAGGATCGGGTGATGCCCGTCCAGGAACGCCGAGAGCGCGAACGAGCCCAGCGGCACCGGCTGATCATCGACACCGCGCGCCGGCTGGCCGAGGCGGAGGGCTGGGAGGCCGTGACCACCCGGCGCCTCGCCGACGAGATCGAGTACAGCCAGCCCGTGCTGTACAGCCATTTCAAGGGCAAGGACGCGATCGTCGAGGCCGTCGCGCTGGACGGCATCGCCGAGCTGGCGTCCGTCCTGCAGAAGGCGCGCGCGGAGGCGCCGGACGGCGAAGCGCTCGAGGCCGTCGTGCGGGCGTACGTGGATTTCGCCGACGCAAACCCCGTGCTCTACGACGCTGTCTTCGCGCGCGAAACCCAGCTTCCGTTCGGCACGCCGGAAGCGCCCGAGCCGCTTCGCGCGGCTTTCGGGGAAATGCTGGCGGTGTTCTCGGCGGGCCCGGACAGCGAGACGCGTACTGAGGTGGCGTGGAGCGCGTTGCACGGCCTCGTCACGCTGAACCGCGACGGCCGCCTGCGGCCCGCCTTCGCAGGCCGGCGGCTCGACCTGCTCGTCGCGCTCCTGGCGAAACCCTGACGGCGCGGGGGTTTCAGCCCGGTTCGCGGCCCGTCAACGCGATCAGTTCCACCGTCGCGGGGGAGCCCGCGGGCACCGGCACCGGCGGGGCGAAGATGCCGATCCCTTGCCAGCGCTCGATCTGCGGGCGGAACACGCGCAGCAGTTCCGCGGCGATCTCCTCGGTGATCGGCTGGCCTGCGCCGAGAGCCGTGCTCAGGTCCCACGCGTGGACGGCGAAGTCGAGGGTCATCTGCCAGCCGTACTCCGTGGCCGGGCTGCGCCCGAAGGACAGCTCCACTTCGCGCTCCGTCGCGCCCGGCTCGGTCCACGCCGCGCGCGCCGCCTTGCTGGAGCTTTCCCACTCCGCCACGGGATCCTGGCCCAGCACGTCCCCGTCGTAGCGGTCGCCGACCTCGGCGAGCGTCTGCCCGCCCAGCAGATGCGGCACCCACAGCTGCTCGGAAACGAGGTGGTTGAGCAGATCCCGCACCGTCCAGTCGGCGCAGGGCGTGGGCGCGTCCCACTGACCGGGCCGGATCCGGTGCACGGCTTCGTCGAACTCGCGGAGGCCTTCGGCGTGCGCGTCGAGCAGGTTCACGAGTCCAATGATGCCCGAACCCGGTGCCGCCGCACACTTTCCTCGACGAGATCGAGCACGGGCCCCATGTCGTCGGCGGGCAGCCCCATCGCCAGATGCGACACCAGCCCCTCCAGTACCAGCTCCAGATACGACGTCAGCACGCCGACATCCACGTCGTCGCGCAGGTTTCCGGCTTCGCGCTGCCGCAGCAGGCGGGCGCGCGTGGCGGCGGTGAGCTGCTGCGAACGTTCGGCCCAGCGGCCGCGGAACTCCGGATCCGTGCGCAGCCGCCGCGAAACCTCCAGCCGCGTGCCCAGCCAGTCCGCCGGGTGCTCGCTGCCGCCGGCGAGCAGATCGCGCATCACCTGCACGAGCCCCTGCGCGGCGACGACGTCGGCCATCCGCGCCGCGTCCTCCTCCGCGAGGGCGAGGAACAACGACTCCTTGTCACGGAAGTGGTGGAAGATCGCGCCGCGGGAGAGCCCGGTGGCTTCCTCCAGGCGCCGGACCGTGGCACCCTCGTAGCCGTAACGGGCGAAGCACACGCGTGAGCCGTCGAGAATCTGGCGACGTCGCGCGTCGAGATGATCCTGACTGACCCGTGGCATTCCCTGATCCTGTCACCCGCGGTAGTTCTTACGCAATCCGTACGTACGTACTGTGTCGCGTCCTCGAACCCTGAAATTGTCGTACCGCGCGTGTAGCGTCCGACAGCAAGTGCTCTCACCGATTGGACAGGTGTGACATGACAGCCGTTCGCCACGTATCCGGGTGTGCCGGCAGTGCCCCGAGAGTCGCCGAGCAGTCGGCGAAGATCATCTCGGATCGCGCCGCCGGTGAAGCCTACGTAGCGTCGGTGTGCTTCAAACACGGGCCGCCGCGCCTGCTGGGCGTGGAACTCGAGTACACCGTGCACTACGCGGACAACCCGCTAAGACCCCTTGACCCGCAAGACCTCAGCCGCGCACTGGGTCCCCACACCC
>NZ_VMNW02000178.1 GCF_007713735.2 Amycolatopsis acidicola | reverse complement strand
CGGCAATCCCCGCGACCGGCAGCCCCCGCGACCGGCAATCCCCGCGACCGGCAGCCCCCGCGACCGGCAATCCCCGCGACCGGCAGCCCCCGCGACCGGCAGCCCCCGCGACCGGCAACCCCCGCGACCGGCAGCCCCGCTCAGCAGCCCCTCCACCCAACAACCCTCGTTCAACGTAGGACGTCGTAGATCTGCTTCTGCACGCCGTTGGGGTAGACCTCGTGCTCGATCAGCTTCAGGCGGGTGGCTGGCAGATCGGCGTCGCTGAACAAAGGTTTGCCCGCGCCGAGCAGCACCGGGAACACGAGCAAGTGGTAGCGGTCGATGAGGCCGGCCTCCTGAAGCGCGACGGTGAGCGTGGCGCTGCCGTGCACCAGGATCGGTCCTCCCTCGGTCTTCTTGAGCTCGGCCACCTCGTCGAGCGAGCGGAGGATCGTGTTCTCGCCCCAGTCGTCCACGAGATCGGCCTCGGTGAGCGTGGTGGAGACGACATACTTCGGCATTCCCTTGTACGTCGCGAAATCCGCCATCCCCGGCCACACCGGCGCGAACAACTGATAGCTCGATCTGCCGAACAGGAGAGCCCCCGCCTCCTCCTGCTCTCTGCCCTTGATCTCGTAGGCCTCCGGCAGGAATTCGACCGTCTTGAACGTCCACCGCGTGCTGTGCAGCTCCGGGTCGCCCCCGGTCGGATCGAGCTTCCCGTCCAGCGAGACGAACGGCGTCGAGATGAGCGTGCGCATGGTTCCTCCTCTTTGTCGGGTTTACCCGGATACAGGGTGCCCGACGCGGCGAGCGAGGACCAGGCTCCGCGGCCGATCAGGCGTCGAACAGCGCGCTGACGGACTCGCCGTTGTGAATGCGGCGCATCGCCTCCGCGAGCGCGGGCGCGATCGACAGCACGGTCAGCTTCGGCTCCGGCTCGTCGGGCTGCACCGGGACCGTGTTGGTACACACGATCTCCGCCACATCCGGCTCGTCCGCGATGCGCTTCAGCGCCCCATCGGAGAACAGGCCATGCGTGCACGCCACCCGGATCGAGCGCACACCCAGCTCCCGCAACCGCGCCAGCACCTCCAGCACCGTGCTTCCGCGCGCGATCTCGTCGTCCAGCACGATCACGTCGCGGCCCGCGACCTCGCCGATGATCGAACTGATCGTCACCCGGTCGTCCGCGAACCGCTCCTTCGCCCCGGCCGCCACCGGAACACCGAGCAGCCGCGCGAAATGCGCCGCCGGTTTGGCATTGCCGAGATCGGGGGAGACGACCGTGGTGCGCGAGAGGTCATAGCCGCGGAAATGCCCGGCCAGCTCCCGCAGCGCGTGCAGATGATCCACCGGGACGCTGAAGAACCCGTGCACCTGCGGGGAATGCAGCGTCATCGCCAGCACCCTGTTCGCGCCCGCCGTCACCAGCAGGTCCGCGACCAGCCGCCCGCCGATCGAGATCCGCGGCGCGTCCTTCTTGTCCGAACGGGCGTACGCGTAATGCGGCAGCACCACCGTCGTCCTGGCCGCCGAAGCGCCGCGCGCCGCGTCGAGCATCAGCAGCAGTTCGACCAGGTTCTCCTGCGTCGGCGCCACGATCGGCTGGATCAAAAAGACGTCGCGCTCACGGCAGTTGGCCTCCAGCTGCACTTCCAGGCAGTCGTTGGCGAACCGCCGCACCCGCACGGGATGCAGCTCCACCCCGAGGTTCGCGCAGATTTCGGCGGCCAGCTCGGGATGGGCACTTCCACTGAAAACGGCGATTTCGCGCACGGAACGCACTGTACCCGCCGGACCGCGTTCGCTCAGGACTTTCGCCACCACAGCCCGGACCGGTCCGCGGCGGTGGTCGCCAGCAGCAGTCCGGCCGGCACCGCCGCGACGTACGCTTCCGGTGCCACCGCGGGCAACGGCAGTTCGGTCCAGCTCGCGCAATCGCGGCTCACCGAATACAGCCTCGCCACGGAATCCGCCGATACCGTCACAAACGCTTGCGCGCCAAGAGAAGCCTGTTTTACGTCCACTGTGGACCCAGCAGGTCCCGGATGCGGCGCGGCCACGGAACCGTCCAGGCCGACCTGCCAGCAGAGCGCCTGCGGGCGTGCTCCCGCGCTCGCGCCGAACAACACGCACCCGTTCGCGTCGCAGGCCGCACGTTGCGCCGTGGACCCCGTGCCCGGCACGCTCAGCCGCCGCCAGGTCTGCCCGTCCGGCGAAACCCAGGCGAGCGGGAGCAGGTCCGCACCACGCTGATTGCCGCCCGCCACCAGGAAACCGGACGGGCCGGACGTCACCCCCACCGCGCTCGTCTGCTCACCCGGCGCCGACGCGAGCGCCGGATCGTCAGCCTGGCGCCGCCACGTCCGTCCGTCGGCAGTGGTCCATACGGCCGCCCCGTACCGCCCGCTCACCTCGTCCCACTGACCGACCAGCAGCCCCGCCGCGGCCGCGTTCACCGCTATCGCGTGCGGGCCGCCGAACAGCTCGAACGGCTGCGGGTACTCGGTCAGCGACTCGGTGCTCCCGCTCCACACCGTCATCCGCGGATTCCCGTGCGCGCCACCGAAAGCCTGCCCCAGCACGGTCACCTGCCCGTTCGCCGCGCCCGCCGAAGCCAGCTCCGCCTGGAACGCATACGCGCTGTGCGGCGCCAGCGCGACCGGGCGCCAGCCACGCCCGTCCGCCGTCATCCACGCGGCCGGCGCGCGGCCCTCGGGTCCCGGCACGGAGCCCAGCACCAGCACCCCGCCGTCGACGGGCACCATCGCGAGCACTCGCGCGCCGGGCGCGGGCGGGGGAAGCTCGGCCCATTCCGGGGGCGGCGCCGAGCAGGCCGCCAATACGAGCACCGCGACGAGCAGCCACCGCGCCATCCACCCACTCTGCCACAGGCGAAACCGGCCGCGGTGCGGTATTTCTGAGTGCGTGATCCCGGTCCACGACGTGAATCCGCTCCGCCGCACCCCATGGCTGACCTACGGCCTCGTCGCGGCGAACGTGGTGGTGTTCCTGCTGATGCCCGCCGCGGCGCACACCCTCGCCGGCAGCACCACGCTCGGTCAGCTGTGCGATCTGCAGGCCTTCGTCGAACGCTGGGGCGCCGTGCCGAAGGAGCTGCTCAGCAATTCAGTGCCCAGCCTCGTGCCGACCGGCCGCGGGGTGGTCACGCAGCAAGGCGCGGGCTGCATCCTCGGGCCACCGGGCTACACGAAGACGCCCGTGCTTTCCGTGTTCACGGCGATGTTCCTGCACAGCAGCTGGACGCACCTGATCGGGAACATGCTGTTCCTGGCCATCTTCGGCAACAACATCGAGGACAGGCTGGGCCGCGTGCGGTTCCTGCTCTTCTACCTGGTGTGCGGGTACGTGGCCGGCTACGGTTTCGCGCTCACCGACCCGTCCTCGGACCAGCCGCTGATCGGGGCTTCGGGCGCCATCGCCGGCGTGCTCGGCGCGTACCTCGTGATCTACCCGCGGGCACGGGTGTGGGGCCTGATCCCGGTGCTGTTCTTCCTGCCGCTGCGCGTCCCGGCGTGGCTGATGCTCGGGATGTGGTTCGTGCTGCAGGCTTTCTACGCCACCGGGTACGGCACCGCGCAGGCCGGTTCGGTGGCCTACGCGGCGCACGTGATCGGGTTCGTCGTCGGCGCGCTGCTCGGATTCACGATGCGCGGACGACGACGTATCGACCGTCCACAGTAGACGTTCAGACCGTGGTGGTCTCCTTGCGTTCGGAGCGGGGGGCGAGCCGGGTCGGCACGTTGAACCCGACCAGCAGTGCGGTGACCACCGTGAGGCCGACTGCCAGCCACAGCAATGCCGGGCCGAGGCCGATGTGCGCGGCCACCTGCGCCCCGGCGAGCGGGGCTACGGCGCCGCCCAGCGCGCCGACGTTGTAGGTGAAGCCGAGGCTCGCGGCCCGGAGCCGCACCGGGAAGTGGTCACCGATGTATTTGGGCAGCAGCCCGGAGATGCCGGAACTGGTGGCCTGCAAGGCGAACAGCAGCACCCACACCAGCACGATCGAGCCCGAGCCGAGCGCGAACGCGGGGAACACGAACACCAGCGACAGGACGAGTCCGCCGACGTACGTGGCTCTGGTGCCGAACCGGTCACCGAGCAACCCCGCCAGGCAGGAGCCGAGCGCGTATCCGAGGCCCGCCCAGGTGAGCGCGTTCGCGACCTGGCCGGCGTTGTAGTGCAGCTCGGTTTTGAGGTACGTCGGCAGCAGGGACTGGATCGGCCACGAGTAGAGGAAAGCGCAGAACACGGTGGCCATCAGCCCGACCGCCATCGGCCACGAGCGCCCGCTGATCTGCACGGCGAAGGCGACGAAACCCAGTACGCACAACACGATGTACAGCGGATACCAGGAGCCCGCGTTGCCGGAGAAGATCAGCACGAGGCTCACCGCGACTACGACGGCGATGACGATGTTGGCGGCCGTCCAGCGCTTGTCCAGCAGGGCGGTGGCGCTGGTGGTCTTGCCCGAGTTCGCCACCTCCTCGGTCCAGTCCTTGGCTTCGGGCAGGGATTTGCGCAGCCAGAGTGCGATCAGCACCGGGAGGATGCCGATCCAGAACAGCCACCGCCAGCCGAGGCTCGGCACGACGAGGTCGTAGGCGCGGGCGGCGAGGATGCCGCCGATCGGGTAAGCCGACAGCAGGAAACCGCTGGCACGGTTGCGGAGCGCCTTCGGCCAGCTCTCCATCACGTAGGTGCTGCTCGAGCCGTACTCGCCGGCCATGCCGACGCCGACGACGGCGCGGAAGAAGAACAGCGCCCAGTAGCCCCAGGCGAAACCGCACAGCGCGGTGCCCACCGCGTAGCAGACGATGCTGAGGATCATCGCCGGACGGCGGCCGAACCGGTCACCGAACGCGCCGAGCGCGAGCCCGCCGAACCAGCGCGACACGAACGCCGCCGATACGAGCGTGGCGGCGCCCGCCAGGGAAAGATGGAACTCGGTCCGGATCTCGGTCAGCACCAGCGTGATGATCACGAAATCGAAGCCGTCGAGCAGATACCCGAGCCAGGCGGCGCTGAAGGCTTTCCACTGTCCCGGACCGAGTTGGCGATACCACGGAACACGCGGGGAGGTGCTGTTCATTGCTTACTCTCTTCGTCGAGAACCTCAAGGTTACTCGTAGGACGTTGGACGTCGTATGATATCGCGGTACGCTAGCTCAGACGTCGAAGTGGGGGCAAGAGTGCGGACGACACGCAGCCAGGAACTGGTCGACAACATCATCGAGCTGATCGACCGGCGCAAGCTGCGCGCCGGCGATCCGCTGCCGCCCGAGCCGCGCCTGATGGAGGAGTTCGACGCGGCGCGGAACTCGGTGCGGGAGGCGCTGCGGACCCTGCAGGCTCTCGGCATCGTCGAGATCCGGCACGGTTACGGCACGTTCGTCGGCAATGCGAGCATGACCGCGTTGAGCCCGTCGCTGTTGTTCCGGACACGGGCGCATTCGCGGGACAACCTGCGCGGGTTGAGTGAGCTGCTCGAAGTGCGGCAGATCCTGGAGACGGAGCTGACGAAGAAGGTCATCGCCGACGGCGAGTTGCTCGGGGATCTGCGGGAGTGCGTGGCGCAGATGGCCGACCCCGCGACAGCCGTGGCCGCGGACCGCCGTTTCCACGAGCGTATTTGTGTCGCCGCGGGCAACGACCTGGCGCTGGAGCTGATCCGGCTGTTCTGGGAGGTGTACCGGCAGACCGAGTCGCTCATCGGGGCGCGCACGTCGACCCCGGAATCGTTGGTGGGCAAGCACAGCAAGATCGTGGAGGCCATCTCCTCCGGCGAGGATGCCCGGATCGCCGAGGCCGTGAGCCTCCACTTCGACGAGATCCGCTACCGCATCGCGACCCGCTGAGGTTTTTTCGGGCTGGGCGAGGGTTCGGCCGGGATCGCGGAGGGGCTTGGCGAGACTGGCTCGGGTTCGGTCGGGGATGCGCTTGGGGCTCGGG
>NZ_VMNW02000177.1 GCF_007713735.2 Amycolatopsis acidicola | reverse complement strand
CAGCGGCGGTCGGGGGCGGGTCGTCGGGGGTTTCCGGCTTTCGTTGCCGGGTTCCGGTGTGTCCGGTGGCGCCTTCTCAGCGTTGCCTCCCACTTAAAACCCCCGGCAGAACGAGCGCCCCATCGATCCGGCGCGGAATTTCCGCGGGGCCGTCGCGTAGTTCCTTGGGTAGCACGGCTTGCGGGGCGTCCTGCCAGGTGACCGGGCGGAGGAAACGCCGGATCGCCGTGGTGCCGACCGACGTGTGCAGGGTGTTCGTCGCGGGCCAGGGGCCGCCGTGGTGCTGGGCGTGACTGACCGCGACCCCGGTCGGGAACCCGCCGTAAAGCAGCCTGCCCGCCTTGGGGCGCAACAGTTTCGTGAGCCGCTCCTGGTCGGCGGCGGCGTCGGCGTGGATCGTCGCCGTCAGTGAGGCAGGCAGCGACGATAATGCGCTGTCCAATTCGGACTCACCGGGATAACGGACGATCACCGCGACCGGGCCGAAGCATTCCTCTGTGACCCGCTCGTCCAGCTGAGCCGCCGGGACCTGCAGCAGCAGCGGTCCGGTGTCGCCGTCGACCTCGGCCAGGACGTGCGCCGCTTCGCGCAGGGCGGTGGTGCCGCTGCGGTAGGAGTCGTGGATGCGCCGGTTGAGCAGCCGCGTCGCGGGCACCTCGGCCAGCGCGGTGGCCGCCGCGGCCGCCAGTTTGTCGCCGTCCGGGCCCGTGGGAGCGAACAGCAGACCCGGTTTCGTGCACAGCTGTCCCGCGGACCCCGTGACCGACGCCGCGAACCCGGCCCCGATCGCCTCCGCGCGTTCGGCCGCGGCGTCCGGCGTGACGACGATCGGGTTGATGCTGGCCAGTTCGCCGTAGAAGGGGATCGGGTCGGGGCGCCGGTGGATGAGCTCCAGCAGCGCGCGGCCGCCGGCGACGGAGCCGGTGAACCCGACCGCCTTGATCGCGGGGTGCGAGACGAGCGCGCCCGCCGCTTCCCGCCCGTACACGGCGTCGATCACGCCTGCCGGTGCGACGGAACGCAGCGCGTCGAGGCAGCGCCGGGAGGTCTCGAGGTGGGACTCGTGCGCCTTGAGCACCACCGGGCACCCCGCGGCGAGCGCCGACGCGGTGTCCCCGCCCGGCACCGAGAACGCGAGCGGGAAGTTGCTCGCGCCGAACACCGCCACCGCCCCGATCGGCACGAGCATCCGCCGCAGGTCCGGCCTCGGGCCCACCGGAGTGTCCCCGCGCGAATCGAGGGTGGCCTCCAGATAAGAGCCCTCGTCGAGGGTTTCGGCGAAAAGCCTGAGCTGGTAACAGGTCCGGGTGAGCTCGCCGTTCAGCCGCGGCGTCGTCAGCGCGGTCTCTTCGGCAGCGGTCGTGACGATCCCGTCGCGGTCGGCTTCCAGCGCGTCTGCCATGGCGCGCAACAGTTCCGCCCGCCCGGCACGGCCGAGGTCCTCGAGGAGCGGGGCAACGGCCGTCGCGGCGCCGACGATCTGCTCCAGTTCGGCGGTTTCGGTCGTGGTCACCAGAATCCTTTCGTTGTGCCGGAAAACGCCGAAATCCTTATGTGGTCACCTTCTCCGGTGCCTGCGCGCGGTTTTTCGCCGTGTAGCGAAGCAACGCGCACGCGCCGAGCGCGACCACGCACGTCGCGGCCACGATGAGCAGGCCCGCGCTGACGCTGCCGGTTCGTTGCTGGACCTGCCCGAGCAGCGTCGGCGCGACGAACCCGCCGAGGTTGCCGATCGAGTTGATCAGCGCGATGCCCGGCGCGGCCATCGCCCCGACCAGATACTGCTGCGGGATCACGAAGAACGACGACGCCGCGACCTTGAACCCGACCGTCGCGACGATCAGCATCACCACGGCGGCCACCGGCGCCGCGGCCGCTGCGACCGCCAGGCCCACCGCGGCCAGCACGAACCCGGAGCCCAGCACGCTCCGACGCCAGCCCGTGCGGTCGGAAATCCGGCCGGCGGCGAGGATCGCGACGAACGCGGCGACGAACGGCACCACCGCGATCAGCCCGATCGCGAACTCGCTGAGCCCGCCGATCGCCCGGACGAAGCTCGGCAGCCAGAACGTCACCGAGTACTGGGCAAGCTGCGCGGCGAAATAAACGAGGCAGAACAACAACATCTGCGGATCACGCAGCATCGACCACCGGGACGGGGCCTTGTCCTGCCGGGCGGCGGCGCGTTCGGCTTCTTCCGCCGCGAGCCGCTCGCTCAGCGCCGTCTTTTCCGCTGCCGACAACCAATCCGCCTGATCCGGGCGGGACGTGAGCCGGAACCAGACCAGGACGCCGATGAGCACCGCGGCGAGACCCTCGATCAGGAACATCCACTGCCAGCCGCGCAGCCCGAGGAACTCGTGCATGCTCAGCAGCGCCCCGGACAGCGGGCCCGCGATCACCGCGGCGATCGTCGACGCCGAATACAGCGCCGCGTTGGCCTGGCCGCGGGTGCGGTTCGGGAACCACTGCGTGAAGTAGAAGATCACGCCCGCGAAGAAGCCCGCCTCCGCGGCGCCGAGCGCGAGCCGCAGGAGATAGAAGACGGTTTCGTTGTGCGCGAACATCATCAGCGCCGAGACCAGGCCCCAGCTGACCATGATCCGCGTCAGCCAGAACCGCGCGCCGTAGCGTTCGAGCAGGATGTTGCTCGGCACCTCGAAAATCGCGTAGGTGACGAAGAACAGGCCGGCGCCGAGCCCGTAGGCCGCGGCCCCGATCCCGGAATCGGCCGCGAGCGCGTCCTTGGCGTAGCCGATGTTGACGCGGTCGATGTAGTTGACGACGAACATGACCATCACGAGCGGGACCAGGCGCCGGAACGCCTTGGTGGTCGCGGCGGCGAGGGCCGGGGAGTCCGGGGTCACCGAAGTGGAGTGCTGCATTGCACCTGCCTTGCGGTAGTCGGGGGCGGAGGGTCAGCTCTCCGCGGTGATGGTCGCGGCGGCCTTCGTGCGCTTCTCGATGAGCTCGGCGTCGTAGGTCACGCCGATCCCGGGGCCGGTGGGGACCGGGAGGGTGCCGTCGGCTGCGATCGTGGTGTAGGCGTCGGAGTAGCCGCAGGTGTAGATCTCCGGCGACGGGTCGGCCAGATGCGGGGACACGTTCGCGACCTCGTACATCGAGGTGGCCTGCATCGAGGCGACGAGGTGGCGGTGGACCGGGCTCGGCCCGTGCACTTCGACGTTCACGCCGAGCGACTCGGCGAACTTGATCGTCTTGACGGAGCCGGTCACGCCGAGGTCGAAATGGGAGTCCACGCGCAGCAGGTCCGTGCCGCCGGCGAGCAGGAAGTCTGCCTTCGCCTCGGGGCCGGCCACGTGCTCGGACTGCAGGATCGGGATGTCGAGCGCGTCGCGCAGTTGCTTGTGCGCGAAGGCGCCGATGCCGAGCGGCCGCAACGGGTCCTCGTACCAGCGGAAACCGGCCTCCTGGCAGGCTTTCCCGACGAAGATGGCGTCGGACACCGAGTCGAAGACACAGGCGGGGTCGAGCATGAGGTCGGTGCGCTCGCCGAGGTGCTCGCGCATATACGCGACGTTCTCCGCCTCCTCCCACTTGTCGCCCTCGTGCCAGCTGTGCATCTTGAACCCGGTCCAGCCCAGGTTCTTCAGGCTCGCGAAGAACTCCACAATGGACTCTTTGTTCGACAGACTGCCTTCGCGGTCGCCATTGACGCTCGAGGCGTAGGCGCGGACGCGGTCCCGGCCGCCGCCGAGCAGTTCGGTCAGCGAGGCGCCGTAGACCTTGCCCGCCAAATCCCACAAAGCGTTGTCCAGGAAGCAAAGTCCGTAGGAGTGGGCGGGACGGGACAGGCGGCGGCCGACGCGGAAGATCTGCTCGCGGGCGTGCCAGGGACGGCCGACGGCGATGCGCGCCACGTCCGCGGCTTGTTGCGCGGCACCGGTGACGGCGTGGTAGGCGTACTCGCCGACGTGGCCGTCGGTGGTGTACACGCGGACCATCAGCACGCCGCGCTTGCCGACCACGCCGGGCTGGTAGTACCACGAGCCGCCGCGGGCGTCGGTGTCGAAGGTGCGGGTGTAGTCAGGGGTGTCGACGTCGAACTCGATGACCTCGACCTTGTCGATCAGGGTGCTCACGCGGGGGTTCCTTTCGAGAAATGGGGTGCCGGGATTCAGCGCGCGCCCCAGGAGGCGAGGATCTTCGCCACCTGTTCGCGGGCTTCCTGATCGAGGCGCGAAGCCGGCGGGCGCACGTCGGCGCGCCCGAAACCCAGCTGGTGCAAGGCTTCCTTGATCACGCTGACGTTGTCCGCGCTGCCGCGGGCGAGGCGCAGGTGCTCGAATTCCTGGATCGTGTCCCACACCTGCATCGCGGCGGGGAAGTCGGCGGCGGCCAGCGCGGCGTGCATCCGCAGCGACAGCTCGGGCGCGGCGCTGGCCAGCCCGGAGGTGAAGCCCTTCGCGCCGACCGCGGCGTAGGCCGGGGCGGACAGCTCGGCGAGGCCCGCGATCCAGGTGAACCGGTCGATTCCGGCGCCGCGGGCGACCTTCGCGAACTGGGCGGGGTCGGGGATCGCGTACTTGACGGCCGCGACGTTCGGGCAGGCGTCGGCGAGTTCGGTGAAGTCCCCGGCGGTGATCTGCGGGTTGCGCACATACGGGATCACGGCGAGGTCCGGCACCGCCGACGCGATCGTGCGGTGATAGTCCACCCAGCCCTGCCGGGAAACGTACGGGTGCACCGGCTGGTGCACCATGACCGCGGCGGCGCCACGGGCGCGGGCGTACTCGGCGGACTCGATGGCGGTGGCGGTGTCGAATCCCACGCCTGCCACCAGGATTCCGTCCGCGGGCACGGCTTCGGCGACAAGGTCGACCAGCGCGCGCGCCTCGGCGGGCGCGAGCGTGTAGAACTCGCCGGTGTTGCCGTTGACGGTGAGCACCGAAATGCCGCCGTCGACCAGCCGGCCCAGGACCCGCTCGCACGCCGGGACGTCGATCGTGTCCTCGGCGGTGAACGGGGTGGGGGTGATCGCGACGACGCCGGCCAGCCGTGCACGGACTTCGTCGAGCTCCATCTTTCTCCTCCGGATTCCGGGTAGGGGGTACCGCCCGAGGAGCCGGATGGCTCCACAGTGGACAGTGGTGGTGCGGGAAAGGTCAGCCCGCGGCGGATCCGTCCAGCGGGTTCACGGTTTCGCCCAGGTGGGGCATGACCCGGTCGACGAACCCGGTGATGTGGGCGCGCAACGCGGCCGCGGCACCGATGGCGTCCCCGGCCTGCGCGGCGGCGAGGATCGCACGGTGTTCCTCCGCTTCGACTCGCCAGCCCCCGGCCGAGCGCCAGCCCGAAACGCTGACGAGCGCGGCCTGGTCCTTGAGTCCGTCGAGCGTGGCGACGAGCAGCGGGTTGCCGCATTCCAGGTAGAGCGCGCGGTGGAATTCCCGGTTCGCCAGGCTCATCTCCGCGACGTCGCCGTTCTCGCCCGCGGCGAAGGCGCGTTCCAGCGCGGTTTCCGCGGGTGAGAAGTCCGTCAGGAGGGCGACGGCGCGCCGGACGGCTTCGGGTTCCAGCAGCAGCCGCAGGTCGTATATCGCCCCGGCCGACTCCGCGTTCAGCTCGCGGACGATCGCGCCCTTGTAGCGGGTGAGCTCGACCAGCCCGGAGCCGACGAGCGCTTTCAGCGCCTCGCGGACCGGGGTCTTCGACATGCCCAGCATCTGGGCGATGTCGGCCTCCACCAGCTGCTGGCCCGGGCGCAGGCGGCCGGTCAGGATGCCTCGCCGGATGACGGCCAGCGCCCGGTCGGTGCGGTTCGCGAGCGGATCCACATCCGCGTTGGCGTCCGCCAGTGACAGCCGGAATGCGTCGTCCACCGGCTTACCTCCCTCACTCTCATATACGAGATACGACTCTAAGATCGAAGGGGTCCGGCGTCAAGCATCGAGGGAAGGGGAGTTGTCCGGATGGGTGCAGTAGCAACTGAAGCCGAGGTCGCCGCTTTGTGGCTCGCGGTCGTGCGGGCCGGCGGGGCGGTCGGGTTCCCGGCCGACGCGCCCCCGGAAGCCATCGTTTCGGCGGCGGCCGCGTTGATCGCGGATGTCGCCGCGGGCCGCGAGGACCTGCTCGTCGAGCGGGCGGCCGGGGAGGTGACCGGGCTGGTGCGCGGGGAGGTGAAGGGGCCGGTGGTCGGGGAAGTGAACGGGCCGGTGAACCGGGAGCTGGCCGGGGCGGCCAATGGCGCGCTGGTCGGGATGGTGGCCCTCCGGCCGGCGAGTGGGGCCGTTTATGCGCATCGGGCTGAGCTGCGGAAACTGATGGTTCACCCGGCCCTGCAACGCTCCGGCGCGGGTGGGCGGCTGCTGACGCGCGCTCTCGAACACGCCCGCGCGCGGGGGTTGCGGCAAGTCCGGCTGTCGACGCGCGGGGGAACGCATCTGCCGGACTACTACCGCCGGCGCGGCTGGGTGGAGGTCGGCCGCTTTCCCGGCGCGCTCCAGATCGGCCCCGGTGACTTTCGCGACGAGTACTGGTTCCAGTACGACCTCGCCTGATCGAGCAGGTCATATCTCGTATATGAGAGCGCATCGGACGGGGGCGGGACGGGGCGCATCGTGGCGGAGGCGGAGGCGCGGAGGAC
>NZ_VMNW02000176.1 GCF_007713735.2 Amycolatopsis acidicola | reverse complement strand
ACCGACCACACCCCTCCACCGCCTCGATCCCCAGCCGTCCCTTGCGATCTTGACGCGGCGGCAAGATCGCGAACACTCACAGATCGGGGCGGTGGTGGGGTGCACACAGCGCGGCCACGCGCGTCCGCCCGGTGTAGCCGACCACGGTGAGGTGCCGCCGGACGAACGGGCCCAGTAGCCGCGACGAACGCAGTGCCATCACGCCCTTGTTGAACCCCTCGACGGCGCGTCGCGTCCGCTCGCTCACATTCCTCATGAGACCGAGCCTAACCACACGCCCGCCACCCGGCGGCCGATTACGAAGCCTTCTCCAGCCCGGTGAGCGGGTCGTGCTCCGGGTGCACGCTCTGCCGGTGCACGCGGAACAGCACCAGCACGTGGTCGCCCGCGGGCACGGCCGATTCGATCGAGCAGTCCAGCCAGGCCGTCGCCCCGTGCAACAGCACCGCGCCCTCGTCGGTCGCGTGCCACGACAGCCCCTCGAACCGATCCAGCGAAACCGAGACGAACGAGCTCGCCGCGATACCGACGGGGCCGCCGTAATCGCCGAGCGCGCACATCGCCGTGACACCACTGGGAAAACGCCCGAAGGCCGCACGCAGCGCCGCCGTGTTCACCGTGCTGTCCGCGTCGTGCACGGAAGTCAGCTCAGCCATGAAAACCTCCTCAGGACCGCAGGACGTCCACTGTGGAGGGTCATGTGCTGAGGCCGAAGAACTCCGCCACCAGGTCCGCCGCCTGCACCTCCGTGGTTGTGCGGCCCATGATGCGGGGCGCCTTCTTCGGCCCCGGGACTGTATGCCCGCCGCCGTGCACGGTCACCAACGACACCGGCGGCGTGCCTTCCTGCCGATAGTCCAGTCGCTCCACCGAATCGGTCAGCCTGCGGGAGGTCGGCGCCGCCGTGATTCCGTTGCGTTCCGCGTAGTACGCGGCGGTTTCCGGCGCGGACAGGCCGAGTCCGCGGGGACGGAAACCCCACATGCTGGCCACCCCGCCGTCGTAGGGCACGAGGGGATCTTTGGTGCCGTGGAAGAGGATCGCGGGCAACGGGCGACTTCGCGGCGAGTCTGGCGCGAAGTTTTCGGGAGCGGGCTGCGTCGCCGAAAGCAGGGCGATGCCCGCCAGTTCGCCGGGGATCTCGTGCGCCAGCCGGATCACCAGCTGGCCGCCGTTCGAGTAGCCGATCGCGTACTGCTCCGCCGTGCCGTATTTCCTTGCCAGCAGGGCGAAAACGGCCCGCGCGAACGCGACGTCGTCGATGCCGTCACGACGGGCGTGGAAGCTGGTCGAGACACGCGCGTCGTTCCAGTGCGCCCGGTAGCCGTCGAGGTACGCGACCACGGCGCCGCCCTCGGCGTACCGGTCGAACTGGCCGCCGGAGAACGCGCGGAACTTCGCCGCGCTCTGGTTGGAGCCGTGGAAGACCAGGACGGCGGGGGAGCCCGGGGCGGGTTCGCACGGGCCCACCACGGTCAGCGTGCGGGTCCGGCCTTGCACTTGGACTTGTTCGAGGGTGGTCACGAACCCAGGTTAACACCAAAACGGATGAGTTATCCGATTCGCTAGGATGGGGTCGTGCCGGAGATGCGGAAGGACGTGGCGCGCAACCGGGGGCTGATCCTGCGGGTCGCGCGCTCGATGGTCGACGAGGGTGCGCCGCTGCAGCTCAACGCCGTGGCCCGCGCGGCCGAAGTCGGCGTCGGCACCGTGTATCGCCATTTCCGCACGCCCGAGGCCCTGCTCGCCGCGCTCGCCGAAGAGCAGTTCGAGGCCCTGATCGGCCGGGCGAGGAAGGCCGCCGACACCCGCGATGTCCGTGCCTCGCTGCGTGAGTTCCTGGAGGAGGCGCTGGCCGCCTACGTCGCCGACGACGCCTTCGCCGCGGAGGTCATCAGCCCCGGGGGAACCACCGAACGCGCACGAGGGCTCCGGGAGGAGTTGCTCGAAGAAGTCCGCCGCCTGCTCGCCGCCGCGGTCGGCGCGGGCGCGGCCCGGCCCGAACTCGGACCCGCCGACCTGTTGCTCTTACTGTGCGGCACCGCGTACGCCGTGAAGCATCACCCGCGTGCGGGCCCGGCCGTGGCCACCCGCTACCTCGATGCGCTGCTGGAGGGCGTTTTCCCGCGCTGACCGATGAATTCCGCTCGCGGGCCGGGTCGGAACTGCCGAAAAGGACGTGACCCGGAAGCCCGCGAGGTGTTGTGATGACTGCCGTGCTCCCCCAGCGAACGAAGCCGCGGACGAGCCGCACGCCGGCCGTGGTGCGGCTGCTGGTGCTGGCGACGTTCGTGGTGATCCTCAACGAGACCATCATGGTCAACGCCCTGCCGCGGCTGATGGAGTCGCTGCGCATCACCGAACAGGCCGCGCAGTGGGTGTCCACGGTCTTCATGCTCACCATGGCCGCCGTCATCCCGGTGACCGGCTGGTTCCTGCAGCGCGTCACCACCCGCCGCGCCTACGCGATCGCGATGGGCGTGTTCCTCGTCGGCACCGCGCTCGCGGCCGTCGCGCCGACGTTCGCGGTGCTGCTGGTGGGCCGCGTCGTCCAGGCGTCGGGCACCGCGGTGATGATGCCGCTGCTGATGACCACGCTGATGAGCGTCGTACCGGAGGACGACCGGGGCCGCGTGATGGGCACGGTCACGCTGTCGATCTCCGTCGCCCCCGCGCTCGGGCCCGCCGTGTCCGGGCTGATCCTGCAGCTCGGCTCGTGGCGGCTGCTGTTCGTGGCGGTGCTGCCGATCGCGGCCGTGGTGACGGTGTTCGGGCTGCGCAAGATGGAGAACGTCGGCGAGCCCGAGTCCGGCACCATCGACTGGCCCAGCGTGGCGCTCGCGACGCTCGGTTTCGGCGGGCTGGTGTACGGGCTGAGCCTGTTCGGCGGGGAATCCGGCGGCTTCGGGCCCGGCGGGGCGATCGTGCTCTGCGGGCTCGCGGCGATCGCGATTTTCGTGGCACGCCAGCGGAAACTGCAGCGCCGCGGCACGCCGTTGCTGGACCTGCGCGTGCTGCGCCACCGCACGTACGCGCTGTCGCTGGTGCTGATGACGATCGGGTTCCTGGCGATGCTGGGGTCGATGATCCTGCTGCCGCTGTACCTGCAGAACCTGCGCGGGCTCAGCCCGTTGCAGACCGGGCTGCTGGTCATGCCGGGCGGGCTGGCGATGGGCCTGCTGGGCCCGCCCGTCGGCAAGGCGTTCGACCGCTTCGGCGCGGGGCCGCTGGTGCTGCCCGGGACGATCGGCACCGTGCTCGCGCTGGCCGGGCTGACCCAGGTTTCGCTGACCATGCCGTACTGGCAGGTGCTCGGCCTGCACGCGCTGCTGATGGTGAGTCTCGCGGCCACGTTCACCCCGGTTTTCACGCTCGGCCTCGGCGCGCTGCCGCCACACCTGTACTCGCACGGCAGCTCGATGCTCGGGACGCTGCAGCAGGTCGCCGCCGCTTTCGGCACCGCGCTGGTGGTCACCGTGCTGTCCGCGCGGGCGAGTCAGCTCGTCACCGACGGCGTCGCTGCGGTGCCCGCGCAGGTCAGCGGGATGCGGCTGGCTTTCGGGGTCGCGGCCGTGCTCTCGGTGGTGACGGTGATCGTCGCGCTGAAGCTGCCGCGGCGGACTCAGCCCCGGTGACGTCCACGGCGGGGCTCTCGCGAATGACGCGAGCCCCGCCACGGCTGCGTGTCCAGCGCGAGGCCCTGTTCCGCGAACCGCTCCGCGGACAGGCCCATCAGCACGGGATAGCGGACTTCGCCCGCCCGCAGTTCGGTGTCGCGCGGCCTGCCTTCTTCGCGGAAGCCGAGCCCCGCGTGCAACCGCAGCGAGGCGAGGTTGCGGCCGTGGATGCTGACCTCGCATTTGTGGTAGCGCCGGTGCGTGAACATGTGCACGAGCAGCACTGTCACGGCGTCCTCCGCGTACCCGCACCGCCGGTACTGCCCGCCGATGCCGATGCCGTAGCTGAACCGCAGCGTCGTGGGCTCGGCCTGGATCCACATCGAGCCGACGACCGTGCGGCCGTTCAGCGCCTCGATCGCGAAGTGGAAGTCGTCGCCCGAGTCGGTGGTGGCCGCCCGGTGCGTGGCCCAGTGCCGGTAGCCGCCGACCTGTTTGCCGGGCAGTTCGCGGTCGAACGCGGTGAGCGTGCGCCGGTCCGCCGGGTGGATCGCCCGCAACCGCACCTTGCGCCCCGTGAGATCCGTGCCCGGCGCAGGCGCCTGGCGGCCTGCCGGGGAGAAGCGGCGTGCGTTCGCGAACATCGGCGGTGAGAATACCGGGTCGGGGAAGCGCATTCAGCCGCCCTTCACCCTCAACGGCGCAAGCCCGCCTGGTAGCCGGCGAACGCGAGCGGCGCCATCAGCGCGAGCAGCAACGCGACCGGCAGCGTCCAAGATCCGCTCGCCGTGTGGGTGAGGCCCAGCAGCAGCGGGCCCGCCGAAGCCAGCACGTAGCCGACGCTCTGCGCCATCCCGGAGATCGCGGCCGCGTGGGCGTGGTCCTTGGCACGCAAGGACATCAGCGTCAACGCCAGGCCGAGCTGCCCGCCCTGGCCGAGCCCGAGCAGGATCGCCCACACCGGCGCCGCGGCCGTCGGCGCGAAGAGCACGCCTGCCAGCCCGAGTACCGAAAAGCCCACGACGATCAGGGCAGGCCAGTGCTGGCTGCGGGCGCGGGCGGCGAGCACGGGCACGGCCAGCGCGGTCGGGATGCTCGCCACGCTGAGGATCGCGAGCAGGTTGCCCGCGGCGCCCGCGCTGAAGCCGTGGTCGCGGTAGATCGTGGGCAGCCAGCCGATCATGCTATATGCCAGCAAGGACTGCACGCCCATGAACACGGTGATCTTCCATGCCGTGGGTTCGCGCAGCACGGCGGTGAGCGGCAGATGCGCGCTGCCGGTCGTGACCTCGACTTTTCCCGTGCCACAGCGCCAAACCACGGCCACCCAGAGCAAGGCCGCGACGACGGCCGGGACCGCCCACGCGCCGAGCGCCGCCTGCCACGATCCGCCGAACAGGTGCTGCATCGGCGCCGTCGCGGCCGACGCGATGCCCGGGCCCGCGCTCATCAACATGGTGGCCAGGCCGGTCATCACCCCGATGCGGTGCGGGAACTCGCGTTTGACCAAGCCCGGCAGCAGCACGTTGGCCACCGCGATCGCCGCGCCCGCGAGGAGGGCCCCGGCGAACAACGGCGGAGGTGCGGGAACGGCCCGCAGCCCGGCGCCGAGCGCGATCGCCACCAGACACACGAGAAGCACCAGGCGGTTTCCCCAGCGTGCGGCCAACCGTGGGGCCAGCGGCGCCAGCAGGCCGAGGCACAGCACCGGGCCGGTGGTCAGCGCGGCGGAAAGCACTGAGGACAGGTGATACGAGCGTGCGATGTCGGCCAGCACGGGCGAAACGCTGCCGAACACCAGCCGCAGGTTCAGCGCCAGCAGGATCACCGCGGCGACCAAAAGCGCGGACCGGGACCGCGGCGTCATAGGGCACCTCCTAGGCAACGCAAATTACCTCAGAGGCAGCACGGTTAGACTCGCTCCGTGGCCGAAGACACCACCGATCTCCGGATCGCCCGGCGCCTCAAGGAAATCCGCCTGGCGAGGGGCCTGACCCTCGCGCGGCTCGCGAGCCTGGTCGGGATGTCGAGCGCGCACCTGTCGCGGCTCGAAACCGGGGAACGCCAGCCCTCGGTCGGCGCGCTCATCCAGCTCGCCCGGGCGCACGAGATGTCGCTGGGGAAGTTGGTCGGCGAGGACGAGGAACCGGCGCGCTATGTGGTGCGGCGCGGCCAGGAAGCGTTGCGGCAGAGCGCGAACGGGCCTTACGTCGCGCTCTCCGGCCCGTTCCCGGGGCTGCAGGCGGTGCGGCTCGAACTCGATCCGGAGGCCGAGCCCCCGCGGGCGAACCACCCCGGCGAGGAGTGGCTCTACGTGCTCGACGGGTCGGCGCGGCTGCTGCTCGACCAGGAGCCGATCCGCCTGGACGCCGGGGACGCGTGCCATTTCAACGCGGGCCTGGACCATGAACTCTCGGCGGTGCAAGGGAAAGCGACCGTGCTCCTGGTGTCGACGGCGGCGCGGTCGTGGCACGCGCCGTTGTCGCCGCACGTGCCGGGGTAGGTCAGAGCCAGCCGTTTCCCCGCATGACGGCGAACGGGCCGCCGATCACGGTGCCGATCTCCTTGTCGATCGCCCACAATACGGGCGCGGGACCGGTGAGGACTATCTGCTCTGGCCGTGCGCTCCCGGCTGTGGCCAAGCTGTTTGGTACCAACCAATCGGGCACGAGTCGGGAGGGCATCGTGAAGGTGCAGGAGCTGGTCGAGAAGGTGAAGAACTCCGCGGGCGCCGAGATCGTCTACGCCCGGCCCTATGAGAAGGACGGCGTCACGGTGATCGCGGCGGCCAGCGTCGCGAGCGGGGCCGGTGGCGGTGACGGCGTCGACAAGCAGGGCCAGCACGGCGAAGGCGGTGGCTACGGGCTGAGCGCCAAGCCCACCGGCGCCTACATCATCAAGGATGGTTCGCTGCGGTGGGAGCCGGCCGTGGACGTCAACCGGGTCGTGGCCATGGTCTGCGCGGTGCTGATCGTCGCGTTGCTGCTGGCGGCCAGGATCGTGCGCCTGCGCGCCGGCGTGCAGACCCGGCGCCCGCCCCGCTTCGCCCGGATCAATTCCCGTGTGGGGCGGAAGAAAGCCCGTAGCTGAACGGTGCGGGATCACTGTCCACAAGGGACGGTCCGCGGGTGATCGGCTTTTCGAGCGGCCGGTGTCCGGTCCACCTCGTCGATGACCTGGGCGCCGGTCGTGCCGTTGGTGGACGGCCGGCGCCTGTTCGATGCTCACGAGCGGGGGTTCTTGCCAGGG
The DNA here is from genome assembly GCF_007713735.2 of Amycolatopsis acidicola. GTDB lineage: Bacteria > Actinomycetota > Actinomycetes > Mycobacteriales > Pseudonocardiaceae > Amycolatopsis_E > Amycolatopsis_E acidicola. The sequence goes on along the minus strand of NZ_VMNW02000176.1, from coordinate 234 downwards.
AAGACCTTGACCTGAGTCTCGGCTCGCCGCCTTTCCGCCAGTCTCGGCCACCCGCCCTGCCTTTCCGCCAGTCTTGACCGCCCGCCCTGCCATGCCGCCTGCGGACTGTCTGCCACCGCAGTGGCCGCCGCCGTGCCCGCGAGTGTCCCGCTCGCCGTGGTCTTCCCGCTCCCCGTGGCCAGCCACCCACCCAACCAACCTCTGCCGCCGTACCTCTCCCATCGCGCCCCTGCC
>NZ_VMNW02000175.1 GCF_007713735.2 Amycolatopsis acidicola | reverse complement strand
GGCGGGGTGATGTGCCGCCTGAGTGGGTGCGGCAGGGTGAGCTGTGAGCCGGGCCAGCGGTGCGGCGGTGCGGCAGGGTGAGCTGTGAGCCGGGCCAGCGGTGCGGCGGTGCGGCAGGGTGAGCTGTGAGCCGGGCGAGCGGTGCGGCGGTGAGCTGTGAGCCGGGCGAGCGGTGCGGCGGTGAGCTGTGAGCCGGGCGAGCGGTGCGGCGGTGAGCTGTGAGCCGGGCGAGCGGTGCGGCGGTGAGCTGTGAGCCGGGCGAGCGGTGCGGCGGGCGAGCGTGCCGCGGGGTGAGTGGTGTGGCGGGCGAGTGGTGCGCCGGGCACTGGGCGCGGCGAGCGAGCGGGCGCGCCCCGCCCAGCGGGCCGTCTCGCCCGGCGCGCGATCCGCCGTCATGGCCGTCCGACGTGCCGCGGCGCGCACGCCGAGCGGATCGCGATCCCCGCGGATCTGCTGTTGCCCGTGCCCGAAGGCGTGTCCTGCGGAGCCGCGGGCGGAGTGAGCACGGCCATGGTGCTCATCGTGGGAGTCCAGGCCGGGACGACCGCGCCTCTCCGGATGTTCGATCTGATGCTCACCCGCGCGCACCTGATCGGCACCACCGTCCGCGGGCGTCCTGCTGCCCTGACCTCCGTCCACAAAGGACCCTGGACTGGCCGGATCCGGACAATCGCCCACGGACTCTTGTGGCGGCGTGTGGCTTTCTGCGAGCGTCGCGGAGGGGATCGCACTCGACGAGGAGCCTGAAAACATGATGCGGCGGCGGGAAGTCCTTCGTGGTTCGGTCGTGGTGGCGGCGGCCGTGGTCGCCGGCCGGGTGTCCGGCGCGCAGGCGGCGCCGGCACCCGCGCTCGGCTGGGGGCCCGTCAACGCGCAAACCCGTCCCTGGACGCGCTGGTGGTGGCTGGGCAGCGCGGTCACCGAAGCCGGTCTGGCGCAACACCTCGAGGAGTTCGCTCGCGCCGGGTTCGGCGGCGTCGAGGTGCAGCCGATCTACGAGGCACAAGGCTACGAAGATCACGTCCTGGACTACCTGAGCCCACAATGGCTCGCCGCGCTCGACGCCACCACCCGCCATGCCCGAGCGGCCGGGCTGGGCGTGGATCTCACCACCGGCTCGGGCTGGACGATGGGCGGCCCGTGGATCAGTCCCGCCCAGAGCGCGGGCAGGGCGCTCGTCGAGCACTGGCAACTCTCCCCAGGCCAGCGCCTGACCGTGCCCGTGCGCACGACCCAGCCACCGCATCCCGCCTTGGTGGACGAGGAAAAACTGTCCCGCCCCGACCTCCGCCCGCCGATGGACCCGCTGCCGGACCCGCCCCTGGCCGCGCTCGTCGCGCGCGACACCGGCAGCGGGCGGACGCTCGACCTCACCGCGTCGGTCCGCGCCGACGGAACACTCGACTGGACGGCGCCCGCGGGCGACTGGCAGCTCACCGGGGTGTTCAGCGGCCGCGTGCTCAAACGCGTCGAACGCGCGGGCCCCGGCGGGAAAGGGCTGCTCGCCGACTACTTCGACGAGGACGCGATCCGTCTCCACCTCGACCACTTCGGCACCGCGATCGGCCGCGGGCCACGCGGGATCCGCGCCCTGTTCCACGACTCGTTCGAACTCGAGGACATGGACTGGACCACCCGGGCCGTCGCGGAATTCGCCGACCTCCGCGGCTACGACCTCGTCCCGCACCTGCCCGCGCTGTTCGACTCCGCCGACGAATCCGATGCCCGCGCCCGCGTGCTTTCCGACGTGCGCGAGACGTTCTCCGACCTGTTCCTCGACCGGTTCGCGCTGCCGTGGGCGAAGTGGAGCGCCGAGGGCGGCTGGCTCACCCGCAACCAGGCCCACGGCTCCCCGGCGAACCTGCTCGACATCTACGGCGCCGCGGACATCCCCGAAACCGAGTACACCGGCGGCGAGCTGGTCCCGATCCCGGGATTACGACCGGGCGCGGGAAAGGGCGCCGCGCCGGTCCCGCTCGTGTGGCGATTCGCGTCTTCGCCGGCACATCTGCGCGGGAAACCACTGGTGGGCGCGGAAACCCTGACCTGGCGCGACGAGCATTACCACGTCTCGCTGTCGCAGGCGAAGCCGACGGTGGACCTGCTGTTCTCCGCCGGGATCAACCACGTCGTCTTCCACGGGACCGCGTACTCGCCGCAAGACGCGCCGTGGCCCGGGTTTTCCTTCTACGCGAGCACGGAACTCAAGCCCGCCAACACGATCTGGCGCACCGTGCCCGAGCTGACCGGCTACATCACCCGCTGCCAGTCGGTGCTGCAGGACGGCACGCACGGCAACGACGTCCTCGTCTACTGGCCGCAGCACGACCTCTGGGCGCAGCCGGACGGCGGCATCGGCGCGTCGGCCGAGGACATCGAGCTGACGCCCGACTACACCTGGCAGGGCACCTGGATGTACCAGCACCCCACCGGCGCGGGCGACGTCGCCGGCGGACTGGAGGCGCGCGGCTGGCAGTTCGACTGGGTGTCCGACCGGCAGCTGGCCGGTTTCCGCGGCAAGCGCGGGGGACTGCGCAACGACAACACCGGTTACGCCGTCGTGGTGGTGCCCGGCGCGCGGCTCATGCCGCTGGACACTGTGCGGCAGTTGCGCACGCTGGCCGACCAGGGCGCGACGGTGGTGTTCACCGGGGATCTGCCCGCGGACGTGCCAGGGCTGGCCGACCTGGATGCGCGCCGCGCGCAGCTGGCCAAGCTCAACGCCGCGCTGCGCGCGCACCCGCGTGTTGTGGTGGTAAAGGAAACCGAGCTGGACGCCGCGCTTTCCCGCGCCGGAGCGGTGCGTGAGCCGATCGCCGACACCGGTCTCCGCGTTCTGCGCAGGCAGCACGACCAGGGTAAGCACTACTTCCTCAGCAACGTCACGGCGAACACCGTCGACGGCTGGTACCCGCTCGGCACCGACGCCGCTTCGGTCGGCGCTCTCGACCCGCTGCACGACGTGACCGGGCTCGCGGAAACGAGGCGGGTCAACGGGAAGCTCCAGGTCCGGGTCCACTTGGAACCCGGGGAGTCGCTCATCCTGCGCACCTACGACCGCCGCCACGTGGTCGCGCCGGTCGTGTCCGCGCTCGTGCCGACCGGGCGGGAGGTGGCACTCGACGGCAGGTGGTCACTGCGTTTCCTCGACGGTGGCCCGGAAGTGCCGCCCGCGAGGGACTTGGCGAAGCTGGTTTCGTGGACCGAGCTGGGGGAGCAGGAAAGCGCTTTCTCCGGAACGGCCCGCTACACGCTTCGCTTCATCTTGTCCACTGGAGACGCCGGACGTGACTGGCTGCTCGACCTCGGCGACGTCCGGGAGGCAGCCGCGGTGCGCCTCAACGGACGTGAACTCGGGACAGCCTGGTCGATCCCGTTCCACGTACCGCTCGGCGATGCGGCGCGCCCCGGTGTGAACGTGCTGGAGCTCGACGTCACGAACCTCGCCGCGAACCGCGTCCGCGCCCTCGCCCGCGCGGGGAAGCTGACCACGAACTTCTTCATGAGCTGGCGCAGCGGCCAGGCCCCGGCGGACTGGGACCCCATGCCTTCGGGTCTGCTGGGGCCGGTGCGCTTGCTGGAGGTGTGAGCTTACGCGCGTTGCAGGGTGAAGAACTCCTCGTCGTCCGGGGGCGCGGGGCGCCGCTCGGTGGTGGCGTCCGAAGTGGACTCGCCAAGCTCCTCGGCCTCGGCGGGTTCCTCGGTGATGCCGAGCTGCTCCCGGATCGCCTCGGCGATCGCGGGCGTGGTGCCGGCGCGTAGCACGTCGATTCCCTTGCGCAGTACGGCGTTGCCCGCCGAAGCGCTCAGCCGCGAGATCTCCGCCGCGAGCGCTTCGGGGGTCTGCCGCAGCGCGTCCTCGCCGATCTCCAGCCCGACGAGCTTGCCCTGCACATCCACCGTCACCGACACGTGCTCGCCCGCGGCCGTGCCGCGCAAGCCGGCCATGCCCTCGGCCAGGCCCAGCTTTTCCGGGATCTCCTCGGCGATCTCGATCAGCTCGTCGATCGTGCGCTCGTCCTCCATCAGGCCCTCCAGCTGTCCGGCGTCGTCGCCTCGGCGGTTTCCGCACTCGTCGCGTCCCGGCCGAAACCCAGTGCCTCGAAGGTTTCCTCCGCCACTTCGCCCAGTTCCGTGGCAACCGCGTGCTTGGCGCGCTCGTTCGCCCGCGCCGCGGCCTCCTTCACCAGGCCCAGGATGGTGCGCGAGAGCGCCGCGCCGCCGGAGCGCAGCGCCTCCGGCGACAGTTCGAGCGAGCGCAGCGCGCCGCCCGGAGCCACTTCCACCGAGACCCCGTCCCGGCGTGCCGTTCCGGTGATCGTCACTTCGGGTGCACCCCTCCGTAGAACTTCTTGGCATCGCGCGGAAGCGTGTAGGTATGGCGCATCACCTGGTCACTGGAGTTGCCCTCGATCGTGGTGATCTTGTTCCCGTCGACCTTCTCGATGATCCCGATGTGCTCGCTGCCGCCCCAGGTGGGCCCGGTGCCGAACAGGATCGCGTCCCCCGGGCGCGCCTGCTTGGCGATGTCGCCCCGGTCGTAGGCGGTGTGGTGGCGCTCGCCCCATTTGTAGACGTCCCCGGTGAACCCGTACTTCGGGATGTTCACCCCGGCCTCGCGCCACATCGAGGTCGCGAAGTAGGCGCACCACGGCTGCCCCGTCGGGCCCCATTTGTTCCGGTTGTTGGGGCCTTCGTGGTAACCGAGGTTCTTCCGGGCGTGCTCGAGGATTTTGCCCGCCTTGCTCGAACTCCCTGGTTTCGTCTTGCCCTTTTCCTTGCCCTTTTCCTTGCCCTGGGACGGTTTGTGCGGCTGGGCCTTCCCGGGATCGCCGACCCCGTCGGAGTTCAGGTCCTTCTCCAGTGCCCGCAGCTTGCGCGCGGCTTCCTCCATTTCGGACCGCGCGTCCTTCAGCTGGCCCGAGGACTCCTTGAGGTACTGGCCCGCGAGGTCGGTCACCTCGCCCATCGCCTTGAGCAGGGCACCGGGCGCGGCCAGGCCGGCCATCGCGAACCCGGCCTTGATCAGCCCGTTCGCCTTCGTCACGAACTCGTCCACCAGACCACCCGTGGCGCTGTGCCGGGCGGACAGCGCGCCGGTCACCTCGCTGACGATCTTCGCGCCCTTCATGCTCGCCTCGGCGGTGACGGTGAGGTCGTCGCCGAACTTCGCGGACTTGCCCTCGAACCCGCCGGAGGCCTCGCTTTCCCAGTGGGACATCAGGGTCCGCGCGGCTTTGCGCTGCGTGTCGTGCTGCTCCATGACGGACCGGGCGGCGGACTCCAGCGCGTTCTGCGCGGCCTGCGCCTCGCCCGCTTTGCCTTCGAGTTTGCCGTGGTGCGTCTTCATTTCGTCCGCGAACAGCGTGGCGATCGAAGCGATGTCCATGATTTCCCCTTCAGCCCAGCACGCCGGAGATGTCGGCGCTGGAAAGCGTCTGCAGCGCCGCGTCGTCGTGGTCCTTGTACTGACTCGCGGCCTTGCGGGTCTGCTCGGAGAGCGTGCGCGCGTTGCCCGCCGTGGTCGACACCTGCTTCTCCAGCGACCGGCTGAAATCGCCCAGCGCGTCGGCGAAACCGGTTTCCTTGCCCACCGCGCCGAAACTGTCCTTCGCGATGCCGGTGACCTTCTGCACGGTCTTGGCGCCGATCTCCTTCAGCTGGGCCGCGACGTCGTCGGCCTGGCTCGCGTAGGTGCGGAACTGCGCCGGATCGGCCTTGAACCCGCCCTTCTTGCCGGGGTGCTTTTCGTGGTGCGCCGGCTTTTTCGCGGTGCTCTTGCCGTGATTCTCGGCGACCTCTTTGGCGGCCTTCCGGGCTTCGGTGAGGTGCTTCTTGTAGGCTCCGTTGGTGTAGGTGGACCACGGGCCGAAGGACTTACCGTGACCGGAGATCTTGTACGCGGCCTTCGCGTTCTCGTCCGCGTCGAACAGTTCGCTGTTCGAGTCGATCCCGTACTCCTTGCGGCGCGCCGGGCCCAGCCCGCCGAGCATGTTGACCTGCCACAGCCCGTACGAGTTGTCCGGTGGGGTGGCGTTGTGCGCCTTGGTGTTCCCGCCGGACTCGGCCATCGCCACGGCCACCGCGGTGGTCAGCGCGTCGCCGCGGAACCCGGCTTTGTACGCGTGCTGTGCGATTTCTTCGGCACTCAGTTTGCTCATTCCGCCCCCACTTCTCGTACTGTCGCGAAAACCCGTTACCGGACCTGGTCGGCCAGTTCGGTCAGCCGGGTGGCCAGCCAGGCACCGTCGGCCGGGGTGACCGTGACCCACTGCTTGCCCGCGCGTCCCTGCGTGGTGACGCCGTAGCGGCCCGCTTCGGTGTCGAACCACGTGACGACCTGCGAGCGCCCGCGCGGCCCATTGGCGGCGAGCTGGCCGGAGCAGACGCGCGGGGATTCGGCGAGTGTCCACAGTGCACGGACGGCGCGGCCGGTGATGCCCGCCTGCGCCAGGGTCCACTCGAAACCGCTGTGCCCGGATTCGGCGAACGTCCGCAACGACTCGGCGAAAACCTCGCGCGGCAGCCGGACTTCCTGCCCCGGGCCCGCGGGCGCGGCGCCGAGCACGTCGGCGACCACGGGCAGCAGCTGCTGGACAGGGAAGATCCGCCGCAGCGCCAGCTCTTCGCTGTCCAGCACCGCGAGCACCGCCTGCCGTGGCCCGGCCGCCGCCAAGAGCCGTAACGGGACTTCGCCCAGCAGCAGCGCGTCCACCGAGATCGCGGGGCTGTTCAGCGTGGCCAGCAGCTCTTCCAGCTCGGGAGAGATCTCCTCGCCGTCGATCAGCCCGGCGGCGTTCAGGCTCTCGAAAACCTCGCCACCCAGGTCTTCCCGTTCGTCCATGGTGTACCCGTGGGAAGGGACGCCGAGCGGATACGGCTGCGCGCCCAGGCCCAGATCGTCCCACAGCAGGTCGAATTCGAGCTGGGAGAGGACCAGCCCGTCGACCTCGGTCATCCGGCGTGCCACCGCGCGCCCCTCCTATTCACCGAACACCGGCGGGTACGCCGGCGGCAGGTCGTCGAGCAGGTCCAGACCACTGTCCTCGCCGTAGCGGTTCTTGTGCTCCTGGTCCTCGCTTCCGCCACGCTGGCCGCCCAGCGGCGGGTAGAACCCGCCGACACCGCCACCACGTCCGGCCGCGGCGGCCGCCGCCGCGCCGGAACCGGCGCGGCCCGCCATCCCGGATTCGGCCGGGGACATGCTGCCCGTCATGGCGCCGCCGCCGGCCGGGCCGCCGTTCGCGCCGCCGAGCACGCCCGCGCCCCCGTAACCGCTGCCGGAGGAGCCCAGCCC
>NZ_VMNW02000174.1 GCF_007713735.2 Amycolatopsis acidicola | reverse complement strand
GGGCGACGGCGCGAGCCGCGCGCGAAGTCAGCGGCCGGTGCGCATGTTGGCCTCCACCGTGCGCGTGTTGGCCGCCAGCGTGCGTGCGTTGGCCGCCAGCGCACGCATTTTGGCCGCCGGGCGCGGCGGGCCAGGGTGCGACGGCGCGAGCCGTGGAGGGTCGGGGCGGCCGTGCGCACGGGTTGGCAGCCGGGGCGCGACGTGACGGGCCCGTCCCGCGCGCGAAGTCAGCCGCCGGTGCGCATGTTGGCCTCCACCGCGCGTGTGTTGGCCACCAGCGTGCGTGCGTTGGCCACCACCGTGCGCGTGTTGGCCTCCACCGCGCGTGTGTTGGCCACCAGCGTGCGCATGTTGGCCACCAGCGTGCGTGCGTTGGCCACCACCGTGCGCATGTTGGCCACCAGCGTGCGTGCGTTGGCCACCAGCGTGCGCATGTTGGCCACCAGCGCACGCATGTTGGCCGCCAGCGTGCGAGTCCGCCTGCACGGGTCAGCCCTCCTTTGCGCGAGTGACCCGCCGCACCCCTGTCGTGTTCCCAGCGGCTTCCCTTACCCGGCCCAGCTTTCGCCCCCAGGCACCTTGACTGCACTCCACCCCCGGAATAAGTTACTCGGCAAAACAAAATCCGAGGAGGAGCGGCGATGGTGCGGCAACCGGTGGCTGAGGACAGGTTCTCGTTCGGCCTGTGGACCGTGGGGTGGACCGGCACGGACCCCTTCGGCGGGCCGAGCAGGCCGGCGCTGGATCCGTGGGAGTACTCGGACAAGCTGGCCGAGCTGGGCGCGTGGGGCATCACCTTCCACGACAACGACGTCTTCCCCTTCGACGCGGACGACGACACGAAGAAGCGCATCGTCGGCAGGCTGAAGGACGCGGCGGACAAGGCCGGGCTGGTGATCGAAATGGTCACCACCAACACGTTCAGCCACCCTGTGTTCAAAGACGGCGGGCTCACCGCGAACGACCGCGGCGTGCGAAGGTTCGGGTTGCGCAAGGTGCTCAAGGCGGTGGATCTCGCGGCCGAGGTCGGCGCGAGCACGTTCGTCATGTGGGGCGGGCGCGAAGGCGCGGAGTACGACGGTTCGAAGGACGTGTACGCGGCTTTCGAGCGCTACAAGGAAGGCCTCGACACCGTCGCGGGCTACATCAAGTCCCAGGGCCACCAGCTGCGGATCGGCCTGGAGCCCAAGCCGAACGAGCCGCGCGGCGACATCTTCCTGCCCACCGTCGGGCACGCGCTCGGCCTCATCGCGCAGCTCGAGCACGGCGACATCGTGGGCCTCAACCCGGAAACCGGGCACGAGCAGATGGCCAACCTCAACTACACGCACGCGCTCGGCCAGGCGCTGTGGAGCGGGAAGCTGTTCCACATCGACCTCAACGGGCAGCGCGGCCTCAAGTACGACCAGGACCTGGTGTTCGGCCACGGCGACCTGATCTCCGCGTTCTTCACCGTGGACCTGCTGGAGAACGGCTTCCCCGGCTACCCGGACGCGCCCCGCTACACCGGCCCGCGGCACTTCGACTACAAGCCTTCGCGCACGGAATTCCTCGACGGCGTCTGGGAATCCGCCCGCGCCTGCATGTCGACGTACCTCATGCTCGCGGACAAGGCGAAGGCGTTCCGGGCCGATGCCCGCGTGCAGGACGCGATGAAGTACTCCGGCGTCTACGACCTGGCGCAGCCGACACTGGCCGAAGGCGAGACGGTGGCGCAGCTCCTCGCGAGCGACGACGGGTTCGACCCGGAAAAGGCCGCCGAGCGCGACTACGGGTTCGTGAAACTGCAGCAGCTCGCGATCGAGCACCTCCTGGGCTGAAATAGTTCACCAGCGAAACAGATACGATCCCGGAATGCCCGGACAAGGATCCCGCCAGTCGACCCTGCGCACGAGCAACCTCGCGCTGGTGGCCAAGACGGTGTGCGCCGCGGCGCGTCCGCTCTCGCGGGCGGACGTCGCCGCGGCCACTTCGCTGGCCCGCGCGACGGCGTCGCGGCTCGTCGACGAACTCGTCGCGGGCGGCGTCGTCGCCGAGACCGAGCCGGGCAGCGCGACCGGCCGCGGCAGGCCCGGCACTCCCCTCGTCCCGGGCGCCCGGCTGGCCGCGCTCGGGTTGCAGGTGAACGCGGGTTTCCTTGCGGCGCGGGTGATCGACCTGCGTGGCCGGGTGGTCACCGAGGCCACGGAGTACGACGATTTCGTGGCCAGCGACCCCGTCCCGACGCTCACCCGGCTCAGTGATCTCGCGGCCCGGGTGTGTGACGGAATCCCCGCCGGGGTGCGGCTCGTCGGGGCCGGGCTCGCGTTGCCGGGGTTGGTGGCGGAGGAAACCGGGCTGTTGTTGCGCGCGCCCAACCTCGGCTGGTCGGACCTGAAACCCGCCGAGATGGTCGAGCCGGTCGCGGGGCTGACCCTGAACGTGGGCAACGAAGCCAACCTCGCGGCCCGCACGATCGCCGCCGTGGCGCCGGGACGGCCCGGCGAGTTCGCGGATTTCGTTTACCTGTCGGGAGAAATCGGCATCGGCGGCGCGGCGGTCATCGGCGGCGAGGTGATGTCGGGGCGGCACGGGTGGGCGGGCGAGATCGGGCACGTGTGCGTCGACCCGGCCGGGCCGCGATGCCGGTGCGGGGCCTCGGGGTGCCTCGAAACCTTCGCCGGGCGCGACGCGATCCTCGCCGCCGCGGGGCTGAGCCCGGCCTCCACCCCGGCGGAACTGGCGGAATTGGCCGCAGGCGGGGACAAGCGGGCCCGGGCGGCGTTGTCCGCCACGGCGCGGGCCCTCGCGCTCGCGCTCGCGGGTGTGGTGAACGTGCTCGACATCCCGACGGTGGTGCTGGGCGGGCACCTCGCGCACCTCGCCGAACTGCTCGCGCCGGAAGTGGAGGCGCACCTCGGCGAACGCGTGCTGTCCGCCCGCTGGGCCCCGCCCCGGATCGAACCCGCGGGCCCGCTCCTGGCCCCCGGCGCGACCGGCGCCGCCTACCGGGAATTGGCGGGCGTGCTGGCGGATCCCACGCCGTGGCTGGGGTGACCGTACGTACGGTCAGCGCGGCTTGGGGGGTTGATGGAGGCCGGGTTTGACGCTGAGGTGGGAGAGGGTGCTGTCGCGGCGGGTTGATAGGGCGCTGAGGGCGGTGGGGCGGTGGGGTTAGCGCGGCGACGAGGTCAGCGCCGAGGCGAGGGCGGCGCGCCGACGAGGTCGGTGCTGCGGTGGGGTCAGCGCGGCGGTGGGGTCGGTGCTGCGGTGAGATCGGTGCCGCAGTGAGGTCGGCGCCGCAGTGAGGTCGGTGCCGCGATGAGGCTGGCGCCACGGCGATGTCGGCGCGGCGGTCGGGTTAGCGCGGCGCCGAGGCTGACGCGACGGCGAAGCCCGTGCCGCGATGAGGCTGATACAGCGGCGAACTAGCGCGGCGGCGAGGTCAGCGCGGCGCCGAGGCGAGGGCGGCACGCGCGACGGACACCGCCTCTTCGCGAACCATCCCACCTTCCCCGACCCCGCATCATGGCTCGGCAAACACCGAAAACCTCACCACAGGGGCGAAATCGCCGTGGGGAGGGCGATCGTCGAGGTCGCACGGTCGATGCTTTCCGGGCCGTTCCGCGGCGGCCAGATGCCGCGTTCGTACGATTCGCGGCGGATGTCGAGGCGCGCGTTGAGGTCCGGGAACGGCCAGATGTGCGTGATCCGCGGCACGCCGTCGAGGGCGTACATCGTGATGGTGAGCGGGTACATCCGCGTCCGCTCCGGCACGGCTTCGCGCCAGCCCTCCATCGTCGGCGCGAGGCCGCCCATCTTCAGCTCGTACGTCCGGAATTCGTAGACGCTGCCGTACTTCCCCGGCCGCACGTCCGGCAGGAACGGGAACTTCTCGTACGTCTCGAGCCGCATCCCGGTCAGGTCTTCGCCGATCCCGAACGGGTCCGCGCTGAACAACTGCCGCCGGCGCTCCTCGGCCAGCTCCTCCGCCGACTCGAACCCGCGCAGCACCAGCAGCCGCGTGATGATCTCCCCGATTTCGGTCTCCCAGCAGCCAAGCAGCGTGCCGGGCGCCTTCGTCGTGGCGGCTTCGATTCCGGACAGGGCGCGGGGCACCGAGCGAAGGCGCAGCGACAGCGTGGCCAGTTCGTAGATCATGCCGGTCAGAGTACTACTATTTTACAAGTACTACGATGGCACTATGAGTGTGAGCCGGGGAACACAAGGCCGCGAGCTGTTCGCGCTACTCGGGGAGCGCTGGAACTACGCCATCCTGCGCGAGATCTTCTACGGCGCAAGCCGGTTCGGCCCCCTGCAACGGGCGCTCGGCATCGCCCCGAACATGCTCACATCCCGGCTCTCACGCCTGGTCGAACTGGGCCTGCTGGACAAGGTGCCCTACCGCGACGACAAACCCTGGTGCGACTACTCCCTGAGCGAATCGGCGCGGGCGATCGTCCCCGCCTGGATGGTGCTCGCGCAGTGGGCCGAGGCGAACCTCCCGGACGGCGACCGCGCGGAGCGCGCCATCCGACACACCGCCTGCGGGCAGACCACGCACCCCGTCCTGAACTGCGACGCGTGCGGAAAGCCCATGGAGGCAAGGGAAATCACGCCGGCCGAACCCGAGGTATGAAGGCAAACTTTGTAGGTAAGCTTCATATCTGCTAACCTGGAGTCCGTGACCGACACGGCGGATTTGGCGCAGTCCCTGCGCGAGGTATTCGGCCGCGCCCAGCGCGCGCTGCGCGAACAGAGCGGCCGCTTCGGCCTCACCCCCAGCCAGGCCGAAGCCCTGGGGTATGTCCTGCGCGACGGCCCGCTGACGATCACCGCCCTGGCGAAACGGCAGAGCGTCCGTTCGCAGTCGATGGGCGCCACGGTCGGCGTCCTGCTCGAGCAGGAGCTGGTGACGGTCACGCCCGACCCCAGCGACGGCCGCCAGAAGGTCGTCACCGTCACCGAGAAGGCCCGGGCCCTGGTCGCGAAGGGCCGCAACGCGCGCACCGACTGGTTCGCGAAGCAGCTGGACACGCTCTCGCCGGGCGAGCTGCGAACCCTTGCCGAGGCGCAAAAACTGCTCGGCCGGATTTTCCCCTAAGGAGCCCCATGCCCATCAAAACCCTCGACCCGAAGACCGCCCTGATCGTCATCGATCTGCAGGCGGGCAGCGTCGGGGCCGACATGGCGCCGCACCCGGCCGCCGACGTCGTCGCCCGATCCGCCCGGCTCGCCGACGCCTTCCGCCGCCACGGACTGCCCGTCGTTCTGGTCAACGTCGCCGCGGCGCCCGGCGTGCGCACCGACCACAATCCGGAAGGCACGCCCTTCGAGCTGCCGGAGCAGGCGCTGCCCGTCGTGCCCGAACTGGGCGAGCCCGACAAGCTGATCACCAAGCGCACCCCGGGCGCCTTCACCGGCACCGGCCTGGAGGAGTACCTCCGAGGCCAGGGCGTCACGCAGGTCGTCGTCACCGGCGTCGCCACGGGCGACGGGGTCGCCGCCACCGTCCAGCAGGCGTTCGAGCTCGGTTTCCACGTGACCACCCCGATCGACGCGATGGCCGACCCCGACCCCGGCCGGCACGAGTTCTCGGTCACCCACCACTTCCCGCACCGCGCCGAGACCGGCAGCACCGACGATCTCGTGACACTGCTCGCTGCGAACGCGCGGTGACCGGGGCCGGGACTCTCCCGAAGCGCCCGTTCTCGTGGCGTTTCACCACTCCCCTGTATCTGGCCTCGATCCTCAACCCGGTCAACAGCTCGCTGATCGCGACCGCGCTCGTCCCGATCGCCCAGGGCATCGGCGTCTCGATCGGACAGACCGCCGCCCTCGTGACAGCGCTCTACCTGGCCAGCGCGGTGGCACAACCGACGGCGGGAAAGGCCGCGGAGGTGTTCGGGCCACGCCGCGTCCTGATCGCCGGAATCCTCGCCGTCGCCGCGGGCGGGCTGGTCGGCGGGATCGCCCAGGATCTGCTCACGCTGCTGATCAGCCGTGTCCTGATCGGGCTCGGCACGTCCTGCGCCTACCCGACCGCGATGGTGCTGATCCGCGAGCGCGCTCGTGACGCGGGCCTGGACCAGCCGCCGGGCGCCGTGCTCGGCGGGCTCCAGATCGCCGGTGTCGCAACAGCATCGCTCGGCCTTCCGGTGGGCGGGCTGCTCGTCAGCGTCTGGGGCTGGCGCGCCGTTTTCCTCGTGAACCTCCCCGTCGCGCTCGTGACGCTCGTCGCGGCGCTGGCGTGGGTCAAGGCGGACGGACCGTTGGCACGGCGCGGTTTGCGCGAAATCGTCGCTCGGCTCGACGTGGCGGGAATCCTCGGTTTCGCCGCCGCGATGCTGGCCCTGCTCGTCTTTCTTTTCGAACTCCCGACGGCGCACTGGTGGATCCTGGCGCTCTCGGTCGTGTTGTGGATAGCCGAAATCCTGTGGGAACTGCGGGCGGCCAGCCCGTTCATCGACGTACGCCTGCTGGCACAGCGCCCCGCGCTGACGAACACCTACGTGCTCTTCGGGCTGGTCATGCTCTGCCAGTACGTCGTGCTCTACGGCGTCACGCAGTGGATCGAGGCGGTGCGCGGGTACAGCGAGTCGGCATCCGGCCTGCTGCTCCTGCCGATGACGCTCGTCTCCGGGGTGGTCATCGCGGTGATCTCACGCCGGAACCTGGTGCGGGGCCCCGTGATCGCCGCCGCCGTGATCGCGCTCGCGGGCTCCGCCGGGGTGCTCCTGCTCGACTCGGACGCGTGGATCGGCCTCGTCGCCATCATCACGTTCCTGTTCGGCGCCTCGACCGGATTCGCCGTCGCCGGCTACCAGACAGCGCTCTACACCCACGCCCCGCCCGAACAGCTCGGCACCGCGTCCGGGCTGTTGCGGACCTTCGGCTACGTCGGCTCGATCGCCTCGTCCGCCATCACCGGCATGGTCTTCCACGAGCGGGTCAGCGACGGCGGGCTGCACCTCATCGCCTGGATCATGATCGGCGTCAGCCTGGTCCTCACCGTGCTCACCCTCGCCGACCGCAGCCTGCGGTCGTAACGCTTACCCCGCAAGGGAAATCCCGGACTACTCCGGCTTTTCCTCTCGTGCGGCCGAATCCGCGTCGCTCGCTTCCTGCGCTTCGCCGCCCTCGGCGGGGTCCACGACCCGGGCCTGCTTCGCGGCCTCTTTCGCGTCCGCGATGGCACGCCGGGACTCGACGAGGTCCGCGGGTTCCACTCGGGGTTTTTCGGGCATCGGGCGCTCCCTCCACTCCCCCGCTGGCTACCACGAACCCCGCCGGGCAAACGGGATGCCGGTGAGCTGCCTGTCGTGTCCTGCTACCAGGGTTCGTCGAAATCTTCGTCGTCGTCCTGGGCGGGACGCGGCCGGCGGGCGGCGGGTCGCGGGG
>NZ_VMNW02000173.1 GCF_007713735.2 Amycolatopsis acidicola | reverse complement strand
GGCTTGGCTCCCGTCGCTGGGTCGCGGTTTCTGGGGTGGGCGGGTGTCCCCGGCTTTCATTGCCGGATGGCGGTGGGGCTGCGCCGGGTTTACCGTTCTTACTCACCGGATACCCCCAGCCCGTATGAAGGGAGAACCGTGCTCGAGGCGTTGCGGATGGCTGGGTTGATGGGCTGGGAGATCCTCTGGGCCCTCATCCTCGGCTTCGGGTTGTCCGCGATCGTCCAGGCCGTGGTGCGTAAGGCGACCATCGTCCGGCTGCTTGGCGACGACCGGCCACGCACGTTGGCCACCGCGGCGGGGCTCGGGGCGGCCTCTTCGTCCTGCTCCTACGCGGCCGTCGCCCTCGCACGTTCCCTGTTCCGCAAGGGTGCGGACTTCACGGCGGCCATGGCCTTCGAGATCGGCTCCACCAACCTCGTCGTCGAGTTGGGGATCCTGCTCGCCCTCTTACTCGGCTGGCAGTTCACCGTCGCGGAGTTCGTGGGCGGGCCGTTGATGATCGTGTTCGTGGCGCTCATTTTCCGGTTCGCGGTACGGGACAAGTTGTTGCACGCCGCCCGCGAGCAGGCCGAGCGCGGTGTTGCCGGGTCGATGGAGGGGCACGCGGCGATGGACATGTCCGTCGCGGGCGAAGGATCCTTCCGGCGACGGCTGTTTTCCGGTGAGGGGCTCACGAGCGTCGCGCACGTGTTCGTGATGGAGTGGGCCGCGATCCTGCGCGACCTCGTGATCGGCCTGCTCATCGCGGGCGCGATCAGCGCCTGGGTGCCGGATTCGTTCTGGCGCGGCTTCTTCCTCACCGGGCATCCGGTGGCGTCCGCGCTCTGGGGACCGATCGTCGGACCGGTCGTAGCGATCCTGAGCTTCGTCTGCTCGATCGGCAACGTGCCGCTCGCGGCGGTGCTCTGGAACGGCGGCATCAGCTTCGGTGGCGTCGTGGCATTCATCTTCGCCGACCTGCTGATTCTCCCCATTCTCAACATTTACCGGAAGTACTACGGCATGAAGATGGCGCTGATACTCCTCGGCTCGTTCTACGTGTCGATGGTCGCCGCCGGGTACGTCGTGGAACTGCTCCTCGGCGGACTCGCCCCGGAACAACGATCGGCCCAAGTGCTGGAGTCCGGGATCTCGTGGAACTACACCACCTGGCTGAACATCGTGTTCCTGGCGCTCGCGGGCGTGCTCCTCATCCGCTTCTTCCGCACCGGGGGCGCGCCGATGCTCCGCATGATGGGCGGCAGCCCGGAGCACGAGCACGGTCACTGACGCAGTTTGCGCACCACATAACGCGCATCGCGACCCACGCCGCGCAAGCTGGCCGAGAGCAGGCACCGCTGCCACTCCAGCCCGACATACCCCAGCCCCGCATGCGTCGTCGACAAACCCTTGTACTGCACCGGCATCCCGTCCGCGTCCAGCGCACCCAGCCCGGCGAGGTAACCGAGGTCCGGCCGGTAACCGGTGGCGAAGATGATCGTGTCCACGTCCTCCGCAGACCCGTCCGGCCAGGTCACCCGCTGCCCTTCGACCCGGGTGAACATCCTGCGCTGATCGGGCTTTCCGGCGCGCACGGCCCGCCGGTACACCCCGGTGTCGAGCACCGGCACCGTCGGCGGGTTGCGCTGCCGGGACGGGATCGGCAGGAAACCCGTGCCGGTCACGGTGAACCAGAACTGCAGGTCCTGCCCGAGCGGCCGTTGTGTCACGAAGGCCACCGGCTTACGCGTGGCGAGTGTGACGCGGGCGTGCCCGGCCAGTTCGGTGCCGATCTGCGCGGCAGTGTTTCCCGCCCCCACAACGACAATCCGTTGCCCTTCGAACGCGCTCGGTTCCCGGTAATCCATGGCGTGCAGGGTGCGGCCGGTGAAAAGGCCCGGCAGACTCGGCTGGAAGGGGCTGCCGAACGCACCCGTCGCGGCGATGAGCATGGGCGCGGTGAACGTCTCCCCGGCATGCACCTCGAAGTCACCGTCGTGCCGGACCGACGTCACGCGCGTGCCGGTGCGGATGTCCACGTCGAGCGTGGCGGCGTAGTCGCGCAGGTAGTCGATCACCTCGTCCCGGTGCGGGTACCGGGCGGGATCGCCGGGGAAAGCCTTGCCGGGCAAGGAACTGTAACGAGCGGGCGAGAAGAGGGTGAGGCTTTCGTAGTAGCGCGGCCAGGAACCGACGGGTTCGGCCCCGGCCTCCAGCAGCACGGGCGTGAGCCCGGCCTGTCTCAGCACATACGCGGTGGCCAGGCCGGACTGCCCGCCACCGACGACGATCGCATCGGGCATACCGGGCACGCTAATGGAAAGTGCGCAGCCTCAGGGAGTTGCTGACGACGAAAACCGAGCTGAGCGCCATCGCCGCACCGGCGATCATCGGATTCAACAACCCGAAAGCGGCCAGCGGCAGCGCGGCCACGTTGTAGGCGAAGGCCCAGAACAGGTTTCCCTTGATGACGCGCAGAGTGCGCCGCGAAAGCCGGATGGCGTCCGCCGCCGCACGCAGATCCCCGCGCACCAGCGTGAGATCACCGGCCTCGATCGCCACGTCGGTGCCCGTGCCCATCGCCAGCCCGAGGTCGGACTGCGCGAGCGCGGCCGCGTCGTTCACGCCGTCACCGACCATCGCCACGCGATAACCCTGCTCCTGCAAGCCTTTCACCGCGTCGACCTTGCCCGCGGGCAGCACCCCGGCGATGACCTCGGTGATCCCGACCTGGCCCGCCACCGTGCGCGCGACGGCCTCGTTGTCCCCGGTCAGCAGCACGGGGTGCAGGCCGAGCGCGTGGAACCGTTCGACGGCGTCCTTCGACGTCGGCTTCACCGTGTCCGCGATCGTGAGCACCGCGCGCGCTTTGCCGTCCCAGCCCACGACGACCGCCGTCTGACCGAGCTCCTCCGCCGCGGCCTTCGCTTCGGCCAGCTCGTCCGGGAGGCTCTCGAAGAGCGCGGCGCGGCCAACCGACACCTCGTGCCCCTCGACTTTCCCGTGCACGCCAAGGCCTTCAGCGTTGCGGAACTCGTGCACCTCGGCCAGCTCGGGTGCCGCCGCGGCGACCGCCTTCGCGATCGGGTGCTCGGAAGCGTTCTCCAGCGAACCGGCAAGGCGCAGCACTTCGGCGCGATCCTCGCCGGGCGCCAGGTGGACGTCGGCCAAGGCCATCCGGCCGGTGGTGACCGTGCCGGTCTTGTCCAGCACGATGGTGTCGATGCGGCGGGTGCTCTCCAGCACCTCCGGGCCCTTGATCAGGATCCCCAGCTGCGCCCCGCGCCCGGTGCCGACGAGCAGCGCCGTCGGCGTGGCCAGGCCGAGCGCGCATGGGCACGCGATGATCAGCACCGCGACCGCCGCGGTGAACGCCGCCGCCGTCGCGCCGCCCGCGACCAGCCAGCCCACCAGCGTGACCAGCGCGAGCACCAGCACGACCGGCACGAACACGCCCGCGACCCGGTCGGCCAGCCGCTGCACCTGCGCCTTGCCCGTCTGGGCCTCTTCCACCAGCCGCGCCATCTGCGCCAACTGCGTGTTCTCGCCCACGCGCGTGGCACGCACGACCAGCCGGCCGCCCGCGTTGACCGTCGCGCCCGTGACCGCGTCCCCCGGAGCGACCTCGACCGGCACCGATTCGCCGGTGAGCATGCTCGCGTCGACCGCGGAGGAACCTTCCTCGACGACGCCGTCCGTGGCGATCTTTTCCCCAGGGCGCACCACAAACCGGTCACCCACCGACAGCTGCGCGGCCGGGACGCGCACCTCGGCGCCGTCCCGCAGCACCGCCACGTCCTTCGCGCCCAGCTCCAGCAGCGCGCGCAGCGCCGCGCCGGCCCGGCGCTTGGACCGCGCCTCGAAGTACCGCCCTGCCAGGAGGAAAGTGGTCACCCCGGTGGCGACCTCGAGGTAGATGTTCCCGTCGCCACCCATCCGCGAGACGGTGAACCGGAACTCGTCGGTCATCCCGATCTCGCCGGCCGTGCCGAACACCAGCGCGTATACGGACCAGAGGTATGCCGCGAGTGTGCCGACCGAAATCAGCGTGTCCATCGTGGCGGCGCCGTGCTTGAGGTTGGCCCACGCGGCCTGGTGGAACGGCAGCGCCGCATACGCGACAACGGGGGTGGCCAGCGCGAACGCGACCCACTGCCAGTAATCGAACTGCAACGCCGGGATCATCGACAGCGCGATGACCGGCACGGCGAGTATCACGGACCCGACCAGCCTGTCCCGGAGCGAAGAGACCGGATCCTCTTCGGCCTCTTCGGGGAGCACCGCCGAATAGCCTGCGGCTTCGACGGTTTCGACCAGCCGCCGCGGATCCACGCCCGCCGGGAAGGTGACCTTCGCCTTCTCCGTGGCGTAGTTCACCGTGGCGGTGACGCCCTCGAGCTTGTTCAGCTTCTTCTCGACCCGCATCGCGCAGGACGCGCAGGTCATCCCGCCGATGGCGAGCTCGAGCCGATCGTGGTCCGCGGCCGTGGTCATCAGGCGACCTGGTACCCGGCCTCGTCGACGGCCGCGCGCACCGCTTCGTCGCTCAGCGCCTGTGCGCTGACCACGGTGACCGCGCCGGTGGGCAGGTCGACCGCGACGGACTCGACGCCCTCGATCCGGCCGACCTCTTCGGTGACGGCCTTCACACAGTGCTCGCAGGTCATCCCGGTGACGGTGTAGCTGGTCTCAGTCATGATCCCGACTATACCCCCTACCCGTACCGGGAAACGAGGACTACTCGGGCTGCGCCACCCACCGCTGCTCGAAGCGGCCGACCCGCCACACCACCAATGCCAACAACCAGGTGACCAGGAACAGTCCGACGATGACGAAACCCACGTAGTTGAGGTCGAGGTTCGCGATCGCGGCGAGCGGGCCGGTGGTGATGCCGAAGCGGTCGGCCAGCACGGAGATCAGCTCCACGACCCCGATCACCAGCGCGACCACGACGGACAGCGCGGTGACCGTGATGTTGTAGAAGATCTTGCGGATGGGCCGGGCGAACGCCCAGCCGTACGCGAGGTTCATCAGGCAGCCGTCGGCCGCGTCGAACAGCGTCATCCCGGCCGCGAAGAGCACCGGCAGCACGAGGATCGCGTACCAGGGCAGGGAAAACGCCGCGGCCCCGCCGGCGAGCACGAGCAGGCCGACCTCGGTTGCGGTGTCGAAACCGAGGCCGAAGAGGACACCGACGGGATAGATGTGCCACGGCTTGCGCACCGCGGCCGTCGCCCGGCCGAGGATCCGGTTCATGAACCCGCGCTTCGCGAGCTGCTCCTCGAGCTCCGCTTCGTCGAGCTGACCGGAGCGCATCCCGCGGAACACCTTGAGGATGCCGACGAGCACGACCAGGTTGAACGCGGCGATCAGGCACAGGAACACCCCGGACACGGAGGTGCCGATGATCCCGGTCACGTCGTGCAGGGTGGAGTCGTCGGACTCCAGCTGCCCGGCGAGCGCCCGGACACCGAGGGAAAGCAGGACGCAAAGCCCGAAAACGACGGTGGAATGCCCGAGGGAGAACCAGAAACCCACGGTCAGGGGCCGTTTGCCCTCGGCCATCAGCTTCCGGGTGGTGTTGTCGATGGCCGCGATGTGGTCGGCGTCGAACGCGTGCCGGATGCCGAGGGTGAAGGCGGTGACCCCGAGGCCGATGCCGAACACCTGGGCGTTTCCGATCGCGTAGTGCTCGGGGGCCACGAAGATCGTGAGCACCCCCCAGCCCAGCACGTTGAGGGCGAGAACGAAGGCGGCCATCGCGGCGATGAGGATCCAGTCGCGCCTGCTCATACCTGACAGACTAATCAGATGAACAGGCGTTGGGAATATCGTTCGCGCCGGTGGATACGGGGAGCGGGTATCATGGCGAAGGACCCGAACACGAAGGTGGGCAGCGGAATGCCGAGCTACAGCGATGAGAAGGACGCCTACCTCAAGCGCCTGCGCCGGATCGAGGGCCAGATCCGCGGTCTGCAGCGGATGGTCGAAGAGGACAAGTACTGCATCGACATCCTGACGCAGGTGTCGGCCGCCACCAAGGCGCTGCAGTCGTTCTCCCTGGAGCTGCTCGACGAGCACCTCTCCACGTGCGTGGTCGACGCGGCGAAGACCGGCGGCCGGGAGGCCGAGGTCAAGGTGCGTGAAGCCTCGGACGCGATCGCCCGTCTCGTGCGCTCCTGAGCGCCTGTACGGCTCAACTACTCAGCCGCTACACAGCCACTCAGCAGCTCACCCACTCAGCCGCCCACCCGTTCGGCCGCTTACAACTCAGCCGCTTACAACTCAGCCGCTTACCAACTCAGCCGCTTACCCACTCAGCCGCGAGGCGCGCCCCAGCCGTTCGGGCACTGGGCGGGCGGCGTGCCCGCCGACACCCGCAGGAAGTCCGCCAGGTCCTGTTGCCAGAACGGCCACAGGTGTGAACCGACCCCGGTGCAGTAGCGGTCCTGCACCCCGGCCAGCCGCAGCCGCAGGTGCATCAAGTCGTTGTGCAGCCTCGCCAATCCCTCCACCACGTCGTAGTTCTGTTGCCCGGTGCCGTCTCCCACGTACAGCGCGACCTGGATCTGCTGGGTGCGATACACGTCGGCGAGGTCGAACGGGTTGCGCTGGCTCCAGGTCACGAACGGCCCGAAGACCGCCTGCAGCCCGCGCGCCCGGTAGGACGGATCCCCTTCCTGCGCCACTGTCAGCGCCGTCCCGAACTCGAGGCTCAGGAAGAGCTGGTTGATCGTGAGCGTGTCGGTGGCGCGCAGATTCGTGGTGCCGGAGAACTCCGCGGCGGCCGAGAACAGCTCGGGATGCCGCGCCGCGTAGCTCAACGCCCCGTAGCCGCCCATCGACAGTCCCGCGATCGTCCGGTCCGCTTTCGTCGCCAGGGTCCGGAAGTTCGCGTCGATCCACGGCACCAGCTGGTCGATGTGGAACGTCTCCCACAACGGCCGCCTGCCGCCGTAGTCCGGCTGCGCCCAATCCGTGTACCAGCCCGCCTTTCCGCCTTCGGGCATCACGACTATCCCCGGGTACCCGGTCTCGTCGACGAGCCCTGGCACATCTCCTTCCTCGACCCAGGAGCGCGCGTCGTCGAGCGCGTCTCCCCCGCCGTGCAACAGGTACAGCGTCTTGTAGCGGGCACCGACGTCCGTCGCATACCCGGCCGGCAGGTAGATCCGCACGTGCACCGGCTGGTAGATCGCCGCCGTGGCCACGACGGCGTCCAGCAGGCGTGGATCGCTCTCGTCCTGACTCAGGCTGACGAGCGTGATCCCGTGTGAATCCGGCTGCGGCAACGCCGGCGCCGCCTCGGCCGGCACGGCGACGACCAACGCGGCCGCCGCGACGAATGCGGTCAGTGTTGTCAGTACGGTGAATGCGGCCCGGATCATCGGCGCCCCCGTTCAGCGGAGTACGCACACTTTTGTGACGCGCCACCACTCGGTCAAGAGCCACGCACACGCCTTTGTCCCGAATCGGCAAGGATTCGCGACCACGCCGACAATCCTGTCCCGGCCGAGAACTATCCACAGTGGACAGAACCGAAGACCCGAACCGAAACCACCCCGAACTGTCAGACCCCCTCCCTAAGCTCAACCC
>NZ_VMNW02000172.1 GCF_007713735.2 Amycolatopsis acidicola | reverse complement strand
CTGGTGGGGTGTGGGGGAGGCTGCGGAAATGACCGTGCACTTCATCGGCGCCGGGCCCGGTGCCGCCGACCTGATCACCGTGCGGGGCCGCGACCTGCTCGCGAGCTGCCAGGTGTGCCTGTATCCCGGCAGTCTCACGCCGGAGGACCTGCTGGCGCACTGCCCGCCCGGCGCGCGGCTGATCGACACCGCTGAGCTGACGCTCGACGAGATCGTCGCTTCGCTGGTCGACGCCCATCGCGAAGGGCACGACGTGGCGCGGCTGTGCTCCGGCGACCCGTCGATCTACAGCGCGGTGGCCGAGCAGATGCGGCGCCTCGACCACGCCGGTGTGCCGTATGCGGTGGTGCCCGGCGTGCCCGCTTTCGCCGCGGCAGCGGCGGAACTCGGGCGCGAGCTGACCGTGCCGACCGTCGGGCAGAGCCTCGTGATCACCCGCGTCCAGGCCCGCTCCACGGCGATGCCCTCGGGGGAAACGCTCGCGGCGTTCGGCGCGACGGGCGCGACGCTGGCCGTGCACCTGGCGATCACGCGGATCGAGCAGGTGGTGGAGCAGCTGCTCCCGCACTACGGCGCCGACTGCCCGGCAGCCGTCGTCGCCCGCGCGAGCCAGGCGGAGCAACAGGTCCTTCGCGGCACGCTGTCGGACATCGCGGCGCAGGTGCGGGAGGCGGGCATCAACCGCGCGGCGGTGATCTTCGTCGGCCGCGTGCTCGGCGCCGAAGCGTTCCCGGACAGCTTCCTGTACTCGACGGGCCGGCCGCGGAAAAGCCGGGAGTAGCACACCGTGCTACAGCGCGCTACACTTGGAACATGGACACCATCACCCAGCGCGAACTGAGGAACAACTCGGCCGCCGTGATGGATGCGGTCGAGTCGGGCGAGACGTACCACATCACCCGCAACGGCGTGGAAATCGCCGAGCTGCGCCCGCTCTCGCGCCGCCGGAAGCTCACCGCGGAGGAGCTGGTGGAGCGGCACCGCACGCTGCCCGAGGTGGATTTCGTGCACCTACGGGAAGACATCGAGGTCGTCTTCGCGGACGAGTACCTCGAAGACAGCGACCCGTGGACGAGGCGCCGTGGCTGAACGGCCCGAGGCCGGCGTACTGGACACCTGCACCTACCTCGACCTGACGCGTCTGGACCCCGCCGTGCTGCCGCAGGTCCCGGAGATCACCGCGATCACGCTCGCCGAACTGCACCAGGGCGTCGCGATGGCCCGTGACGCGGAGGTCCGGGCCGCGCGCACGGAACAGCTCGGCGCCGCGCTGGCGGAGTTCGAGCCGCTGCCGTTCGACGGTCCCGCCGCCGCCCGGTTCGGCACGCTCGTCTCGCTCACGCTCGCAGCCGGACGCCGACCGAAGCCACGCTTACTGGATCTGCAGATCGCCGCGATCGCCTCAGTGCACGGGCTCCCGCTCTACACCCGCAACGCCGGCGATTTCAAAGGCCTCGAAAAGATGCTCAAAGTGGTTGCGCTGTAAGGAAATCCCGCGCGCCGGGCTGCAGGGTGGCCTCGTCGAGGATGCCGTCCCGGTAGAACTCGAAGAAGGCGCTCACGTACTCGGGCGGCGTGGTTTTTTCCAGCTCCGCCAGGGTTTCCTCGTCCGAAAGCTCGACGCAGCGCAACTCCCGCCTTCTGGCCGGACAGTGCGTAGACCCGCCCCTTGTGCCTTTCATCGGTCAGCGCCCGCACCTGCTCTCCGGTCTCGACGCACCGAAGCCGATTCCTCCAGAGCCAACCAGAGGCGACTAGGGGCAGCGCCCGACGATCGTCCCGGCGCGGTCGATCACCACGACGTCCACCTCGATCTTCGCGCCCGCCAGCACATCCAGCGCCGTCGCGCGCGCCCGTTCCGCGACCCGGTCCCCGATCGGCACCCCGGCCGCCTGCGCCAGTTGCAAGGCGTGCAGGGCCGTGTTCGCCTCCGTGACCGAAGACGCGAGCGACTCGGGCACCAGCGAAGCCAGCAGCCGCAGATCCACTTGTGAGCGCTGGGAATGGAGATCCAGATGCCCGGCCGCCAGCTTCGAGAACTTCGCGAACCCGCCGGCCAGCGTCAGCCGCGGCACCGGATGCCGCCGCAGGTACTTCAACACCGCGCCGGCGAAATCCCCCATGTCCAGCAACGCCGTCTCCGGCAACCCGTACAGTTCCGCCACCACCCGCTCGGACGTGCTCCCGGTGGCACCGGCGACGTGCTCGTGCCCCAGCGCCCGCGCCACGTCCACGCCGCGGCGGATGCTGTCGATCCACGCCGAGCACGAGTACGGCACGACGACGCCCGTCGTCCCCAGCACCGACAGCCCCCCGAGGATGCCCAGCCGCGGGTTCCACGTGCGCCGCGCCAGCTCCTCACCGTCGGGGATCGAGATCTCCACGACGACGTCACCGGACCCGCCGTGCTCCGCCGCGACCCGGCCCACGGCTTCGGTCATCAGCCGTCGTGGCACCGGGTTGATCGCGGGCTCGCCGACAGCCAGCGGCAGCCCGGGCAGCGTGACCGTGCCGACCCCTGGCCCGGCACGGAAAGTGACGCCGCTGCCCGGTTCTCCCGCGGACACGGTCGAGACGATCAGCGCACCGTGCGTGACATCCGGGTCGTCGCCCGCGTCCTTGATCACCCCCGCGCTCGCCGAGCCCGCGGTCAGCGACTCGGTCGCGAGCGCGAAGGACGGCCGCCTGTCCTTGGGCAGCAGCACTTCGACCGGATCGGGGAACTCGCCGGTGAGCAGCGCGGTGTACGCGGCCGTCGTCGCCGCTGTCGCACACGCCCCGGTGGTCCACCCGTACCGCATGAACAGGGAGTATGACTCCCATGATTCTCGTGCTCGGAGGCACCGGCGAGGCTCGCGCGCTCGCGGCCGAGCTCGTCGCGCGCGACCTGCGGGTCGTTTCGTCGCTCGCGGGCCGCGTCGCGAACCCCCGGCTGCCTGTCGGCGAAGTGCGTGTCGGGGGCTTCGGCGGCCCGGACGGGCTCGCCCGCTGGCTCACCGAAAACCACGTCGAGGCCGTCGTCGACGCAACGCACCCCTTCGCGGAACGCATTGGTGCGTCGGCGTTTCAGGGCGCGCGGACGGCTGGGGTACCCCTACTGAGGCTGCAGCGTCCCGGCTGGCAGGCGGGACCGGGTGACGAATGGCACTGGGTGAGTTCCCTCGACGAGGCCGCGAGCAAGATCACCGAGCTGGGTGAGCGGATCTTCCTCACCAGCGGGCGGCAGGGACTGTCCGCGTTCGCCTGCTGCACGGACCAGTGGTTCCTCGCGCGGTGCGTCGATCCGCCGGAACCCCCGCTGCCGCCCAAGATCGAGATCCTGCTCGACCGCGGCCCCTACGAGGTCGAGGGCGAATCGGCGCTGCTGCGGGAACACCGGATCGACGTGCTCGTCACCAAGGACAGCGGCGGCACGATGACCACGGCGAAACTGCGCGCGGCACGGGAACGCGGCATCCCGGTCGTCGTCGTAAAACGCCCGTCCAGGCCCGAAACGACCACGGTCGAGACCGTCCCCGCCGCGCTCTCGTGGGTGTCAGCGATGCTGGGGGCATGACAGACGCGTTCTACGAGGTGCTCACCAGACGACGTGACGTACGGGCGGAGTTCACCGGTGAGCCGATCCCCGAGGACGTGCTCTCCCGCGTGCTGGGTGCCGCGCACGCCGCGCCGAGCGTCGGCCTGACCCAGCCGTGGGATTTCATCCTGGTGTCCAGCAAGGAAACCCGGACAGCGTTCAAGGAGCACGTGCAGGCCGAACGCGCCGTGTTCGACCGGTCGCTGCCCGCCGATCGCGCCGAAACCTTCAGCCGCATCAAGATCGAGGGCATCCTCGAGTCCAGCCTCGGCATCGTCGTCACCTACGACGCGCGGCGCGGCGCCCCGGACGTGCTCGGCAGGCACGCGATCGCCGACGCGGGCCTGTACTCGGTGTGCCTGGCGATCCAGAACCTGTGGCTCGCGGCGACCGCCGAGGGACTCGGTGTGGGCTGGGTGAGCTTCTACCGCGAGGACTTCCTGCGCTCCCTGCTGGGGATCCCGGCCGAAATCCGGCCCGTCGCGTGGTTGTGTGTCGGCGGTGTGAACCGGTTGCACGAAACGCCGGATTTGGAGCGCCATGGCTGGCGTAGCAGGCGCCCGCTGGAGGCCGCCACCCATCTCGAACGTTTCGGCGGACAGGGAGCCGTGCATAATCCGTGACCGGAGAACCCGAAGAAAACTTCCGACCCCAGGGCGATAGCGTTCGTTCAATGTGGATGGCCAGCAGGACGCCAACAGTCACCCCCGATGAGGTGACCGATCCGGAGCAGACGAGCCCGGAGACCACAGCTTCAGACAGACCACGCGGACTGCTGTGGCGGTGGCTCGCGATCGTGCTCGGACTGCTCGCGGCCGCTTGTGCCGTGGCGTTCCCGTTCCTGCCCGTGGTGCAGGACACCGCCCAGATCACCTGGCCGGTGGGCAGCGACACGCGCCCGGTGAACGCGCCGCTCACGAGCTACTGGGCCCAGGACATGCGGGTCGAGCTGCCGTGCGCCACGATCCAGTCGGTCAACAACCGGAACCCCGGCGGCGCGCTGCTGTTCTCGACGGTGCCCGGCGCGCGGACCGGCAACGGCGCGGGCGTGTTCGTGCGCGTGGAAAAGGGCGTGCTGACGGCGTTCAACCGCGGTCAGCAGGTGGCGCGGCAGCAGCTGCCTGCCACGGGCTGCGACGTGAGCTACGCCTCCGACGCCACGCACACCACGCTGAAGATCGCGGGCACGCCGGTGTTCGACTCCGGTGGTGACGTGCGCGGCCGGGTCGTCGGCATCTACACCGACATCACGTCGGCGAAGGACCCGATCGCCGGGCTCAGCGTGTCCATCACGCCGGACACCCGCTACCAGTCGTCCCCGACCGGGCTGAAGGTCGGCATCGGGGTGTTCGGGGTGCTGTCCCTGATCGGCTGCCTGATCGCGGTGAACCGGGTGGACCGCCGCGGCGCGCGGCGGGCGCCACGCTGGGCGCCGATCGGCTGGTGGAAGCTCACGCCACGGGACTTCACGGTGTTCGGGGTGCTCGGCGCGTGGGTGTTCATCGGGCCGGTCACGTCCGACGACGGCTACATCCTGACCATGGCCAGAGTCGCCGACCAGGTCGGCTATCTGACCAACTACCACCGGTGGTTCGGGGTCGCGGAGGCCCCGTTCGGCTGGAACGACCACATCTACGAGCTGATGGCCACGGTGTCCACGGTGCCACCGTGGATCCGGCTGCCCTCGTTCCTCATCGGCGTGATCAGCTGGCTGCTGATCAGCCGTGAGGTGATGCCGCGGCTGGGCACGCAGGTCCGGCACAGCCCGGCCGCCAGCTGGGCCGCCGCGATGGTGTTCCTGGTGTGGTGGCTGCCGTTCAACAACGGTGTGCGCCCGGAGCCGTGGGCCGCGCTGGGCTCGCTGCTCGCGCTGTGCGCGGTCGAGCGGACGCTCGTCACCCGGCGCCTGCTGCCGCTGTGCCTCGGCCTGCTCGCCGCCGCCTTTGCGCTCGCGGCGACGCCGACAGCGCTCATCGCGGTGGCGCCGTTCCTGGTCGCGGCGAGACCGTTGTTCCAGATGCTTCGCGCGAGGGCGAAGGAAGAGGGCTGGCTGGGCATCCTGGCGCCGATAGCCGCGGCCGGGTTCATCGTGCTCGTGGTGGTCTTCGCCGACCAGACGTTCGCCACCGTCAGCGAGGCCACCCGCCTGCGCGGCAACGTCGGCCCGAACCTGCCGTGGTACGACGAGCTGTCCCGCTACGAGCTCCTGTTCGCCGACAGCGCCGACGGGTCCATGACACGCCGGTTCCCCGTGCTGCTGCTGGTTTTGTGCACCGGCGCCTGCCTGGTCGTGCTGCTGCGGCGCGGCCGCATCCAGGGCGCCGCGCTCGGCCCGGCACGGCGGCTGATCGGCACCACGGCGCTGTTCTTCCTGCTGCTGGCGCTGACCCCGACCAAGTGGACGCACCACTTCGGCGCGTTCGCCGCCGTGGGTTCGGCGATGGCCGCGCTCACCGCGCTGGCGACGAGTTCCACGGTGCTGCGCTCGAAACGCAACCGGGCGGCGTTCCTCGCCGGGTTGCTCGTGGTCGCCGCGCTCGCCTCGACGGGGCCGAACGCGTACTGGTTCGTGTCGAGCCTCGGCGTGCCGTGGTTCGACAAGGCGCCGTCCATCCACGGCATCCACCTGTCCACGGTGCTGTTGCTCGCGGGCGCGGTGGCGGCGGTGTTCGCGTTCGTCGAGAACGTGCGGATGTCGAAACCGGGGCTGCCACCACCGGTCACCGAACGCCAGCGCGGGCGCGCGCTGAAGCTCGGTTCGCTGGGGCTCGTGGTGGTCTGTGGCGCGGTCGTGGTGTTCGAGTTCGCCAGCATGGGCAAGGCGATCCAGAAACAGTGGGGCAGCTACAGCCTCGGCGCGGCGAACGTCGCGCACGTGTTCGGCAAGAGCTGCAACCTGTCCGACCATGTGATGGTGGAACAGGATCCGGTGTCGAGCGTGCTCAAGCCGGTGTCGCTGCCGACCGTGCCGGTGAAGAAGGAGACCGCGCCCGGCCTGCCGCCCACCGACGAGGACAACGGCAAGACCGAAACCGGTTTCCACACGGACGCGGACGGCGACAACGACCCGCTGAGCGGGCCGCCGCACGGGTTCACCTCGAGCACGGTGCCGATGTGGAGCAGCTACCACGAGGACCCGGGCTCGTCGACGGGCAAACTGCGCACGGACTGGTACTCGCTGCCGGCCGACAAGACGAACGCGCAGGTCGCGGTCGCCATCGCGGCACCGGCGGGCAAGGCGACGAGCGTCGCGCTGGAGTTCGGCACGGAGACGCCGCAGGGCGTCCAGGTCGTGAAGAGCGACACGGTGCTGGCCACCGGTGCCGGGACGGCTTCGGGCAACGGCACGGACAACGACAAGGGCAAGTGGGCGGACCAGCGCGTGCAGGTCGGTGACCAGCCCGCGAACGCCACCGTGGTCCGGGTGGTCGCGCAGGACGACGACGTCACCGACGACGGCTGGGTGGCCGTCAGCGCGCCCCGCGTGCCGACGTTCACCACGCTCACCCAGCGCGTCGGCAATGCGCCGGTGTACATGGACTGGCCCGCGGCGTTCGTCTACCCGTGCCTGAACCCGGTCACCTCGCACGACGGCATCTCGACGGTGCCCGCGTACCGCATCACGGCGGGCACGCTGGCGCCGGAGGCGGGGATCGCCGACAACATCGGTGGCGGTCCGCTCGGCTGGCTCGAGGAGGTCGCGTCCGAGCCTGAGGTGCCGAGCTACCTCGACGGTGATCCCGGGCAGTCCTGGGGCCAGCTGATGCAGGTCGAGCCGTACACCGAGGGCGTCGCACCGCACGTGGAGCACGGCGAGAAGACGGTGTGGGGCTGGTACTCACCCGGGCCAGGGCCACAACAGCCGAACGGGTCTACGCAGACGCGTTGATTCCTCGGGGGCCCCGCATCTTTTGGGTGCGGGGCCCTTTGCTTGCGTGTGGCTTGCGTTGCGGCAGCAACGGACGCGCGTGGCCGCGCTGGGTGCCCCACCCCGCCCCCGATCCGCGATTGTCCAGCGACAGCTGAGGATGCTGGGGATCGGAAGCAGGGTGGGGTGTGGGGCGGGTTA
>NZ_VMNW02000171.1 GCF_007713735.2 Amycolatopsis acidicola | reverse complement strand
CTCGGAGATTGTGTATAAGAGACAGGCTGCAGTTCGTGCCGTGGGGCGAGGACGGGCTGTCGCTGGACGTCATGCGCCGGGACCGCGCCGCGGACAACGGCGTCAACGAGCTGATGATCTCCGAGCTGTTGCTGAAGGCGCGCGAGCACGGCGTGAAATACGTCTCGCTGAACTTCGCCGCCTTCCGGAAACTGATGGAGCAGGGGCGGCGGATCGGTGCCGGCCCCGTCGCGCGGATCTCGGCGAAGGTGCTCGGCTGGGCGTCACACTGGATCCAGATCGAGACGCTGTACCGGTTCAACGCCAAGTTCCAGCCCGACTGGGTGCCGCGCTACCTGGTCTTTCCTGGCGTCCGCGAACTGCCGCGCGTCGGTGTGGCCGTCTTCGAAGCCGAAGGGCTCGGGGGACGTTCACGCTGGCTCATGCGCATGCTGCGGCGGTGAGGGGGTGCTTGGCGGGTGGTGCGGGTGGCCCTGTAGGCTGCTTCAGCAGTGGACGTTGATTCCGGGAGGCTTCGCCTAGTCTGGTCTATGGCGCCGCACTGCTAATGCGGTTGGGGGTAACCCCCCCTCCCGGGTTCAAATCCCGGAGCCTCCGCTCAGCACCCGGTACGCCGGATGCTAAGTTAATAACTGAACAAGCGCCCGTAGCTCAACGGATAGAGCATCTGACTACGGATCAGAAGGTTAGGGGTTCGAATCCCTTCGGGCGCGCTTCGAAAACCCCCTGTGACCAGGGGGTTTTCTGTTGGCCGACTCCAGCACTCCGGGCAGGTTGCCCGGAGCGCGGAACCTTGGTCAGTGGATCGCGGTCGAGGTGCTCAACGGTAGGTCGCGTGCGGAGCTGCCCACGTAGACCGTGCGTTTCCCGGTCGCGAGCTGCCATTTTGTTCGCGGTGGCCGACCAGTACGACAGCTCGCGCTGGGCGACCGTCAGGGTGACCTTTGTGGACTGTCCGGGACGCAGGCTGACCCGGTCGAACGAGGCGAGTGCCTTGTCCGCGAACTGCACGCCTGACGGCCGGCGGTCGGGCGCACCGAGGTACACCTGCGGCACTGCGTTCCCGGAGCGGGCGCCAGTGTTCGTGACGGTGAAGCTCACTTGCAGGGTTCCGTCTCATTGCTGATGCACGTCCAGATTCCGATAGGCGAAACCAGGTGAACGGCAGATGCCCGCTGGGGCTGACCTTGCCGGTGAGGAGGTCGGCGAACGCCCAGCCTCCTTCGTCGCCGGGGAACCAGCCTTCGAGCAAGGCTTTGACGTTGCCGAGCCAAGGCATCGAGACCGGCGCGTTGCTCTGCGGCACGACGATCGTGTTGGGGTTGGCGGCGGCCACGTCGGCGATGAACTGGTCCCGCCCCTCCGGAAGCGGTTCGGTCAGGTTGCCACTGTTGGTGGTGTAAGCGAAAACGACCGCGGTCTTGGCCTTTTGGCGGCGACGATCGCGGCCGCCCGGTTGGCGGCCTGCTGACTGGGGACGGGACTGCCGGAAAGGTCGGGCGTTTGTGTGACGGTCAGGGTGTGCGGCGACTCCGCGGCGGTGTCCTTGACGACACGTGCGTTCTGCTGAATCGGCTCCGGGGTGACCGTGTGTTGGACGCGCCGTCGAGAAGCCCGAAACGTTTGTACTGCGCGCGGATCCTGCTGACGGCGGCGTTGACGTCGGCGATGTCGACGGTGCCGTTCGCCAGAGCGGCCTTGCTGCCACAGGCGACCGCGCCGTTGATCTTGTTGTAGGAGCACATGATCGACGAGACGCCGGCGTCGACCGCGTCCTGGAACGGTTTGAGGTAGATCTCGTGCAGCGTCTGGGATTCGACGATCACGTCACCGTTGGCGCCGTCGTAGACGATGTAGTGCTTGGCCTGTGCCAGCACGCCCTGGCTTTGGATTCCGGTGATCTCCGCCGCGCCGATGGCGCCGGTGAGCAACGGGTCCTCGCCGAAAGTGATCGAGCCACGGTGCCCTCTCAGTGCATTCGTTAGAACGAGGACCGGCTCGGTATTCCGAGCCGGAAACGAACGTGGAAGTCGGCAGATCATGTGGTCAGGAAAAGTGCCGGTTGCGCGCCACCACGTCGGCGTGACCGTCCCACGGCCCTACCTCGCCGGCTCTGCCGACGACCCGGCCACCGGGATGGCGCCGTGGAGGTCGGCGGATCCGGCGCCGGCGCGCGGAGTCCTCGCGGTGGTCGAGAACGACGCTAACCTTGCCGCGTTCGGCGAGTTCAAACCCCGTGTCGCGCAAGGCTGCCGCGACGCGGTCCACCTCAAGCTCGTGCCCGGCCTCGCCGCCGAGTGTGGCGCACGTCACATATTGGGCATGTAGAAAGGGCGTCCGCGGGTCCGTCCCTGGGATGACCGAAGCCGAACAGACTGGAGTGCCGATCATGACCTCGACCCACGTTCTCGAGCGCACCTACTCCGTCGACCCCGCCACGATTTGGCGGTTCTGGACCACCGTCGACGGGATCGCCTGCTGGTGGGCACCCGACGGGTTCACCACCACCGTCGACTCCCTGGACCTGCGCGAAGGCGGCGAGCTCGTCTACACGATGACCGCGACCGCGCCCGAGACCGTCGAGTTCATGAAGTCGGCGGGAATGCCGCTGGAGACCGTGTCACGCAAGCGCTTCACTCGCCTCGACGAGCCCAAGACGCTGGCCTACGCGTCGCTCGTCGACTTCGTGCCCGACCACGAACCGTACGAGTTCGGCACCGAGGTGGAGCTGGTCGAGACCGACGGCGGAACCCGCGTGGTGATGACCGTCGAATCGCTGCACGATGAGACCTGGACGCAGCGCTTGTTGGACGGGCGGGCCAACGAACTGGCCAACCTCGCCCGCATCCTCGAAGCCTGATGTGCATCCGCTGCCGCTCAGGCGCGGCCATTTGCGGCGAAGGACAGGACGTATCTGGCCGTCCGGGGCGGGTCTTCGAGGTTGGGTGAGTGGCCCGCCCCGGCCAGCAGCTCGATTTGCGCGCCGGGGACGGCGCGGTATTCGGCAGCGGACGAAGGCGCCCAGCGAAGGTCTTGTTCGCCGAAGAGCACCAGTAGCGGTTTTCCCAAGGGAGCCAGGCGTTCCGGGAGTCCTCGTTCCTTCAGGTAAGCGCGGATCGACTGCGTTTCCGCGGCGAACACCTGGAGATCGATGTCGCGGAACTGGTCGACATACTCCTGCGGGATCTCGTAGCCCGGCCGGAATCCGGAGCGCATCAGCCGGCGGACCTGCTCGTCCGAGAGATCCGGCCACGGCACGTCTCCGAGGTCGATCTCTTCCGCGATATAGGCGCCCATGTTGGGCCCGAAGCTGATGAACACGAGCGCGGACACCAGATCCGGCCGCTCCTCGGTGAGTGCGGTGGCGAACGCCGAACCGCTGGAATGGCCGACTACCGCAGCGTGTTCGACGCCGATCCGGTCCAGTGCTTCGCCGACGAGGCGGGCTTGGGCCGGCACCGCGTAGCTCTCCGGTTTGGCCGAGCCACCGCATCCCGGCAGGTCGATCCGGATGACGTGCAGCGAGTCCGTCAGCAACGGGACCATCGGGTCCCACGAGCGCAGTGACGCGCCGGTTCCGTGGATCAGCAACAGCGCGGGGGCGTCGGGTGGCCCGTCCTGGCGGAGATTGATCGAAACAGTCATCCACTCACCTTCGCCGCCGGTGGGCACCACTGGCTTGGACAAATGTTCCCTCGCCCGGATTGCGTACCATCGAACCCGTGGTGCCCGAGCGGGACGACGGCTTGTTGTGGGACATCGCCTGCCCGCAGCGGCCGATCCGCGTGCCCGGGGTGAGCATGGCCGGGTTCGGCGACCGCGGCATCACCCCGCCAGGGCTCCGGCTGATCCCGCATCCGGCGGTCACCATGATCCTCGTTTTCGACGGCAACATCGCCGTGGAGGACGCAACCGGTCGTCGGCAGCAGGGCAGTTTCGTGTTGGGGCCCGGGTTCGGCGAAGCTCTCCGCGGGTTGAGCGTGGACGCCTTCGAGTGCTTGCAGGTACGCCTTTCCCCGGTAGCCGCGCAAGCGGTCTTCGGTGGCGTGGTCTCCGAACTGGATCGCGCGATGGTGCCCCTCGATACCTTGTGCGGCAAGGAGGCCGCGCGGCTCAGCGACCGGCTGGCGGACTTTTCCGGGTGGGGGCAACGCTTCTCGTGGATCGACGGGTGGCTCGCCCGGCGTTGTGCGGAGGCCACGGAGACTTCACCGGAAGTGGCCTGGGCGTGGCGCCGGATCGTCGCCGGCCGGGGCGCGGTCCGGATCGAACACCTCGCGGACGAGCTCGGCTGGAGCCGCAAACGTCTGTGGTCCCGGTTCCAGTCCCAGTTCGGCCTGCCGCCCAAGCGCGCCGCGAAGCTGGTCCGGTTCGACCACGCCGTGCACAGCCTTGTCGCTGGCCACCACGCTGCACGGGTTGCCGCCGATGGTGGCTACGCCGACCAATCCCACCTGCACCGTGACGTCGTGGCGTTCACCGGCCTGACGCCTGCGACCGTGGTCGATGAGCCGTTCCTCGCTGTCGACGACATCGCGTGGGGATGGCGAAAAAACCACACGCGGGCACCGGATCTCCGCCACACTGGCCGCCATGACGACGAGCATCGAGATTCCCGCGGCCGGTGACTACCGGATCGACGGCGCCGGTTCCGGACTTTCCTTCACCACGAGGCACTTCTTCGGCCTCGGCCCCGTGCGCGGGACGTTCCGGATCCGCGAGGGCCGGCTGACCGTGGCGGACGACGTGGCGAACTCTGAGGTGGCGGCCACGATCGACGCGGCGAGCATCGACACCCGCAACGGCGCGCGCGACCGGACGGTGCGCTCCGCCCAGTACCTCAAAACCGACGAGCACCCCGACATCACGTTCGCCTCGAGCGGGCTGGAGCAAGCCGACGGGCAGTGGGTGCTGCGCGGCACGCTCACCGTCCGCGGCAACAGCGGGCCGCTGGACGTGCACCTCAGTTCGGCGGCCGAGGACGGCTCGCGGCTGCGGGTGCGCGCCCACAGCCGGGTCGACCGCTACGCCTTCGGTGTCACCGCGATGAAGGGGATGACCGGCCGGTACCTCGACCTCGAACTGGACCTGGTGGCGGACCGGGCCTGAGCAGCCTCAGCCGAGCAGGATCGCGCGATCCCTGATGCGGTCCCAGAAAGTCACGGGCACGTCGGCGCTGATCAGGAACTCGTCCACGGTGAAGAAGGGCTCGCCGCGGTTTTCCCGCGCGCTGACCAGCGCCGCGGCCACGTCGCCGGGGAGGTCACAGACTTCGGCGATCGTCGCGGCCGGCGCGTGGTTGAGATCCACCAGCCCGCCGTCGTCGTACGTGCGCCCGACGTTGGGGCGGCCGATGTGCAGCTCGCGGGCGAGCAGCGGGTCGTCGGCGGCGAGCTTCCTGGCCTCGTCGCGCCTGGCGCGCGCGTCGAGCACGGCCTGGATCGCCGGGTCGATCGGTTTCGGCTGTTCCGGCGGTGCGGCCGTGTGGGCGAGACGGCGCGCGGGGCCGAGGAGAACACAGCCCAGCACGATGATGGTGAGTGCGAGCAGCCCGCCGATCGTGCTGATCGGGCTGTCCACCACCTGGCCGTTGGCGTCCTGGGGAGTGATCACCAGCAGCACGTACATCAGCGCGTCCAACGCCGCGAAGAGCAGCGCGAACCGGCGGGCACGGGCGGCCTTCGACCGGATCGCGGCGTGCAGGAAAGGCACCCAGGCGAACAAACCGGCCGTGCCGACCAGTACGACGTAGTACCAGCGGCCGCCGACGCGCACCGGCCCGTTTCGCGATGTCATGCCGCCCCCTCCGCTCGTCGATCTGGAGTCGCATCGTACGCGCCGCCGTTACGGGCCGGCCGGAGAATCCACAATGGACATACGACTTTCCTGCCAAGGGCCTGGACGCAGAGCGTGACAGGCGTCGTTACGCAGCGAAGCACCATGAGCCAGGGAAAAAAGATCGGCAATCCCGCCTTCGCAGGTATCCTGACCGCCATGACTCGCACGCTGCTGGGGATCTACCTCAATGATCACCTGACCGGCGCGATGGCGGGCGTGGAGCTGGCGAGACGGCTGGCGCGCACCGAGGGGGAGTGGGCAGGCGGCGGCAAGCTCGAGCGCCTGGCGGAGGAGATCGCGCGCGACCGGGACGCGTTGGTGGACATGATGGCCGCGCTCGGCGAGCCGGTGCGCAGGCTCGAGCTGGGAATGGGCAGGCTGCTGGAAAAGCTCGGCCGGTTCAAGCCCAACGGCAAAGTGGTCAGCCGTTCGCCGCTCAGCCGCGTGGTGGAGCTCGAAGGGATGCGGATCGGCGTCGAGGGCAAGATCGCCGGCTGGCGTACGCTGCGTGCCCGCGCGGCCGTCGACTCCAGACTGGACATCGAGCGCCTCGACGAGTTGATCGCGAGCGGACGCAGTCAGGTCACGCGGCTGGAGCGGCTTCGGGTGCGCGCCGCCGCGGAGTTGTTCGGTGCGGCGGAAAACGGCTGAGCATCCTTTGTGGACAGAGTTGTCCCCAGGGTGTGCACAGCACTGTGGAAGATGATCACGGTGTGGCGGGCGCCACCTCCCGCAGTCGTCGTTCCTTTGAGCGGCAAGCGATCCGGCGCGCGGCGGAGACGTTCATCCGCCACTGCGCCATCGCCACGCTCACGCCGAAGTGGTTCGCCACCGACCTGTCCGACCAGCCCTTGAACGCCGCGACCCGCGCGGCGTCGGTGGGCACGAGCAGCTCCCCGGACAGCTCCGCTGCCTCCTCCTCGATCCCGGAAACCGCCGAGCGGCAACCGTTTTCGTCGGTGAGCATCGGGCCGAACGGGTGCTCCAGCAGGATGTGTGCCATCTCGTGCGCCATCGTGGACCGGCGCCGCCGCGGCGGGTGCACGTGGTTCTCGATGATGATCGCCCCGCTGGGCACCAGGGGAACCAGCGCTGCCGAGAACACGTGCGGGCGCACCTCGGTCAGATGCCGGACCGATTCGGCGGGAAGTTCCGGGTTCGTCAGGTCGAACACCTCGATCCCGTACAGCTCGGCGAGCGCGTACGGGTCCAGCGGGGCGAACACCTTGGTGCCCAGTTCTTCCCGCACTTCGAGGGCGAGCTCCTTGGCCTCCTTCTTGAAGCCGCGGCGCAGGGCCACCTCAACCTCCCTTGTTCTTGGCTCGGATGTGCCGAAGCGTTATGCCGACCACGTCCAGCACGTGCTGCTGGTCGGACTCGGTGAGTTCCTCTTCCGCGCGCAGCAGGGGTGCCAGCTGCGCCTCCAGTGACGGCCTTTGCTTGTCCCGCAGGCCTTCCGGCCACACCATGAACGTCTCCGCCGGCATGCCGAGCCATTGCACGAGCGCGATGAACCCGTCCAGGTCGGGCCGGTGTCCGTTGCCCATCCGGCTGACCAGCGACGCGCTCACCCCGGCCTCGGCGGCGAGTTGCCGCCACGACAGCTCCTTCGCCTCCCGCTGCGCGTCCAGCACCTGGTACAACCTGCCCGCGTCCAGCCGTCCCGACATGTTCCCCCTCATCGCCCGAAGCTCGTGTCGTCGCAGTTTCGCCGAGGCGTTGCGGGGGTGCAACAGTGGGTCGGTTCTGGTATGGTTTTGCAGTACTGGGACAGGATGAACTTGGGGGTTCCGTGATGACGTGCACCGTCTACTGGGTTTCGCCGCTGTGCGGTGACTGGGATGTCCGCCGCGTGGGCCGGGTGTTGTCGCACCATGGCCGCAAACGCGAGGCGGTGGCCGCCGCGGCGCGGCTGGCCCGGGCCGACAGGCCCAGCGTCGTGCAGATCCAGCGGCGTGACGGCTCGATCGAGAGCAGGCGGGCGTACCGGCCTTGCGCGCGCCCGGGGTGACCGGGGTCTTCGG
>NZ_VMNW02000170.1 GCF_007713735.2 Amycolatopsis acidicola | reverse complement strand
CCGATCCCCAGCCGTCCCTTGCGATCTTGACGCTGGGTCAAGGCATCTTTCCCGCCTTGACGCGGCGGCAAGATCGCGAACACTCAAAGATCGGGGCGGTGGTGGGGTGTCACACAGCGCGGCCACGCGCGTCCGTTGCTGCCGCAACGCACGCTACTGCCGCAACGCAACCACAGACCTAACGGGGCCAGACCTAACGGGGCCAGACCTAACGGGGCCAGACCTAACGGGGCCAGACCTAACGGGGCGCAACAAATCCCCCCAAAAAACCCGCAGCCCACTCCGCAAACCCCACCGCCACACCGTCACCACCGCGCCGGGCAACGACCTGCATCCCGACCGGCAGCCCGGAACCCGTACGCCCCAAGGGAATCACCACGGTCGGCAGCCCGAGCACGCTGAACAACCCGCACCAGCCGATCGTGCTCATGTGGGGCCGCTTTTCCCCGTCGATCTCCACCACCCGGCTCCCGATGTCGCCCTCGTGATCGTGCGGAAACGCGGGCATGGCCGTCACCGGGCACACCAGCACATCCCACTCGCCGAACCAGCGATCCCACGCCTGCCGGGCCCGCGCCCGATCCTCCGCCCGGGCGAGCCAGCCGCGATGGGTGCGCGTCGCCGCGGGCAAGGCATCCTCGGGAAGGTTGTAGGTCACCGCGGCCAGCACCATGTCCAAATGCAACTGCCACAGCTCCTCGAACCCGGTCGGCGGCACGGCCCGGCGAACCCGGGCACCGGCCGCGCCGAACTCGGTGACCGCGCGATCCAGGAGCGTGGCCGTCTCGCTGCCCACCGGGCAAGCCGGGTCGTCCAGCCAGGCCGCGACGCGAAACCGTTCCGGCGCAACAGAAGTAGACACTCCACTGAGGACGGACATCGCCAGGCCGAGATCCTCCGCGGACCGGCAGATCGGCCCCAGCACGTTCCCGTCCGGGGCGACGGCACCGCCGCCGACGTGATCCACGTACCCTTCGCCCGGCACCGAGCCGACCGACGGCTTCAACCCGTACACGCCGCAGAAATGCGCCGGGATCCGGATCGACCCCGCGATGTCCGACGCCAGGTCGAACCCGCACAAGCCGTCCGCGACCGCCGCCGCGCTGCCGCCCGACGAACCGCCCGGCGTCCGCGAGGTGTCCCACGGGTTGCTGGTCGCGCCGAAGACGTCGTTGTACGTCTGAATGTCTCCGCACCAGACCGGCACATTCGTCTTCCCGAGGACGATCGCCCCGGCGGCACGCAGGAGCGCGACCGCCGGAGCGTCGGACGAAGGCACGTACGAGGCCAGCTCCGGCGAACCGCAGGTGGTGCGCAGGCCCGCCGTGGCGATCGCGTCCTTGACCGTGATCGGCACCCCGTGCAACGGCCCGCGAGACAGCCCTCGCGCGGTCTCGGAGTCGGCTGCCGCCGCGTCGGCCAGCGCGCGTTCCGCGTCGAGCGTGACGACGGCGTTCAGCTCCGACGCGGCGATCCTGTCCAGGAATCCTCGCACCAGCTCGCGGCTGGACACGGACTTCTCCGAAACCGCCCGTGCCAGCTCGCGAGCACCGGCGTGCATCAGCTGCCGCCCTTGGCCTTCTGGAAGTTGCCGAGCTTGCCGCTGTTGTCGATCAACGGGCCGGCCTGCTCGAAGTGCCCGGTCGTGCTCGTCGTCGCGCCGGTGTAGGTGTACATCCCGCCGGCTTCGAACGGGTAAGCGTCGTCGACGCCGCTGACCTTGCCCTCGACGCCCTTCACCATCAGCGGGTACGTCGACGCGTACGAATGTGCCGCGACGTCGATGTTCGCGCGGTTCAGGCCACCCTTCATGGTCGTGGCGTCCTGCAGCACCTGCACGATGTACCACGCCCAGAACCAGCCGTTCGCGACCTGCGCGTTCGCCGGGTCGAGCCCGGCGGCCTTCACGGTGTCGTTGTACAGCTTGGCGAACTGGGTGTTGGTGTTGTCCGGGTCGTTCGGCGCGTAGTAGTAGCGGACGACGTTGGTGCCGTTGCCGGTCAGGCCCTGCTTGCCCAGCGGCGCGTACGTGGTCTGGATCTGCGCGCACGGCTGCGCGGCGACGATCGTGGGCTTCCACGAGCTCTTTTCGATGGCGCCGATCGCCTGTGTGCAGAAGGTTCCCGCTTCGGCGAGCACGACGACGTCCGCTCCGGAGGCCGCGGCGCTCGTCACCTCGTTGTCCACGTTGGGCGCGCTGACGTCGTTGGTCTGCTCGTTGACGATCGTGATGCCCGGGGTGGACGCGACGGCCCGTTTGAACCCGTTGATGTAGGAGTTCCCGAGCGCATTCCCGATGGAGATCGTCGCGACCTTGGCTCCCTGCGGGAACTTCTCCTTGATCCAGGTCGCCCAGATGCCGCTCTCGTTGTAGTAGTCGAGCCCGAACCCGGTGGTCCACGGGTAGGTCTGCGGATCGCCGAACTCGTCGTCGGAGGCGGCGACCAGCAGCTGGCCCATGCAGTTCTGGTTCGCGTAGTCGCGCAGGTTCAGGTTGTTCGGCGAACCGAGGACGGCGAAGCTGGCGGCGTAGGCGTTGGACTGCACCGCGTCCTCGAAGTTCTTGCGGGTCTGGTCCGGCTGGTACTGGTCGTCCTTGACGTCGATGCTGACCTTGCGGCCCTGCACGCCGCCGTGCGCGTTGACGTAGTCCAAATAGGACTTGATGCCGTCGCTGATCGCGCCGTAGGCGGCGAGCGCGCCCGAATGCGGCATGCTGGTGAACAGCTTGATCGCGTCGGCGGTGATGCCGGCGTTGTTGTCCCAGGTCGCCGGGCAGTTGTTCAGATCGAGGCTGAAGTTGCCGGGGCCGGAGTAGGTGCAGCTGCCGTCCGCGGTGCGGCCCCAGTTCTTGCTGTCGGGGTTGGCGGCGGGAACCGAGCCGTCGGACGGCGCGGTGCCGGACTGCGCGGGTGCCGCGGTGGCGGCGGTGCCGCATTTCTTGTCCGCGGCCGCCTGTTTGCTCGCCTCGTGTGAGCAGGCGGTGGCCGTCGTGCCGACGGCCGCGGCGATGACCAGTGTCGCGAGGCTTCGTTGCCAGATGCGGGTCATGGTGGTTCAGCCCTCTCTCAAGGCCGGTTGGACGGGCTGGGGCGGCGCGGTGAACCGGTGCCGTTCCCAGTCACGGGGGGCGCGGGGCACGATTTCGACGATGCGACGGCGCAGCCGCCCGAGTCCGTCGATCACCCCGCCTGGTAGCAGGAACACGAAAGCGATGAGCAGGGCGCCGGACGCGATGCCGACGATCTGCCCGCCGTCCGGGCGGCCGGACAGCAGGTTCAGCGACTGGGCCCAGTCGGCGATGTAGGTGCGCAGCACCACGAACACGATGGCGCCGGGGATC
Organism: Amycolatopsis acidicola; assembly: GCF_007713735.2. Taxonomy (GTDB): domain Bacteria; phylum Actinomycetota; class Actinomycetes; order Mycobacteriales; family Pseudonocardiaceae; genus Amycolatopsis_E; species Amycolatopsis_E acidicola. Next base: position 4,734 of record NZ_VMNW02000170.1, on the reverse strand, counting down.
GCCCCGGCGATCGAAGCGGACCCGCCCGCGATCAGCGCGACGAGCAGGAAGATCGACAGGTAGAGGTCGAACCGGGAGTCCGAGACCGCGGGCACCTGGATGACCAGCAGCGAGCCGGCCACCCCCGCGAACGCCGCGCTGACGGCGAACGCGAAGATCTTCACCCGCGCCACCCGGATCCCGGCGGCCGCCGCGCTGAGCGGGGCGTCCCGCACCGCGTGCATCGCGCGGCCGGTGCGGCTGCGCACGAGGTTGCGCGCGATCAGGAACATGAGCGCGGCGACGGCCACGACGACGTAGTAGTGGTCGGTCGGGGGACCGGTCTGGGTGTACGGGTCGATGAAGAACCAGTCGGGCGCGGTCATCTCCTGCGGCGCGAACTTGCCGTTCGGGCCGCCGGTGAAGGAGGGGAACTTGTCGATGAGGACCGGGAACAACGCGGCGACGGCGAGGGTGACCGTCGCCAGGTAGAGCCCGCGGATACGCAGCGCCGGGATGCCGACGAGCGCGCCCGCGGCCAGGCACAGCACGACGGCGACGGGGATGGTGGCCAGGTACGGCCAGCCGTGGTCGGCGACGAGGATCACGGTGGTGTAGCCGCCGATCCCCACGAACGCGCTGTGGCCGAGGGAGATCTGTCCACAATGGCCGGTGAGCAGGCCGAGCCCGAGTATCGCGACGCTGTAGGCGGCGATCTGGGTGAACGACTCGATCGTCGCGACCGAGCCGGTGAGCAGGGGCAGCAAAATCAGCACGGCCGCGCCGAGCAGCGCCGAGCCCCAGCGCAGCCCGCGGTGCGCGCGCGTGCCTTCCGCCACGGTGAAAGCGGCCATCACACACGCTCCTGACTGCGGCGGCCGAGCAGGCCCGCCGGTTTGAACTGCAGGACCGCGACGATCACGAAGAACGCGCAGCCGAGCCCGAACTGCCCGCCGAGCGCGGGGATGTACCCGGTCAGCAGCGCGATGGAAAGGCCGACCACGACTCCGCCGACCAGCGCGCCGGCGATGCTGTCGAGCCCGCCGAGGGTGGCCGCCGCGAAGGAGTAGACGAGGATCTTGTCCATGAACGTCGGGTCGAGGTAGGTGGTGGTGGCGGCCAGGCAGCCGGCGAGCGTGCCGACCGCGGCCGCGATGGCCCAGCTGCTCTGCACCGTCCGTCCGATGTGGACACCGAGCAGCCGCGAGGAGTCCACGCTCGTGGCCACGCACCGGAAAGCCAGCCCCAGCTTGGTGCGGGAGAGCACCAGCTGCAGCACGATCACCACGACGAGCACGAGCAGCGCCGTGCCGAGGCTGGTGTAGTACAGCCGCGCGCCGCCGAGGGTGAAGTAGTCGTCCGGGCCGTGCGGGAACAGGGTGGGGAACCCGCGTGGGTCGAAACCCCAGATCAGCGCCGCGAGCGCGTTGAGCGCCAGGTAAAGCGCCAGCGTGACGATGGTGATCGCGAGGTGGTTGCCGGGGTCGAACGGCCGGATGAGCACGCGTTCGATCCCGGCGGCCGCCCCGGCGCTGATCAGCATCGCCACCACGATCGCGAGCGCGAGGGGCAGTCCCCAGCTCTCCGCGGCGGTGAAGGCGAGGAACGTGCCGACCATCCCCATCGCGCCCTGCGAGAAGTTGATGACGCCGGTGGCCTTGAAGACGAGGACGAGCGCCAGCGCGACCATGCCGTAGAGGACGCCGTTCATCGTGCCGTCGATGACGCGCTGCAGGTACAGCGCCGGGCCGCCGTCGATGATCGCGTAGACGGAGAACGCGGCCAGCAGCGCGAGGACGACGCCGAGGCCGGTGGCGGCCGAACGACGGCGGCGCGCGACCAGGATGTCTTTGCCTGGCGGTGCTTCGGTGAGTGTGATCGCCACTGAACACCCTCCTTCCGGGGTGGTAGCTAGTAACCGAGGTAGGCGCGCCGGACGGATTCGTCGTCGCGAAGGCGGTGTGCGGGGCCGGTCACGGCGACGGTGCCGGCCTCCAGGACGTAGCCGCGTTGTGCCATGTCCAGTGCCAGCGCGGCGTTCTGCTCCACGACGACCATCGCGACCCCGCGTTCGGCGCATACGCGGCCCAGCACGTCGAACAGCCGGCGCACGACGATCGGGGCGAGGCCGAGTGAAGGTTCGTCCAGCAGCAGCAACCGGGGACGGCTCATCAGCGCGCGGGCGATGGCGAGCATCTGCTGTTCCCCGCCGCTGAGGCTGCCCGCGGACGTGGCGCGGCGCTGCGCCAGGCGCGGGAAAACCTCGTACCAGTAAGCGATGTCGGCCTTGATCTCCTTGTCGCGGCGGATGTAGCCGCCCGCGCGGAGGTTGTCGTCCACGCTCAGTTCCGCGAGCGTGCCGCGGCCCTGCGGCACCATCGACACCCCGCGCCGCACGACGTCGTAGGTGCTCCCGCCGAACGGTTCGCCCTCGAACAGCACCGTGCCTTCGGTGCGCACCAGGCGGCAGACCGAGCGCAGGAGCGTGGTCTTGCCAGCGCCGTTCGCGCCGAGGACCACGACCACTTCGCCGTCGGCCACTTCCAGGTCGATGCCGTGCAGGCATTCGACTTCGCCGTAGTACGCGCGGATGTCCCGCAGTTCCAGGAGCGTGCTCATACCGGTGTCCCGAGGTAGGCCTCGATGAGCAGCGGGGAATCCCGCAGCTCGGCGGGGGTGCCGGAGACGAGGTTGCGGCCGAAGTCGAGCGCCACCACGGAATCCGAGATCCCCATGACGAACTGCATGTGGTGCTCGACGAGCAGCAGCGTGATGCCGTGCTCGTCGCGCAGCCGCAGCAGGATCTCGCCCAGTTCCCGCACGTCGCCGTGGGTCAGGCCGCCGGCGGGTTCGTCGAGCAGCAACAGTCGCGGGTCGCCGATCAGCGCCCTGGCCAGCTCGACCCTCTTGAGGGTGCCGAAGGGCAGTCCGGTGCAGTCCCGATGCGCCACGTCGGTGATCCCGAAGTAGTCGAGCATGGCGTACGCGCGGGCCCGTAGTTCGCGGTCTTCCCGCGCCGCGGGCCAGCCGAGGAGTGACCCGGCGAGGCCGGTCCTGCCGCGCGCGTGCCGCCCGACCATCACGTTCTCCAGCACCGTCATTCCCGGCCACAGCGCCAGGTTCTGGAAGGTGCGGGCGATGCCGAGCTTGCCGAGATCGGCGGCGTGCCGGCGCAGGAGGTCGCCGCCGGCGAAGGTGATCGAGCCCGAGACGGGGCGGACCAGGCGGCTGATCGTGTTGAACGCCGTGGTCTTTCCCGCGCCGTTCGGGCCGATCAGCGCGCAGATCTGTCCTTCGTGGACGGTCAGGGCGACGGAGTCGAGCGCGGTCACCCCGCCGAAGCGGACCGTGATGTCTTCGAGGGCGAGCAGGGCGGTCATATGACACCGTCCGAGCGCAGCCTGGCCAGCTGCTCGGCGCCGGCGACTTCGGCGAGCACCGCCTCGGTGTCGGCGCCGAGCGCGGGGCCGGTCCTGGCGACTTCGCCGGGGGTGCGGGAGAACTTGGGGACGATGCCGTTCATGGGCAGCTCCGTGCCGTTTCCGTTGCGCCGCCACAGGATCATGTCGCGGGCGGCGAACTGGCCGTCGGTGAGGATCGACGCGGCGGTGTTGATCCGGCCGACCGGGACTCCGTGCCGCTGCAGTTCGCCGATCAGGTCGTCGCTTTCGAGCGTCGCGGTCCAGGCGGAGATGAGCGCGTCCAGTTCCTGCGCGCGTGCGCCGCGGGCCTGGTGCGTGGCGTAGCGAGGGTCGGTCGCGAGCTCCGGCCTGCCCATCGCCTCGGTCAGCCGGGCGAACACCGTGTCGGCGTTGGCGGCGATGACCACCTGCGCGTCGTCCTTCGCGGGGTACACATTGGACGGTGCGACGCCGGGAAGGACGCTGCCGGTGCGGGTGCGCAGGACGCCGCCGACGTGGTAGTCGGCGAGAGTGGATTCCATCAGCGCGAAAACGGCTTCGTAGATGGCGACGTCCACCTCCTGGCCGTGGCCGCTGGTGGAGCGTTCGGTGAGCGCGGCGAGCGTGCCGATCACGGCGAACAGCGAGGCGAGGGAGTCGCCGAGGCTGATCCCCGCGCGGGCGGGGGCGTCGTCGGGGGAGCCGGTGGTGTGCCGGATTCCGCCGACCGCCTCGGCCACGCTGCCGAACCCCGCCTGTTCCGCGCCGGGCCCGGTCTGGCCGAAGCCGGAGACGTGCACGACCACGATGCCGGGGTTGGCGGCGCTGAGGGTTTCGTAGTCCAGTCCCCAGCGTTTCATGGTGCCGGGGCGGAAGTTCTCCAGCACGACGTCACAGGATCCGGCCAGCTCCCGGACCAGCCGCTGGCCTTCTTCGCCGCGCAGGTCCACGGTGACCGACTTCTTGTTGCGGCCGATCGCGGGCCACCACAGGGATTCCCCGTCCTTCGTGATGCCCCAGCGCCGCATCGGGTCACCCGCGCGGGGCGGTTCGATCTTGATGATCTCGGCGCCGTAGTCCGCGAGCAGCTGCCCGGCGAACGGGCCCGCGATGAAGCTGCCGAGCTCCAGGACTCTGATTCCGTGCAGGGGACCCACCTTCGCGCCACCTCTCGAATCGACAGTGGACACATTGCACACAATCGCGGCGTCAACGTCAACGTTTGTGTCGATTTTGTTTCCGGAGGTCGCGCGCCGGACTCGGGCGGTCACGGCGCGTACTCTCTCCTCCCATGGGGAATGAGATCGACGGCGTCGCGGCGGCTTACGGGGGCGGGCCGATGCCGGGGCCGGGG
>NZ_VMNW02000016.1 GCF_007713735.2 Amycolatopsis acidicola | reverse complement strand
GGACAGAGGGGCCGGACAGAGGGCCGGACGGAGCGGACCGCACGAGGCGGTGAACCGCGCGGACAGAACCACCACAACAAGCCCGGAGACACGCCGTCGAGGCTCAGGACGGGTGGCGGCGCAGCCGGACCCGGTACGAGTAGTGCTCCGGCAGGAAATGACTGATCGCCAGTTCGACCGGGTTGCCGCTGGAAGCCAGGTACAGCCGGTCGATCCGCAGCAGCGCCCGGTCCACCGCGCACCCCAGTCGTTCGGCGATCGTAGGGCCGGCGAGGCCGACGGTGACGCTTTGCTCGGCCTCGGCGATCGGGTCCGGGAGACGGCCTTCGAGCAGGCCGATGATCGTCGCGCGGCTGGACGTGGCTGGTTCGGTCAGCTCGGGCGCCGATTCAAGCAGCCTGCCCACCTCCGGCGTCAGAAACACCGTGGTCGAACAGAACGGCACGCCCTCGTGCAGGCGCAGGAACGCCAGCTCGAACACCCTGTCCGACTCCAGCCGAAGGCGGCCGGCCGCGTCGAGATCGATCCGGGGGCGCAGCGGCGACACGAGGCGCATCTCGGTGTCCACCGACAGCGCCATCAGGTCCTCGATCGAACCGAACTGCCGCAGGTACCGCCCGTCCGGCCGGGCCGCGAAAGTGCCGCGCCCCGGCACGCGGTGGACCAGGTTCTCCGCCACCAGATCCTGGAAGGCGCGGCGCACGGTCTGCCTGCTCACCCGGTGCGTCTCCGCCAGCTCGCTTTCCGTCGGCAGGCGCACGCCCTCGGGGAACTCCCCGCGCAGGATCGCCTCCCGCAACTCCCGCGCCAGCCGCACGTAGGCGCTGTCCATCGGGTATTTGTACGGCCAAATCCGAAGCCGGTCAATGGTTGTGGTTGACGAAGAAGCGGTACGCGTTCGAAACTAGGCGCAGGATTTGTACGGCCGAACGCGAGGGAGTGGCATGGACCTGGCCGGATACGTGACGGACTGGCACCCGGGGCCGGTGCGCGCGACCGACGAACTACCACCGGGGCCCGCGGGCGCGCTGGCCGCGGTCTTCGACCAGGCCCCGCTCGACGGCCCGCTCCCACCGCTGTGGCACTGGCTGTACTTCCTCGACTGGCCGGCTCAGGCAGAGCTGGGCGACGATGGCCATCCGCGTGACGGGCACTTCCTCCCGCCGATCCCGGACCGCCGCCGCATGTTCGCGGGCGGGCGGCTCGAGGTGCGCCGGCCGCTGGAGCTGGGCAAGACCGCCGAGAAGGTGAGCACGCTCGGCGAGGTCGCCGTCAAGCAGGGGCGCACCGGCGAGATGATGTTCGTGACCGTGCGCAGCGAGTTCAGCCAGGGCGGCGAGCTGCGCGTGGTGGAGGAGCAGGACATCGTCTACCGCTCCGGCGAGGACGAGCGCCGCGGCGGGATGCTCCAGTTGGACAGCGCGGACGCGCCCGAGTCGGACGCCGCGTGGCAGCTCGGCAAACGCCCCGACTCGCGCCTCCTCTTCCGGTACAGCGCGCTCACGGCGAACGCGCACCGCATCCACTACGACGAGCCGTACGTGACCGGCGTCGAGGGCTATCCCGGCCTTGTGGTGCACGGGCCGTTGCTCGTGATGCTGATGCTGGAACTGGTACGCGACCGGTCCGTCCGCTCCCTTTCCTATCGCTTGCGCAAGCCGTTGTTCGCGGGTGAACACCTGCGGGCGCTCGGTGATCCGGCGGGCGAAGGGGTCACGTTGCGGATCGCGTCGGCGCGCGACGAACGGCACGCCACGGCCGAAGTGAGGTTCGCATGATCGCCGCGGGCCGGGCGTTTCTGTTCGTACCCGGCAATCGCGCGGAGCGGTTCGCCAAGGCCGCGGCGGCCGGGGCGGACGGGGTGATCCTGGACCTGGAGGACGCCGTCGCCGACGCGGACAAGGATGCTGCCCGCGCCGCTGTCGACGAGTGGCTATCCGCCGGCAACGAGGGAATCGTGCGGATCAACGGCGCGACGACGCCGTGGTTCGACGCCGATCTGGCGCTCGTGGTGAAGCACAAGTGCCCGGTGGTGGTGCCGAAAGCCGAGGACCCGGGCGTGCTCGGCGGGATCGACGCCCCGTTGCTGCCGATCATCGAGACCGCGCGGGGCGTCGAAGCGGCGACGGCGGTGTGTTCGGCGCACAACGTCGTCCGCGTCGCGTTCGGCAGTGTGGATCTGGCGACGGAGCTGGGCATCCAGCACGACGACCGGCTCGCCCTCGCTTACACCCGCTCGCGGCTGGTGATGGCGAGCGCCGCGGCGGGGATCGCGCCGCCGCTGGACGGGGTGACGACGAATCTCACCGACGAGGCCGTGCTCGACGAGGACATCCGGCACGCGCGGCGGCTCGGGTTCGGCGGCAAGCTGTGCATCCATCCGCGGCAGGTCGCGGTGGTGCGTACGGGTTTCGCGCCGTCGGAGGAGGAGCTGGACTGGGCGCGCAAGATACTCGAGGCCGGGGATTCGGCGGTGGCGGTCGACGGGCAGATGGTGGACCGGCCCGTGGTGGAACGCGCGCGGCGGTTGCTCGCGCAGGCCTGAGAGTGTCCGAACGGGAGGAGGCCGGGTGGAGACAGCGGAGTTCCAGGCCGTGCTCGGGGCAGTGCGGGACTTGGTGCGCAAGGAAGTCGTCCCGCGGGAGGACGAGATCGAGGAGCGCGACGAGATCCCGCGGGAGATCCGCCGCAAGTCCGCCGACATGGGGTTGTTCGGCTGGGCGTTGCCGCAGCGCTACGGAGGCCTCGGGCTGTCCATGAGCGAGGACGTGCGCCTGGCCTTCGAGCTCGGCTACACCACGCCCGCGTTCCGGTCGATGTTCGGGACCAACAACGGCATCGCCGGGCAGGTTCTCGTCGGCTATGGCACGGACGAGCAGCGCGAGAAGTGGTTGCCCCGGCTGGCATCCGGTGACGTGGTGGCCTCCTTCGCGCTCACCGAGGCCGAGGCGGGCTCCGACCCCAGCGGCATGACCACCAGCGCCCGGCGCGATGGCGATGACTACGTCCTCAACGGCACCAAGCGGTTCATCACGAACGCCCCGATCGCGGACCTGTTCGTCGTCTTCGCGCGCACGGACCCGCAGGCCACGGGCACGCGCGGGATTTCCGCGCTGCTCGTCGAGGCCGGCACGCCCGGCCTGACGGTCGGCCCGCGTGATCACAAGATGGGCCAGGCGGGCGCGTGGACCGCCGAGGTGTTCTTCGACGACGCGCGCGTGCCGGCCTCCTCGCTGGTCGGCGGTAAGGAAGAAGAGGGCTTCCACGCGGCGATGGCGTCGCTGGCCCGGGGCCGCCTGCACATCGCGGCGATCTGCGTCGGGATGGCGGAACGCGCGCTGGAGGAGATGGTCGGCTACGCCGCCACGGCCCGCCAGGGCGGCCATCCGATCGGTGACCACCAGCTGGTGCAGGCCCACCTGGCCGAGTCCAAGGCCGAATGCGCCGCGGGTCGCGCGCTCGTGCTGGACGCCGCCGCGAAGTACGACTCGGGCGAGGACACCAAGGTCGGCCCGTCCTGCGCGAAGCTCTTCTGCAGCGAGATGGTCGGCCGGGTCACCGACCGCGCGGTGCAGGTGCACGGCGGCTCCGGCTACATCCGTGGCGTGACGGCGGAACGACTCTTCCGCGACGCCCGGCTGTTCCGCATCTACGAGGGCACCAGCGAAGTCCAGAAGCTCGTCATCGCCAAGCAGCTCCTGCGAGACGCCCGGTGATGCCGCTCGACGGGATCACCGTCGTAGCGCTCGAACAGGCCGTCGCGGCGCCGTTCGCCACGCGTCAGCTGGCCGATCTCGGCGCCAGGGTCCTCAAGATCGAGCGCGTGGACGGCGGGGATTTCGCGCGCGCCTACGACACTTCGGTGCGCGGCATGGGGTCGCATTTCGTGTGGCTCAACCGTGGCAAGGAATCCGTCGCGCTCGACGTCAAGAGTGACGAGGGTTCGGCTCTGCTGAAGGAACTCATCGCCCGCGCCGACGTGTTCGTGCAGAACCTCGCCCCGGGCGCGGCCGCGCGGCTCGGGCTGGCGGCGGAGACCCTGCGAGCCGAGCAGCCTGGCCTGATCGTGGTCGACATGTCGGGTTACGGCTCCTCCGGGCCGTACCGTGACCGCAAGGCCTACGACCTGCTGGTGCAGAGCGAAGCGGGGCTGGTGTCGATCACCGGCACGCCCGAAGCCCCGGCGAAAACAGGCGTGCCCACGGCGGATATCGCGGCCGGGATGTACGCCTACTCCGGCATTCTCTCCGCCCTGTTCCGCCGGCTGCGCACCGGCGAAGGCGCGCATCTGGAAGTGTCCATGTTGGACTCCGTCGCCGAGTGGATGGGCCACCCGCTCTACCTTTCCGCGCACACCGGACAACAGCCGCCGCGCACCGGGCTCAGCCATCCGATCATCGCCCCGTACGACGCGTATCCGACGGCGGACGGGGACGAGGTCCTGATCGGCATCCAGAACGACCGGGGCTGGGTGCGGCTGGTCACCGACGTCCTCGGCAGGCCGGAACTGGCCGAAGATCCCGAGTACGCAACGAATGTCGCCCGGGTGCGCAACCGCGCGAAGGTCGACGAAGCGGTTGCCGACGGCACGCGACGGTTCGACGCGGAGGAGCTGGTGCGCAGGCTCGACGAGGCGGGGATCGCATCGGCGCGGGTGAACTCGGTGCAGCAGCTGATCGCGCACCCTCAACTGTCCGAACGCGACAGATGGCGGCCGGTGCCGACTCCCGTGGGTGAGATCGACGCCCTGCTGCCGCCGGTCACGTTCGCCGACGTCGAGGCACGGATGGGCGCGGTGCCCGCGCACGGCGAGCACACGAGCGCGGTGCTGGCCGAGCTGGGGCGCGCCGGGGACGAAGCGGACCTGCGGGCCCGGGGGATCGTCGGGCCGTAGCTAGCGTCAGGGGTAGTACGGGCCCTGGCCCTGATCCCACTGGCGGGTGGGCGCCCAGTCGTTGCCGGCCGGACCCTGGCGCGGGGTCTGCTGCTGTTGCGCCGCGGCCCGGCGTAACGCGCTCTGCGCCACGCTGGTGATCAGCAGCGTGATCACCAGGCCGATGACGAGGTTGAGCAGCCCGGTCGCGATCTTGGCGTCCCATTTGACCGACAGGCTCAGCGGCAGCACGACGCCGATCAGCGTCAGCAGCACCATGATCCAGCCGAAGAACGTGGTCGGCCTCGGCGTCGCCAGCGCCAGCAGGTGCATCAGCCCCGTGGCCAGCAGCGCCGCGATGGCGGAACACACCGCGTACGTGGCCGTGTTGGCGTTGCCCCACAGGCCCGAGCCCTTCGGCGCGAGGATCGCCACGTCGGCGAGGCCGCGGGCGATGAGGATGCCGACGATGGCGACCAGCGCCGCGACGATCGCGGTCGCGCCGCCGCCGGCCCACAGCCGCGCCGGATCCGGCTTGAGCTGCTGGCTGTCCGTGTAGTCGCTCATCGCTTTCCTTCCCACGGCAGACGTCAGGCGTGGGCTACCCCGGGCTCACCGGCGGCAAACCAGCAGCAGTTGCAGGTGGCAGGCGAGCCGTTCGCGCGGGTCCTCGAGCGCCAGGCCGGACACGGCGGTGGCGCGGCGGATGCGGTGGCGGAGGGTGTTCTGGTGGACGTGCAGTTCCGCCGCCGCGGCACGGACATCGCCGAGCGCGTCGAGGTACGCGAGCAGGGACGGGACGAGTTCGGTGCCGTTCTCCTCGTCGTGGGCGAGGAGAACGGCGACGGCGGGATCGCGCAGGTCGGGGTTGGCCTCCAGCAGGGCGAGCGTTTCGCCGAGGAACACCTCGGCGCGCAGGTCGGCGATGGTCGCCATGTCCCGGCCCGGGGTGCGGGCCATCGTGGCCAGCACCCGGTCGGCCTCGGACCGCGAAGCGACGACTTCACCCAATGTGGGCACAGGGGAGCCGATACCGGCCTGCGCGCGCACGCCTGCCCGGCCGAGTACTTCCACGACGTGTTCGGCGAGCGCTTTCAACGCGGGTTCGGCTTGCTGCTGCGGCACTTCCGGCAGCACGGCGTACACGCGTGACCCGATCGTGCCGACCAGCGCGCCGCGGCGGTAGGACGTGGCGTGCACCGACACGACGTTGCCGATCTCCAGGCGGTGCAGCTCGTGCTCGGACTGGTCGTGCTCGATCTCGCGAGGCGCGACGGCGAGCACGATCGCGGGCGCGGTGGGGTCGAGACCGAGCTGCCCGGCGACAAGATCCGCGCTGACCTTGCCTTCCAGCAACCCTGTCACCAGGTCGTCGTGCGAGCGCAGGGGAGACCCGCGCCGCCGGAGCAGGTGTACTGCCGCCATCCGCGCGGCGCCGAGGAGCGCGCGTTCGGCCTGCCCGGCGAAGGGCTGTTTTCCTTCCTGTACCCAGATCGCGCCGAGGTGCTGGGCGCCCGCGCGGATGCCGACCGCGAGGCGGCGGCGGATGCCCAGCTCCGGCCGTTCCTCGACCAGCACCACGTCCTCGCCCGCGCGCAACCGGCCGAAGACGCCCCATTCCCGCAGCAGCGCCAGGTACTGCTCCGGGCCTTCCCAGCCGAGGATGGACAGGCGGCGCAGTTCGTCGATGTCGTCGTCGGAACGCGAGTACGCCAGGACCCTGTTGCCCGCGTCCTCGATGCTGACGCTTCCGCCCGTGAGCACCGCGACTGTCTGCGCGAGGGAGAACAGGTCGCCCTTCTCCGCGTCGGACTCCACGGCGGCGCTGTCGAGGACCTCCCGTACCAGCGTCTGAAGGTGATCCCAGCGCACGTCGGGCCGCACCGTCAGCAGCGCGATACCCGCGTCCTCGGCTGTGGCGCGCAACGCGTCGGGCTTGCCCTTCACCGCGACAGCGGACGCGCCCGCGCGCGCGGCGACTCGTACGTATCGCACCGCTTCGCGGCCGCGCGCGCCGATCACGAGGACCAGCTCGTCCGGGCAGGCGGCGAGCTCGTCGTCCGGGTCGAGGATCGCGACCCCGCGCACGGGCACGTCGAGGCTGCCCGCGCCGGGGTTCAGCAGCGGTTCCCCGACCGCGAGCAGCAGCTGTCGCAGGTTCATCGCACCTTGTCCAATCGAACAACGATCCTGCCTCAACGGTAGCCGATCGGCCAACCTCAGGAGTCGATTCGCTGCCTAACCTTTGGGCTATGGACGCGATCACGCACCCGCCCGCGCCGCGCAACGAAGCCGCACGGGAGTACGCCCCGCACAGTCCCGAACGCGCGAACCTGACCGCGAAGCTCGCCGAGCTCGCCAGCACCCGGTTCGAGCTGACTTCGACGATCGACGGCGAGCAGCGAATGGCCGGTGGCGCGCCCATCGACGTCGTCCAGCCGCACAACCACGCGCACGTGCTGGGCACCATGCGCAACGCCACGCACGAAGACGCGAAGGCCGCCGTCGCCGCCGCGCTGCGGGCCGGTGAGTCGTGGCGTGCGTTGCCGTTCGACGAGCGCGCGGCCGTGTTGTTGCGCGCGGCCGACCTGCTCTCGGGCCCGTGGCGCGACACCCTCAACGCCGCGACGATGCTCGGCCAGTCCAAGACCGCCGTGCAGGCGGAAATCGACTCCGCGTGCGAGCTGGCCGACTTCTGGCGGTTCAACGTGCACTTCGCGCGCCAGATCCACGAGCAGCAGCCGCAGAGCAGCCCGGGCGTGTGGAATCGCCTGGACTACCGGCCGCTGGAGGGGTTCGTCTACGCCGTGACCCCGTTCAACTTCACCGCCATCGCGGGTAATCTGCCGACCGCGCCCGCGCTGATGGGCAACACGGTGATCTGGAAGCCGTCGCCGACTCAGGGGCTCGCGGCGCATTTGACGTTGCGGCTGCTGGAAGAAGCCGGCCTGCCGCCGGGCGTCATCAACCTCCTCACCGGCGACGGGCTCGCGGTTTCCGACGTGGTGCTCGCCGACCCGGCGCTCGCCGGGATCCATTTCACCGGCTCCACCAAGACGTTCCAGCGGCTGTGGTCCACGGTGGGCGCGAATATCTCGCAGTACCGGGGTTACCCGCGCATCGTGGGTGAGACCGGGGGCAAGGACTTCGTGGTCGCGCACGCGTCGGCCGACGTGGACGTGCTCCGCACGGCGCTGGTCCGCGGGGCGTTCGAGTTCCAGGGGCAGAAGTGCTCGGCGGCCTCGCGGGCGTTCGTCCCGCGTTCGGTGTGGGCGCGGCTCAAGGACGACCTGCTGTCCGAAGTGGACTCCCTCGCGATGGGCGACGTCACCGACTTCCGCCACTTCCTCGGCGCGGTGATCGACCGGCGTTCCTTCGACAAGCTCGACGGGGTGCTGAAGGCGGCGCACGCGGACCCGGGCCTGGACGTGCTCGCCGGTGGCACGGCCGACGCGTCCGAGGGCTTTTTCGTGCGCCCCACGGTGATCGAGGGCGACGACCCGGCGAACGACGTGTTCAGCACCGAGTTCTTCGGGCCGATCCTCGCCGTGCACGTCTACGAGGACGGCGACTACGACCGTGTGCTGCGTCAGGTGGACGAGGGCGCGCCCTACGGGCTGACCGGTTCGATCATCGCCACCGACCGGGCCGCCGTGCGGCAGGCGAGTGAGGCGCTGCGGTTCGCCGCCGGCAACTTCTACGTCAACGACAAACCGACCGGTGCCGTTGTGGGGCAACAACCTTTCGGCGGGGCGCGCGCGTCGGGCACCAACGACAAGGCGGGTTCGATCTACAACCTGCTGCGCTGGGCCAGTCCCCGCACCATCAAGGAGACGTTCGTGCCGCCGACGTCGTCGGGCTACCCGCACCAAGGCTAGGAGAACGCTCATGTTGCGCTCGGTGCTCAGTTCCGCCGCCCGTTCGCCGTCGTGGCGCAGGCTGGCCGAGAACACCGCGGTCGTGCGGCCCGTGGTGAACCGGTTCGTGGCGGGCGCGGGGGTGGAGGACGCGATCCGCGTCTGCCGGGAACTGGCCGGGGACAGGCTGGTCTCGCTCGATCACCTCGGTGAGGACACCCTCGAGCGCGAGCAGGCGACGCGGACCGTCGACGCGTATCGCACCGTGTTGCGGCGCCTCGGCGACGAGGGGCTGGCGGCCCGCGCGGAGGTTTCGGTGAAGCTTTCCGCGCTGGGCCGTGCCCTGCCCGTGGACGGCGAGAAGATCGCGCTGGAGAACACCCGGCTGATCTGCGAGGCGGCGGCCGCAGTCGGCACGATGGTCACGGTGGACATGGAGGACCACACCGCCACCGATTCGACGCTGTCCGTCGTGCGGGCGTTGCGGGCGGATTTCCCGGACACCGGAACGGTCCTGCAGGCGTACCTCAGGCGGACGGAGGCCGACTGCGCGGACTTCGCCGGGCCGGGTTCGCGGATCCGGCTGTGCAAGGGCGCCTACGACGAACCGGGCTCGGTCGCGTTCCGACGGAAGTCCGAAGTGGACGCTTCCTACGTCCGGTGTCTCAGGGTTCTCATGCAGGGCAAGGGATATCCGATGGTCGCGACGCACGATTCGCGGCTGATCGACCTCGCGGGCGAGCTGGCGGGGCGGACCGGGGCCGACTTCGAGTACCAGATGCTCTACGGCATCCGGCCCGCCGTGCAGGAGCAGCTCGCCGCGCAGGGCCGCAAGATGCGGGTGTACGTGCCTTACGGCACCGAGTGGTACCCGTATTTCGTGCGGCGGCTGGCGGAACGGCCCGCGAACGTGGCGTTCTTCCTGCGGGCGCTCATGAATCGCCGAGGCGGTACACGGTAAGCGCCCGCGGGCGTTTGCCGATCCTGGCCTCCGGGGCGATCGGCTTGTACTCGCCGTCGAGGGTCAGCCGCAGGGAACCGCCGGGGGAGTGGACGTCGATCTCCCCGGCGGTGGTGCCCTCGTACGGCTTGGCCCAGCGGAGCGTGCCGGTGAGCACGGCCAGCATCACGCGCGTGCGGGCGAACGGGCTTTCCGCGTCGACGATCCGGATGTCGAGCAGCCCGTCGTCCAGCTCGGGCCGGGACGTGGGGGCGAAGCCTGTCGGCAGGTAGCGGCCGTTGCCCGCGAACATCATCCAGACCGTGCGGCGGCGCCCGTTCACGAGCAGTTCCTGCGGCTTCGCGCGGCGCAGCACGTGGACCAGCCCGACGAGCATCGCCGGCCACTTGCCCAGCCTGCGTTCCCACTTGTCGCGGTAGCGCACCAGGTCCGTGTACAGCCCGGTGCTGCAGGTGTTCACGAACACCTCGTCCCCGGCGGAACCGAGGTCGACCTCGATGGCGCTGCCCTCCTGCAGCGCGCTCACCGCCTGGTCCGCGTTCTCGACCCCGAGGTCGCGGGCGAAGTGGTTCAGCGTGCCGGCGGGGATGACGAGCAGCGGGACTCCTTGGTCCGCGGCGGTTTTCGCGGCGAGGTTGATCGTGCCGTCACCCCCGGCGACGCCGAGGACACGGGCCCGGCGCGCGGCGTCCGCGAAGACGCCGGGAAGGTCGTCCTGGGGTTCGGGCTCGACCACTTCGGCGTCGGGTAAGCGCTTTCGCAGCGCGTTGAGCACCGCGCCGTCGGCGCTGCCCGCGGAGCCGTTGACGATGACCACGACGCCTTCGCCGGTCTGCGACGCGATCGCCTGCACCTGCTTCGCGCGTGCGGGCCCGGGCGTGGTGCGGGGCCACCACCACAACGTCAGCAGCCCGGCGCCGAGGCCGATCGCCGTGCCTGCCAGGACATCCGACGGGTAGTGCACGCCCGTGACGACGCGGGACGCGGCGACTCCGGCGGCGACCGCCCCGACCGGCGCGGCGAGCGCGGGCCATTCGAGCGCGACCCCGGTGGCGAACGCGGCGGCCGACGCGGAATGCCCGGACGGGAAGGAGGTGGTGATCGGCGCGCGGCTGAGCCTGCGGGCGATCGGGGTGTGTTCGAGGGACGGGCGCGGCCTGCGGACGGCGCGTTTGCTCACCACGTTCGCGGCGACGCTGGCGACGCCGATGGACACCATGCCGCGCAGCGCCGCCCGCCGCGCGCGCCTGTTGCCGCTGACCGCGAGCGCCGCGCTGGTGCCCCACCAGAGGCGGGAGTAGTTGGCCGCGCGGCCGAGCCGGGGGAGCACATCGGTCACCGGACGCGGTTTGCTGGCCGTCACGCGCCGCAGGATCCAGCGGTCCGCCTCGGAGAGTCTTCGCCACATGGTCGTCCAGCCTACGGAAGAACTGCCACACTCGTCGGGTGAAGAAGCGCCGCCCGGTCTCGTCCTCGGTGATCAGCGCGGTGGGCTATGACCCGGTGCGGCGCGTGCTGGAGGTGGAGTTCCACAACGGAAGCGTGTACTCCTACGACGGCGTGGAGCCCCTGGTGTTCGAACAGTTCCTCGGCGCGCCGTCCAAGGGCCGGTACTTCAACCGCTGGATCGCGGACCGGTATCCGTTCGACCGGCTGGACTGAGGCCCGGCACGTCCGCGAGGTGACGCGTTCCGTGGCCTTGCGGGTACTTCCCAACTCCGGCGGGACGACGGAGCTCCTTGCCCGGCGATGAAGGAGACCTGCAAGCGGATGTCCTTTGCCTGCACTGGAGTTCCAGCTTCGCGCAGCCGTTTTCCCTCTTCGCGCAGGTCCGTGTCGAAGCCGCGCGCGAAAGCCGTTCTTGCCGCAGAATCTTTCGATGTGAGCAGCGGGGAACCGGGCTGGGCGCCCGAACCGGGCGGTCCGTTGGCGGGGTTGCGCGTGGCCACCTGTGGTCCGGGGGCGGCGGTGTGGCACGCGGGCCGGTTGCTCGCGTCGCTGGGGGCGACGGTGTGGTCCGGTTTCTGGCCGGAAGCGGATGGGGTCATCGACGCTGTCGGCGCCGTGGCGCCCACGTGGTCCGGTCCGGCGGTGCGCACAGTGGACACGACCGCGGTCGAGGACTGGGCGTCGTGCGGGGCGATGGCGCTGACCGGGCGCGACAACGGCCCTGCGCTGCGTACGCCGGGGCAGCCCGCGAGCGCGGCGTGGGGAGCGTTGCTCGCCACCGAACTGCTCGGCCGCATCGGGGGCCGCGCGGTGGTCCTGCCGGGCCCGCGCGTGCTGGCCGAACGCGCCGCTATCGCCGGAAGGGGCCGTAGCGCGCCGTCGTCCGTCAGCGGCGCCTTCCGGATGCTGCGCGCCGCGGACGGCTGGGTGGGGCTGAACCTCGCGCGTTCCGCGGAGCTCCTGCCCTTGTGGCTGGGGGAAACGGTGCCGCTCGACGACCCGTGGCCCACCGTCACCGCAGCCGTCGCGCGGCGCGACGCGGCGAAGCTGGTGGTCGCGGCGCGGCGGATCGGGCTGCCGGCCGTGATGTCCACAAAGGACGATGAACAGCTGGTGGCGCGGGACCAGGCGGGCGAGACCTGGCCGTTCGTGCTGAACGGCGCGGTCCGGCGCGCGCGGCCCGGCGGCGGGCCGGTGCGTGTGGAGCCGAGGCGGTGGCGGCTGCCGTCGACGCTCGTCGTCGACCTGTCTTCGTTGTGGGCGGGGCCGTTGTGCGCGAACCTGCTGGGCACGCTCGGCGCCCGGGTCGTGAAGGTGGAGGACAGCCGGGTGCCCGACCCGGCGCGCTTCGGGCCGCCCGGGTTCTTCGACCTGCTCCACGGCGGGCACGAGTCCGTCGCGCTCGATTTCGGGACCCCGCAAGGACGAGCGGCACTCGACCGGCTCGTCGACGCGGCGGACGTGGTGCTCGCGAACTACGCCCCGGTACCGGCCGAGCGTGTGCTGGCGCGCTCGCCGGGCAAGTGCTGGGTGAGCATCACCGCCTACGGGCGGACGGGGCCGTGGGCGCGGGTTCCCGGGTTCGGTGACGACTCGGCCGTGGCGGGCGGGCTGCTCGCCTTCGACACCGAGACGTGGACGGCCGCGCCCTGCGGGGACGCCATCGCCGCCCCGCTCGCCGGGGTCAACGCCGCTTTGGCCGCGCTCGCGTGCCGGCTCGCGGGCGGTACCTGGCTGGTCGATTTGGCGCTGCGGGAACAGGCGGCGGCAACGTTGGTACGCGCGCTCGAACCGGGCCCGACGCCCGCTGTCGCGTCGCCGGTCAGCCGGCGGCCGAGCCAGCCCGCGGCCACGCTGGGCGCGCACACCGAAGCGGTGCTCGCGGAGTTCCGCTGAGTCAGCGAACACCGGGCCGGTAACCCGTCCAGCGCCGGTCACCCAGCTTCATCAGATGCTCCAGCAACGTGGCGAGCACCTGTTTCCCCGGCTCACGGCGGCGCGCGTCGCACAGCACCACCGGAATCCCGTCGTCGAGGTCGAGCGCCTCCCGTACTTCTTCGGCGTGGTACACCGGAGCGTGGTCGAAGCAGTTCACGCCCACGACGAACGGCACCTCGCGGCGTTCGAAGAAGTCGACCGCGGCGAAGCTGGTGTCGAGCCGGCGCGGGTCGGCGAGCACGACGGCGCCGAGCGAACCGCGCGCCAGCTCGTCCCACATGAACCAGAACCGCTCCTGTCCCGGCGTGCCGAACAGGTACAGCACCAGCTCCGGGTTGATCGTGATGCGGCCGAAGTCGATCGCGACCGTGGTGGTGGTCTTGCCGTCCAGCCCGGTCAGATCGTCCACGGTCGTCCCGGCGTCGGTGAGGACCTCCTCGGTGCGCAGCGGCCGGATCTCGCTCACCGCGCCGACCATCGTGGTCTTCCCGACGCCGAACCCGCCGGCGACGAGGATCTTCACCGCCGTCGCCAGCGCGGGACGCTCAGAGCCTACGGATGCCATCAAGGACCGCCTGGAGTAGTTGCCTGCTGGGAACCGCTGTGGTCGGCGGCGGTGGCCGGTGGATCAGGTGGCCGCGGTCGATGAGGTCGCTCAGCAGCACCTTCACCACCATCAGCGGCAGGTTCAGCAGCGCCGAAACCTCCGCGACCGAGCACGGCTCTTGGCACAGCCGCACGATCTCGGCCTGCTCCGGGCCGACGGCTTCGCGGATCTCCTCGCTCACCGCCACGACCAGCGTGATCAGCTCCAGGTCCGTGCGCGCGGGGCGGCTGCGCCCGCCGGTGAGCAGATACGGCCGCACCAGCGGGGAGTCGTCGCCCGGGTACCTCTCCATCGGGCTCATCGGCGGTCATCAGGACCGCCGCCCGGGACGCCCGCCGCGCGAGCCGGCGCCGACATCGCCACGCCGACCCGTTTGACCAGCCGGTTCATCTCGTAGGCGACCAGCCCGAGATCGGCGTCGTCGGAGGCCAGCGTGGCCAGGCACGAGCCGTTCCCGGTGGCCATCACGAAGAGGAAGGCCTCGTCCATCTCCACCAGGGTCTGCCGGACCCCGCCGCCGCGGAAATGCCGGGCGGCGCCGCGGGAAAGGCTCTGGAAGGCCGACGCCATCGCGGCGAGATGCTCACCGTCCTCTTCGGACAGTTCGCGGGAGCGGCCCATCAGCAGGCCGTCCGCGGAGAGCAGCACCGCCCTGTCGATCGGCGCCACCCGGTCGACGAAATCGTCGAGCAGCCAGTCCAGGTCCGGGGTTCGCGTCTTCTGTTCCACTCGTTCCTCGTCTCCGCGGCCTGGCTCAGCCATGCCGGTTGTCGTCGGCGGCCCGGCCACGGCGGGTGCCGTCCTGGAAGGCGGCCATCAGGTTCCGCGCTTCGGCGGCGGTCGTGTCCTGGGCGCTGGCGCTCCCCGGTTCGGGGAGGTCCTGCAGTTCAGGAGCCAGGTTGGCTTGGCGCCGGCGTTTCGGCAGCGCGGGCCTGGTGTCGGAAGGCGGCAGCGCCGGCCACGCCGGCCCGCCCTCGGGCAGCGTCGCCACCTTCACTCGCGGCAGCGCTTCGGGTTCCGCGGACGCGCCGTTGCGGTCGGCCCCCGGCTGGGCGGGCACCGGCGTTTCGAACCAGTCGGTGTGCCCGTCCGCGGCCGAGGACAGTGGTTTGGCCGCGGACAGCGCGCTGTCCGGGATCACGACCACCGTGCGGATCCCGCCGCAGGTCGACTCGAGCAGCCGGACCCGGATGCCGTGCCGCCGGGCCAGCCTGGCGACCACGAAGAACCCGATCCGCGAGTCACCGGTCAGCGCCAGCACACCGAAGTCCGGCGGTGCGGCGAACAGGTCGTTGTACCGTTCGCGTTCGTCCTCGGACATGCCGAGGCCCTGGTCCTCGATCTCGACCACCGCGCCCTTGCCGACCGGGTTGCCGCGCACTTCGATCCGGGATTCCGGCGGGGAGAACGCGATCGCGTTGTCGACCAGTTCGGCGAGCAGGTGCATCAGGTCCGCCACCGCGCGACCGGCGACGCGCAGCTGGGGGAGCCTGCCGAACGTGACCCGGTTGTACTGCTCGGTTTCCGCGACGGCGCCGCGCACGACGTCGAGCAGGCTCACCGCGGTACGCCATTGCCGGGTCAGCCCGCCGCCGCCGAGGACGATGAGGTTCTCGGCGTTGCGGCGCTCGCGGGTGCTGAGGTGGTCCAGCTGGTAGAGCAGCTCCATCTGGTCCGGGTCGTCGGCCGCGCGCTCGGCCTTGTCCAGCACCTGAAGCTGCCGGTGCACGACGGCCTGGCTGCGCCGGGCGATGTTGAGGAACACCGTGTTCGTGCCCTCCCGCAGCCGCGCTTCCTGCACGGCCGCGGTGACGGCCGCGCGCTGCGCTTTGCTGAACGCTTCCGCCACTTCGCCGATTTCGTCGTCTCCGTGATCCAGCCCGGGAACCGCGGCGGCCACGTCGATGTCCTCGCCGCGGCGGATACGGCCCACCACGCCGGGCAGCCGTTTGTCGGCTTCCAGCGTGTCCGCCCGCAGCCTGCGCAGGCGGCGCACCAGGTCGTTGCCCATGCGTAAGGCCAGCAGCAGCACGACGATCGCGAGCAGCAGGCTCGCCGCCGCAATGATGATCGAGCGCTTCAGCGTGTCGTCGGCATGGCGTTTTTCGGCCGCGGCCGCGGCGCTGCCGAGGTCGCCGAGCCCGATCCCGCTGATGGTGCTCGACACCTGCTGCACCGCGTCCTGCCATTGCTGGACGGTCACCGGGATCGATGGGGCCACCCCCGGTGGACTCGGGTTCGGGTCGTATCCCTGGCGGACCATGGCGTTCTCGGCGGTGCCGAGCAGGCTCCAGTCCGAAGAGGACATCAGCGTGTCGATCTTTTGCTGCTGCGCGGCAGGAAGCTGCGGCCGGAGCCCCGCGAGGTCGGCCCGGTAGGCGCGGGCGAGCGATTCGTAGGCAGGCAGTTCGGCGGTGGTCAGCCCGCCGCCCTGGTAGGCCGCGAGCGCGAGGGAGTTGCTGCGGTCGGCCCAGTCCGACACCCGCATGAGGTCCGAAGCGGAAGAACGCAGCAGTGCCACGTCCTTGTCCGTCGAATCGCTGCCGATGGCTTTCGCGGCCACGATCATCGAGTCGGCGATCGAGTCGAACGTGTCGTACACGGCCAGCCGCGACGCCTGGCCGGCGTCGATCCGCTGCCGGATCCCGGGAAGCTGGCCCATCGTCCGCACGAAGCCGGTGATCGCGTCGCGGGCGCCCGGTGGCATCGCGGCCGAGACCTCGGTGGAGATTTCGGCGAAGGCGCCGAGCAGCTGGTCGAACCCGGCGCGGGCTCCTTCGAGATCGGTCTTGTGATCAGGAGAGGGATCGGCGGCGTAGACGAGGCTCGCGCGGCGTTCCGCCGTCATGGCCGGCATGAACGGCACCGCGAGGCTGTATCCGCGGGTGAGCAGGTTCGCGGTGTCGCGCTGGCGGACCGCGGCGGTGATCAGGTAGGCGTTGATGCCGACGCCCGCGGCGAGCAGGACGAAACTGGGGATCAGCGCTATCGCGAGCACCCTGGCACGCAAGGAGATTCGGGACTTCCGCCGGTCGGCGGGCGGGGAAACCAGTTCCGCGATTTTCTTCTTCGTTGCATCGTGCACTTCGTTGCCTTCCGGCGAGAACGCTGGAGCGCCGCGTTCTCGCGCGATGAGGGGGGACAGGGGCAGCACCGGTCGGGGTAGTCAATTAACCCGCCCGGCGGCGCCACGTCCAGTCCGTCCGGCTGTATTCGTGGCATAACTTTGCGCGATCGGAACCTCAGCCGTACGGAGTATTCTCCTCGGGGCGAACCTCGCCTAGATTCCTTGTGCTGCCCGGAAGCCCGGTGTCCACAGTGGATCTTGTCGCGGGCCGTTTCAGAGAGCGAGGGAGTGCTTGGCGCGTCCGCTCTTCGCTTCGGCCACCGCGCGCAAGAACGCCGCGGCGGCCGCGCTGGTCTTCCCGGCGCTCACGCCCGCCGTCGCCCACGGCGGCACCGCACCGTCAAGGCCGAGGAAGGCGACCTCGTCCGTCTTGACCGAAAACGACTGCGGCACCAACGCGATCCCGAGCCCGGACGCGACGAGGTCGAGCAGCGAATGCACGTCGGTGACCTCCAGCGCGACCCGCCGTTCCACGCCCGCGGCGGCCAGCACCCCGTCGGCCAGCTCGCGGGAACCCCAGCCGGGGACGAAGTCCACGAAGCGCTCCCCATCGGCCTTCGCGAGATCCAGCCGGGCCTCGCTCGTGAACGGGTGCCCGAGCGGGCAGGCGAGCACGAGCGGTTCTTCGGCCAGTGGCGTCACGGTCAGGTCGGGGCACCGCTCCGGCCGCGCGACGAAGGCGAGATCCAGCTGCCCGCCCCGCACCTGCTCGATCAGCTCGGCGGAACCGCCGTGGCGCAGCTGGATGTCGAGCCCCGGATGCTCGGCGAGGAACCGTGCCAGCACCTTCGGCAGGTCGACCACGTGCAGGCACTGCAGCGAGCCGATCGCGAGGCTGCCGCGCAACAAGCCTTGTACAGCGGACACCGCTTCGCGCGCCGCGTCCGTCGCCGACAACGCGCGCCGCGCTTCGGTGAGGAAAGCCCGCCCGGCGGCGGTCAGCTCGACCTGGCGCGTGTTGCGGAGGAACAGGGACGCGCCCAGCTCCCGCTCCAGCGAGCGGATCGACGCGGACAGCCCGGACTGCGCCACCCGCAACCGCTTGGCGGCGCGGGTGAAGTGACATTCCTCCGCGACCGTGACGAAGTACTCGAGCTGCCTGAGCTCCACCGCTGACCACCCCGAACCGACCGGCACCGTTCCGCCAGGCAGCTTAATCGCGCGGCACCCGGGCGCGGCCACGCTCGCCTTGGCCCCTCCCGCGCGCGTGTTGGCCCCCGCCGTCGATGTGTTGGCCGCTCCGGCGGGCGTGTTGGCCCGCGCCGCCGGTGTGTTGGCCGCTCCGGCGGGCGTGTTGGCCCCCGCCGTCCATGTGTTGGCTGGCTGGCCGGATTGGTGAGTTGGGCCCTCCCGGCGGGTGTGTTGGCCCGTGGGGTCGATGTGTTGGCTGGCCGAGTCCGATGTGTTGGCCGGTGGCGTCGGTGGCTTGGCCTGCGGGGCCGGTGTGTTGGCCCGTGGCGTCGGTATGCAACTCGGCTGGCGGGGGCTTGTGTGTTGGCCACCGTCGGCGGCCAACACGCGCGCGGGAGGGGCCAACACGGCGACGGGAGGGGCCAACACACCGACGCGAGGGGCCAACACGCCAGAGGCGGCGAGCGTCACCGGGGGCGGCTGACGGTCTCCTCCCGGCCGGGCACCGACTCCACCCACGACAACAGCGCGCGGACGCCCGGCGGCATCGCCCCGTCGGCGACCACGGCGTGCGTCCGCTGGCGGCCGAAGTCCACGGTGATCTCGTAGGTCTGCGCGTCGGGCAGCGGCTCGCCGACGCCGGGCAGCGCGTCGAGCAGGCCCGCTTCACGGACCTTCCGGCCCAGGGTCTCGGCGTCGGCGGGCGCGAGCGCGTCGCTGTCGGCGACGGTGGTCACCACGAGCCCGGTGATCCCGCCGCCGCGCACGACCGTGACCTTCAGAGGACCCCGACCTCCTTCCAGCACGCGCGCACCACTTCGGCCTCCTTGTCACCGTACAGCTCGGTGGCGCTGGCGACCGTCGCCTCGGCGGCGGCCTTGAAATCCGAGCGCTCGGCCAGTTTCCTGGTCAGCGCGTCGTACCAGACCTTGCCCGCCACCTCCCACGAGTGCCCGCCCAGCCGGGTCGCCACGAGGTAGAACGCCTTGTTCGGGATACCGGAGTTGATGTGCACGCCGCCGTTGTCGCGCGCCGTGTGGTCGTAGTCCTTCATGTGCGCCGGCTGGTCGTCCATGTCATACGCGGTGCCGGGCTCCTTCATGGACCGCAACGCCTTGCCGTGCAACGCGCTCCCGAGCACGCCCGCGCCCACCAGCCAGTCGGCCTCGTCCGCGGTCTGCCCCGCCGCGTACTGCTTGCACATCGAGCCGAACGCGTCAGCCATGTGCTCGTTCAATGCGCCCGACTGGTCCTGGTAGCGCAGGCCCGCGGTGAACTGCACGACCCCGTGCGTGATCTCGTGCGCCACCACCGCCAGGTCCTTGGTCAGCGAGCCCACCGCCAGCACGCGGCCGCTGCCGTCGCCGTAGACCATCTGTAGCCCGTTCCAGAACGCGTTGTCGAACGCGGTTCCGAAGTGGACGGACGAGATCAGCTCCATCCCTTTCGCGTCCACGCTTTCCCGCGCGAAGATCTCGCGGTAGAAGTCGTGGGTGCGGTCGGCGTTGTCGAAGGCTTCGTTCACCGCCACGTCCGCGACCGGCCCCTCGCCCTCCTTGCGCTCGGGCTCGCCGGGCAGGTCCTCTTCCTCGCCGTGCGCCACGTCGTAGACGGACTTGCGTTCGCCGCTGTCCGGGGTGAGCGTCGCGAGCGCGGTGGAGTTCACCTGAAGTTGTTGCACCACTTGGGTGAAAGCCGTGCGCTGGGTGCGCAGCGCGGCCGAGGCCGCGATGGTGCGCAGCGCGGCGGCTCGTACCTCCGGGTCCTCTCGTTCCGCCAACCGGTCCAGTACCACCTGCGGCAGGATGAAACAGGGCGTCATCGGACCTCCTCCGTTCTTCGCCACGGGGTTCGGGCCGAAGCCGGCGTGACGCGGAGAAATCTCTGTGTAACAGGGAAAAATCGCGTTCCTCGGCAGTTCCCTCGCGAAAAGCCCAGTATGCGCCGGGGAAAGCGGCGGGCTAAGGGCCGAAGGGCCCCGATCCGCCGCGCCCCCGCTATCATGATCTCCGACGACTGGAGGAGAACTGTGAGCGAACGGGGACCCGATCCCTTTCCGCCCGAGGGCGTCGATCTGGAGCGGCCGAGCGTCGCCAGGGTCTACGATTTCCTGCTCGGCGGTTCGGCCAACTGGGCCATCGACCGGGAGTTCGGGGAAAAGGTGCTCGCCGGGTTCCCGTTGCTGAAATCGGTGGCGGTGGCGAACCGGCTGTTCCTGCACCGCGCGGTCCGGCACCTGGTGCGCCTCGGCGTGCGGCAGTTCGTCGACATCGGCTCGGGCATCCCGACGATGGGCAACACCCACCAGATCGCCGACGAGGTCGCGGCCGACTCACGCGTGGTCTACGTGGACAACGAACCGGTCGCGGTCGCACATTCGCGGTACCTGCTGGACAACCAGGGGGATCCGCGGCGGCACGCGGTGGTGCGCGGCGACATGCGTGACCCGGACGGCCTGTGGGAACAGGTCGCCGACACCGGGGTGATCGACTTCGCCGAACCCGTCGCGTTGCTGCTGGTGGCGGTGCTGCACATCCAGCAGCCGGGCCACGACGGCACCGACATCGGGCCGGCGGCGGTCGCGCGGTACCGGGAGCTGCTCGGATCCGGTTCGTACCTGGTGATTTCCCAGGTGACCGACGAGGGCGTGCCGCCGGAGCTCGAGGACAAGCTGGCGGAGCTGAAGGAGATGTACGACCGGTCGACCAGTCCCGTCGTCTGGCGCTCGCAGCGGGAAATCCGCGCGCTGCTGGGAGATTTCGAGCTCGTCGAGCCCGGCATGACGTGGACGCCGTTGTGGCATCCGGAGGAAAGCGGCCCCGGTGCCCCGGTGATCACCTTCGCCCAACCGGAGGAGTCGGTGATCTGGGCCGGCGTCGGCAAGAAGCCCTGAGGGCTCAGGCGCACAGGTTCCCGGCAGCGTTTTCCCGCCGACGCAGCCCGATCGCGGTGGCGTAGCAGGGCGGGCAGATCAGCGCGCGTTCGACGATCGCGACGATCGCCGTCTCGCACCATTCACGGCAGTGCCGGCAGGGAAACACGACCAGCTCGGCCAGGCTGTACAGCTGCAACCGTTGCGCCGGCTGGTAAACCGTGAGCACGGTGACCTCGCGGCCCGCGCAGAGAATGCGTGGCCTGCCGTCCGCCTGGAAGCGGGCGGGCCAGGCGGGCCACGGTCGCCGATCCTGGTGCACGTCCATGTTCATCCCCACCCCGCCGGGGCCGCCGCCGTGCGGGCCGGTCTTCACCCGCGTCTCCAGCAGCGAAGCTGTCCCCCCGGGATGCGGGAAATCTCCGGTCCGGCACGGCGACGACCAATTCCCTGCTTACCAGGAAACGGCGCCGGGTGGAATCGAAAAAAATTCGCAGCATATTCGGCTAACGCGATTTTCCGGCAGGTCGGCGCCCGATTCCGGCTCAGGGGGCCAGGTTGGTGAGCCGAACAGTCTAGCTCACCCGGGTGACGCCTGATCGGCGGATTTCTCAGTCCGTGCCGAACTCGACCCTGTCTGGGTAGAAAGCCACATGGCCTGCGATTTCACCGACAGCGGGGTACGGCGACTCGTACGTCCAGACCGCATCGGTGCCTTCCTCGGCGCCGATGATGCTGTAGTAAGAAGCCTCCCCCTTGTACGGGCAGTACGTGGTGCTGGTCGTTTTTTCCAGCGCGCCCTGTTCGACGTCCGCCAGTGGAATGTAATAAACGCCCGGATAACCGGCTTCGTGCAGAACGAGTGGTGAACTCGTGTCGGCGATCAGCTTGCCGCCGGCATGCACGCGCACGTGTTCCGTGCTCTGTTCGATGGTGATCGGGTGGTCCGGTCCCGGAACCTTCATCGACCTCGTCATGCCAGGGACAACCGCGGCCGCCGCGGCCGTATTCCGGCCGGCGGCACGGGCTGGACAGCGCCCGAGCCGGCGTGATACCAACAACGTGCGGGCGAGACAGGTCGGTCTCTCTCGCGACGGTTGACTCACCAGCCGCAAGCACCGCCGCTACGCAGGTTCCAGGTAGTTAGCGGGGTCTCGGACTGATTGCACCTGATTGGCCGTTTTCTCCACTAGCTGCCCCGCAAGGAGGCAGCCCCATGAGCGTCAGCGCTCTCCCCGAACCACAGCTGAGCTGGTCCGAAGACCGGCCGGGCCGTGGTGTCACCGTGCTCGGGTTCGCCGGCGAGCTCGATCTCGCCACCGCCCCGCAGGCAGAGTCCCTGATCCTGCCCCGCCTCGACGGCGCGCGCTCGCTGGTGCTCGATTTCTCCGGGCTGACGTTCCTCGGCGCCGCGGGGCTGAACCTGGTGCTGCGTGCCCGTTTGCTCGCCACCCGCCGCGGGATCGACCTGCGCCTGGTCGCCGGAGCCCGGTGCGTGACGCGGGTTTTCGAGTTGGCCGAGGACGCGGGCTGGCCGCCGGTGCCCGTGTACCGGCGGCTGGCGGACGCGCTGGAGGAGCAGGCCTGAACAGTCCGAAGTGGACTCTTCAGGCGCGTTCCCGCAGTGCCCGCGCCGGGATCCCGATCAGCAGGATGAGTCCGCCGAGGATGACCACCGCGGCGCTGATCTGCAGTCCGAGGTCGAGTTTCCCGGTGGTGGTCTTGATCCAGCCCAGCATCGTCGGGCTCGCCGCCGCGGCGAACGAACCCATCGTGGTCACCATCGCGATGCCGCTCGCCGAGCCGGGGCCGGACAGGTAGATCGAGGGGATCGAATAGAACACCGTGAGCCCCGAGTAATGCGCCGCGGTCATCAAGGCCAGCAACACGATCACGACGTACGGGTTGCCGGTGGCGAAGGAAAGGCCGATCAGGCAGCCGGCGGCGAAGAACTCGGCGCCCGCCGCGTGCCAGCGGCGTTCCAGCGTGCGGTCGGAATGCCTGCCGACCAGCAGCATCACCACCATGCCCAGCACCGGCGGGATCGCCGAGAGCAGCCCGAGGCTGAGCACGTTGCCGACGCCCGCGCTGTTGATGATCAGCGGCGTC
This sequence comes from Amycolatopsis acidicola, assembly GCF_007713735.2. Taxonomy (GTDB): domain Bacteria; phylum Actinomycetota; class Actinomycetes; order Mycobacteriales; family Pseudonocardiaceae; genus Amycolatopsis_E; species Amycolatopsis_E acidicola. The sequence goes on along the minus strand of NZ_VMNW02000016.1, from coordinate 111,839 downwards.
CAGAACGAGACGGCGTTGGCCAGCGTGTACGCCCCGCACGAGACCAGGCCGAGGATGTACACCCGCGGGTCGCGCAGGGCACGCAGCAGGCTGCCGTGTTTGGTCCCCTTGTGCTCCTGGTCGGCGGCCAGGTCCTCGGTGATGAGCTGTTTTTCGGCGGTGCTGAGCCATTTCGCCTCGCTCGGCTTGTCCTGGAACAGGAACAGCACGAGCAGCCCGAGCACGATCGGCGGCACGCCTTCGAGCACGAACAGCCACTGCCAGTCGCGCAGGCCGCCGACGCCGCCGAGGCTGTGCATGATCCAGCCGGACAGCGGCGAGCCGATGATGCCCGAGAGCGGGACGCCGAGGAAGAACAGCGCGGTCATCCTGGTGCGCCGGGCGGACGGGAACCACTGCGCGAGGTAGTAGAGCGCGCCGGGGAAGAAGCCGGCTTCGGCGACACCGAGCAGGAAACGCGCGCCGTAGAAGAGCGTCGGCGTGGTGGCGAGCGAGGTCAGGATCGTGACCGCGCCCCAGGAGAGCATGATCCGCACGAGCGTCTTCCGCGCGCCGATCTTGGCCAGCAGCATGTTGCTCGGCACTTCGAACAGGATGAAGCCGACGAAGAACAGGCCGACGGCCAGTCCGTACACCCCGGCGCTGAACCCGAGGTCGGCGTGCAGCCGGACCTGGGCGATCCCGATGTTGGTGCGGTCGATGAAGCTCACGACGTAACAGGCCAGCAGCAGCGGCATGACCCGCAGGGCGACCTTGCGATAGAGCCGGTCGCGGGCGGCGGTCGCGGTGCCTTGGCCGGTACCTTGCTGCGAAGTCGACGTCACTGTCTCACTCCAGGGGTTCGAGTGGGGGATGCCCAGAGTCTGCGACCTCGGTGTTGAGAAAGTCAACACCCGAGTTCCCGGCGGGGCGCCCGCGGCGGTCGCCTAGGATCGCCGGATGAGCGTGACCATCACCGAGCTGTTGTCGTTCCGGTTGCATCAGGTGGCGAACGCGATCTCCCGGAGCGCGGCGACCCGGTACCGCCGGGATTTCGACGTGAGCCTCGGCGAATGGCGCACCATCGCGCTGCTCGGCGCCGAAGCGCCGTTGAGCCTGAACAGGCTGGCCCGGCTCGCGAGCCTGGACAAGGGGCAGATGAGCCGCGTGGTGACCAAGCTCGACGAGCGCGGGCTGCTGCTGCGCGAGTCCGGCGCGGGTCGCACGACGCAGCTGAGCCTGAGCCGCAAGGGCAAAGCGCTGTACAAGGGGCTGATCGAGGCGGCGAACGAGCGCAACGACGCCTTCCTGGTGTGCCTGACCGAGCAGGAGCGGCAGGTGCTGGACTCGGCCCTGACCAAGCTCGCGACGCTGGCCAGGGCTCTGGAGCGCCAGGAGGCGCCGCGGTGATGTGTTGACTTTGTCAACACTGGTCGTGTACTCCTGGAAACGTTCGCCGGTTCCAGGAGGTACATCGATGGCAGACGTGACGATCTGCGAGTGCTTCGCCCGTGACGGGCTGCAGCACGAGGAGCAGTTCGTGCCCACGGCCACCAAGCTCGGCCTGCTCGGCGCGTTCGCCGCGGCGGGCTTCACCCGGATCGAGGCCACCAGCTACAGCAACCCGGCCCGGGTGCCCGCCTTCGCGGACGCGAGCGAGCTGCTCGCCCGGCTGCCGCGCACCGAAGGCGTCGCGTACAAGGCGACCTGCCCGAACCCGCGCGCCGTTCAGCGTGCGCTCGCGGACCTCGACGCCGGGCGCGGCGCCGAGGAACTGAGCCTGCTGGTCTCGGCCACCGAATCGCATACCGAGCGGAACCTGCGCACGACGCGTGACCGGCAGTGGGCCAACGTCGCCGAGATGATCGAGCTGGCGGGTGGCCGGTTTCGCCTGGTCGGCGTCGTGTCGGTGGCTTTCGGCTGTCCCTTCGAGGGCGCGGTCGACCCGGGCTCGGTCGCCGAGGACGTCGCTCGTTTCCGGGATCTGGGAGCGGATCTGGTCACGGTCGGTGACACGGTCGGGGTCGCGAACCCGCGCTCGGTGAAAGCGCTCTTCGACCGCCTCGGGGACGCGCCCGCCGTCGCGCATTTCCACAACACCCGCGGGGCGGCGCTGGCCAACTGCGTCGCGGCGCTGGACGCGGGCTGCCGCCATTTCGACAGCGCTTTCGGCGGTGTCGGCGGGCATCCCGCGCAGATCACCTACGGCCAGGGCATGACCGGCAACGCCTGCACGGAGGACCTGGTCGAGCTGTTCGAGTCGATGGGCGTGGACACGGGGCTGGACCGCGACGCGGTCGCCGCCGCGTCGCGCGAATGCGAGCGAGCGCTGGGCCGGGAGCTGCACAGCCTCGTCGCCCGCGCCGGGGAGGTGGCGCATGCCTGAGGTACTGCTGACGGAGGACCGCGAGGCGATCCGCGTCCTGACCCTGAACCGCCCCGAAAAGCTGAACGCGCTGAACACGGCGTTGACCCGCGCGTTGCACGACGCGCTGCTGGAGGCCGATCGCGATCGTGGCGTGCGGGCCGTGGTGCTCGCCGGGAGCGGCCGCGGTTTCTGCGCCGGCGCCGATCTGAGCGAGTTTTCCCACCTGACCACGGAAAACCCCGAGGCCGTGCTGGAGCGAGCAGAGCTGACCAGCCGCACGCAGTCGTTGCTGCGCGAGCTGAGCACTCCGGTCGTCGGCGCGGTGCAGGGGCCCGCCGTCGGCGGGGGAGCGGGGCTGGCGATCGGCTGCGACATGACGGTGGTGGCCACCGACGTGAAGTTCGGCTACCCGGAGATGCGGCATTCGATCGTGCCCGCGGTGGTGATGACCGGACTGCAGCGCCAGCTGGGCCCGAAGCTGGCGTTCGAACTGATCAGCCTCGGCCGCATGCTCACCGCGCCGGAGATGCTCGAACTCGGCCTGGCCAACCGTGCCGCAGAGCCGGGCGAGGTGCTCGACGTCGCGCTGGAAATCGCCGGGAAGTGGGCGGCGGCGAACCCGCTGGCCATGTCGGCGACCAAGAACCTGTTCCACCGGGTCGCGGATCTGCCCTACGCCGAGGCGATGCGCGCGGGCCGGGACGTGAACGTGATCATGCGCGGCTTCCGGGAGGCACGATGAAACCGCTCGCCGGGGTCACCATCCTCGACTTCTCCCGGGTGCTCGCGGCGCCGTTCGCCACGCAGATCCTCGCCGAGCTGGGCGCGTCAGTGATCAAGATCGAACGTCCGGGCGCCGGGGACGAATCCCGTGCCTGGGAGCCGAAACTGCCGCACGGGGAGAGCGCGTACTTCTTCGCGTTCAACCGGGGCAAGCGTTCCCTCACTTTGGACCTGAAATCCGAGCGCGGGCAGCAGCTGGCGCGTGAACTGGCCGCGAAGGCCGACGTGGTCGTGGAGAACTTCCTGCCCGGCGGGATGGACAAACTCGGCCTCGGCTACGAAGCGCTTTCCGCGGACAACCCTGGCCTGGTCTACGTGTCCAACACCGGTTTCGGGCAGCACGGGCCGTACCGCGACCGCAAGGGCTACGACACGATTTTCCAGGCCCTGTCCGGGATCATGCACCTCACCGGCTATCCGGACGGGCCGCCGGCGAAGGTCGGCGTGCCGGTGTCGGACCTGGCCGCCGGGCTGTGGACGACGATCGCGATCCTCACCGGACTGCTCGGGCGCGGCACGTCCGGGCGCGGGGCGCACGTGGACGTCGCGATGATGGACGTGCAGGTCAGCCTGCTCGCGCTGGCCGCCGCGCGGGTGTTCGCGTTCGGCGAGGACCCGGTGCGCGCCGGCACGCAGCACCCGGGCCGCGTGCCGTCGGCGGCGTTCCAGTGCCGCGACGGGCGCTGGCTGCACCTGAGCGCGAGCGATCAGCACTGGGCACCGTTGTGCCGGGTGCTCGGTCTGCCCGACGATCCCGCGCTGGCCACCAACGCCGGCCGGCTCGCCGAGCGAGAGCGCGTGGTCGGCGATCTGCGGGCGGCTTTCGCGCAGCGGCCCAGAAACGAGGTGGTCGCCGCACTGCGCGAGGCCGGGGTGCCGGTGGGCGAGGTGAACTCGGTCCGCGAAATCCTCGAGGACCCGAACACCGTGGCCCGCGGGATGGTCGGGCGGTTCGAGCATCCGCGCGAGGGCGGTTTCCCGGCGCTGCGCACGCCGTTGCGGCTCGACGGGTTCGACGATCCGGAGGTCGCGGTTCCGCCGGTCTTGGGCGCGGACACGGAGGAAGTGCTCGCGGAGTACCTGGGGCTCGACGCCGAGGCGCTGCGCGGACTGCGCGCGGAGGGGGTGGTCTGATGGAGGTCGAGTACAGCGTTTCCGGCGGCGTCGCGACCGTGGAGCTGAACCGGCCGGAGGCGCGCAACGCGCTGAACCTGCCGATGTGCCGCGCGCTGCGTGACGTGTTCACCGCCCTCGACGCCGATCCGGACGTCCGTGTGGTGCTGCTCGGCGGCCGTGGCCCGGTGTTCTGCGCGGGCGCGGATCTCAAGGAGCGCAAGGGAAAGGACGAAGCGTGGGTGCGGGCGCGGCGGCTCGCGTCGTTCGCCGCGTACGAGACGATCGAACGCTGCGCGAAGCCGGTGGTCGCCGTCCTGGCGGGCCCGGTGGTCGGATCCGGCGGCGAGATCGCGATGAGCTGCGACTTCACCCTCGCGTCCACGGCGGTCACCTTCCGCTTCCCGGAACCGCACCGGGGGACCGTCGGCGCCACGCAGCGGCTGCAGCGCGTGATCGGGAAACGCCGCGCGAAGGAGTTGTTGTTCACCGGTCGTGTGATGGATTCCGGGGAGGCGCACCGGCTCGGGCTGATCACCCGGCTCGTCGAGCCGGACGAGCTGGAGAAAGCCGCGGCGGAGACGGCGGCCGCTATCGCCGAAGCGCCGGCGCTGGCAATCGAACTGACCAAGCAGTCGGTGGACCTCGGGGAGGAAACCACGCTGTCCCAAGGAATCCGTATCGAAATGGCGGCCATCGAACGCAATCTCGCCGACGGCGGCTGGCGGCGCGGGGTGGAGGAGTTCGGCACATGGACCTGACCGGGATCTGCCCGCTGACCACCGACGCCGTGCTGCGCCGCGCGGCCGCCGTGGTGCCGGACGTGGAGGCCGTGGTCAACGCGGACGAGCGGGTCACTTTCGCCGGGCTGGCAAGGGAAGTCGAGACGGTACGAGCCGCGCTCGCCGCGGCCGGTGTCCGGCGCGGTGACCACATTGGACTGTGTCTCGGCAACGGACCGCGCTGGGTGGCGTTGTTCCTGGCGATCACGTCGCTGGGCGCGGTGACCGTGCCGGTGAACACCCGCTTCAAGGCCGGTGAGCTGGAGTACGCGCTGCGGCAGTCGGAGGTACGGCTGCTGTTCGTGGCGGAGAAGGTGCTGAGTTCGTCATTCGTGCCGCTGTTGAGGGAGATCTGCCCCGCGGTGGACGCTCGGCTGCCCGACCCCGCGTTGCCGGAATTGCGCCAGGTCGTGGTGGTCGGCGTGGACGTGCCGGCGGGCGCACGGTCGTGGCAGGAGTTCCTCGACGGGGCGGGTGAGCCGGTCCCGGCGGTGTGCGAGCCCGACGACGTGGCGTTGATCCAGTACACCTCGGGGACCACGTCGTTCCCGAAGGGCGTGCTGCTCACGCACCGGAGCATGTGCGCGGACGCGTTCTTTTCCGGGACCAGGCTGGGCTTGCGCGCGGGCGACCGGTTCTACAGTGGACGCCCGTTCTTTCACGTCGCGGGGACCACGTTGTCGATTCTCTCGTGCCTGCAACAGCTGGCGACCCTGGTGACGGCCGAGCGGTTCGAGCCTGGAGCGGTGCTCGAGTTGCTGGAAGCCGAGCGGTGCACCCATTTCGCGGGCAACGACACCATCGCGCTGATGCTGCTCAACCATCCGGATCGCCCGCGGCGGCGGCTTTCGTTGCGGGGCGCTTGGCTGGCGGCCTCGCCGACCGTGGTGCGGCGGGTGATCGACGAGCTCGGCGCCACGGAAGCCGTTGTGGGATATGGTCTTTCCGAGGCTTCGCCGAACGTCGCGCAGTCGTGCTGGTGGGAGCCGGAGGAGCTGCGGGTCGAGGGGTCGATGCCGCCGGAGCCCGGGGTTTCGGTGCGGTTGAGCGAAACCGGCGAGATCCAGGTGCGCGGCTGGAACGTGATGCGCGGGTATTACGCGATGCCCGAGCAGACGGCGGCGGCGCTCGACGGCGAAGGCTGGCTCTCCACCGGTGACCTCGGCCGGATCGACGAGCGCGGCAGGCTGTCGTTCACCGGGCGCGCCAAGGAGATCATCCGCGTCGGCGGGGAGAACGTCGCGCCGACCGAGGTCGAGGCGATCCTGCACCGGCATTCGGCCATCCGGCAGGCCGCCGTGGTCGGCGTGCCCGACGAGCGGCTGGTCGAGGTGCCGTTCGCGTTCGTGGTGCTCAACGGTGACGCGGAGCCGGACGAGCTGCTCGACTGGTGCCGGGGCGAGATGGCCGGGTTCAAGGTGCCGCGGTACCTGCGGGTCGTGGCCGGGTTCGAGGGCATCGGGATGACGGCCAGCTCGAAGATCCAGAAGAAGCAGCTCGCCGAGCACGCGCGCCGGTTGCTGGAGGAAGCGTGAAGATCAGCACGGACGTGACCCGGCTGCTGGGCATCGACCTGCCGATCGTGCAGGCCGGGATGTCGTGGGCGTCTTCCGCGCCCGCGCTGCCACTGGCCGTCTCGCGCGCGGGCGGGCTCGGCGTGCTCGCGGCGGGCCCGATGCGTCCGGACGCGCTGTCCGAAGCGCTCGATGTGCTTGCGGGGCAACGGTTCGCGGTGAATCTGCCGCTGTACCGCAAGGGCGCCGAGGACACGATGGACCTCCTGTTGGAGCGCCGGGTGCCGGTGCTGATCGCGTCCCAGGGCGGGCCGAAGCGCTACCTGGCACGGTTCCGTGAGGCCGGTACGATCTGCCTGCACGTGGTGGCGAGCCCGGGGCACGCCAGGAAGGCGGCGGACGCCGGGGTGGACGGGCTGGTCGTCGTCGGGGCCGAGGCGGGTGGACATCCGCCGCCCGATCAGGTGTCCACTTTGGTCATGCTGCGCGCGGTTTCCTGTGCGGTGCCGGGGGTTCCGCTGATCGCGTCGGGCGGGTTCGCCGATGGCGCCGGGCTGGCGGCCGCGTTGTCACTGGGGGCCGGGGCGGCGCAGTTCGGCACCCGGTTCCTGGCCACGCACGAGGGAAACGTGCACCCGGCGTACAAACAGGCGGTGCTGGACGCGTCGGTTTCGGACGCGCGGCCGGTGGGCCGGGACCTTGGGGTGATCCGCGCGCTGCCGAACGCTTTCACGGCGGAGATGGAGAAACTCGAGCGGGACGGCGTTGCCGAGGAGGTTCGCCGGGAACGCTTCGCGGAGTCGACGCTGAAGATGGCCGCGCACGAAGGCGATGTGGCGAACGGGAAGGTCGAAGCAGGCCAGTCGGCCGGGCTGATCGACTCGCTGGAGCCCGCGGGCGATCTCGTGCGCCGGATCGCGGAGGAGTACCTCGCCGTGGTGGCAGGGTTGCCGCGCTGAGGTTGGAAAAACCCCGCAGAGCCGGAGCGGCAGGCTCTGCGGGGTCCGTCTGGGGGTCAGACCGCGGCGGCGAGCCGGGCCGGGGACACGGTGTGGATGCTGGTCAGCACCGCCGCGAGGCTGGGCAGCCAGCGCTGGCTGGTGTCCGGCGGGATCACCCAGCGGGCGATCTCGTTCGGGCGCTGCTCGGTGGGCAGCGGGATGGCCGTGCCGGCCGTGAGGACGCGGACGCCCGGGGGTAGTTCGGTCTCGCCGGGGGCGAGCACGTCGGCGTCCACCAGCAGGACGACGATCATGCCGTGCTTGGTGGGGACGTTCAGCGTGGGGCCCGCGCACCCTTGCCGGGCAACGCTTTCCAGCACCCGGTCCGACAGTGACTTGGGGACCGCGACCGCTCCGATGCCGGAGCCCGTGACCAGGCGCAAGCCACCTTCGTGCCAGTGCACCGGCCAGCCGAAGGCACCGCGGTAATCGACCCGTGGAGCGGGCTGCTGTGGCACCACATGCTGTTCGACGCGCATGAGCGGGGTCCCTTCGGGCGGTACGTCGGTGTCCGTACCTCCACACTCTAATGGCACGGAGTGCCTTTAGCAAGATGGCCTGTGACCGATCCGGTCCAAAAGTAGGCGGATACGGGCCGCGGCCGATCCACCTGGAGTGATCCGTTTCCGCCGTGGCTGTGACCGGGGCGGTCACCAGCGATGCAGTAGGTTCTTCCCATGTCCGATGAGCCCCGGCGTTCGCCAAGGCCGCGCGCGGGCCGGACCACCGCCGGCCGCCGCAAGCTGCGTCATTCCCTGACGGTGGCGGCGATCGACCTGTTCCTCGACCAGGGGTACGACGCCACCACGGTGGATGAGATCGCGTCCGCCGCCGGGGTCGGCAGGCGCACCTTCTTCCGGTACTTCCGGTCGAAGGAGGACTCGATCTTCCCGAACCACGAGGAGGTGCTGCTCGACATCGAGCAGCTGTTCGCCACCGCCGACCCGGCGCAGAACCCGGTCGAGGTGGCGTGCGCGGGGGTCGGGCTGGTGCTCGACTTCTACCTGTCGGACCCGGACGTCTCGGTGAAGCGGTACGCGCTCACCCGGACCGTGCCTTCCTTGCGGGACAAGGAGGTCGCGAGTGTCGACCGGTATCAGCGTGTGCTCGCCCGGTACCTGCGGGGCCGGTTCGAAGCGGACGGGGAGCCGATGGCGGACCTGCGTGGGTCGGTCGCCGCGGCCGCCGTCGCCGCGGCGCACAACCACGTACTCCGGCGGTGGCTTCGTAGTGGTGGTAAGGACAATGCGCACGCGCACGCCAAGGAGGCGTTCGCGCTCGTGGTCGACGCGTTCTCGGCGGACGTGGCCACGGAAGAGAAACCCGACGAGGACACGGTGATCGCGGTCCTGCGTTCGTCAGCCGGACTCTCCGACGTGGTCCGCCAAATCAGCGAAGCACTCCGCGATACGTAGTGGCACGCAGTGCCACCAACAGCGACGATGGGGAGTGACACCGCTACAGGACCAGTGTCGGGTTACCGCAGCCGAGCTCGGGCAACCTGTTACTCTGCTGGCCCGCCACCCGCGTGCCCGCGAGTATCGGGTTCACTGTCGTGCCCGGCCGGTACGCGACGAGCCGCAGCAGCCGCGTGTTCGGGATGTTGACGGACCTCACTGCGGGCTGCCTGCGCCGTGTCTGGGAGGACTGCACCTGAACCCATCAGCGAACGGCTCGAATGCCTGGTCTGCTCGGGAATCCACCGCGTCGTCCAACATCCCGGCCTGCGGCGTTTGGTGCAGAACATCGAGAACCGGTCGGCGAGGCTGTCGCCGTAGCCGACTCCGTTGATCCGCACGGCACCTTGGCGGACGTCCGAGCCTGTCGTCGCCGGTGTCGGATGCGTCGTGAGCGACAGTTTGGTGGCAGGCTGCGGCGCGCGTTGGAATCCGCCCCGACGAACTCGCCCCACTCGTCGCAAGGCGGGAAGTATTCGGCCCGCTCGGTTATCGCACGAATCAGGCCCTGCATCCCCGAATCCTCTAGCTAGCACGAGCCCACGATGTATACGTGGCGTTGAACGGGTTGGGAACCCAGGATGTCGCCAACCGACATCCCCGGCAGCACTGGTGGGAGGAGCCGCGCGAGGTAGGTTTCGCGGTCCTTCGAAGTGGGCGCTCCGGCCGTCGCTCCCACAGCGCCCACGTCGACCAGCCGAGGCGGCGGCCGTCGGCCCGCTGGCCGAGCGCGACGTCCAGGCGGACCGGCGGATGCACGAACCGAGGGGAAAAGGTCCTTAGGTGGCACGCACGCGGGCTTCGCCGACGCTCGCCGGGGGCAACGCCGGATGGATTTCGTCGGCCCTCGCCCACCAGATGGTGGCCTCGACTTTGTCTCCGCGGGCCCGGGCGATGTTGCCCAAACCGGTGAACGCGCGTGCCGCTTCGTACGTGCTGCTACAGCGTTCGGCTCGGGCTGTCGCTTCGTCATAGGCAGCTGTGGCGCGTTCGTAGTCTCCACTGTGGAAATACGCCCAGCCCATGCAGTTGAGCGCCATGACGGCGTCCAGGTTCAGCACGAGCTCCTCGAACACGGGTAACGTACTTGCCGCCAGCTCGGCTGCTTCGGCGGCCGAGCCCAGCGACGTCAGCACGAGGGAGATGCCGCGGTTCGTGATCGCGGCATTGCGTTCGTTGCCTTCCTGTTCGTAGAAAGCGGCCGCGCGCCGCAGGTTCTGGAGCGCTTCCTCGTGCCGGCCGCGGTAGTGGTCCGCCCATGCCTGGTGCGCGAGTGCCGTGCTCTCGCCGTGACCGTCGCCGATTTCCCGGTACAGGGAAAGCGCTTGCTCGTAACGGACCGAGGCGGCGTCTGGATCGCCTCGATCCGCCAGCGCCACTCCGAGATTGGCCGTGCTGGTGGCCAGCGCCCACCTGTCGCCGGACGCGCGGGCGGCGGACTGAGCCCATTCGTGGGTCTCGATCCACGGCTCCCAGAGCTTCGCGAGGAAGAAGAAGCCTCGCAGGGAATAGGCGAGCCGCCAACAACGGTCGAACTCGCCACGCTCGCCGGCCGACTGGCACAACGCCACGAGGTTCGGCCATTCCGCGCTCAGCCAGTTGACGGCGTCGTCATCGGTTTCCAGCTCCTTCGCAGGCGTGTCGTCGGGCCAGGCGAGCTCGGGACGGTAACGGCCAGGGGTGATCAACCGGTCGGCAGCTTCCGCCGAGCGGACGGCGAAATCCATGACGTGACGGAACATCGTCGCCTGTTGAGCGGCCGAGGTCGTGGCGAACAGGTGCCCGCCCGCGTGCGAACGAACCAGGTCGTGGAAGGCGTACCGGTCGATCGCGGGCTGTGTCAGCAGGTGCACGTCGTGCAGGCGATCCAGTACGCGCTCGGTGCCCCGGCCTCCCAGCACGCCGGCAGTGTCGAGATCGAAATCAGCACCAGGAAGGAGGGTGAGCAGCCCCAGCAGCCGGGATTCCGCGTGCGGCAGCTGCTGAACGGACAGGTCGAAGGCCGCGGACACGCTTCGTTCGCCGTCGTCCAGCTCCGCGATCCGCACCTGTGCTCTGGCCAGCCGCCGCTCAAGTTCGGCCGCGTCCCAGGCCGGATGTGACCGGAGCCGGGCTGCCGCGATCCTGATGGCGAGGGGGAGCAGTCCGCACCGGGTCACGATGCCGGCTACCGCCTCGTCCGGTTCCACGCCGGTGAGCGAGGCGAACAGCTCGCTCGCGGCCGGTTCGGACAACACGTCGAGGGAAACGTGGGCCGCCTCGTCGAGCGCCGCGAGCCGCGACCTGCTGGTGATCAGCACCCGGCTCTTTGGCTCTGCCGGGAGCAGCGGCCGCACCTGCGCGGCGCTGCCGGCGTTGTCGAACACGAGCAGAAAACTCCTGCCGCCCAACCTGTTCCGATAGTAGGCGGTCCGGTCGTCCGGATCGGCCGGGATCGACTCCGGTGGTTCACCCAGCATCCGCAGGAGCCGGTCCTGCACCACCGAAGGCTCGTCGGACACTCGAAGGTCGACGTAGAGGCAGCCATCGGCGAAACCGGCTTCGAGCCGGTGTGCACAACGGACCGCCAGCTCGGTCTTCCCTATGCCGCCGAGCCCGGAGATCACGCACACGCCACCCTCGGACGAAAGGGCCTGCCGCACCCGCGAAAGCTCGGCTTGTCGTCCCACGAAGGTGTTCGTCGCCGGTGGGAGTCCGGACGGGCGGGTATCCGGCCTGGTCCGTCGCCGGGCAGGCCTGCCGGGCAACAGGGCTGTCAACGCGCCGGGAGCGTCGAGCTGCTCCTCGCACAACGCGGCGAGTGCCGCGCTCGGTGTAGCGAGGCCAGTTTCCACCTTACTGAGAAATCCCTTGCTGTAGTGCACGCGCTTTTCCAGATCGGCCAGCGACAAACCACTGGCGGCCCGGAGTCTGCGCAGTTCCGCACCGAATTTCGCTCGTTCGCTCATCGACACCCACCCTCGCCGGAAGGTCAGTATGCCCCGGCGGATGCCGCCGGAAAACCGGCAGGACAGGGAAAAAACCCCGTCCTGCCGGCGTTCGTGCGTTTCGTGGCCGTCCATCGGGGCTCAGCTCAGCCGAAGACGATGGACAGCAGGGTCACGATCAGCCCGATGACGTGAGTCTGCATGACGACACCTCCTTTGTGTAGCCGGCGACTGTGGCGTCCGGGTGAGCCGTTGGCGCCGCGTCACGCTGATGGCCCAGCGCGATGCCGAGCACGACACCTGCCACGACCAGCCACAGGGCCAGTTTCAGGAGCAGAGAGAACGAACACAGGATTTTCAATTCCGACTCCTCGCCTCAGGGCGTTGCCCGGGCTCACGGGAACTCCGCGGTCGATTTCTGGTGATTGTCGCCACCGGAATTTCCGGGACCATCCAAGAATGCGTTCTTCGTCGAATTGCGGACAAGGAGTTTCCCGTTTCCTGCTTTCCCGGAAAACGAAACACGTCGCGGAAACCGGGAATCGCCGATGTTGCTGCTGGACAGTGTTGTCCTGGCTGGACAGAATGGACGTCCTGACGCGGGAAGGCATGGGAGGACGGGTGAACGTCAGCACCATCGATGTGGCGGCCGAATTGAAGATCCTGCGGAAGGGGCGCGGGGTCTCCGTCGTCAACCTCATGGAACGCGTCGGACCGGCGATACGAGCGGTATGCGGAATATCCGAAGAGGATGACGCCGGCACGATCCGCCGCAAGATCTCGGCCCGGTTGCGCGAGCTGATCGAACCGCTTCCGGATGATCTGCGCACCGTGCTGCTGGCCGGTTTCGGCCTCCACGAAGACACGCGCCAGCCCTTTTACCAGGACCGGGTGCACTGGGCGGCCAGCGCGCTCAAGCGGGATGGCCGGACCGTCCGCCGCCGGATCGACGAGGGCATTGACCAGCTCGCCGAGGCGGCGGTTTCGGCGCTCGCCCCGGAGCCCGCCGCGGCCTATCCGAGCCTGGATTGGCACACGGAGGAGCTACGCGTGGCCGTCGCGCTCGACCAGCCGGTGCCCGAAGTGTTCGAGTTCCGGCGCGTGGTCGCGGACGCCGACGAGATCTTCCAGCTGGACCTGGCGCTCACGCTCACCGCGCCGGACGGGAAACCCAGCCCGGTCCGCGAATCGGATCTGCAGGTGGACGTGTTCTACGGTGGCACGCTGACCGGACGCCAGATGGAGTCCAGTGACCGGATCGGGCTGGCGCTGCGGCTGCCGGAGCCGCTCGCCCGGGGCGCGCGGCACGACATCGCGTTGCGATTCCGGGCCGAGTTCCGGCACCCCCACTACGTTTGCGTGCCAAGGCATCCGTGTGACCTGTTCGACCTCCATGTCCGGTTCGGTAGTGCGCTCCCGGAGCGGATCATCAGACTGGACAAGGTGTTCCAGGAAGACGCGAGGGACCGCTCGACGCGGGGACCTGAGCTCGCGGCCGATGGCGCGGCCGAGGTGCACGCGCAGTTCCGGCATCTGGCGCCGGGGTTCGCGTACGGCCTGCGATGGCAGGAGAATGGGTCGCCTGATTGAGGCGGTGGGCACGCCGCTCCAGCCGGGTGGTGAGTTGGCCGGTCTGCCGAAGTCGCTCTGGGTGATCTCTGCGAGGAGGACGTGCACCGAGGTGGCCATCCACTTGCGCAACAAGCCGTCGTGCACCAGCTCCGGCACGTTCGCGACAGTGCTGCCGTCGGTGACCATGTCCAGCAGGGACACCAGGTTCGGGTCCTTGGCTGCGGGGTCGACGAGTTCGATGGGGTTCATGGCCCGCAGCCGCTCACCGCGATCGCCATCCCGAGATCGAACCGGCAATTCGATGGCCTCGGGATGTCTGTGGCCGAGCAGCCGCGCCTAGGGTTCGAGGATCGCTGGGTCGAAATCTACGGCCGCCGGTGTAGCGCCGAAAACCCGCTGGCGCTCATCGCCTCGGTGGTGGCCGACCGCGCCCTACCAGTACCGGGCAAACCGCGGGAAGCGCTCGTGTGCGTCGAGTGCTCCTGTGGAGTGCCTTCACTCCACCGTTCGCGCGCGCAGATCACGGATGTCGAGGGGCAGCCCGGCGTCGGCGAGGACGACTTCCGCTTCGGCGCAGCGGGCGTGCTGATGCCTGCCGTCCACGTGGTAAACGGCGGCCACCTCACCGGCCATCTCGCGGGCACGGCCCTGATGGCCTGCCGGCAGGACGCTGCGGGCGTACTCCAGTCGCAGCGTCTGACGCAGGTCCTCGGATTCAGTCCGAGATCGCGCGTTTCGGACAGGAGCTGCTCGAACACGGCGGGCGGTAGGGCTTAGTGTGGCGAGGCGGATGCGGATGGCTTGGGGCGCACTGTCCGGTTGGGCGGCGAACAGCTCGTCGGTCAACCGCGCGGGCGAGAGTTGGAGCACCAGTGCCATCGCTCGGAGCGTGAGGGGATGGCCGCCACAGCGTTCGACGAACCGCCTTATACCGTCTCGTTCTTCGGCGTCGGACGGCGATCGTGTTTCCGCGAAGAGCTGGAGTCCCTCGTCGGTGCTGAGGCCCGTCAAGTAGATCGCCGTGGCGTCCCAGGCCGAGGACGCGACTCGCGCGGTCACGAGCGTGCAGACCTGGGCCGACGGTACGACGACCTGATCGAGTACGCCCGTCGGGAGCCCGTCAGGAGGGTTCCCCCATCGAACGCGCTGTGGAACAGATACGCGTACTGCTCCGCGAGGGCGGTCATGCCAACAACGGGGAGGCCGTGCACCACCGCTACTGGCCGTGAATAGGGTGTTGAACCGGGACAACGTGCGCCGTGCAGTGCACTGTGGACGGACCACTGCTGTGGACAGCGGCCGATGAGGTGTCCTGGTGGAATGCGCCCCCTCGCACTCGGAGGGCCAAGTGGGACGGCGGTCGCCGTGACCTCCTCGCGGACCAGCTCGACGAGACGTGGCATCGACTCGGGGGTGACTGGGCCGGAGAAGAACCTGGCGTCCTGGAGGTCCACGGGTTCCAGGTGGTCGGTGCCGCTTTCGGGGTTGATTGCCAGCACACGCTGCGCCGGGTCCCCGTGCCGTGCTGCGGCGACGAACGCCGCGGTCAGTTCCCATTGGGAGGTGTACTGGCCCGGGAGCGCGCGGGAATAGTAGGCCAGCAGCACCCGCGAGCTCGCGATCGCGTCGGCGATCTCTCGCGTGACCGGTTCGAATTCGTCGATGGTTTCGGCGCGGAAGACACGCAAACCCGCCGGGCGCAGTGCGTCCTCGACGTCCGGCCACGCCGAGGCCCCTACCGGATCGTCACATGGGAAACAAGGGAGCACCTCGAACCGGCCGGTGGTGCGGGAGTCGTGGAGTCCGGGTCCGGGCTGAAGCATCGCAACACTCTTTCCGCTGTTGCTCAAGGGGCGATCACGGTTTCGGCCCAGGGGTGCGTCGGCGTATCACGTCTCGTGATCGCCTCGGGCGACGATTCCGCTACCGTTTTCGACGCCTGAACAGGAAATGTCCATGATTTAACCGACAGCGTCCGGTTCCTGATTTGAGGAAAACGGGATTTCTGGTGACCGGTTAACGGACAAATTCAGGACAACAACTGCCACCCGGCAACACGGTGGTCCGGCGGCCCGATTACCCCGGCAACCGACTCACCACCCCGGAGGAAGTCATGGAACTCGCCGACGCAGCCTCGGGCGGGCCCAGCACCGCGCTCGTCAACGTGCTGCCGATCAACCTGATCGGCGGCTACTGCGCCCTGCAACGCCCGCAACGCGAACGGTTCCCGGCCGCGAACGCAGGACGTGACGCTCAGCTCGGTCCAGCTGCGAGCCGTCTTCGCCGAAAAGGTCGCGTTCGTGGGTTGGTCCGTCGCGGACGACGGCCCGCCGATGATCGCGCGCAGTCCACCCTGCTCACCGGGATCCGTCAGCAATTTGCCTTGCCAGTGCGGGAACAGGGCCGCCGCACGACCGCGTGGATCGCCGTCATCCGTCATTCCAACAGGGAGGTGGGCTGAACCATGACCGCGCTGATCATCGCACTCGTGCTGGGCGCCTGCCTGTATGTGTGGGCGGCGCTGTCGACCTACTCGCTCCCGCTGCTGCCGGTGTCCAGCTCGATGGAACGGGGCTTGAGTCTGGTCGCCGTCGCCCGCCGCGACGAGGAGGGCCGGAATCTGTCGCTGGGCCGGGGAAGGCTGCCGGTAACGCTCGGCCTTGACAGGGCGCCGTGCCAGCAGGTACGCGAAATGCGGATGCGGATGCGGATCGCGGCGGGAGTGGGCCGATGACCACTGCGGAACTGGCCGTGCGGCGGGCTTCCCCGCGAGGGCCCGGCCGGCCGGTGAGCGAAACCATCGGCCCACTCGTGGCTGCCGCGCGCACGGGCGAGTCCGGCGCGGTGAGGGCTCTGTTGGAGACACTCAAGCCCGTGGTCCGCCGCTACTGCCGGGCCCGCATCGGTGGCCGCGACCTGTCGTACTTGTCCGCCGATGACGTGGCCCAGGAGGCGTGCCTCGCGGTCCTGAAAGCGCTTCCCCGGTACCAGGACCGCGGCGGCTCGTTCCTGTTCCTGGTGCGGGCGATCGCGGCGAACAAGGTCGCCGACGCCTTCCGGGTGATCGCCAGGGAGCGCGCGAACCCGGTACCTGAACTCCCGGAGTTCGGCCCAGTCGAGAGCCAGCCCGAGACGCATGTGCTGAACGCGGACTTGGGCGCCCAGCTCGGCAGCTTGCTCGCGACTCTGCCCGCGGACCAGCAGGAGATCCTCGTCCTGCGGATCGTGGTCGGCCTGTCCGCGGCGGAGACCGGCGCCGCGCTGGGCATCACGGCGGGCAACGTGCGGGTCCGGCAGCACCGCGCGTTGGAGAAGCTGCGCCGCCTGGCCGCGGACAGGGATTTCTAAAGCCGGAAAGGCTGAGCGAGCCCTGCCACGAGCTCATCGGCGACGCTGGCCGTCCGGGCTTGGAGGTCGTGGACGGAAAGCGCTTCCACGGGGTCGATCCGGACCCGGTTCCGATGCCCCATCGGGAAAGATGCGCTGGTCGCGGACGCCTCGCTCAGGTGGCCGATGCGTACAGTGGTCGTCGGTTCCAGCCCGATGGCTGGAGCCAGTTCGTCCGGCGCTTCGATGGCGATGCGGAGGAGCGCGAGAATGTGGCGTGTGAGCTGCTTGGCAAGGTCTGCTTCGTCGAGGATCCACCCGAGCTTCGCATCGGGCAGGTTGAACCAGCACGTTCGCTGGCCGCGCCTGTGCACCAGAAGGCCGGCTTCGCCTGTCCTCCAGTCTTTCGAGTAGGCCCAAGCAGCCTGGTCCGAGAAGTCGATCTCAAGTCCTTGGCGCTGTGTGAAGAGTCCTTTCGCGCGGCCCAGCCCGGCCAGCTCTTCGGCGAGTTGCTGAAGCCGCCGAAGCCCCAGCAGACTACGCGGCTCGGCCGGTGCGAGATGGAGTTCGACGGTGGCTTTTTGCGGTCGATAGCTCTGGCGGAACAGTTCGTCCATCCACAGTACGGGAGCCGGTTCCGGCAGCAAACGCCATGAAGGCTCGCCGCGGGACTCGACCCGAGGTGGCAGCCGGACCAGATTTCCCAGGCGCGGCTTGATGTACGCGGCCTGGCCGGTAATCGCGCGGAGCAGCCCTTCGGCACCTTCCACCGTGAACGAGTCCACCCGGTAGTGGTCGTTCGTGTAAGGCTGGAGGAACAGCGGGATCTCATCCACGCTGTGACCAGGCAGCACGACGGCAGGATCCTCTGGGTCCACGCGGCCCGGTTACTTGCAGACGGTCCCGCAGGAATGCCGCTTCCGACTGCCCGCCACGATTCTGGCCAGCAGGGCCCAGCCCGTCGCCCATCGCGCGGTATCCGGTCGAAGCGACGACGAGCACGAAGTCGGCATCGGACATGTGCTTGGTGGCCCAAACGTGCCAATCCTGCCGGCTGGTACCCGTCCAGGAGTCCAGATCCGTTTCGATGCCCTGGGCCACCAGGAACTCGGCGAACTCATGAACGTCCTGACGATGCCGGTCATCGTCATGGGTGTAAGAAACGAACACACGCACGAACGGTCTCCTTCACGCGGGCCCAGTGAACTGCGTACTCGACGATATCCGAGCAGCCGACTGGAAACCCCCGGACCTCTCCCGCATAGCACCGGCCCCGTGTAACCGATCTCCGTCGGCGACCGGATAGATCTTGATCGCACCACGGAAGCGGCGGAACGGAGATCGCGGCGGTGATCAGCGCCACCGGTAGAGGACAAGTACATCGGCTAGCCCAAGCGGGTTCTCGCGGCGGAGTCGGTGGAAGAAAATGCGACCGGCCGACGCTTCCAGAGAATTCGTCACGGCTGAGGTGCAGCTCGAGGACGACCGAGTCGTCGCCTGGGACAGCTAAACGTTTTCGAAGCCGACTCCCCGGCCGCCCCGGCCCCCACGGCGCTATGACCGAGCCTTCCGCACAAGCAACCCGATGAACCGCGCCAGTTCATCCCCATAGCGCTCCGCCACGTCCGCCGGATCGGCGTCCTCGCCGAAGAGGCCGCGCGCCAGTTGCGGGTAGACCGCGAGCGCGTTCCCCGCGCTCATCCCGATCAGCACGAGCGCGGCCGGATCGAACCGGTCGTCGATTTCGCCCGACTCCTGCCGTTTGCGCATCGCCGCCACTTCTTGGGCCAGCCGGGCGTTGCGCTCCCGCCCTTCTTCGTCGTCCTCGCCCGTGTCCGCCAGGCCTTCCCACGCCAGCAGGCGCCCACCGAGCCGCGGGTCGACGCTCGCGCCCACGTAGTGCTTGACCAGCTCCGGCAGCTCCATGTCGTCGGGGAACGCCTCCGACTCGTAGGCCCGCCACTGCCGGCCGATCTCGCGGTACAGCCCTTCCTTTCCGTCGAAGTAGTAGGCGATGAGCTGCTGGTTCACCCCGGCTCGAGCGGCGATTGCGGACACCCGCGCGCCGGCGAACCCCTTCGCGGAGAACTCCTGGATCGCGGCCTCCAGGATGCGCGCCTTCGTCCGCTCCGGGTCTCGCTGGCGTTCGTGCGGCGCGGGCGCGCGGCGCCCCTTGTCGGTACTCATGATCCCATTCTGCCATCCGGCCGGGGAAATTAATCATTCATCTGTTTGACAAACTCAGTCGAACGGATGACACTCGCCGCATGACGGGAATCCGGCCTTATCCCAGACGCTGGGCCGCGCTGGCCCTGCTGCTGACCGCGGTGTTCATGGACATGGTCGACAGCCAGATCGTCACGATCGCGCTGCCGGTCATCCAACGTGACCTCGGCGCCGCCCCTTCGGCGCTCCAGTGGACGGCCACGGGCTACACGCTCGCGTTCGCCGCCACGCTCATCACCGGCGGCCGCCTCGGCGACCGGTTCGGCCACCGCGCGCTGTTCGTGCTGGGCACAGCGGGCTTCGGCGCCGCTTCGCTCGCCGCGGGCACCGCGCCCGACGTCACGGCGCTGCTCGTTTCGCGCGTGGCACAGGGCGTGTGCGCGGGGCTGATGGTGCCGCAGGTGCTGTCGTTCATCCACGCCGAGTTCCCGCCGGCCGAACAGGGCCGGGCGATGGGATTCTTCGGCGCGACGTTCCCACTCGGCGGCCTCGCCGGCCCGCTGCTCGGCGGCCTGCTCACGCAGGCGGACCTGTTCGGCTGGCAATGGCGCGCGATCTTCTTCGTCAACGTGCCGTTCGCGCTGATCGCGGCGGTCGGAGCGGCGTTCGTGCTGCCTCGCCGCCGCGGCCGCGAGGGCGTCGGCGTGGACGTGCCGGCTGCGGCGATCCTCGCGGCGGCTTCGCTGGCCTTGCTCTACCCACTCGTCCAGGGACGTGAGCTGGGCTGGCCGGCGTGGATCTTCGCGGTACTGGCCGCAGCCGTCCCGCTGATCGCGCTCTTCGTTGTGTGGCAACGGTTCCAACAACGCAGGGGGCGCACCCCGCTGGTGCCGCCCACGCTTTTCCGGCACCGTCAGCTGCCCGTGGGCCTGCTCATCATGTTGGTTTTCTACTGCGGGATGGGCGCGTTCTTCGTACTGACCCTGCACCTTCAGAACGGCCTGGGCTACTCGCCGCTGAAGACGGCGTTCACGATGCTGCCCGCGACGGTGGGAATCGTGCTGGGCAACGGGATCGGCATGCCGCTGGCACCGAAGCTCGGGCGCAGGCTGCCGATGTTCGGCCTGCTGGCGCTGATGGCCGCCACCGGCGGGGTGATCGCCGTGGTGGCGTCGATCGGGGACGGGCTCACGCCGTGGGCGCTGACCGGCCCGATCCTGCTCTACGGCGCCGGGCTCGGCCTCGGCGCGTCGTCGCTGATGCTGATCACCATCGAGGGAGTCGCCGCCGCCGAAGCGGGCGCGGCCTCCGGGGTGGTGAACACCGTCGTCCAGCTCGGCACGGCCGCGGGACCGGCCACCGCCGGCACCGTGTTCTTCGGCGGGCTGGCCGCGGGCGAGGGTTTCGCGGCCGCCACCGAAGCGGCGCTCTTCCTCGGCCTCGCGCTCTTCGCCGCGGCTCTGCTGACCAGCCTCCTGTTGCCACGGCGGAAAACCGTGGACGCGTCGTTGCAGAGGACGGGAACTGACCGCATTTCCGGGGACACTCTCCAGCGATGACCACTTTGGACGATCGCGCTCCCAACCGGACCACCCTCGCCCGGCAGTACCTGCTCGACCGTGCCGACGTCCCGGCGGTTCGACCCGGACGTGCGCGCCCGGCACGAAGCCATGCTGCGCCAACGGGTTCTCGGCGTCTATCGCGGCGAACTCGACGGAGTCGATCCCGCGCGGCGGCACCGGCGCCATCGGAATCAGGGCGGCGATCAGCAACTCGCCCAGCGGGCACCTTCGGGGCCGAGCGGCTCGATTTCCCTTTCCAGCCAAGACGAAATCATCGCGCTGCGCACACCTGCCTTCTCACGCCGGGACCCCGCGGGCGAAGCGCTGGTGCTCCGTTATCGCGCCGCGTTCGGGCCCAGGACCGTCGCTGATCTCCGCGCGGTCCGGCGTGGCCGGATTGCCTGCCGCGGTGGCCTCGGTCCGCGACCGGCTGGTGACGTTTCGCGACGAGCGCGGCCGCGAGCTGATCAACCTCCCCGGCGCGCCGCGTCCGGAGCCGGAAATGCCTGCCACTGTTAGGTTTCTGACCGCCTTCCACTATGTGGTCCTCGGCTATCAGTACCGCACTCGCATCATCGATGACGCGCACCGTGGGCTGTCCGTCGCGGGTGCGCGCTTCGTGTTGGTCGACGGCCGTGTCTCAGCGACCTGGACGGTGGAAGACGATGCTGTGGTTGTTCGTCCGCTGCGCCGCTTCTCCCGCAGCGAACGCGCGGAGGTCGTGGAAGAAGGCAAGGAACTGGCGGCTTTCCTTGTGGGGGAACGAAAGTTGCGTAGTCCTGCTAAAATAGTCTACAAAGGACCGAATTAGTCGATCGGGCGAACTGCCGTCGTATTCGGCGATATCGCTTGGCGAACGTGCCGTTTGTTGGTAGCGTGCAGAGCACTGGGGTTGTTCGTCACTTGCGGGGGCAAGCGGCTGAGCATGGCTTTTTCACGATGGGGGCTACCTTTGACAGTACTGATTTCCTGACGTTCGCGTAGGACACACCTTCCTCTCGGCACGTGCGCGGAACAGCCGCGTCCGCGTGCTGGTTCCCACCTGCTCTTTTCAGGAGTGAAACATGTCTACGGCACATGGTTCTTTGTCGCGCGGTCTGACCATCCCGCCGGGAACGTCCGGCACCGCGGGCAGTTTCGGCCGGATGTTCCCGGATCTGCAGGCCCGCAAGCCGACCGGGCTGGAGATGGCCAAACGGTTCGGCCTGCCCGGCGGCCTCATGGACGGCGGGCAGACCACCGACGACCAGCAGAACCGCGGATTCCCTTCCGGTTTCACGTACTTCGGCCAGTTCATCGACCACGACCTCACGCTCGACGCCACCTCCTCGTTCGACCGCCAGGCGGATCCGAACGGGCTGGTGGACTTCCGCTCGCCCCGGCTCGACATGGACAACGTGTACGGCACCGGCCCGGTGGTGAGCGGTCATCTGTACGACCCGAAGTCCCACGGCACCAAGCTGAGGCATTCGCGTGAGGGGGTCGATCTCGCCCGCACGGACGACGGCGTGGCCCTGATCGGTGACCCGCGCAACGACGAGAACCTCATCCTCGCCCAGCTGCACCTGGCGATGATCAAGTTCCACAACCGGGTCGTGGATCTGGTGCAGGCGGGGAAGATCACCGACGCGCTGGGGGAACACCTGGCGCCGAAGCCGCCGGACGAGCCGGACGACGAGCAGCCCGGCGCCACCCTCGAGCAGCTGCTCGACGTCGACAACTACTACAACGACCTGTTCGCGAAGGCGCAGCAACTGGTCCGCTGGCACTACCAGTGGGTCATCGTGCACCAGTTCCTGCCGACGGTGGCCGACGCGGCCGTGGTGCGGGATGTCGAAAGCCACGGCCCGAAGTTCTACCGTCCGGGCAGGTGGCCGTTCATCCCCGCGGAGTTCGCCGTCGCCGCCTTCCGGTTCGGGCATCCGACGGTGCGCTCGAGCTACCGCGTCAACGAGAACTTCACCGGCAAGATCTTCCCGGACGACCCGGAGGCCGGGACCACCCCGCGCATCGACCTCCGCGGCGGCCCGGTCGACGCCGAACACGCGCTCGACTTCACCTTGTTCTTCGACGTCGGGCAGCGGAAGAAGCCGCAGTACGCCAAGCGGATCGACGCGACGCTGAACAGCCAGCTGCTCGATCTGCCGGTCAGTGCGGTGCCCGGCGCCAAGGACGGCGCGCTCGCGCGGCCGGTCGCTTCGCTGGTGGTCAGGAATCTGCTGCGCAGCGAGACGCAGGGTCTGCCATCCGGGCAGGACGTGGCGAGGAAGATCGGAGAAGTCCCGCTGACCGACGAGCAGCTGGGCACCGAGGGGCCGGTCTACCTCTGGTACTACGTCCTGAAGGAGGCCGAGGTGCTGGCGGACGGGCGGCACCTCGGCCCCGTCGGCAGCCGACTGGTGGCCGAGGTGCTCATCGGCATCCTCGACGCCGACCCGACCTCGTACCGCTCGGCGTTCCCCGCCTGGCGGCCGACGCTCGCGCTCGGTGACCGCGATTTCGACCTCGCGGCACTGCTGCGCATCGCGGGGGTGATCGACGAACGGTGAGTTCGCGGGGCACCGGACGGTGAGGCGGAAAGGGCGGTGACGCGGTGAAACGCTCGGCCGGACGAGCGTTTCACCCGCGCCGCACAGGTCTACGGCGACTCTGACTATGGCTTTGACTGACTATGGCTTTGACGGACTATGAGGGAACCGCTGCGTTCGACCGCGAGCGGGATCGACGGCGCACCAAGGGATACAGCAGCAGGATCACCGCCAGGCTGATCACGCTCAGGGACAACTGCGAGCGGGCATCCTCGACGAACAGCATCGAGATCACCACGGCGAGCGTCCCGGCAAGGGTGACCCATGTCAGCCACGGATAGCCCCACATTCGCAACGTGAGCAGCTCGGGCGATTCGGTTTCGAGGGTGCGGCGCATCTTCAGCTGGGAGCCCGCGATGATGGCGTACACGAACAAGGCCACCGCGCCCGCCGAGTTGATGATGAAATAGAAGATGGTGTCCGGGGCTACGTAGCTCATGATCACCGCGACGTAGCCCACCACGGTGGACAACAGGATCGCCTTCCACGGCACCCCGCGCCGGCTCGTGTCGGCGATCCAGCGCGGTGCCCACTGGTGCCGCCGGAGCGCGAACAGCATGCGAGAAGCCGTATACAGACCGGAATTCAGCACGGACAGGGCCGCGGTGAGCACCACAACGCTGACGATCGTCTGGGCGGCCGGGATACCGAACCGGCCGAACGCGGCGGCGAAGGGGCTGGTGTCGGTCGGGACGTCGCGCCAGGGCGTGATCATCACGATCAGCGCCACCGAGCCCACGTAGAACAGGATTACCCGCCACGCCGTGGTGGTGGTCGCATTGGTGACGGCCTTCGCGGGCTCATCGGATTCCGCGGCGGCGATTGTCACGATCTCGGTACCGAAATAGGAGAAGATCACGATCACCACGCCGTGCACGACCGAAAACCCGCCGGTGGCGAAGAATCCGTCGAGCCCGATATTGCCGACCGAGAACGTGCCGTGCGGCCACCAGCCCAGTACGAACAGCACGCCCAGCACGAGGAACACGACGATGGTGGCCACCTTGATCGAGGCCAGCCAGAACTCGGTCTCCCCGAACGATCGCGCCGAAGCCAGGTTCGTCGCGGTGAGGAGAAGCATCAGCACCAGCGAGAACACCCACTGCGGTACAGCGGGCACCCAGCCGACCAGGATCTTCGCCCCGGCGACGGCTTCGAAAGCCACCACGCCGACCCAGAAGTACCAGTACAGCCAGCCGATCGTGAATCCCGCCCAGCCGCCGAGCGCTTCGCGGGCGTACTCCATGAACGAGCCCAGCCGCGGTGAGGCCGCGGCCATTTCGCCGAGCATGCGCATCACCAGCACGACCAGGAGGCCGCCGATCGCATAAGACAACACAGCCGCGGGCCCCACGGTGTGGATCACCGCGCCGCTCCCGATGAACAGACTGGCGCCGATGATGCCGCCGAGCGCGATCATGCGGACATGCCGTTGCCGGAGGTTCGAACGAGGTCTCGGTTCCGTCGTCATCCGTAAGATATTGGCAAACACCCCGCCTACTTCGAAACCCTGTTGCGGAGAGTGATCAACAGCGGGGCGCGGATCGAGGCATTCCGGAAACAGCGCGGAAAACGAGTAACGGTGATCGCGTAAGTCACGACAGGTGATCGTGGAACTGACTCCCCGACGAGTGCTCACCTACGAACCCCGGGTGGGCTTGTCGGCCTCGCACGATCCCCTGGAGGTTCCGGCCTACGAAACCACCCGTGACCGGTTGGTGGCCCGCGCGGTGATTTTCGGCCTGGTCAGCGCTGGGCTGCTGGCTTTGGCGGCGGTCGGGGACTGGCGGCCCGCTGCCGTCACGGGCGCCGTCATGGTCGTGCTCGTCACGGCGCTGACGTTTTGGGCGCTGTTCGGTTACCTGCTGCCGAGCCGGAAATACCTGGATCTCCCCGTCATGGCGCTGTCCCTCGGCGAAGGGGAGTTGCTGGTGTCCGGCCGCCGGGTCAGCGTCGCGGTGCCGGGAGTCGAGCCGCGCTGGATCGTGGCACGGCTGCCCCGGCCCTACCGAGTACTTCTCGCGGGGGAGCGGCGCTTGTTCCTGCTGGGGCCGAACGCGCGTGGGCGGGTGCTGATCGCGCTTCCCGGAATGTTCCGCACCTCGTTCGGCCGTGTGCGGACCGAGCCGCACCCCGGTTCGGAGATTCTGCCTGGTGTGTCCCGTACTTTCGGCCCGGCTGCTCAGGATCCGGTGATGACCGCGTTCGTCCGGGCGATGTGGCAGAGCTCGGTCGCGGCGGTTGTCGTGTTCGTGCTCGCCGCTGTCCCACTGATCGCGGTCGACCTTACGGAGGACGCCGCACTCGCCGCGGCGATGGTGCCCGTCGACGCGGTGTTCGCGGTACTGACAGTCCTGATCCTGCTGCGGCTTTTCGCCCGCAACAGGCTCTTCGCGAACGCCGTGCGTTCCCAGCCGTGGAACGAACTCCCGGCCGCCCTCGATGCTCCGATCAAGCTTCACCCGCTTGTCTGGGCAGTACTACGGCCGTGATCACGCTGCCCACCGGGCAGGTCACGCAGGTCTCGTTCGTCCGGGTCTCGCTCGACCTCCTCGTCAACCTACGCGACACAGGCCGGTTGTGGGTGCTCGGTGATCCGGCGCAGCGCCAGCTCGTCGTCGGGCTGCCCGGATACCCGATCCTCGGCGTGGCAAGGAAAACCAGTCAACGCCGGTGAGTTTCGGGGCGCCGCCGGGGAACTGGCGCGCTCGCCGCTGCCCGGCGTTCACGGGCGTTGCCGGGCACCGGCACTGAGCCTTCACGGTCACCGCAGCAGAAGTTCCGCCTTCACGGCGCTAGCCCTCCACCGCCACTGGAGCTTCCCAGCCGCCGCGGCAGTAGTTCCGCCTTCACGGGCGCGGGCCCCTCACCGCCACTGAAGCTTCCCAGTCACCGCAGCAAAATTCCGCCTTCACGGGCGCTGCTCTCCACGGGCACCGCCACTGAAGCCTGTCGTCCAACACCGCTGGGGTGTTCGGTCATTGCCACTGAGCCTTCACGGCGGCGATCGCGGTTTCGCTGTCCGCGCCCAACTCCTGTGCGCGGGCGGCGAACTCCGCGGCCGCGGCCGCCAGCAGGGCGCCAGGGTCAGGGCGGTCCGACGGGACGGTCACCACCGTGCCCTTCGCCCGCGCTGTGCTGACCCAGCCGGAGGTTTCCAGCTCACGGTAGGCGCGGGCCACCGTGCCGGAGGCCAGGCCGAGATCCCTTGCCAGCTGGCGGATCGGCGGCAGCCGCGTGCCCTCGGCGAGCGCGCCGCCGGAGATCGCGCGGACGATCTGGTCATGCACCTGGCGCCAGGGAGCGACACCGTTCTCGGTGTCGACGACGACGCGGAACGGCATCAGCCCGCCCGAGCGGCGATCGGCGGCAGCCTCCGCGGCGGCGAGGCGATGGCGAGGATGGCCGCGATCGAGACGATGAACGCCAGGAACGTCGGGAAGTTGTTCGGGTGCCAGCAGACCATGGCCGCGGTGCCGATGCCCAACCCGAGCGCCACGCGCGCGCTCCGGTGGCGCAGCGCCAAATCTGCTCGCCGGGTACCATCGGCCGGGCGGCGGACAGCGAGCAGGACGATCGCCCACGAAGCCGCGACGGCGACGACCGCCACGGCGAGAGTGACCCAAAGCTGTTCCGCGGCCAGGTATCCGAACGCGACCAGTTCGACGATCGCGCTGACCACGAGTGTCCACATCGGAGCAAAGTCGAGCGTGCCACGATGTTCGAGCACCGCTTCACGCCGTGCGCCGCGAGCCGGGCGTTGCGCGAACAGTTCCGCCAGCAGCGCACCCGACAAGAGCGTGCCGGCGATCGTGGTCGTCGCCTCGTTTCCGCTCAGGCCCGTCGCGCCCGGGATGAACGGCAGCACCAGATACAGCCACGGGTACCAGAAGCGGCGACGGCGCAGATACCGCACGGCGACAACGGTTTCCTCCGCGGAGGGATCCGGCACGCCCCATTTGGCCAGCATATTCCGAGCGCTCTTTTCCCCCGGCCACAACACGATCAGCATGGCCAGCCCGAACAGGCCCATGAAGAAGGCCACCGCGAGCGTGCGCTCCAGATTCATGGACGAGCCCTCCCTCTTGTATCAAGGACACGATACAAGAGGGAGGGCGGGCGACACAACCGGGGCGCGCGGCCCGGCGGGCTTGCGGCGCCGGTGGGTTGTTATATCAGGGTTGCCGCCGGGCCTCGGCGCGGAAGGAGCGCGGAAGGAGCGCGGAAGGAGCGAGGCTGCGCGGGCCCGGCCCGTAGTAGGCGGGGCTATGGCGCAGCTTCGCCGCGCCGCACGGGAGCCGCCGGGCCGCACGGGAGCCGCCGGGCCGCACGGGAGCCGCCGGGCCGCACGGGAGCCGCCGGGCCGCACGGGAGCCGCCGGGCCGCACAGGAGCCGCCGGGCCGCACAGGAGCCGCCGGGCCGCACAGGAGCCGCCGGGCCGCGCAGCAACCGCCGGGCCGCGCAGCAACCGCCGGGTGGCGCAGCAGCCGCCACGCCGCAGCGCAGCTTCGCCACGCCGCGCAGCAACCCCCACGCCGCACAGCAACCCTCGCACCGCACAGCAAGCCTCGCACCGCAAAGCGGCGCCACGGCGCAAAAGCACCGCGACGCCGCCAAGCCCAACAACGCCGAGCCCAGTCACCCGGAGCCCAGCAACCCCGAGTCCAACATCCCGGAGTCCAACATCCCGGAGCCCAACATCCCGGAGCCCAGTCACCCCGAGCCCAGTCACCCCGAGCCCAGCAACCCCGAGCCCAACCACCCCAAGTCCAGCAAACCTCAACAAGCCAAAGCCCCAACGCCCCTACGGCGCAGGACTCGCCTCGACCTCGGCCGCGGCGGGGTTCCTGGCCGGCTCGCGGGTGCCGAACAGCATCAGCCCCGCCCCGACGAGCGCCAGGACCACCATCACGACGAACCCGCTGGCGAACGTCCCCGTGCTCTGCACGATGAAGCCCATCACCAGCGGCGCCACGACACCGGACAGCGCGAAGCAAGCGTCCGCGAAGCCGGCGGCGCTGCCGGGGTGGCTCGGTTCCGCGTCGATCGCGGCGACCCACCAGATCCCGCCGGTCACGAACCCGCACCCGACACCGATCGAGATGAACACGACGGCCGTGACGAGCCCCGGCGCGACGATGATCGGGATGAGCGCGGCCCCGGCCAGCAGCAGCGCGACGCCCATGATCGTGAACCGGCTGCGGATGCGCCCCGTCCTGGCGAACACGCGGTCCACCAGCACGCCACCGACGATCGCGCCGACCACGCCCGCCGCCCAAGGCGCGATGGTGAACGCGCCGACCTGCTTGATGCTCAGGTTGTACGAGGACGAGAAATACTCCGGCAGCCAGTACATGAACGCCCAGAAAATGAAGCCCCAGGCGAAATACCCGACGCCGACGATCCACAGGTTGCGGTTCGTGAGGATCCGCCGCCAGTTCACCTTCTCCTGAGTCTCGGTGACTTCCTCGGCCAGCTGTCCGGCCTCGATGTGCGCGCGCTCGGCAGCCGAGACGCGCGGCGACGCCGCCGGGGTGTTGTACAGCAACCCGACTGCGACCAGCGCCCACAGCACGCCGAGCGCGGCCAGCACCCAGAACATCCCACGCCAGCCGAGGCCGGCGATTAGCTGCGTGACGATCGGCCCGCCGATCAGCAGGCTGCCGGACACCGCGACCCCGCCGACGAGCGCCAGCGCGAAACCACGCTCGACGCTCGGCAGCCAGCGGCTGATCGTCCGCGTCGCCGCGGGGAAGCACGGCGCTTCGCCCGCGCCGAGCACGATCCGGATCAGCAGCAGCCCGGTGAACCCGCCCGAGATCGGCGTGATCGCGGTGGCGATCGACCAGAAGACCATGCCCACCAACAGGATCCGGCGCGGGCCGTACTTGTCGACGAGTGGCCCCGCCAGGAACGCGAACACCATGTACCCGATGGAGAACGCGGAACTGATGATGCCGTACCCGGCGGAGTCGATGCCGAACTCGGCCTCGAGGGGTTTGACCGCATACGAAATCGCGCTGCGGTCGATGTAGTTGATCACGACGAGGACGACGATCATGGCGACCGTGGCCCAGCGGAAGTGTTGGCGCATGGTGGTTACCTCATTGTCCACCGTTCCGCTGTGCGGAACATTTCGGATAAAAGGTGCCGGAAGTATGCGTCCTGCGCAGCTTCAGCACAATGGTTTCGTGCCCTTTTCCGTGTTAACTCTCGGAAAAGTGCACTCGCTATGTTCCGCTGGTAGGAACAATGCCCAGAACGTCGTTCACCGAACCACCCGAGGGCAGCCGCCAGACCGCCTCGGCCAGCCGCCCGGCCGTCTCCTCCGGGACCGCCCGCGCCGCGTTCGACGTGAACTTCAGCGTCAGCTCGTCCGCCGAAAGCGGGTTCGCCGGGCCGCCCCGGTTGTGCGAAACCCGTTCGCTGTGCGTGGATCCGTCGTCGAGGCGGACCGTCAGCACCGCGGGGAACTGCCGGGGGAAGATCCTGGTGCACTCGGCGTCCGCGACCACGTTCACCTTCTCCGCCAGCGCCAGCCGGGCCGGATCCTGCGCCGCGCCGTCGGTGAAGTCCTCATGGAACACCCCGAGACCGCCACCGCCGAGCATCGCCGCCGCCACCGTGTACGGGCCGCTGAACGCCCCGTGGTAGCCCGAACGCGGTTTCCGCTTTTCCTCGATCGGCTCACCGATCGTGCGCAGCACCGGCTCCGGAACGCCGAGCGTGAGCTCCGTGATCCGGGTGGGGTCGATGCCCGCCCGGCGCAGCCGCAGTGCCGCGTCCACGCCCGCGTGCGTGAAGTGGTTGCAGGGATAGGGTTTGAAGAAGATCCCCGGCGTTTCCCAGTGCTCACCGAGACCGCGGGTGACCTGGCCGATGTCGAACCGGTCGCCGCAGAACGCCTGCAGGAACCCGAACCGGCCCTCCAAAACCGTCGGCGGCCCGGTCAGCCCGTGCTTGGCCATCTCCGCTGCGACAACCCCCGCGTGCGCGGCCCATCCACAGTGGACGCGCTTCACGGTGCCGCCGGTGCGGTTCGCCTCGATCACGCCTGAACCCATGCTGCACGCGATGCCGATCGCCGACGTCAGCCCGTCCGAGTCGAGGCCGAGCAGCATCCCGGCGGCGACGGCGGCGCCGACCGCCCCGCAGATCGCGGTGGCGTGCTGGCCGCGGTCGAAGAACACCGAGTTCGCGTTCTCCTCGTCGTAGCCCGCCATCCCGAGCCGGCAGGTCACCTCGATGCCCACGGTCGCCGCGTCCAAAAAGGACGGACCACTCGCGCCGGTCCGCTCGGCCACGGCGAGCGCGGCCGGGATCACGGCCGAAGACGGGTGCAGCACCGAGGGCAGGTGGGTGTCGTCGAAGTCGAGGCTGTGCGCCAGCGTTCCGTTGACCAGCGCGGCCGACGGCGCGGGCAGCTTGCCCGCGATGCCGAGCGCGGTGGCCGCGGGTTTGCCGCCCCAGTCGGCCACGACTTCGCGGATGACCTGGGCCGGCTTCTCGCCGAGCGCGGCGAGGCTGTTGCCGAGCAGGTCGAGCACGCGCCCGGCCAGATCGGTGCGCAGGTCCGCGGACAGGCCCTTGGCGCGCACTTCGTCAGCCAGCGCGCCCAATTGCTGTGCGGGTGTCACGCGCCCACCACCGCGACGGGACGGATCGGCGACCCGGTGCCGCCGACGATGCGCAGCGGCGCGACCACGAACAGGAACTCGGCGAGCCCTTCGGCAGCCACGTCCTCCAGGTTCAGGTGTTCCATGATGTAGATCCCGTTCTCCACCAGCAGAACCCGGTGCACCGGCAGCTCGCGGTGCCCGGCGCCGGCGGGGATCTGCTCGTAAGCGGTGGTGTCCGCGCCCGTGGCGATCACGCCGCGCGCGGCGAGCCAGCGGGCGCCGTCCACGGTCAGCCCCGGGACGCCGGTGTCGTGGCCCATGTACGTGGTGGCGTCGGAGAAGTTGCGGGCCCATCCGGTCCGCACCACCGCGACGTCGCCCTTCTCCGGCCGTACCCCGGAACGCTCGGCGGCGGCCACGAGGTCGGCCTCGGTCACGCCGTAGCCGGGCTCCAGCGTGTCCACGCCCTTCGCACCGGCGACGTCGAGCAGCACGCCACGGGTGACCATCGGCGGGATCTTCTCGGTGCCGTGCTCGCTGAACTTCCCGCCGTGCTGGGCTTTCTGGGCGTCGACGTCCCCGTGCAGCTTGCCGTCCTGGCTGACGTGCGAGAGCGCGTCGATGTGGGTGCCGACGTGCCCGCCGGTGATGATCACCTCGTTGCTCGCCGAGCCGCCGTCCGGGCGCATCATGTCGCCGTGGCGGCGCTGCAGCGTCATCCGGAACCCGGGGTGGTTCGGCGAACACGGCATCCCCGTGAACAGCGGCTGGCCGAGCTCGATCGTGCGCAGTCCTTTCGCGACGGTTTCGAGCAGGCTGCTGGTTACGGCGTCGGACATGCCTTGGTCCCTTCGGTTGCGAATTGCGCGGCGAGGTCGAGCACCCATCTGCTGCGGGCGACGACGGCCGGGTCGACGAACCGGCCGCGTTCGTCCAGCCAGGCGGCGGACTCCTTGTCCCGCAAGGAATCCAGCAGCCGCCGGGCATCATCGACCTCGGTGTGGTCCGGGGTGAACACCTCGTTCACCGGTGCGATCTGCCTGGGGTGCACCACCGACCGGCCGAAGAACCCGCGGTCGCGCGCGGCTTCGCTGTCGGCGGTCAGGCCGGCGGTGTCGGTGACGTCGGTCCACACCGCGTGCGGCGGGCTGGGCAGCCCGGCCGCGCGGTTCGCGGTGACGACACGCTGGCGCGCCCAGTCGAGCGCCGTCTGGTCTCGGACGCGGAGATCGGCGAGCAGATCGGCCTCACCGAGCGAGACGGACGCGACGAGTGAGTGGCAGGTGGCGAGCCGGAAAGCGTTTTCCAGGCCCAGCGCGGACTCGACGAGCAGGTGCAGCGGAGCGCCGAGGCGGTCGGCGACCCGGGCCACCGCGTCGGGACTGTCGCATTTCGGCACCCGCACCCCGGCCGGACCGCGCCCGGCGAGCTCGGCGACATCCCGTTCGCCCCAAGGGGTTTCCGGTGGGTTGATGCGCACCCACAGTGGCTTCGGCCACGACTTCCCGACCGCGTCCACGGCGTTCGCGCGGGCGGTGTCCTTGTCCTGAGCGCCGACCGCGTCCTCCAGGTCGTACACGACCGCGTCCGCCGGTCCCGCCATCGCTTTCGCGAGCAGCTCCGGGCGGTGCGCCGGGACGTACAGCCAGCTGCGCGCCTTGCCGATCACGCGACACCCTGTTCGCGCAGGCTCGCCAGTTTCGCCTCGTCGACGCCGAAGCCGGCGAGGATCTCCGCCGTGTGCTCACCGAGTTTCGGCCCCGTGGTGCGGATTTCGCCCGGGGTGTCGCTGAGCCGGAACGGGATGTTGGGCATCTTGAGCGGGCCGAGCTCGTCGTCGTCGATCTGCAGGACGCTGCCCAGCGCGGCGTACTGCGAGTCCGCCATGATGTCCGCCGCCGTGTAGATCGGCGCGACCGCGGCCTCCGCCTTCTCGAACGCGGCGACCACCTCGTCCCGATCGCGCGCGGCGATCCAGGAGCCGACGGCTTCGTCCAGTTCGTCCGCGTGCTCGGCGCGGGTGCGGCCGGTGGCGAACCACGGCTCGTCGATCAGCTCCGCGCGGCCGACCAAGCGCATCACACGCTCGGCGATCGACTGCGCGCTCGTGGAAACCGCCACCCAGTTGCCGTCGGAGCACCGGTAGGTGTTGCGCGGCGCGTTGTTGGTGGAGCGGTTGCCGGTGCGGGCCTGCAGCGTGCCGAGCTGGTCATACGCGGTGATCTGCGGGCCGAGCACGGTCAGCAGCGGTTCGATGATCGCCATGTCCAGCACCTGGCCGCGGCCCGTGGATTCCCTGGCGCGCAAGGCGGTCATGATGCCGAACGACGTGGTCAGCGCGGCGACGCCGTCGGCGAGGCCGAACGGCGGCAGGGTCGGCGGCCCGTCCGGCTCACCGGTCAGCGCGGCGAACCCGCTCATCGCCTCGGCGAGCGTGCCGAAGCCGGGCCGCGAGGAGTACGGCCCGAACTGGCCGAACCCGGTCACCCGCGCGAGCACCAGGCCCGGGTTGTCGGCGGCGAGCACGTCGTAGCCGAGGCCCCAGCGTTCCAGCGTGCCGGGGCGGAAGTTCTCGATGATCACGTCGGCGTCGGCGGCCAGCTCGCGGAAGATCCGCTGCCCCTCGGCGGAACCGAGGTAGAGCGTGAGCGACTTCTTGTTGCGCCCCAGCATCTTCCACCACAGGCCGACGCCGTCCTTGCTTGCGCCGTGCGTGCGGGCCGGGTCGCCGCGCGGGTGCTCGACCTTGATCACCTCGGCGCCGTGGTCGCCCAGCAGCGTGGCCGCCATCGGCCCGGCGAACAGCGTGGCCACGTCGAGCACCTTGATGCCCGCGAGCGCTTGCACACTCATGTCTTTCCCTTCGTACTGCGGCTTTTCAGCCGCGGTGGCCCATCCGGCGGGAGATGCGCTCGGCGGTGTCCACCACGCGCGGCGCGATCTTCTCCACGAACTCCTCGGTGACCCGGTAGCGCGGCCCGCACACCGAAATCGAGCCGATCACCTCGCCGGTCATGCCGAACACCGGTGCCGCCACCGAACCGGCGTCCGCCTGGCGCTCGCCGCCGGAGCGCGCGAAGCCGAGCTTGCGGACCTCGTCCAGCTCCCTGCGGAGCGCCCCGGGATCGGTGACGGTGTTGGAAGTCAAGGCGGCCAGCGGCTCCGCCAGCGCGCGGTCGCGGGTTTCCTCCGGCAGGAACGCGAGCATGCACTTGCCGGAACTGCCGGCGTGCAACGGGAAACGGCGGCCCAGTTCCACGGTCATCTTGATCTCGTGCGTGCCCTCGACCTGGTCGAGGTAGAGCCTGCCGTCGGGGACCAGCGCGGTCAGTGTCGCCGTCTCACCGCATTCGTCGCGCAGCGCCCGGAGCAGGTCCAGCGCGGAGGAGCGCAGATCCGAGTCGCGGAAGGCGCGGGCGCCGAGCGCGGTCGCGGCCGCGCCGAGGCGGTACTGCCGGCTTTCGGGGTCCAGCGCGACCATGCCGCGGGTGGCCAGCGACTGCAGGATCCGGTGCACCACGGCCTTGCTCAGCCCGAGCTCACGGGCGATCGCGCTGACCCCGAGCCGGGAGGGCCCGTCGGTGAACAGCAGCAGGACGTCGGCGACCCGCGCGGCCGCCTCGGTGCCCGGCGTGGGCTCGGTCATGGCTACTCCCCGGTGAGTCGTACCGCTTAGCGGAACGTTCTTGCGGTGTCCTGTTCCAGGAAATCATCCCTGGTGGGAGTCTTGTCAAGAGGGTCTTACCCGGACATATAGCGAAGTGTTGACGTATGGGCCGGTTCGGTGTCAGGATCGAAGGAACGTCAAGCGGTCCGCTCAGCGGTACGGCGAAAATTTCCGGAAGGCGGTGAGGCCGGCGATGACCCGCTCGGTCACCGAAGCCGTGGCGGCACTGGGCACCTGGGTGTCCGGGCTGCGGTGGGACGCGGTCCCGGCCCCGGTCGCGGAACGACTCGGCACGGTGCTGTTCGACGTGCTGGCCGCGAACGCCGTGGGCGCCCGCACCGAAGGCCAGCGCGCCTGGCGCGCCGCGTGGCCGGCGCCGCCGGGGCACAGCCCGGTGGTCGGCGGCGGCACGCTGACCGATCCGGTCACGGCGGCCTGGCTGAACGGCCCCGCGACCGTGTGCCTGGAGCTGGACGAGGGCAACAAGTACGCCAAGGGACATCCGGCCGCGCACGTGTTTCCGGCGGTGCTGGCGCTGGCCGCCGAGCTGGACGTCGCGGGCGAGGAACTCGCGGCGGCTCTGCTCGCCGGGTACGAGGTCGCGGCCCGTTTCGGCGAGGCGACTTCGCTGCGGAGCGGTACGCATCCGCACGGGAACTGGGGCGTGGCGGGGGCCGCCGCGGGCTGCGCCCGGCTGCTCGGCCTCGACGCGGAACGCACGGCGGCCGCGATCGACGCCGGTTCCGGACTGCCCGTCGCCGGGCATTTCGACTCGGCACTGGACGGAAACCCGGTGCGCGACACGTGGCTCGGCGCGGCCAACGCCTCCGGAATCGCCGCCGCCCGGCTCGCCGTGGCGGGTTCCGCGCGCAACACCGGCACCGCCGCGCGCACGCTGGGCGAGCTGCTCGGCAGCTTCGACCCGGAGAAGCTCGGCGAGGGCCTGGGCAGCCGCTTTTTGATCTCCGGCAACTACTTCAAGCGGCATTCGTCGTGCTCGTACACCCATCCCGTGGCGGACCTCCTGATCGACGCCCGCGCCCACGTCGACGTCGCCGAGGTGACCGAGATCGAGGTGCACACCCACGCGCTCGCCGCCGGGCTCGACCGCACCACCTGGCACAACCAGCTGTCCGCGATGTTCTCCACGCCGTTCGTCGCCGCGGTCGCCCTGCTGCACGGCGAAGTCGCGCCCCGCTACACCGAGCTGGCCCCGCAGGAAGCGCCCGAGATCGCGGACCTGGCCAAGCGCGTGCGCGTCATCGAAGACCCGGAGCTGACGAAGAGGCTGCCCGCCAACCGCGCCGCCCGGATCACCGTCCGGCTGGCCGACGGCCGCAGCCACACCGCCGAAGCCGCGAACCCGGTCGGCGACACCGATTTCCAGCCCCTCGACCGTGACCGGCTCGGCGTGGTCTTCGCCGGGCTGCTCGACGGCGACCAGGCCGTGCTGCGCGCGGTCGGCGCCGTGGTCGACGGGATGCCCGCCGCGCCCGGTGCCCGCGCGCTGCTCGCCCCGCTCGCCGGATGACCCTCCCACCGCACGAAGGAGCCTTGATGCGCCGCATCTTCTCGGTGACCCCGATCCACGTCGACGCGGACGAACTCGCCCGCCGCAGTCGCCGCTACAACGAGCTGGCTCCGGACGGGGTCACCGTGGAGCTGGTCGACGCGGGCCCGGACGCGCCCAGCCAGCTGGCCACCGAAGCCGATCTGCAGGCTTCGGAGAAGGCCGTCGCCGCCGTGCTGGACGGGATCGAGGGCTACGACTTCCGCCTGCCGGACTGCGTGCTCGATCCTGGAGTGCCCGCGGGCGAACGGGGAATGCTGCAGGTCGTGGTGGACAAGCTCGTCGCGGACGGGCACAAGGTCGCCGCGGTCACGCGCAACCAGGTGATCGCGGACGAGCTGGCGCGCAAGGTCGCCGAATACGGCCACGGCGCGTCCTTCCTCGGCGTCGCGGTGCTGGACCTGGATCTCGCGGCGGTCGCCGACACCGCCCGGTGGAACGAGGCGATGCGGTCCGCTTTGGACGGTCTGGCCGCGCGCGGCGCGACGGCGGTGATCAACGGCTGTTCCGCGGTCGAGGTCGAGCGCACCGAGGGCGGCCCGCTCGTCGTCGACCCGGTCGCCGACGCGTTGCGGCTGCTGGTGGAGGTGGCATGACCGACGTCGATCTGGTCGTCGCCGGTGCGGGCGGCGGGCTCGCCGGCGCGCTGCGGGCCGCGCAGCTCGGCGCGCGGGTGCTCGTGGTCGAGGCGAACGAGCACTACCTGCGTGGCAACAACACTTCGATGTCCACCGCGATGATCCCGGGCGCCGGTTCGCGCTGGCAGCGCGAAGCCGGGATCGACGATTCCCCGCCGAAGTTCCTCGGCGACATCGCGGCGAAAACCCATGGCGACTATGCGAAACCCGTCGCCGAGGCTCTGGCCGGGGTGAGCGCGGAGCTGGTGGAGTGGCTGGCCGACCACGCCGGGCTGCCGATCGAGCTGCCCACCGACTTCCACTACCCGGGCCACTCCGCGCAGCGCGTGCACTCCATCCCCGGGCGGCACGGTTCGCGCCTGCTGCGCTACCTCGCCGACGCCGTGGCGCGCGAGTCACGGATCGATGTTCTGGTGCCGGGGAAGGTCACCGCGGCACGTCGTGACGGAGACGGCTTGCTGGTCACAGTGTCCTATCCGGACGGTGGTGACGAGGAGATCTCCACGGGATCCTTGTTGCTGGCCACCAACGGTTACGGCGCGAATCGCGAGCTTGTCACCGAGTACCTGCCGGAGATCGCGGATGCCGGGTACCATGGCAGCGAGTACTCGACCGGGGACGCGCTGCGCATCGGCGCGAGCTTCGGAGCAGCGACGTCCTATTTGGACGCCTATCAGGGCCACGCCGGATTGTCCGCGGAGGCGCGCACCTTGGTCACCTGGACCGTCGTCATGCACGGCGGATTCGTGACCACAGTGGACGGTCGCCGGTTCGGCGACGAGACGACGGGCTACTCGGAGTACGCCGCGGTTCTCGCGGCGCAGCCGGGTTCCGCGGGCTGGCTGATCTACGACGAGCGGATCCACAAGGCCAGCCTGGCTTTCGGGGACTACGTCGACGTCGTCGAAAGCGGCGCGGTGCGCCACGGCGGCTCGGTCGAGAATCTCGCCGCCGCCATCGGCGTTCCCGCCAAGGCGCTCGAAGTCGAACTCGCCGAAGCAACCGCCGTCGCACGCGGCGAGCAGGCGAAGGACCGGTTCGGCCGCACCCGGTTCGAGCAGCCCTTGACCGGCCCGCTGTACGCGGTGCGGATCCTGCCCGCGCTGTTCCACACCCAAGGCGGGCTCAACGTCGACGGCGACGCCCGTGTGCTCGACTCCGCGAACCGGCCCATTCCCGGCCTCTACGCCGCGGGCGGCTCAGCGGTCAGCATTTCCGGCCACGGAGCGGCGGGTTATCTGGCAGGCAACGGCTTGCTCCCCGCGCTCGGCCTCGCCTATCTCGCGGCCACGCATTCTGCGGCCACACTCCCGACAGTGAAAGGTAAGTCATGACCAACCACGACCTGATCATCCGCAACGTGCGCGTCGTCCGCCCCGGGGTCGACGAGACCCCGCTCGCGGACATCGCGGTGAGCGGCGGGAAGATCACCGAAGTCGGGCCGGGCCTCGATGCCTCCTCGGCGCGCGAGGTGGTGGACGGCGGCGGCAAACTGGCCTTCCCCGGCGTGGTCGACGCCCACCAGCACTGGGGCATCTACAACCCGCTCGACGAGGACACCGAGACCGAAAGCCGGGCGTGCGCGCAGGGCGGCGTGACCACGTCGCTGATCTACATGCGCACCGGGCAGTACTACCTCAACCGCGGCGGGAACTACTCCGAGGTCTTCCCCGAGGTGCTCGCCGCTTCCGCCGGGAAGTCCCATGTGGACTACGCCTTTCACTTGGCGCCCATGCAGTCCTCGCACATCGACGAGATCCCTTCGCTCATCGCGGAGCACGGGGTGACGTCGTTCAAGATCTTCATGTTCTACGGCAGCCACGGCCTGCACGGCGCCTCGAACGACCAGAACTCCTTCCTGATGATCCCGGAGGGAGAGCGCTACGACATCGCGCACTTCGAGTTCGTCATGCGCGGCGTGCAGAAGGCGCGCGAACAGTTCCCTGAGCACGCCGACTCGATTTCCCTTTCGCTGCACTGTGAAACGGCCGAGATCATGACGGCCTACACGAAGATCGTGCAGCAGGAAGGGAAACTGTCCGGGCTCGAGGCCTACAGCGCTTCGAGGCCGCCGCACTCCGAGGGCCTCGCCGTCACCATCGCGTCGTACCTGGCGCACGAGACCGGGCTGCCGAACATCAACCTGCTGCACCTGTCCTCGGCGAAGGCGCTGGAAGCCGCCGTCCTGATGCAGAAGACGTTCCCGCACGTGAACTTCCGGCGCGAGGTCACCATCGGGCACCTGCTCACCGACATCACCACCGCGGACGGCATCGGCGGCAAGGTCAACCCGCCGCTGCGGCCGCGCGAGGATGTCGAGGCGCTGTGGGAGCACCTGCTCGCGGGTGACGTCAGCTGGGTGGTGTCGGACCACGCCTGCTGCAAGGAGGCCACCAAGTTCGGCGACGACCCGACGGACGTCTTCGCCGCCAAGTCCGGTTTCGGTGGCACCGAGTATCTGCTGCCCGGCCTGGTCGGGGAGGGGCGCAAGCGGGGCCTGTCGATGCGGCAGGTCGCGGAGCTGACCGCGTGGAACCCGGCGCAGCGCTACGGCCTGCACACGAAGGGTGACCTCGCGCCCGGCTTCGACGCGGACATCGCGCTCGTCGACCCGGACCGTTCGTGGGTCATCCGGCCGGAGGACTCGGAGTCGACGCAGGAGTACAGCCCGTTCCGCGGGCTCGAGGTGGGGTCCACGGTGACCAACACGTTCCTGCGCGGCACCGAGATCTTCGCCGACGGCAAGGTGACGGGGCAGCCCACCGGCCAGTACGTGCGGCGGCCCTCGGCGCGCTGACGGCTTCCCGGCCCGGTCCCGCGCGGGCCGGGCCGGGCTTCCATCGTGTGGCCTGCGTGGTTTCGGTCAGCGCCGCGGGTAGACGTAGACGCCGTCGGAACTGTCGTCCACCACCGCGACCTTGTCGTCGATGGTGGTGGGGACGAGGGTGTCTTCCGGCAGTGGCGTGGCGTCACCCGAAGGCAGTGCGACGCTCACCGGGGTGTCGCTGTCGGTGGTGCCGTAGACGGTGCCATCCGGATCCACGGAGACGAGGTCGATCTGCTTGCGGGTATCGGTTTCCGCGAAGCAGTAACCCTTTTTCGCCCGCAGGTCGAACACTGTCAGCCCGGCGAGCAGGTACCGGCCGTCCGCGGAGACGGCCGGCGGCTTCGTCTTGCCGGTGCTGGAATCGTCCAGACCCGTGAGCGCGCACGGGACCGACGCGATGACCTGGCCGGTCGCCGCGTCATGCACGGACCAGATGTCGCCCGGGTCGCCTTCGGAGGGCCAGTCCGCGACGACCGTGCGGCCATCGGGCGAACCGTAGGTGTGCACGACCGAGCCGCCGATGTCGGCCGACGCGCCGTGCGGGATCGCGTCGTCGCTGAACCAGCCGCCGGGAACCC
The DNA here is from genome assembly GCF_007713735.2 of Amycolatopsis acidicola. Classification (GTDB taxonomy): domain Bacteria; phylum Actinomycetota; class Actinomycetes; order Mycobacteriales; family Pseudonocardiaceae; genus Amycolatopsis_E; species Amycolatopsis_E acidicola. Next base: position 71,800 of record NZ_VMNW02000016.1, on the reverse strand, counting down.
AGAACGCTTCGTAGCCCTCGACGAGCGGGCCTTTCGCCGTCATACCGGGGATCTCGAGGTTCAGGTTGCAGTCGCCGATGTCGTGGGTGCACGGTTTCGGGGCGTTGAGCGCCGGGTCGGTGTGCTGATAGGTGGTGTTCTTGCCGGTGGCCGCGTCGACGACGGCGGTCGCGCGGTCGATCTCGACCAGCACGCTGCCGCCGTCCTGCACGGTGAACGTGCCAGCCTCGGCCGGGATGGTGACCTCGCGGGCAGTGGTCGCGCCCGTCGAGAGGTCGAAGATCTCCAGCCGGGTCACCTCTTCGGCCTTGTTGACCTCGTCGCCGCCGACCTCGCCGGTGGCCGCGAAAATGGCGTAGTCCTTGCCGTTCTCGCTCGTGGTGTACAGCCGCGGCCCCGCCGAGGTGCCGGTGTCCCGCGATTTCGGCAGCGAGACGGGATCGCTCGTCCACCGGGTGGCGCCGGTCCGCTCGTCCTTGCCGAGCACGCGCGCGGTCTGCTCGTCCGAGGAGACGGACGCGAACAGGACGAGCCCAGCGTGCGAGGCGAGCGCTGGATCGGTCAATGGCGTCCCCTCGGCGTCCTTCGCCATCCAGCCCTTGGTGTTGTCGAAAGCCTGCGGGACCGCCTTGCCCGCCGCGGCCGGATCGACGCTGGCCGGCGTGGGCGCGGCGACCGGGGTTCCGGAGGAACCGCAGGCGACGAGACTCAAAGCGCTGACCACGCCCACGAAGCCGGCACTCGCGCGTGCCCGGAAGGTGCTGTGGTCCGGCGGTTTCGTCAGGCTGCTCATGCGGAATGGGACGCCCAAGATCCACACCCGGTTCCCGCCGGATCGTTTCGCGCGGATCGCCGACCGGTTCAGGCCTCCACGATGCTGCGCCCGTACGGCGAAGCATGTACACCGTCGACTGTCCTTTCCGGACACTCAACACGAACCCCGCCCGGCGCAGCAGGCCCACTTGCTGGCTGGCCGTGGCAGGCGACATGCCCAGCGCGTCAGCGAGACCGGTGGTGGTGCAGGCGTTGTTCGTCGCACCAGGATCATCGTCCGAGTGCGCCCGAGCACGTGACCGGCCTCGCCCATCCGCCGGTGCACGCTGTCGTGCCCCGCGGCGGCCGTGCGCTGGATCAACGGCCACCGCGGCTCGATGACGGCGTGGTAGTAGCTCTCGATCGCGTGCACGAGCACGTTCATCGCCTCGCGGTCGCCCTCGCCGAGCGCCCTGGTGTACGGGGTGGCCGGCCAGCCGAACTCGCCGGGATCCAGATCGTGCGACAGTCTGGCCCGTGGCGTGAGCAGGTCCTCGGTGGTGAAACGCATGCGAAGCGTTCCGGTCGTGGTGCTCATCGCCCGGGTCGCCATGCGTCGGCCCAGGCCGTGGGCACGCTGACAGGCCTGTTGGTTCCAATCCGGATTGGTAACGGCCTTTTCCCGCCACCGACATCGCTTCGTCACGGTCCGCGTCTGGGATAGATTCGAGGAAACGTGCCGCGGAGGAGGTGACCCGGTGCAGGAAAACAGTCCCTTCGACGGCGTGCGGCGCTGGCTGCAGCCGGACGCGGGGCGCGGGCGCGGCAGTGACCAGGAGTTCTTCGCCGCCCGACCGGATCTGGTGCTGGCCGCGCAACGAGCCGCCCGCGGGCTGCGCGGCGAGTTCGTGCGCTACCTCGACGTCACCGGCAACCGGGTGCGCAGGGTGACGATCGACGTGCCGGACGCCGACCATGGGGTGGCACGCCTCGACATCACCGACACCGAAGCCCCCTTTGGTCTCACCGTGCGTGAGTTGCAAGTCGCCACCTGTGTCGCCGGGGGACTCGGCAACCAGGAGATCGCCGACGCGCTCGGCTGCACCCGGCGCACCGTCGCCACCCACCTGGAGCACGTTTTCGCCAAGACGGGCGCCGCTTCGCGCGCGTTGGTGGCCACGCTGATCGCGACGCACGACGCGTACGTGGCGCCGCTGCCGAGCCCCGGCCTGGTCCTGCCCGGCCCATTGCTCACGGTCCTGCGCGAGCAGCCGCCTGCGCCTTCTGTCTCCCGTGCCCCGAAGAGGCAGCCCGCCGTGCTGGGCACCGTGTACCCGGCGGGCGGCGCGGATGTCGTCGCGATGCGTCGCGGCACGAAGCTCGCGGTGCAGGAATTGAACGCGCGCGGCGGGATCGGCGGGCGCCGCGTCGAACACGTGACTGTCGCCGCGACACCGGAAACCTTGCTGGAGAAGGTCAACGGGCTCACCGAGCGGGGCGTGGATGCCGTGCTGCTGGGCAACTTCCCGCTGCCCTACGCGCGCCCGGCGATCGCTTCCGTCGCCGCCGCGGGAATCCCGGTGCTGCACAGCATGACCGGCCAGGCGCTTTCCGAGGACGTGCACGCCGATCCCGGCGGGCTCGGCTCGGTGTTCCAGGTCTGCTCCACCGAGTCCGCCTACGTGCCGGGCCTGCTCCGCACGGTGCGTTTCCTCGCCGGCACCGGAGCTTTCCGGCCGGGGCGCAAGCGTTTGGCCGTGCTGCAACGGGAAAGCACCTTCGACGACGGGCTCTTCGAACGAGTCCAGCGGCATGCCGACGAGGCGGGCTGGAACCTCGTGTTCCTCGAACCGGTGCCCGACCACACGGCGAACTTCGGCGAAATGGTGCGCCGCCTGGAGCGCGCCGAGCCGGACGCGGTGTCGCTGTCGATCTTCCCCGAGCCGACGCTGCGGTCTTTCCTCACCGCCGCCGCGCCGCTGCGTGAACACGCGCTGATGCACGCGGCGTGGTCGCCGGTCGCGCCCGGCTTCACCGAACGGCTGGGCGGGCTCAGCGAAGGACTGTTGTGGTCCACCGTGATCGGCAATGTGGAAAGCCCGGTGTGCACCGGGTTCGAGCAGCGCTTCCGGTCGACGTTCGGCGCGGAGCCGGGCCTCGCCGCCGCGGCGGTGCACTACGACATCGTCAACGTGCTCGCGCAGGCGTGGAGCCGGGTGAGCAGGCCGTGGGATTTCGCGGCGGTGCGCGAGCAGCTGCGCTCGGCGGTGTCGTTCGGCGTGACCGGCGCGCACCAGTTCGTCGGGCTCGGCCAGCGCGGGCTCAGCTATCCGGACGACACGGTCGACCCCACGCGCGGCCATCCCCATCTCGTGTACCGGATTTCCGGTGGCACCAACCGGAGGCTGGCGCCACCGGTGTTCAGCTGAGCCAGGTCGGGGCGTCGGCCGAGCCGATGCCGTCCCCGCCGTCGACGGGGATCGTGCGGCCGTTCACCCACGACGCATCCTCGCCGAGCAGCCAGGCGATCACGGCGGCGATGTCGGCGGGGCGGCCGACCCTGCCGCGCACGCTGGCTCGGGTCAGCGCGTCTATATAGGACTGTGGCACAGGGTTGATTTCCGACGCCACATCCACGAAACCCGGGGCGACGGCGCAGCACCGGATCCCGTCGCGCCCGTGCTCGAGCGCGAAACCCCGCACGAGTGCGTCGAGCGCGGCCTTGGAAGCGGCGTAGACGGCGGTGCCGGGACGGGCCCGTCGCGCCGCGCCGCTGCTCACGAAAACCATTGCGCCAGAACGCTTTTCGGCTCGACATGAGCGCACGAACTGCGCGCCCGCGCTGAGCGCGGAACGGGTGTTGACGGCCATGACGCGGTCGAAGAACTCCTCGTCGCTTTCGGCCACCGGGGCGGCCGGGAAGATACCCGCCGCGTGCACGAGCGCGTCGAATCCGCCGTTCTCGGCCCACAGTCGTTCGATGTGTGCCGCGACGCCGTGCCGCGCCAGATCCAGTCCGGGCAGATCGGCACCGGTGACAGCGTGCCCGTCCTGGGCCAGCCGAGCCGTCAAGGCGCTGCCGATCCCGCCGTTCGCGCCGAGAACCAGGACGGATTTCATCGCCCCACCAACGCGGGGCGCGCTCGCCGGGCGACGTCGACGCAGCGTTCGAACGTCACGCCGAGGTCCCGGCAGCCGGTGACGAACTGCTCCAGCGCGACCATCCGCGAGCCCCGCCCGACGACCTGCGGGTGCAGCGTGACGGTGGTGACGCCGTCGCCGGTGCTGTCCGCCATGTACCGGACGTCGCGCAGGAAGCGGCTGAACATGGCTTCGGCGTCCTGCAAGCCCGGCATCACGAAGGTGCTGGACCGGAAGTACTCCAGGTGCGGATAGTCATCCAGCGTCCACGAAACCGGCAGCTCCACGACCTCGGACTTGGGCCCGAACCGGTACGGCCCATCCGCGTCGCACACATCGCCGGAGCGGGCGAGGTACGGCTCGAAATCGGTGCCCATCAAGGAAGAGTCGTACTCCACGCCGAGCTCGGTCAGGATCTCGATGGTGTGCTCGGTGAAGTCCCAGCTCGGCGTGCGATGCCCGGCCGGAAGTGCGCCGGTGAGCTTCTCGATCAGCGTGGCCGAACGCTTGTTCACCGCCAGCTCGGTAGCTCTGTCCAGAGTGGACACAGGCTCGTGGGCGTAGCCGTGTAAGGCGATCTCGTGCCCCGCGTCGGCGATGGCCGTGCACTGGTCCGGGTAGGTCTCCAGGGTGTGGCCGGGGATGAAGAACGTGGCCGGGACTTCTTGCCTGCGCAGGAGTTCCAGGATCCGCGGGATCGCGTGCGCCCCGAATTCGCCGCGGGAGACCGGGCCGGGCGTGGTCTGGCCGCGCGCGATCCAGAGCGAGATGGCGTCGAAGTCGAAGGTCAGGCAGACACTGCTCACGCGGGAACCTCGAATTCCGTTGTCCCCACTGGGTTGTCGAAGAGGGTGTCCAGTTCCCAGCGGGTGTAGGCGTGCCGGCTGGGCGGGCCGGGGGCGATCCACAGCACGCGGTCGTCGAGGTCCATCACGAGGGAATAGACCGTGGCGTTGCGTTCGGCCGCGGGCTCTTCCGGGTTGGGGTGGCGGCAGATTCCGTCCGGATAGGACCATTCGTCGCGCAGGGTCGCGACGATGTCAGCCACGCGTACTTTGCGCTCCTCGAGTGCCGGTTCGAGCAGGTGCCGGGCGCGGACCGGGCGCAGCAGCGTGAGCGCGCTGTTCGCGGCTTTCTTGTCCTGTAAGGGAAGCCGAGCCTGGAAGTGGTTCGAATGGGTGATCAGGCCCTGCTCCGGGAACAGCGTGCCGAACACGCCGGGCGCCAGTTCGAAGTCGATCGACTCGCCGCCCGCGTCCGCGATCAGCACGTTGCCCGAGGAGATCCGCTCGACGGGCAGGAGCTTCTTGTGCGCGCCCGCCATGGTCTTCGCCTGCAACACGCCGCGCAGCAGGTAGTGGTACGGCACGCCCTTGCCGCCGTGGTCGAGGTCGGAGATCAGCAGGTTGGCGCATACGCCGAGGCCCGCGGAGTTGAGCCCGCTCTTGGCCAGCATTCCCGCCTCTGCCAGGGAAAGCACGCTGAAGCCGGTCTCGTCCCTGGTGGCCAGCAGGAAGGTCACGTCCGCCTGCTCCGGGTGCCAGTCCCAGTTCTGCGCGATGAGGGTGTGCCCGTTGGCGGTGTAGCGGGGCAGCACCGAGATCGAGGTGCACCCTTCGTCGCGATATCCCGTGCCGTACAGCATTTCCGTACGGGCGTTCAGTGCGGCGAGCCGGTGCGCGGGGTGACCCGAACCGTCCGCCATGCCTTCCAGCATTGCGGCGATTTCGGGGGAGTAGGAGGCGGCGACGTCGAGGTAGACCCGGCCCCAGCGGTCGATGTCGGCGTCGCTGAGCCCGGCGTCGTTCTTGAAGCGGCCGACGTAGGTGTCGAGGCTGCGGGCGATGAGGTCCGCGGTCTGTTCGCCGAGCTGTTCGCCCATCTGCCGGTAGCCGCCCTGGACGACGATCAGGCGCGGGTTCGGTTCACTCATTTCAGTTCACTCCGGTAGGTCTCGGGCATGAGGCACACGGTGACGAAGGTGATCACGGCTGCCGCGGTGGGCAAGGCGGCCACGACGAGCGCGTTGCCGGTGGCGTCGATCAGCGCGGTCGCGATGAACCCGGCGGTGCCGCCGAAGGCCATCACCGAGAAGTTGTAGCCGATGCCCAGCGCGGAGTAGCGGACGTTGGTGGGGAACAGTTCGGCCAGCGCGGCGGGTCCCGGCCCGGAGAAGGCGGCGAGCACGAGCGCGATGAGGATCTGCCCGAGGTACGCGCCGGCCACGCTTCCGGTGCTGAACAGCCACATCACCGGAAAGCTGAGTACCACGAACCCGCCGGAACCGATGAGCAGCAAGGGTTTCCGGCCGATCCGGTCGGACAGCACGCCGAAGAAGAAGATCGCCGCGGTGAGCACGATCAGTCCCACGATGTTCGACGCCTCGACCACGCCGGAGCTGAGCCCGACCTCCTTGCGCAGATGCGTCGGCAGGTAGGTGAGGAAGAAGAAGTAGGCCACCGTCCAGCTGACCGTGAAGAAGAAACCCCTTGCCATCGAGGCTTTCTGGGTGTGGAAGGCGAGCTTCAACGGGCTGCCGCTGGTGGCGCCGGCGTCCTGCTGCTGCTGGAACGCCGGGGTGTCTTCGAGGCCGAGCCGCAGCAGGAGCGCGACCAGCGCGGTGACGGCGCCGATCAGGAACGGCACGCGCCAGCCGAAGCTCTGCATGCCGTCCTCGGTCCAGAACAGGGAGTTCAGCGCGACGACCGCGGCGGCGACGAGGAATCCGGCCGCGGTGCTCACCTGGTTGAGGCTGCCGTAGCGGCCGCGGGTGCGCGAGGTGGCGAACTCGACGAGCATCGCCGCGGAGCCCGCCCATTCCCCGGCGACGGCGAAGCCCTGGAACAACCGCAGCAGCACCAGGAGAATCGGGGCCGCGACGCCGATCGTGTGGTAACCCGGCAACAGTCCGATGAGGACGGTCGCGCTGCCCATCAGCAGCACGCTCATCAACAACGCGGGCCGGCGGCCCACCTTGTCGCCGATGTGCCCGAACACGACCGTGCCGACGGGACGGGCGAGGAACCCGACCGCGAACACCGCGAACGTGGACAGCAGCGAGGAAAGCGAGCCGCCGCCGGAGAAGAACGCGGCGCTGAGGTAGACCGTCGAGTAGGCGTAGACGAGGTTGTCGTACTGCTCCAGCAGGTTGCCGATGCTGCCCGAGATGAGCGCGCGCAGCTTGCCCCCGGAACGGGTGCCGGTGTCCGCCGGTCCGGTTTTTTGTGCGGTCATGGGGGTTTGCTCCTCGGGTGGGGTCAGGAGGCGGCCAGGTAGCCGCCGTCGACGGGAAGCAGGACGCCGGTCACGAACGAGGCCCGTGGCCCGGCGAGGAAATCGAGCGCGTCGGCGAGTTCGGCCGTACCGCCGGGCCGGTCCATCGGCGCGCCGGAGACGCGGGCCCGCAGCGCGGCGGGTGGCAGGTCTTCGAGCAGCGGGGTATGGAAGACGCCAGGGAGCAGGGCGTTGACCCGGATCCCGCGGGGCGCCAGCTCGACGGCGGCGACCTTGGTGAGCTGGTGCACGGCGGCCTTGCTCATCTGGTACGCGACCGACGACGGCACCGTGCCTTCGCCGGACGGCGGGGTCGTCACGCCGTAGATCGAGCCGATGTTCACCACCGCGCCGCGCGTCTCGGCGAGGTCGTCGGCGAAGGTCTTGATGCCCCGCCAGGCCCCGAAGGCGTTGACCGCGAGGATCCGGCTGAAGTCCTCGTCGGCCGTGTCGAGCAGGCCGCTGCGCGCGCTGATCCCGGCGTTGTTCACCAGCAGGTCGAGGGCGCCGAACCGCTCGCGCACCAGGCGCCGGAGCCGCTCCCACGACGCCGGGTCGGTCACGTCGAGGTGCAGCTCGGTGTCGGTCTCGGCGGCGTACCGGGCGTCGGCGCGCACGACCGTCGCGCCCAGCTCGGCCAACCGCCCGGCGAAAGCCGCCCCGAGCCCCCCGGCCGCGCCGGTGACCACCGCCAGCTGTGCCACGTCCTACCTCCTGGTCGAAACAATGCCGACGACAGTAGGTACGCACCCAGGAGCGAACATCGGTCGTTCGACCGATGCGGACAAGCCTCAGCGGGCCAACCGCGGAAACAGGTGCTCCGCGTTGCCTCGGTTGATCGCGGTGTGCAGGCCGTCGTCCAGGCCGGCGTCGTCGAGCATGGCTGTGATCTGGGCGCTGGCCGGGGCGAACGGGAAGTCGCTGCCGAAGGTGATGTGCGTGTGGTCGGCGAAGGCGAGCAGGGAAGGCATGGTGGCCGGGGTGGATGAGAGGGCGGTGTCGAAGTAGAAGCGGCGCAGGTCGGTGAACACGCTCTCCGCGGTGATGCCCTCGTTGAACATCGCGGCGCCGGTGAAGCGGTAGGCCGCATACGGCAGGAAACCGCCCGCGTGCGACAGCAGCACCTTCATCGCGGTGTGGCGGCTCAGCACCCCGTTGGCGACCATGTGCACGGCCGTCCGCGTGGTGTCGAACGGGAAGTCGAGCAGCGGCGCGGGAAGGCCGTCGAGCATCTGCATCGGCGGGGCGTCCGGGTGGACGAACACGACGGCGCCGCGCCGATTCAGCTCCTCCCACAACGGTTCGTACGAACGCTCGCCGAGGTACGTCCCCTCGACGTTCGACATCAGCACCACGCCGTCCGCGTTCAGCTCATCGAAGGCGTAGGCCACTTCGGCGAGCGCGCCGTCGACGTCGGGCAGCGGCAGGCTGGCGAACAGGCCGAACCGATCGGGCCGGTCCTTGACCAGCTCGGCGCCGAACTCGTTGACCCGCCGCGCGATGTCGCGGCTCTGGTCGCCGAAGCGGACGCCGGGGGAGCTCAGCGACAGCACGCCGGTCGCGATCCGCAGCTCGTCCATCAGGTTCAGCGCGGACTGCGTGCTCCAGTCGGGCATGGGCCAGCCGCCTGCGTTCTTCCCGTGGCGGTCGAGGAGGTCGCGGTAGAAGCCAGGGAGGTAGTGCTGGTGGGTGTCGATGCGGTCGCTCATGCCCCGAGTGTGCAGGCGGATTCACCCAGGTGCCTCCGCAACCGCGCACGTCAGCGGTTTGCCCAGGTCAAAGTGGGTGGCGTAACTGTGGCGGAGCGCCGTTTCGGATACGGTCGCACGTGATGGAGACACCACGAGCGCAGCGGGCCCGGCAGGCGGCCGACGTGCTGCGCCGGCAGATCACCCAGGGCGCGTTCGCCGACGGCGTGCTGCCCGGCGAGCGCGCCCTGGGCGAGCGCCTCGGCGCATCGCGCAACGCGGTGCGGGAAGCGCTTTCACTGCTGCGCTCCGAAGGCTTGATCACGCGCCGCCAGGGCGTCGGAACCACTGTGGTGAAGCCGAAGTACGGGCACGGGCTCGACGAACTCGCCGGGCTCGCCGAAACGCTCGATGGGCACGGCACCGTCACCAACGAGGTCCGCGCCGCGTCGGTCACCAGGCCGCCCGCGGCGATCGCGGAACAGCTGCGGCTGCCGCCCGACGCGGAAGTCGTCCACATCGAACGGCTGCGGCGGCTCGCCGGGATCCCGCTCTCGCTCGACACCACGTACCTCGCCGCCGACATCGGCCGCCCGCTGCTGCAGCACGACCTGGCGGGCCGCGACCTGTTCGCGCTCATCGAGGAGACCACCGGCGAGCGCCTGGGCAGCGCCGAGGTCGACGTGCACGCGATCTCCGCCGGGCCGGACACCGCGGCACTGCTGGGCATTCCCGCCGGTGCGGCGATCTTCGCGATCGACCGGGTGACCAGCCTCGCCGACGGCCGCCCCGTCGACGCGGAGTCCCTGCACATCCGCGCCGACCGGCTGACCCTGCACGCGACGCTGCACCGCAGGCCGGTCCGATGACGCTGTTCTGGCTCGCCGTCATCGGGTTCCTCGGCGGCATCGGGATCACCGCCATCGGCCCGGGCGGCGTGCTGCCGACGATCGGATTGTTCGCGCTGACCGGCCTGTCACCGGCGCAGGTGGCGGGGACGGCGATCGTCACCCATGTCGCGACCGGCGCACTCGGCACGGCCGCCTACGCCCGCTCCGGGCACCTGCGCGCGCCGGAAACCCGCCGCACCGCGCTCGCGCTGGCCGGGGCGGCGGTCGCCGGGACCCCGGTGGGCGTGCTCGTCAACACGCTGGTGTCGAAGCGGCTTTTCGGTTTGGTACTGGGGATTTTCGTGGCCGGAGCTGCCGTGCTCGTGTGGTATCGCGAGCGGCGGCCACCGGCGTCCGGCCGGCCACACCCTGGCGTGCTCACGGTTTTCTGCCTGGGTTTCGCGGTTTCCGTCGTGGCGGGGATCGTCGGCATCGGCGGGCCGATGCTTTCCGTGCCACTGCTGGTCGCGCTCGGCATCCCCGTGCTGGAGTCGCTCGCTTCCGCGCAGGCACAGTCGATCGTGATCGCGTCGGTCGGCAGTGTCGCCTACGTGGCGGCGGGCAGCGTCGACTGGCCGCTCGCGGCGCTGGTCGGCATCCCGGAACTCGCGGGCGTGCTCGTCGGCTGGAAGATCGCCCGCGCGCTGCCCACCCGCAAGCTCAAGTTCGTGCTCATCGGGACTCTGCTCGCGGTCGCCCCGTATGTCGCCCTGCATGGTTGAGGAGTGCATTCCACCGTGGCGCAGGACGAGGATGGTGTCGCCGAGCGGGATGATCGACACCACGAGCAGGAACCAGGCGGCGGGATGCGGGCCCGCGAAAGCCAGCAGCGCCAGGCCGTAGCTGCCGTCGCGCACGCATCGGGAGCTCCGCGAACCGAGACGCAGGCTTCCGGCGACGACGGTGACCGAGCGCAGCGAAGCGCGCCAGGCTTCATCCGCGGTCCCGGGAGTCTGAGCGCCGTCACGCCGCCCCGGAGACGAGCAACGGCAACGTCTTGTACCCGCGCACCGTGGAGGTCTGGGCCAGTTCCGCGTGCTCCCAATCGACGTCCCAGCTCGGGAACGCCTTCAGGATCTCCTCCGCCGCGATCCGGCCTTCCAGCCGCGCGAGCGCGGCACCCAGACAGTAGTGCGCGCCGACGCCGAAGCTGAGTTGTTGCGCCACACGGTGGATGTCGAACTGGTCCGGGTTGTCGTGCCGGCGCGGGTCGCGGTTGGCCGCGGCCTGGATGAAAACCATTGCGCTGCCCTCGGGCACCGTCTGCCCGTACAGTTCCACATCCCGCGCCACATATCGCGCGATGAAAGGACCCGTCGGTTCGAAGCGCAGGATTTCCTCGATGGCGTTGGGAATCAGCGAAGGGTCGGCCACGAGTTCCTGCCGCTGCCCGGGATACCGCGCCATCAGCGCGCCGAACCAGCCGATCAGCCGCCCCGTGGTCTCGTTGCCAGCGCCGGCGACCACGGTGCAGTAGGTGAGCACCTCGTCGTCGGTGAGGGTGCGTGTGACGCCCTTCTCGTCCTCGAACTCGGCGGTCATCAGCTCGGTCATCAGATCGTCCGAGGGATTCTTCTTGCGCCAGGCGATGTATTCCTTGAACGCGTCGAAGGCGAGGATGCCGTGTTCCATCTGCCCGCCGTCTTCTGTCGCCAGCGCGGCATCGGTCTGATCGCGGATCGCGGCCTGGTCGGCCTCCGGAATCCCCAGCAGCATCCCGATCACGCGCATCGGCATCTCGGCGCCCACCGCGGCGACGAGGTCGAACCGCTCGGCGTCGCGCACCGGCTCCAGCGCGTTCCGGCAGAACGCCCGCGCCTGCGGTTCGAGCATCGCGATCCGGCGCGGCGTGAACACCCTGGAGAGCAGGCGGCGGTGCAGATCGTGCACCGGCGGGTCCTCGAAGATCAGCGTGCCCGCCGGGATCTCGAACCCGGTCTTGATCAGTTCGAGGATGTCGCCCCTCGACGAGGAGTAGGTCTGCCAGTCGGCGAGCCCGCGCTGGCAGTCGGTGAACCGGCTCAGCGCGTAGAAGTCGTGCTTTTCATTGTAGTACAACGGCATTTCTTCGCGCAGCCGGCTGAAGACCGGATACGGGTCCTGCGCCAGCGCGCCGTCGTAGGGATCCCAGTACAGCTCTGCGACAGTGCTCACGACGACCTCTCCTAGCGGTTACTTGAGCAGGGCCCCGGCGTCGACCGGTAGCGTCACGCCGGTCACGAACCGGCCTTCGTCGGAAACCAGGAAGAGCACGGCGTTGCTGATGTCCCGCGCCTCCACCCACGGCGTCGGCAGCACGTGCATCGCCTGCGAGACCGCGGCGAAATCGTCGACGGTCGGGTTCTCCAGATCCGGGCGGAACATCCTGTAGGTGCCCTCGTGCATCACCATCGGGGTGTTGACCTGCGTCGGGTGCAGGGAATTGACGCGGATGTTCCGCGGCCCCAGCTCGACCGCGAGCGTGCGCATCAGCCCGACGACCCCGTGTTTCGCGGCGACGTAGTGGCCGATGTGCGGATGCCCCTTGAGTCCGCCGACGGAACTGGTCAGCACGATCGAACCGCCGCGCCCGCCCGCGAGGATGTGCGGGATCGCGACCCTGGCCGACAACCACACCCCGGTCAGGTTGATGTCGATGGTGTCGCGCCAGATCTCCTCGGTCATCTTCTCCGCGGGCGCGCCCTCGCTGCCGATCCCGGCGTTCGCGACGACGATGTCCAGGCGCCCCAACTGTTTCACGCCTTCGTCCAGCACGGCTTTCATGGCGGCCTGGTCACGCACGTCGGCCGGGACGGCGTGGATGCGGCGGCCCAGCGCGCGCACCTGCGCCGCCGTTTCCTCCAGATCCTCCGGGGTGGACATCGGGAAGAGCACGCCGTCGAGCTGTTTGCACACGTCGACGGCGATGATGTCGGCGCCCTCTTCGGCCAGCCGCACAGCGTGGCTGCGCCCCTGCCCCCTTGCCGCGCCGGTGATGAAAGCGACTTTGCCTTCGACTCGTCCTGGCATCGCAACCTCGTTCGGTGTGCGGGGAAACCGGATGGTTAAACAAGTGTTTAACACCCGCCTGGCGAGCCCGTCAAGCACAATGCGGGTATGACAGCCGATCGCCGCAGGGGGAGTGAGAGCTCCCCGACGCGCCAGTTGCTGCTCGACGAGACGGAGCGGCTGATGCTCGAAGAGGGCTACGCCGCCGTCGGCGTCCGGCGGCTGGCACGGGAGGCCGGGGTCGCGCCCGCGCTGGTCCTGTACTACTTCAAAACGCTCGATGACCTGTTCCTCGCCGTACTCAAACGGCGCGCCGACGGGGAGTTCGAGCGGCAGCAACGCCTTCTCGACTCGAAGCCGCCGCTGCAGGCGCTGTGGGAGCTGAGCCGGGACCCGGGACTCGCGCTGATCACCGAGTTCATGGCGCTCGCGAACCACCGCGAAGCCGTGCGCGTCGCCTTCGCCGCCGACGCGGAGCGCTACCGCAAAGCCCAGGTTGAAGCGATCATGCGGAAGGCCGAGTCCGGGCTGCCCGACGTCTCACCCGCCGCGCTCGTCGTGGCGACCACCGGTATCGCGCGGATCCTCGGCATGGAGAGCGCGCTCGGGATCACCGGCGGGCACGAGGAAACCGTCGCCCTCATCGAGGATCTGCTCAAGCGGTTCTACGGTTCCTCGTCGCTCGCGGTCGACCACGACTGATTTCTGTACTTGCCGGTCCAATTCTCCGGGCCTACGTTCGGGAGCGTCCACCGAACGAAAGAGGTTCCGATGCACGCGATCTTCGTGCGCGAACACGGCGGCCCGGAAGTGCTGTCGTGGACCGGTTTTCCGGACCCCGAACCGGGTCCCGGCGAAGTGGGGGTGCGGCTCGGCGCGGCCGGGGTGAACTACATGGACACCGGCGTCCGGCGCGCCCCGGTCCGCACCTGGTCGCTGCCCGCGGTGCTGGGCGTCGAGGGCATGGGCACGGTGACGGCGCTCGGCGCGGGCGTCGGCGAGTTCGCTGTCGGCGACCGGGTCGCCTGGTACTACCACAAAGGCAGCTACGCGGAGCAGCTCGCCATTCCCGCGGATTCGCTGGTGCGCGTGCCCGACGAGATCGGCGACGAAACCGCCGCCGCCGTCCTGATGCAAGGCCTGACAGCCCACCATTTCACCACCGAGACCTACGCGATCCAGCCTCGTGACACGGCCGTCGTGCACGCCGCGGCCGGCGGCGTCGGGCTGACGCTGACACAGCTGATCAAGGCGCGGGGCGGCACGGTGATCGGCCTGGTTTCCCGTGAGGACAAGGTTTCCGTCGCGAAGGAGGCCGGTGCCGACCACGTGCTCGTGTCCAGCGGCGGCGGTTTCGAGGAGCAGGTGCGGGAGCTCACCGGCGGCGAAGGCGCGCACGTGGTCTACGACGGTTCCGGGCCGAGCACGTTCCGCTCGTCGCAGCTCGCGCTTCGCCGCCACGGCGTGCACGCGTACTACGGCGTGCTGATCGGCGAAAACCCGAGGATCGACCCGGCGGGCATGCCGAACAGCATCCTGCTTTCGTATCCGGCCGTCGCCGACCACGTCCCGACCCGTGAGGCGCTCCTCCGGCGCGCGGGCGAGGTCTTCGACTTCGTCCGAAAAGGACAGTTGACACCGCGGATCGGTGGCCGCTACGCGCTCGCCGACGCCGCGCGGGCGCACCGGGACCTGGAATCCCGGCGCACCACGGGAAAGCTGCTCCTGCTGCCCTGAGTCAGTGCGCCGTAAGGCCGCCGTCGACGACGAACTCCGCGCCGGTGACGAACGAGGACTCGTCACCGGCCAGGAAAAGCATCACCGGCGCCACCTCGTCGGCGCGGCCCGCGCGGCGCATCGGCGTGCGCACGATGTCCGGCTGCTGATCGCCCTGTTCTTCGAGCAGGTCCTCGATCATCGGGGTACGGATCACGCCGGGGTGCACCGAATTCACCCGCACCCCGCGCGTCGCGTACTCCACGGCGGCGGTCTTGGTCAGCAGTCGCACGGCCCCTTTGGACGCCTGGTACGCGGCGGCCGAACCGCTGCCGACGAGGCCGAGGACCGACGAAGTGTTCACAATGGACGCGGTGCCGGACTCCCGCAGCAGCGGCAGCGCGGCCTTCATCCCGAGCCACGTGCCGGTCTGGTTCACCGCGATCACCCGATCCCAGGCGGGCCGGGTGGTTTCCTCGATTCCCGGCCAGTCCACGATCCCGGCGACGTTCACCAGAACGTCGAGCCGCCCGTGATGCCGCCGGACCAGGTCGATGACGTCCGCCCATTCGTCGGCGGAGGAGACGTCGAGCCGGGCCGGCAACGCGTCCAGCCGCGTGGCGAGCGCCGATAACGCGTCGCCGTCGATATCGGCGATGACGAGCCGCGCGCCTTCGCGGGCGAACAGTTCCGCGGTGGCCTGCCCGATGCCGCCGGTCGCCCCGGTGATCAGCGCGACCTTGCCGGTGAGTCGTCCGGTCATGGTTTCCCTTCGCTCGGTTTCCGGCTCGAGCTTCCGGGACTACGGGCGGCTTTGGGAGGGCGTGTTCCTCCTAGGATGAGCGTCCTCGGCGCATAATGGACTCCGAAGTACAGTCCCGGGAGGTTCCGTGCTCACCAAGAAGGGCGCCGCCACGCGGCATCGCATCGTGACGGCCGCCGCGGCCGAGATCCGCGAACGTGGCGTGAACGCGACCACCCTCGACGACATCTGCCGCCGCAGCGGTACCGGCAAGAGCCAGCTGTTCCACTATTTCCCCGACGGCAAGGAGCAGCTGCTGATCGCGGTCGCCCAGTGGGAGGCCGACCAGGTGATCGAGGACCAGCAGCCCTACCTCGGCAGGCTCACCTCGTGGGAGGCGTGGGGTCAGTGGCGCGACACGGTGATCGAGCGCTACCGGCGCCAGGGCACGAACTGCGCGCTCGGCGTGCTGATCACCGAAGTCGGCAGGCACACCCCGGCCGGGCAGGCGATCACCCGGCAGCTGCTGGAAAAGTGGCAGCACGAGGTGCGGCTCGGCATCGAGGAGATGCAGCGCGGCGGCCTCATGTCCCGTGGTGTCGATGCGCGGCGGGCGTCCGGTGCGCTGATCGCCGCGATCCAGGGTGGCGTCACGATCCTGATGTCCACGGGATCCGCGGAACACCTGGAGTCGGCGCTGGATCTGTGCCTCGACCACCTGCGCGCCGGAGCGCCCGCCGCCGCGTGATCAGGCGGCCCAGTTCCGGACTGCCGGGTGGTATCCGGCCGGTTTGTCCCCGACCTTGGCGCCGGTGTTGACGATCCACGACTGGTACTCCGGCGTGAACATCGTGTACGGCTTGCCGGGTGGCACGGACGAGGCGTTGTCCAGTTCGGCGCGGAGCTCGGCGGGCAGCTCGAAGTCGAGCGCCGCCAGCGACGAGTCGAGCTGCGCGGCGCTGCTGGCGCCGACGATGGCCGAGGCGACGCCGGGCTGCGTGGCCACCCAGTTGAGCGCCACCTGCGCCATCGACACCCCGAGCTTGCCGGCCACCGTTTCGACCGTTTTCAGCAGCTCCCACTGCTGATCGGTCCACTCGTAGCCGACACCACCGGCGCCCGTGAGCCGCCCTTCACCGGCGATTCCCTTGTCCGAGTTGCGGTACTTGCCGGTGAGGAAGCCGCCGGCGAGCGGGCTCCACGCGGTGATGCCCAGCCCGAGCGCCTGCCCGGCGGGCACGTGTTCCGTCTCGATCGTGCGCTCGGCGAGCGAGTAGGGCAGCTGCAGGTTGACCATCGGCACGAGCGAGTCGGCCTCCGCCAGCGTCTGGGCGCGCGCGGCGTACCAGGCCGGCACGTCGGACAGGCCCGCGTAGCGGATCTTGCCCGCTCTCGTGAGGTCGTCGAAGGTCCGCAGCACCTCCTCGACCGGGGTGATCCTGTCCCAGGTGTGCAGCAGGTACACGTCGAGGTAGTCGGTTTTGAGGCGGCGCAAGGAGTTCTCGACCGCGCGGATCATGTGCTTGCGGCCGTTGCCGCCCGCGTTCGGGTCGCCGGCCTCGACGCTGTTGGTGAACTTGCTGGTGAGCACGAGGCGGTCCCGCGCCCCGGCCTCGGCGATCAGCTCGCCGAGGATCCTCTCGCTCTCGCCCGCGGTGTAGAAGTCAGCGGTGTCCACGAAGTTGCCGCCCGCTTCCAGGTATCGCCGGAAGATCGGGCGGGCGTCGTCGGCGTTCTTGCCGTACGCGGCGTGGAACCCGTCCACGCCGAAGTTCATCGTGCCGAGCGAAAGCCTGCTGACGCGCAAGCCGGACCGGCCGAGCAGGAAGTACTGGTCGAGTGCCATGTCTTCAGCATGGAGAGCGAAAATTGGACCCGCAAGTACAGAATTCGGGTTGGTTTCATTGCGGTAAGGGGGCCTGTTTCCGCTGCACGCCGGTGATCAGCTGTTCCGCCGTGTCGAGCGCGGCGGACTGCGCTGCATTTGGGGGAGTCGCCGGTGTCCTGGCCCAACACCGCCCCGAGGACGAGCCCGGTTTGCCCGGGCGCCAACGGTTTCGCCGCCCACATCAGCGCGCCGCCCGCCGCCGAGCTGGATTCCGTCTTCACTCCGACCACGTCGTCCTTGCCCAGCAACGTGTTCGTGTTGGCGTAGCGACCCGGTACGCCTCGCACCACGACGCTCGGGCTTCGCGACGAAAGCCCGCTCGCTGCCGGCGTCCCATCGGGCCAGCAGGCGCGCGTTGTTGTTGCAGGACGGGACGAGCATCAGTTCGAGCAGCTGCCGCTCGCTCACCCGGACGCTTTCGGTCACCCGCACCGTCGACTCGTCGCGGGTGCCGGACTCGTCGTCGGCCTGCTGGTCCGTCATCACCTTCGTGACGCTGGCGGAAGGCGCCGTGCACGAGGTTCTTCGGTTCGACGCGCTGTTGATGATCGGTGTATACGGTGAAGGTCATGAAGGTTGTGCGATGAACGAGCCTGTTGCGTTGATCGGGGCCGGGGCGCTCGGCACCGTGCTGGGCTACCACCTGGCCGCGGCCGGGCGTCCGGTGGTCGTGTGCGGACGGACGGAGGTGGACCGGCTCGCGGTCACCTTCGATGAGGACGAACCACGCGGGCAACCGGTGAAATGGGTCGCGGCGCCGGAAAAACTGCCCGCCGTGCGCTGGGCGGTGCTCGCGACGAAGATCGGCGCCACCGCGGAAGTCGCGGACTGGCTCGCCAGGCTGCCCGCCGACGGGGGAGTGCTGGTGGCGCAGAACGGAGTCGACCAGCGCGAACGCGTCGGCGCGTTCACCGCGGCGAAGGCCGTGCCGGCGCTGGCGTACCTCAACTGTGAGCGGCTCGGGCCCGGGCATTCGCTCACCCGCAGGACCGGCCGGGGCATCGTCGTGCCCGACGACGACGGTGGCCGCGCCGTGGCGGGGCTTTACGAAGGCAGTGGCCTGATCGTCGACGTAATGGCGGACTTTTCCACCGCCGTCTGGGAAAAGCTGGTCGTGAACGTGGTCACGAACTCGCTCACGGCGCTCACCGGCCGCCGGATGGAGATGCTCGGCGACCCCGATCTGCGAGCGCTCGCGCTGGAGCTGGCCGCCGAGACCGCCGCCGTCGCCCGGGCGGACGGGGCCGCCCTGACAGTGGAGCGCGCGCACGGGGTCGTCGAGTGGATCGCGGGCATCGACCCACAGCTGCCCACCTCGATGTTGCAGGACAGGTGGGCGGGCCGTCCGCTGGAGCACGACGGACTGCTCGGCCCGGTGGTCTCCCGCGGCGAGCAGCACGGCGTGCCGACGCCGGTCACTACCACGGTTCTCCGCCTGTTGCGGGGTCTGCGCTGAAGGCGGGAGGTGTCGCCCGCGGACGGCACCTCCCGGTGATCAGTGCACGGTGCGGCGGTAGCTCGAAGCGAGCGCGGGGTATTCGAGGGCTGAGGCGGCAGCGGCGGGCCGGCGCGGTGCGGCGCGGTGCGGTGGGTAAGGATGTGTCGATCGATGACCTCCTTGTGATGGTTTAGGGGATCAGCACCGTCGAATACGTCGACGATGCCCAGCGGCGGCGGGAAGCCTTGGTGGTGGAACGCCCGCGCGGGTACTGCGGTGATTCGCCGACGCGGCGATCCGGGCTGTGGCGAGGCGGGAGTTCGCGGGTGCGGTGATTTGGGTGCGGTGATGTGGGGAGCCAGCGGTTCGGGGGGCGACAGTGGCGGTTGGGGATGTTGCGAGGCGGTGCTTCCGGGGCGCGGCGAAGGGGTGCCGGTGGTCTGGCGACGCGGTGGTTTCAGGGTGTGGTGAAAGCGGCGATCCGGGCTGTGGCGAGGCATCAGTTCACGGGTGCGGTGATTCGAGGCCGTGGTGGTTCGAGGGCGTGGTGATCCGGGCGTGCGGTGATTCCGAAGGGGACCACCAGCCGAGTGGGGCCCGCCGCGCCGTGGGTTCGTGTGCTGGGCCCGGCGGCGCCGTGGGGTTGATGGCGCCTTGGTCTTGAGGGCGCCGCGGGGCTGAGAGCGCAGTGGGGTTTATGGCGCCGTGGGTTGATGGCGCCGTGGGTTGATGGCGGCGTGCGGCGGCCGGGTACTGCGATGGTCGTGTGGGCCTCCAAGGGATGGGGTGCTGCGCCGATCCAGCGCGCGGAACCGGCGATAGCAGGTGGGCAGGACATGGCGTAACGCGTCGATCTTGTGCGCGGTGATCCCCAGGGCATGACGAATCACACCCTGACCCGAAAAATCCCGCGGGTTTCGAGCGTCCAGCGAGGCACGCGACGCCGGACGTTCATGAAGCTGAAGACCGAAAAAACCAGAAGTCCCTGGGGCCGCCAAAGCCCCGCCACCCACTGATCCACCAGGGAACTTGACAGCGGGTGGACAATAAAAAATCGGCGTGTTCCCCATAATCCCATGGAAAAACCCGCCGAACTAACATCAGATTAGCGCTGTGAGGGGCATGTGTCAAGCCAGGGGTACGAAGACGAACTGCGGTCCGAGCGTGACTACGTGGCTGGGCTGTACACGCGGCTGGACGACGAGCGCGCGCGGGTGAAGGAAGAGTTCGACGCCGCGTTGCGGGGGAACGGCGGGACGGCGGTCGAGCGGAACGTCGAAGTCCGCTCGCTGGCGAGGGAGAGCAAGCGGCTCGACGTGGCGGACAACGGGCTGTGCTTCGGCAGGTTGGACACTGTCGCGGGCGAACGGTCCTACATCGGCCGGATCGGGTTGTTCGACGAGGAAAACGGGCACGAGCCGGTGCTGCTCGACTGGCGGGCGCCGGCGTCGCGTCCGTTCTACGTCGCTACGGCGGTTTCGCCGGAGGACATGCGCAGGCGCCGCCAGTTCCACACACGCGGCAGGCGGCTGGTCGACTTCACCGACGAAGTGTTCGGCCGCCCCGGCGGCGGCGAGCACGGCGACGCGGCACTGCTCGCGGCGGTAAATGCGCCGCGTGGCGAGGGAATGCGCGACATCGTCGCGACCATCCAGGCCGAGCAGGACGAGATCATCCGGCTCGACCACCCGGGCGTGCTGGTGATCGAGGGCGGCCCCGGCACCGGCAAGACCGTGGTGGCGCTGCATCGCGTCGCATATCTGTTGTATACACATCGTGAACGCATGGAACGCCACGGCGTGCTCGTGGTCGGGCCGAACCCGGCGTTCCTGAACCACATCGGCCGCGTCCTGCCGTCGCTCGGCGAGACCGACGTGGTGTTCACGACCACCGGTGACCTCCTGCCCGGGTTGCGCGTCACGGCCGAGGACACTCCGGAAGTCGCGCGGTACAAGGGATCCCTGAAGATCCTGGACGTGCTCGCGGCGGCGATCGCCGACCGGCAGCGGCTGCCGGAGGAACCCATTCCGATCAGCCTCGGCGACGTGACAGTGCGCATCGACGCCGAGACAGCGCAGTGGGCCAGGGAGGAGGCACGCGAAAGTGGGTTGCCGCACAACGAAGCCCGCGCGGTGTTCACCGAAATCGTCACCTACGTGCTCACAGAGCGAGCACTGGGCCGGATCGGCCGCGGCTGGCTGACGCGTGATGACCGCACGGAGTGGGAGGAGATGCGGCAGGGCCTGCTCAAGCAACTCGCGCAGGACGAGAAGTTCGGCGCGGCCCTCGACGAGCTGTGGCCTGTCCTGACACCGGCATCGCTCCTGTCCTCGTTGTACACATCCCCCGAAAAACTGCGAAACGCGGGCGCGGACCAGGCACTGGCCCGCGAAGACGGCGAAGCATGGACGGTGTCGGACGTCCCGCTGCTCGACGAGCTCATCGACATGCTCGGCCAAGGCAAGCAGCCCGAGGACACCGCGAAGCGCGAACAGCAGGCCCAAGCCCAGTACGCCGCCGAAGTGCTGGAAAGCCTTGTCGACCGGAAGGAGTCGATGGACGACGAAGACCACCTGTTCGCCACGGACCTGCTCTACGCCGAGGATCTGGCGGACCGCTTCGTCGAGCAGGACACCCGCACGCTCGCCGAGCGCGCCGCCGCGGACCGGGACTGGACCTACCGGCACATCGTGGTCGACGAGGCGCAGGAACTGTCCGAAATGGACTGGCGCGCGTTGATGCGGCGGTGCCCCGGCCGGTCCTTCACCGTGGTCGGGGACCTCGCCCAGCGCCGTTCCGAGGCCGGGGCGACGTCGTGGGGCACCATGCTGGACCCCTACGTGCCCGGCCGCTGGGACTACCGCTCGCTGACGGTGAACTACCGCACCCCGGCGGAGATCATGGCCGTCGCCGCGGCGCTGCTCGCCGAGTTCGCGCCCGATGTCCAGCCGCCCGAGTCCGTCCGTGCGTGCGGGATCCAGCCGTGGTCGAAGCGGGTCACCGGAGACGAACTTCCTGCCGCCATCGAGGAATTCGTCCGCGCGGAGGCCGAAAAGGAGGGCACCAGCGTGGTGATCGGGCCGCCGGGAGTGCCGGGCACGGTGCCTGCTTCGGAGACAAAGGGACTGGAGTTCGACGCGGTTCTGGTGGTGGATCCGGAGCGCATCATCGACGACGGGCCGCGTGGCGCGGCAGAGCTGTACGTCGCGCTCACCCGCGCCACACAACGGCTCGGTGTGCTGCATGAGGGCCCGCTGCCGCCGGCGTTGCGCGGGCTCAACGAGATCTAGCGCGAAGTGGCCGGCCCCCGGCGGGGCCGGCCACTCCTTCCCTAGCGCTTGATCGCCATCCCGCCCAGGATGCACACGCTGCTGGGATCGGCTGAGAAGTTCTGCCGCGTGTACGGCGACGGCGCGGCGTCGATGCGCCATTCCGGGATCCAGACCACGCCGGGATCCTGCAGCTCGAACTCGCCGAAGAGGGCTGTGACCGCGGCGCGGTCCCGGGCCTCCATCGGAGTGCTGGTCTGGTGCCCCTGCTGAACGATCTTGGCGAGGCGCTCGCGGGTCTCTTCGGAAACCCCGTCCTGGCTGGCGTGGCTGATCACGAGGTATGAACCACTGGGCAGCAGGGATCGGTAGCGCTGCATGGCTTCCTGCGCGACCGGATCGGGGATGACGTGCAGCAGCGCGGCCATGATCAGCGCCACCGGCCGGGTGGGGTCGAGCACGCCCGTGTTGACGGCCTGCTGCCAGACCTCGTCGACGTTCTCCATCCGCGCCTGCACGATCGCGTGCCGGGCCGGGTCGCCGTGGTCCTCCAGCATCACGCGGGCGTGTGCGACGGCGACCGGTTCGTAGTCGACGTAGACGACGTGGCTGGAGGTGTCGAGCTCGTCGGCGACCTCGTGCACGTTGCCGGCGCTGGGAATCCCGGACCCGATGTCGAGGAACTGGGTTACCCCGCCGCGCACGCATTCCCGCACCGCGCGCCCGAGGAACTCGCGGTTCGTCTTCGCGCCGTGCCGGGCGTCGGGGTTCGCCGCGATGATCCGGTCGCCGAGCAGCCGGTCGATCGCCCAGTTCGTCGTGCCGCCGAGCAAGTAGTCGTAGACGCGCGCCGCGCTGGGTCGCTCGAGATCCACTTCTTCGCCTCTCGGAAGATCATCACTCATACCGCGCCCGCCCCTTCGCCTCGACGCCCGATCAGCCTAGCGACGACGGCGTTCCGTCGTGGTAAGGGCACTGGTGGTCAGTCCATCCGGCGGATCACGTTGCGCCGAAGGATCGCGCTGTACGTGTAGTCGTGGTCGTCCTTGGTGCAGCAGGGAAAGCGTCTCCGACACCTTCGTCACGTCGGCGTTGCATCGAGGGCCCCGGCCGCGTAGGCCGGCTCTGCGGTGCGGCCGCTCGGTCCTCGCCACCTGACATCGCCGCTCGTCCGGATCCACCGTGAGGGGTATGCGCTTTCCTTCAGTGACAACCACCCTGAGCCGAACGGCATCGCCGCCCTTGCTGGACCCGGAAAGTGGCTTCGCGATCGGCTCGATCTTGATCGCCGGCTGCCGGAGCCCGTGCTGCTCCGTTTGGCCGGGCCGCGGCACACACCCTGCGCCGATCTGCCCCGTACCACCGGTCTTCCGGACGACGGCGCCTTGTGGACTCCTCAGTCCTGCTTCCCGTGACCGGCCCGCCAGAGGCGGTCTATCGCATGGCCCAGCTTCGTTTTACTGAGGGGTTTGAGCAGGTAATGCTGCACCTCGATGTCGAATGCTTCGACAGCATGGCCCTCGAACGCCGTGACAAGAACGATGCCTGGCCGCCGCGCGAACCTCGCCACCAGCCGGGCGAGATCGAGTCCGTCCAAGCCCGGCATCCGCACGTCCAGAAACACAGCGTCAACCGGATGATCGTGGGGTGCCCGCCCGAGGTAGCGGGCCGCGTCCGTCGTATCCGTGAACGCTGCGACCTCGCCGACCCTGTGATCTTCCTGCAACAAGAAGACCAGCTCCTCGAGGCCGTGGGATTCATCGTCGACTGCCAGAACGTGCAGAGGCCGGCGGGGTTCCGACGAGCATGGATTTCCGGACGACGCGTGGATCTGCGAGTTGATGTAGATTCCGCCGTGAAGGTTCCGCAGCTGCACGGTGTTGCCGGGGTTCCCCTCGATCGAGTTCTGGTGGCCGTCGTCGGCCGGGCGCTCGTGGTCGGTCATCAACCCTCCTCCGCCTGCTCTCCCCCTTCGTCGCAGACTGAAGATCGTGACCTGGGAAAATCGTGTTACAGGATCCACGTTCCATTTCGAATGGCTCGCGAACCAGTCAACGCAGAGAGGAGTTGCGGGAGAAATCCTCGTCATCCCACTGCGTTGCCTTCCTCGGTTCGCGAAGGGCGGCCAAGGCTTCGGGTGACGTGCGCGGCCGGTCCCGGCTCCATACTTCGGCGCGTTGCTCGTCGGTCAGCTGCGCGAGGCCGGTTTCGATGTTGCCGAGCCGGTTCGTGACAACACCCTGGAACTCGGTGGTCGTGTTCGCATGGCGGGCGAAGCGGGCGAGATTCGCGCGCAGCTCGCGGGCGTCGGCCTCGTCCGCGGGCGATAGACCGATGTGTGCGAGTCCATGTCAAGAAGGGCCTTCCGGATGCTCGGCGGCAGGCGAGTCATCGGGCTTGCCGCCTTCGGCCGCGCTGTATTAGCCGATTTTCGGCAACTTGGCGGAAGTGTCGTAACCGGACAAACCACCGGTGAGGCCCGCGATCAGCGCCATGATGCCCTCGCTGCCGACCAGGCGATGTTCCAGGTGTTGGCGACCTCGTGGACCTTCAGCACGACCTTGGTCACCCGCCATCCACCGATGATGTCCATCAGCGCGTCCAAACCGGGAACCTCTGCCAAGCAACCGGCCGGCGGCCACGCCGCCGCGTCCAGCGCGCCGGTGTCGGTTGTCGCGGCCGCGTCGAACAGCGCGAGATTCTTGACCGCATTACGGCTCTTCGCCACGGCCTCGAAATCACCGACGAACCTTTCCTTGACCCAGCCTTCGACGTCAAGCCCGCCGTTTCGCGCTCCGCTGCGCTGGCGTCTCGTCGGGATCTCGTTCGCGATCGTGCTTCTTGTCGCGGTGGTATTCGTGTATCCGCAACACCGAAGCGTCCGGATTGTCCTCCCTGTGTTGTGTGTGATCGGTCTGCTCGGGTGCAGCGCCGCAATATGGCGCGCGCGAACCGCACCACGGCGGCTGTTGTTACGCTGGTCCAGCTTGTTCTGGGAATCGGTGGGCTCGCACTGCTGTTCATCGTCTGACCGGCGAGAGTCCGCCGTCACCGGCTGCGGTGACGCCGCCACATTCAGCCGACGACGGCGTCCCGAAGGTCCGCGAGCAATTCTTCCGCCACCTGCTCTTCGGCGAGCGACTGGCCGTGCTCGCCTATCGTGCGTGCCAGGTCGCGATCCCACGATGCCTCCGTGAGCCTGCCCGGCGCCGGCCCTGGAATACCCGCCCGTAGCCCACGGAGGAAATCGGTGCTGCCCATGCGCCACGGGCGTGCCCCGGTTTTCTCCAGGACATACGCGGCGATCCGCAGCCCTTCGCCATCGAAATCCCCGTGGTAGAGCAGTTCGGATCCAAGCTCGGCAAAACGGCGCAACAGCATCATGACCGCGGTGGTCGGCCAGCCCGATGTACAGACGAGAGGTGGGCAGCCGGTGCCGAAACGACCGATGGCCATCGCCAGGACGCTGGGATTCTCCACGATCCACACACGAGCCGGCGCTGACCGCCATTCCGTCGCGCGCAGCTGCGCCAACGTCAATGCGGCGACGTGCCCGGCCTCAGCGCAGTACTTCGCCACCGCACCGGCAATGCCTTGCCCCGGAACGCGCAGCCCGGCCGCCAGGACCACACTCGACAGTTCATCGTCGGCCACCCCGGCTCGTTCCCACAACATCCTTCTGTCGTAAGCCGTCCCAGGCATGCCGGTGCCGAAGATCTCGGCGAGCGCCCGCAGAACCAGATTGCCGAGCCGGGTTCCGTCGTCCAGCGCATGGGGATCGCCGGTGACTTCACTAGCCAGGGTGGGCAGCGGCTGCCCTTCGGCAGGAAGCCGGTTCAGCACCGCGAGCGCGGCCGACAGGGCCTCGCGCGTCCGTTCCACCGAAGCGCCGACCAGGCCGGTGCGCCGGACTTGCCCTGCCCAGCCGAGCAATGCGGGCTGACGCCGGACCTCGGGATGGTTCTCGAGCCAATCCCACAGGCCAGCGCGTTCGGCCTTGGCCCGCGCGCGTTCCGACGCGCGATCGCCGATGGGGCCGATCAGTGCGGCGAGGACGGACGGCAGGTCGGTGCCCGCTTCGGTCAGCGCGCGTTCGAGCTTGGCCAAGGCGATCACGTATTCGGCGCCTGGTAACCGATCCAGGCCGAGCAAGTCGGCGATGGCCGCGCGCTGCGTGTCGTCGAGCGGGCCGACGCGAACACGGCTCACGGCCTGCCCCGAAGACAATCTGTCGTGCACCGCAAGCCACAGCGGCTTGAGCGCGGTCTGTCGCAGCGAGTCGGGAACGGTCATTCGCCATCCTCATCGGCCCAGCCTTCGCCGGTCCAGACGAACCGGGCCGTCGTCACCGCGTTGTCGCCATCATCGCCGGTCAACAGGTTGTGCACCGCGATCCCGGGAATTTCCCGGTAGGTGCACCACTCGTGGTCCGAAGTGAGCACGAGGTCCAGATCCAGCGAGGTCAGCAGCTCGAACACCTGGCCGCGGTTGCTGGAGTCGACCCCGACGAAAACCTCGTCGAGCAGGATCAGCCTCGGCGCGCCCGGTACTGCCTGATAGTGCGCCGCGACCGCCGCGAACAGGGGCAGGTGCAACGCGATCGCCTTCTCCCCACCGGAGAGCGCGCCATGCAGTTTCTTCGTCAGTGGCTGCCAGCCCCTGCCGTCGGAGCGGTCCAGCTTCACGACGAACCGATGCCATGCCGTGTAGTCGAAGACCTGAGCCAGCTGCTCCTGCCAGGTGGCCGCAGTGTTGTCTTCCTTGGCCTGGTCGACGCGCTCGCGGAAGAAGCGGTGCAGCGATTCCCGGTCGGCGTCGGACAGCCGCGCGGGATCCTTGAGCAGGAGCTGCCGCGCTTCTTTCGTGCCCGCGGGGAGATCCTCGTCCACCTGCCAGACCAGCTGTACGGATACCCGGGACGCGGTGCGTACCCGTTCGAGCCGCGCGTTCATCGCGTCGACGAGTTCTCCGGCCTGCCGGATCCGCTCGGCCAGCTGGCGCCGCGTATCGCCGGTGAGGGTGCGGTCGAACAGCTCGCGCTCGCGTTCCGTGATGTCCTCGCGGCTGTGTCCGGCCTCCGACTTCAGTGTTTCCAGCAGGGTGTGCGCGCTGATCCGCACCCCGTCCAGCACTGCCGTGAGCACACGTGTTTCGTCGTCGCTCAGTTCGAGCTCGGCCCGGGCACCGAGCGTGTCGCGGGTCTCGTAGACCACTTCGCGCAGCCGGTGGAGCGCGTCATCGACGTTCTTCTGCTCGTGTGGAACGACCGGCCACTTCGCCGCGACGGATTGGGCCGCACGCAGTGTCGCCGTGACACCGTCGCTTGTGGACAGTGCGACTTCGGCCTCCGCATCCTCGGCGAGCGTTCCCACCGCAACGCCGCGGAACCGTCCGGCGGCGACATCGCGCGCCTCTACAGCGCTATCCCGTTTCGCCGCGTCCTCATGACGACGTTCTTGCAGCTGCCCGAGGCGGGTGTGCAGCCCGACCGCCCTGTCCCGTGCGGCGGACTCTTTCGTGCGCAGGTGATCCCGCAGCTCCCGTTGGGTTCGAAGCTCCTCCAGAATCTGGTTGTAGTCGTCGGTGTCGACCGTGCGTTCCACCGCACGGAGCTTTTCCGCCAGGTTCTCGGCGTCCTCCGCAGCTTCTTCCGCCGCTGCCGCGAGTTCGGCGGCTTCTGCCGCGGAGCGCGCTGCGGCGCTGTCGAGCGTCGCCGCGGTTCGTGCCGCCAAGGTCAGTTCGGTGTGGCGGGCGAGCCAGCCGACCGCGGCAGCGCGGAACGATTCCACGGCGCTGCCGAGGTCCTCCAGCCCCGCCCGGCTCGTCGGCGCGTTGTGTTCGGTGGCGGCGAGGTGCAGTTCGTGCTGGGCGCCACGTGCATCCTCTTCGCGCGCGATCAGCTTCCCGAGCGAGTCATGCACAGCACTGTCGGCTTGGGTGACCCGATCCGTGGCCTGGTCGAGCGCTTGCCGCGTTTCCGCGACCGGGGCGAACGAAGGCAAGCGTTTGCGCTCGACCGCCACCGCGCGTCGCCGTGATTCAAGAAGGGCGAGTTGCTCCGTGAGGCGGGTGATTTCGCCGTTGGTTTCCTCGAGTTCCTCGCTCAGTTCGGCGATGCGTCGTTGCCTCGTTCGTTCCCGTGCGGCCGCACCCAGATGTGAGACGTCTTCTTTCTCCCAGCTGCCGGTGAGCGCGCCGAGCCTCCAGGTGCCGTCCGCTCCGTAGGCCGCCGGATGCTCCTCCGGAAGAGTCTCCCCGAAAGCAATGGCCGACAGCAGACGATCGAGGCGTTCGGCCGGAACAGCTGACCCGGGTTCGGGACGGAACACATCGCGGAGCGAGCCTCCGGGCGCCGGTGCGAGAAGGGTCCCGTCAGCGAAGGCGTCGTGCCCCTCGACCGTCACCGTTCCGTCGGTAGAGGCCACCCAAGCGTCGAGCAGGCCGCTCGATTGAAGCGCGGCTTCGACCAACGGCCGCTGCTCCGCCGGGAAGCCTTCCGCGAAGTCGACAAGCCGCCAGAACGGTGCGCCGGGCCTGTTTTCCCGCGCCGCCGTCCGGTACGGTGGTGCGTCCGGCGGCAGGTCCACTTCGCTTCGCAGCCGCTCGAGTTGCACGGTCAGCGCTTCCCGGCGTTTTTCAGTGCTCTGGCGTTCGCCATCGAGCCGGGCTTCCTCGAGGGTGATCGTGCGAACGACTAGTTCGGCCACGTCGTGTACATAGGCGAGAACGTCCGTTTCGGACTCTGCCCGTCCGGCCAATTCAGCGGGTTCGGCGAAATGGAGTTCACGACATTCGCTTGCCCAGCGAAGCAACGCCCGCTCGTGTTCCTGCACGACAACTTGGTATCGCGAGGCGGACTTTTCCCGGTTCTCGTTCGCTTTCGACAGTTTTTCGCGGGCCTCTTCCAGGATGTCTTCGGCGGCTTTGCGCGCATCGACGGCCTTTTCGTGTACGTCGAGCGCGCGGCTCACCGTCTTGATCGCTTCCAGCCGGCTCGTCACCGCTGCCTGGAGCAGCCGGTCGCCGGTGGACCCGAGTGTCTCGGCGAGCTCACTATGCGTCGTGGTCAGGCCCGCACGCCGGGCTTTGAGACCGCTGTCCTCGTGCGCTGCCCGCACCCGTTCCGTGCGCTCGTCGATGTCACGACGGGCTGCTTCGGCCTTTTCTTCGTCTTCCTGTGCTGTCGCGAGCTTTTCCGTCGCTTTCGCCTGTTGCCCGGCCGCGGCGCGCCGGGCGATGCCGACACGATCGCGCAGTTCGTCGAGCTGCTGACCACCCCGGTATGCCTCACTGGCAACGATTCCTTCGATGGCGCTCTGCGCCGCGTTCACCCGGCGCGTCGTCTCCGCCAGCGAGGATTCCGTGGCTGCCAGCTCTTTCGTCGCGCTCTCGTACTCCTCTTCCGATCGCCGGGCCGCGCGGGTCAGGTCGTCCATTCGCGTGGTGGACGAGATCAGCTCGGCGGCGGCTTTGCGCAATGCCCGTTGGGCATACGACTTCTGGCGGGCAGCGACCTTTTTGGCGGCGTCCACTTCTTCGTCCAGCGCCTTCAGTCGTTCGCGTTGCTGATCGAGTCGTTCGAAGCCCTCGGCCAGCTCGGCGATGTCCTCCTGGTCCAACGGTGGCAGGGCGCGGGAAAGCAGACTCGACAGGAGGCCCGGGTCGAGCCGTTGGGACAGCTTCGGAGTGCGCAGCTGAAGCAACGCGGTGATCAGTGCTTCGTAACGTTGTTCGGACAGACCGGGGAACAGCGCTTGCCGCACGGCCGCGCGGTACTCGGATGGGCTGGCATGGACAATGCCGTGCTCGCCGAGCGTGTCGGCGAGCACGGCCCTGGTCAAGGGCTGGTTCGCGGAGTTCGTGAGGGTGAAGTCGGTGCCGATCCGCAGCGAGGTGGTGAAGTAGTCGGGTGTGACACCAGTCGTGCGGGTGGTGGCTTGCAGCCGGGCACCGCAGGTGAAGTACTCGTCCCGGCCGGTGAGGTTCTCGAATTCCAGCCAGACATACCCGACTCGGGTAGCGCCCGTGGCACCTTCGCCCATGAGGTTCCAGTGCATCGTGCGTTCGGCGGTGCCGAAGGTCGACAGGCGGTGCGGGCGCAGGCTCGCGTCGAACAGGAACGGCAGCAAGAGTTCCAGCGCCTTGGACTTTCCGGTTCCGTTGGGCCCTCTCAACAGCAGGCGGCCGCGGTGGAACTCGAAGATTTCGTCGTAATAGCGCCAAATGTTGAGGATACCCGCGCGCGTCGGCCGCCACCTGTGCGGAGTGGCGGCGATGGTGGCCGTGGGGTGGTGGGGGAGTTCGGCGATCGTCACGGCGTCTCCTCGGTGGTGCGGACTTCGGCCAGCGAGTACCGGGCGGCCGCGGGGAGGATTCGTACTCGTCCGCCGGACTGTGTCACGAGCCGGAACGAGGTGAGTACTTCCAGTGCGTCGGCAACGAGCCGGCTCGCACCGTCGTCGCCGCGGAAAGTCTTGGCCCAGCGCGGGAAACGCGCCAGTAGCTCGTCTGCCTCGGTGTGCAGTTGCTCGACGGTCAGGCCGGGCGGGGCGGTGTTGAGGACGTCGAGGAGCAGCAGGGCGGCTACGCCGGCCGTGCTCACGTCGTCAGGGAATTTACGGTCCGTCGCGATCGCGTCCGGGTCGACGAGCAGGTAGCCCTCGGCGCGCTCTTCGAGCAGGAAGCCGGCCTGCTCGGCCGCGCGGTGCAGGACTTGTCGCCCGGTCGGCGAGGCGAGATATGCGCGCTGTTCGTCGTTGAGGTCGGCGCGGTAGAGGACCGGCTCGTCGAACAGCTTGCGACAGATCGAATGGCGGAGCCAGAGGTTGCGCTGGACGTCCGAGGTGGATGATTCGCCTTCCCCGTACCGTTTTTCGCGAACGAGCAGCGAGGTCGCATCGGACCACTCTTGTCCGGCGGGCTGGATCTGGGACGGGCCGTTGGGCGCGGACAGCAGGCGCACCAGCAGGGTGGCGTCGACTCGGTAGAGAACCTTCGCTTCACGCGACTCGACGAACGAGTCCGTGGTGCCGTCGACTACTTCCAGTGCGCCGCACGACTCCAAGAACCGCAACGCGTCCACGTACGCCATGCGCTCCGCTCTCGACGCCGTGTCGAACGGGGCGACGACGGAGTCGGCCGCCGTAGCCTGGCGGACGCGGTCGGCCAGCAGGCCGATGGTGGTGACCGGCCCGGACAGCAGTTCCGCGGCGGCCACGCACAGCAGCGTGTAGCGCCTGCGGTCGAAGGGCGCGCGCCCAGACCGTGCACGCCGGGCCGGACGGGTGTGGTCGGGCTCGGGTTTGATCTTCGCCAGCCGGGCGTATCCGAGCCGGGGCTCGACCACGAGCCGCCAGCCGCAGTTGTACTCGAACCACTTCGTTATCGGCAGCTGACGCTTGCGGACCAGATCGAACGCCTCGGGCGCGGCCTTCTCGGTGATGAGGGGAGTGGCCAGCAGGAGCCGGATTCCTTTGGCGACGTCCTGCCGTTCGGCGAGCACGAGCTGGTTCGCCAGATTGCTCACGCCGTCTCCTCCTCTCGCCCGCGCCCGGCACCGGGCGCGGTGATCGTGACGAGGTAGTCGGGGCCGCGGAAAATCCCACGAGGGGTGCGTACGGTCGCCGTCGCCGAATCGCGGGGCGGGCTCAGCGCGATCTCCACTCGGCCGTCGGCGGTGGTGGCGCGGCGAGCACCGGACGAATCCGGTGCGGTCGCGAGCGCCCGGCCGAGCAGATCCAGCAGACGCTCGAATGTCGCGTAGTCGAGCTCGGCGAACGCGGACAGCCGCACCGTGCCGCCGGTGTCGAGCTCCTGCCACGCGCGCTGCAGCTCCGCTCGCTGGGCGCGGGCGCGTTCGGCGCGTTCGCGCTTGATCGCGCTGACGTCGGGCACCCGGCCGGTGCGCGCGATCTTCTCTGTTCTCCCGGCTGTGCGCAGCAAGGGAGAGACCGGGACCGGCGGCGCCTCGTCCCAGGCGGTCGAAGCGCTGACCAGCTCGGGGTCCGGGTGCCCGAGGTGCGCGTGCCGCGCCGAACCGAGGCCGAACGCGGCCGAATACAGGCGATGCAGGTCGTGCTCGGTCGGCGCCTGCGCGAACCAGCGCGCCAGCGCGCGGAAGTCCGCGACCGCGCTCGTGGCCCGCAGCCGTGATTCGGAGATGCGGTCCAGCACCTGGAGCAATGTCACGATCGCTCGCCGCGCCACCCGGTGCAGGTCGGCCACCCGGGGTTGCGTGCCGTCCGCCGGGAGGAACCACGCCCGCAAGCCGGCCCACCGGCTGCGGCGGTGCGCCAGCCAGTCCGCTTTCGCCGCGTCGCCGGTCGATGGCGGCAACTCGGCTCCGGCGAGCGCGCGTTGGTGCAGCTGAGCCGTGCCGTGCGCCTCGACACGCGTGATGCCGGCGGCGATCGCTTCCGTGCGCTGGTCGAGGTTCGTGAGGAACTCTTCGAGGTAGGCCACGGTCGCGGACTTGACCTCGCGGAACGTCGAATGGTCCGCGTTCTCGGTGCGGAGGAGGCGTTGCAGCTCTCCGTTGAACTGCTTGGTGTTGGTGCGCAGCGCGTCGAGGTGGGTCTCCAGCTCCGTCAGCGCGGTGTAGATCTTCCGGTCGCTTACCGGCAGCCCCGTCAACAGTCGATGCAGCTCCCCGAGCCGGTCCGCGATCGCGTCCAGCACCGCCGTCTGCAGCGCGCCGCTGGAGGCGAGCACGGTGAGCGCGTGCTGCACGCCGGCGAAGGCCGCTTCACCGCGCTTCGTAAGGGAGTACTGGAGGTTGCGCCGCTCGTATTCCTCGGCCGTACGGTAGTTTTCGGTCTGGCTCTGGATCACGTCGACCAGCCGCCAGTCCCGCAAACTCGCCAGCGCGCGCGTAAGGTCGGCGTCGTCGAGCGCCCCGAACCAGCCGACCGTCCGCAGTCGCTCGTGCAGCCCGTCCAGGCTCAGTGATGTCTCGAGCCGCTCGTTGGCCTCCGCGAACGCATGCAGGATGGCGATGTAAAGCTCCGAGTTTTCGCCGACGCTGAAACTGAACAGCTGCGGCGGTATGCGCTCCATGCTCCTCCCCAGGTCGTTGGCTGTATCCGAGAGTAGAGGATGGGGGCGACAAGGCAGTTGAGCTGATCGGCCGGGTACTGTTCGGCACGTGGAAGCCACGGATGATTCTGGGGGTGTTTCTGTGTCGTCGGGTTTTGTAGCAGTCGTCGAGTTGGCGATCGTCGATGACAGTGGCCGCTGGTTCGATACGGCGCCCGATGGGACTGGTATCGGCGAAGTGCGGCTGCTTCCGTGGCAGGTTCACAAGGTCGCATTGGAGCCGGGCGAGTTCGATGGAATGGCTGGTTACCTCGTCAAGGTGAACTACGATTTGCAGCTGGTTCCGGAATTGTCGCCGATGCGCTGGTTCGAGCTGGGGCTGGAATTCCACGGGAGTGACTCGGTGACTGTTGTGGACGCCGTACCCCGTAACGCCCGATCCGCCGTGCCAGCGGCGACCTACGACCTCACGAACTACCTCGAGCTGGTCCGGGCAGAGTCCCCGCGGCAGGACCACGTACACCAGCCGGCCGTGGATGACTCGGTGTACCGGTACGGAGTTCCCGGAGCCTCGATCCGGTGGCGCCACGTGTCCGGCCATACCGAGGGCGTGCAGCCGGGATCTCGGTCGGCTTGGCTCGTGCTCGTGGTTCCCGAGCGTCAGACAGAGCAACCGGTCCGCGTGTCCGTGCGGTACGACCTCCGCGCTGACAACGATTCCGGATATCTGCCGGCGCAGGAGCCGGCGGAGTTCAGTGTGACACTGCGGCCGCCGGAATCGCGGCCTGCCGTGACTCCCGTCGTCAGTGACATGCGCGTCGTTACGGACGAAACAGCTCGTTCGGTGTTCATCTGTTATGCGCACGATACGCCGCAGCACAAGGCCAACGTGCAGCGCTTCGCGGATGTGCTGCTCGACGAAGGTGTGGACGTGCACCTCGATCAATACGACCCGGGGTTCCGCAAGGATTGGGCACATTGGGCCTACGAGAACCTCCGTGAGCGGGATTTCGTCCTTGTCATGGCATCGCCGATGTGCAAAGAGGTGGGGGACGGTAAAGCCGATCTCACCAAACATGCCGGTTTGCGGTCCGAGTTTGACGCATTGCGGACGTTGTACCAGCGTTATGCCCAGTGGGCTCGGTACGTCCTCCCCGTTGTGCTGCCTGAACAGTCCAAATTGGATATTCCGTGGTTCCTCGCGCCCGAGACGAAGAATTACTATCCAGTGCTCGACTACACGGCCGCGGGAGTTGTCGAGCTCCTGTCCGTGATCCGCGGGACCGAGCGGCGCACCTGGTCCCTTCAATAGGCGTCCTCCCCCTTCAGCCGGTAGTCCGGATGGTCTTTGTCCATGCTGATCCCGAGGTGTAGCGGGCTCGGGGTGAGCGTTCGGCCGTCCCAGGCGATCGGTTGTTCGCACAGCCGGGCCGCCATCGCAGCCAGCTCCACCGAGCGCCACCGTCCGGTTCGGACGACCACGATCTCCCGGCCGGTGTAGGAGTGCCAAGGAATACCCAGTTCCGCCCGATCCTTACCAGGCAGAGTCCAGCGAGTGTACTTCGCTCCCGCGTTCCCACCCTTGGCGAGCAGCGTCACTGACGCGCCCCCGAACAGCCACGAAGGAATTTTGGCTTCAGTCAGCTTGTAAACCCCCTTGCCCGGCGCGGCGGGCTGGCGCGGGTCGTGAGGGCGATTGCGCCGGTCGAGCCGGGCGACGGGCCTGCCGAGATCTGCCATGTCCGCGTGTGTGCGCACGACAGCAACATCGGCACCTGTCGCCCGCAAGGTGTCTCCGGGGAGTTCTCCTTCGCCGATCTGGGGGTTCCGCAGCCCGGGCCACACGGTACGGGTGGCTTGCGCGTCGACGAACACCACGACCGGAAACCCCGCCAGATCGCTGGTGACGAGTGCGCGAAGGCGGCGTTCGACCTCCGCACGTGTCAGCGTTGCCTTCTCGCCGCTTCTGCCGAAATGCAGGGAGCCGATCGGCCCCGCGTGAAAGTCGGTGACACCTTCGGCTGCTCGCACCCACCGATGGCGCAACTCGCTGTACACCAGGACCCGCCAGTGCTCGAGGTGGTCCGGATCGGCCAGGACGGCCGTCATGACGAGGACGAACGAGCTCGGTCCGGTTCTGGTCTGCTGCGCTCTCGCGCTGATCCCCACCAGAAGCGTCCGCCGATTCAGTCGTGTCGTGAGATCCTTCTTGGCCACCGAATCGCGGATCCGTTCGTCCAGCACACCGCAAGCGCGCAGGAGGTCGCGCAAGGCCGCACGCGCTGAATGTTCCTTCGATCCGGGCTTCTGCGGTTTTGCTCCTGGCGGCAGCGCCGCGGGCTCGGTCGCCAGGAACTGCGCAGGAATTCCCCGGTGTGCCAGCAGTCTCCGCAGGTGTGGCTTGGCATCCAGCTGTGGTTTTTCCATCTCAGGGTGGTATTCGGTCTCCACCCACGCGCCCACGAGGACTTCGGGATCGGCAGGGAGCTCGATCGCGTCCAGCTCGGCGGCCCGGTTGATGGTCTGGTGGTCGAGCAGTGCCGGGCAGTACCTGTTGATCACGGTGAGTCGTTCGTGCACGACGGTGGGCACGGTATCGACCGGGCGGATGCCCGTGAGTTTCTCGAGTTCGTCGAACATGCGTTTCCGTGCTTCGGGAGTCCGGTAAAGACATGCGATGGTCAGTTTCTTGTGGCCGGTGGGGCCGATCGTCTGGGGAAGCAAGCCGCCCGGTGAGTACTTCGTGATCCGGCGCGGCAACTTGATCGCGGTGTCCGAAACGTAGGTCAACGGCACCAGCAGCGGCAGGCAAGCCGTGATGTGCTCGTGCAGACGGGCCATAAACCGCGGTCCCAGGCCGCTGCCCAGTGCGTGGAAACCGGTCGATCTGAGCTTCGGCCGAAACTTTCCGGGCCACTCTTCGTCTTCCGGAACTTGCAGCGGTGCGAGTTGGCAGTCGGCGAGGATGGTCGCGATCGCGGGGTCGAAGCGGTTGGCGTATTCACCGTTCGTTCGGACTTTGCGGGCTGGGACGGGAAGATAGGGGATCGGCGCCTGGCCTTCTTCGCGCTCCACCCAGGCGTTCCGATACCACTGTCGTTGGGGGTCGAGCCTCGAAAGGTGCGCGTCGAAGGCGAGTACCGGGTCCTCGATTCCCGGGCGCGTGACGAGCTGTACGGTCACATTGGCCAGCGAGAAGGCGTTGCCTCGCGGGCTCTGGACGAGATCATGGCTGTCCCAGGCGACAACCCGGCCTACCGTATCCATTCGCAGCCTGATCTCGCGCGTGTCCACCGCGATCGGGTGTGCTGCCAGAGCGCGTGCGATTTGCCAGGCGGCTACACGGAAGACCCAGGCGGGGGCATGTGGGGCGTGGCCAGGCCGGAACTCGAAGAAGTCGGTGAACGGCCGGGCGGCCTCGGGCTCCGGGATGAGCTCGGGGAGTACGGGAACACCGCCGCTTCGCAGATGCCGTTCCCAGGCGCGAACAGCGATCCTGAGCCGGTTGTCCAGGCCGTTGTCGGTGGTCAGCAACAGCGCCTTGGTGCCCTCCTCGGTATCGCGTCCGCCGAGCGTGGTTTCGCCGAACAGACGTACTGGTTTGCCGGTCGCCGCGACCAGGCCGGTAGCCAGGGCCGAGTACCTCGGCTGCTCTCCCGGAAGCGTCGACCACGCTGTCACGAAGTCTTCGGAAAGCGGATAGGCCGTCACCGTGCCGAGCAACGCGGTGATGTGTTCACGCGGAATCCGGTAGGCCAGTGTGCTCAACATGTTCATTCCCTCTCACCGGCGTCTTCGGCCGCGTAGTCGAGAAACGCCTGCAGCATGTCGCCGTAGTACTCGGTCATCGCGTCGAGCTGATCGGGCCGCCATCGGCCGCGAAGGCGGTTGATGAGCGATGCCAGGTCAGTGCCGCGGTCCGCGGTGTGGAACGCCCCATCCACGAGGTGCAGCACGGCGGGCGTGCCCCCACGACGAGCCCGGCCGATGAGCTGGATCGCCCCGATCATGATCTCTGCGGCCACCCCGAGCTTGACTCGCTCGGGCTGTGCCTGGAAGTACGGCGGACAACGGAAGATGGAGTCGAGGAACTGACCTGCTTCCCGGCGCCGCGCGGCCAGCAGGGACAGTGGATCAGTCGCGGGGCCTGGATGTTCGGCGAGCGCTGCGGACTGGATGTGCGCGACCAGTTCCGCTGGCTCGTCGATGACCGGAACGGGGCGCACGATCAGCCATACCGAGCCGAGCGCCGATCGCGAATCCTTTCCGAGGATGTTGACCCCGCGTTGCACCCGCGCGAGCGGCGCGATCAGGATGTCCGCACCTGGCAGTGACGGGAACTCCTCCAAGCGGTCGCTCTGCAGTTCTCGCCAGAGTCTGCCTTCGTGTGCGTCGCTTCGAGGTGGCACGGCGAGGCAGATTCTCGGCGGGTTGACGCCCGCTTCGGCCAGCCCCTCGGCCACTTCACGCGCAGCAGCGTAGGAAGTCGTGGCCAGCAGGACTCGTTGACGTTTCGAATCTTCCTGAGCGAGCCGGCGGAACTCGGCTGCCAGGTGGGTGTTCCAGAGCCCGGCGGCGATCCGGCGCACGGCGGCCGATCTGGCCGGGCCGTCGAGACCCGAGATCCGCTCGGGCACGTCTCCGCGGCCCAGCACGGTTGCCGTCTCGATGCGCAGCTTTCCCGGTGACGCGTCCGGCACCCACCATTTCGGAGTGGTGTGCAGGTGATGGTGTGGCGCGCCAGGGAAGTACGAGGTCGCCGAAAGGCCCAGCACGATGCGGCGGGTGCCCGCGTGCGCCAATGCTGTGACATCGCCAAGCGTCACGGTGTAGGAATGCGGGTCCCCGCCGAACGCGGCGGTCGACAGTGAGGCCGGTTCGGTGCCGGTGTCGTCGAAGTATTCGTTGAAGGCAAAGACAAGACGGCCGAGCGGCCCCGTCGGCGTCGCGCGCCAGCGGCCGTAGGTGCCGAGTGCGTCGGCGACCTCCTGTGCCGATTCGACTCCGGCGTCGACGAGCTGAGAGTTGTTCGCCATCAGCCGGTGGAGGAATCCGCGGATCCGCTCGAGCATCGCGCGCCGGAGCACCCAGTCGGCGAACTCGCGCCGGTCATCGACGGAAAGGTGTTCCACCAGCCCGCTCACGGCTTCTCTCGCGGCCGTGATGGCCGCGCCGGCCACGCCGCTGCCGACGATCGCTTCAAGCTGTCGCCTGGCCTCGGCAAAGCCTTCCGGCGCGTCCGGATCAGGCTCGGGTTCACCGGGGAACAGCGATTCGAACGACTTCAGCTCGGCCCCGGTGACCTGATCGAGCTCCATCTTGAACAATTTGGCGGCGAGCCAGTTGTCGCGGCGCCGGGGCACGATCCAGGCCCGTCCCGGTCCTGGCTGCCGGCGCCCGCTTCTGTGCCGTGCAGGCCCGAGACGGTGATAAGTCAGGTGGCTGACATAATTCTCCGACAGATAGCGCAGGCTGAAGTAGGCGTCGCGCACGTTCGCGTCGACGTCGTCGTGCAGCGCGCCCAGCGCGCCCGCGAAATCCGCGTCGAGCTTGCGCAGCGGGGTGTTCGTTCGCCGGGCCTTGTCGAGGACCAGTCCGCGGCCGGCCAGCTCGATGGCTTGCTGCTGGAACTCGTCCACTTCGTCGATGACGACGATCTGACACCGGCGAAGCACGAGTTCTTCCACGCTGAGGCGGTCGTTGACGCCGTAACCGTCATCCACCGGAGTCTGGAGAACGCCAAGCAGCAGGTTGACGTGGGACGTCACGATGATGTTCGCCGTGCAGGCCCCGCGGGATGCGCTGAACCGCCCGCAGGTGGTTCGCCATGGGCAGGCGACGGTCCTGGTACCTCCGTCCGGGCGCGGCTGGCGCAGCGTGGCGCACGGCTCCCGGCCGGGAATCCACGTGTCCACAGCATCTTCGTCGGCGGCCACCGCCGCCATGGCGCAGCCGTAGCCGAAGCGGTCCCAAACCCAGTCCTGTTCCGGGCCGCTGGGCGCGGCGCGGCCGGTCACCGCTTCCGCGACGTCGATACGCGAACGGGGTGAGGTGAGCGCGACCACGTCACCGCTCTTGCCCAGTCCCGCGAGCGAGATCTCGATCTGACGAGCAGTCTTCACCACGTCCGCGTTGGTGGGCAGGACGAAGGCGGCAACGTGGTCGTTGGTCACAGCCCAGCAGGCGAATACTTCGATGAGCACCACCGATTTTCCGAACCCGGTGTAGGCGAGCAGCTCGTTCAGCGACCCGGCCGTCAGATCCAGTGCGGTGACAGGATCCTTGGTGGAGCGGATCGATGTTTCGAACCGCTCCACCACTTCGGTGCGGTGGTTGCCGGGCACGGCCGGATGCCCGTCCAGCTCAACGGCCACCGCCTTGAGCTCGGAGAACGGAACATCGAGCCGGTCGAGCGGTCGCGACGTTGTTACGGCCGGTGGGGGTAGCCCGGGGTCACGGTGCTGTGCCCCGATCTCGAAGCGGAAGCTGGTGTAGTAACTGTCCGCGCCATCGCGCGGTACGCGCACTGTCGTCGTGTAATGGCCTGGGCCCGCAGGAGACAACGCGCGGTTGCGGGCCGTGAACAGGTCGTCGAGTTCCCGCAGGACACCGTCGACGAAGTCCGTCAACGGCATTCCGGCATCGACCACGATCGTTCCCCCGCTGCCCGGTTCGTAGTCCGGACCGGGCAAGCATCCGTCGAGTTCGTCGCCGGTGAGAAGGCGGTCCAGTAACTGGCCTGTCGTCTGCTCGTTGGCGAAGTCGTTCGTGCGCCGCTTCAGTAGCCGCGTGACGCGTATGCGGTCGGCTTCGGGCACTCTGCCGGACCACCCGGACCACGCGGTGATGTGCCCGTCGAGCAAGTACAGCACGTGCGCCCGGGAGGTGGCGGGTGTGCCGTCGCCCGTGTCGAGAGGGAACAGCTCCGCGGCCAGCCCGATCGCGGTTTTGAGCACTCGCGGCCCGACCCGCCTGACATTGGCCGAGTTCGCCCGCTCCGTCACGTGTTTCTCCTGAGCTGTCTGAGGATCCGGTCGCGGAATCGTTTTTCGGTAGTGATGTGGACCGTTGCTGGAAGGGCCTGCCGGAGGACCTCCAGCTGATGTTCGTGAGTAGCGGGCAGCACGATGTCCGCGGCCGGACGTTGCGCGGTGAGGTCGGCTATGAGTCGTCCGACCGACTGGTATTCCTTGAGGTCGGCCTGGTGGACGGTGGAGCCGATCTCCACCCGGAGGTCGTACCGGTCGAAGTCCGGCCACAGCTCCACGTCCACGCCGGGTTTGTCGAGCGCGTGGAACAGACGCAGTTCGGAGACACCGGGAACGACGACGAATCGCCAGACGCCGGTGTCCACACAGACCGCCCCCGCGGCGGCCTTGGCCTTCGGAGCGCGTGCCGATGGCCCGGGATCGGCCCGTTCGAGCACCGGTCGCCGCTCGGGTGTGGCGCCGGGCCGAATCCGGTACGACGCCGAGTGCGGCCGGTAGCGACATCGGGTCAGTTCTCCCGTTACGGCCATCGGCCAGCGACACGACGGACAAGGGAACCACCAAGCCGACCCACTACGCGAGTGGTAGAGCTGCCCGGCGGGGATGGGCCCGTACCCGTTGGGCGGTAGCTGCACCCCGGCCTTGCTGCGTTGATCGGCCAGCTCGGCGGAGCTGCCGGCCGGGTGTTCGATGA
Organism: Amycolatopsis acidicola; assembly: GCF_007713735.2. Classification (GTDB taxonomy): domain Bacteria; phylum Actinomycetota; class Actinomycetes; order Mycobacteriales; family Pseudonocardiaceae; genus Amycolatopsis_E; species Amycolatopsis_E acidicola. The sequence continues at coordinate 31,297 of NZ_VMNW02000016.1, read as the reverse complement.
GGAACCGCCGCGAGCGTACGTAGTCGTCCTGCCGGCCGGACGCGACCATCGCGGCGTAGGTCTCGTGCCGGATCTGCTCGGCGTGCATCCGTGTCCACGTCGGCATCCACGTTGCTCGGTCGATCGCTGTACCGAGGGGAGCCGCGTACTCGGACGCCAGATCGAAAGCCTCGGCGGTCAGCTGACCTGCCTCGAGCAAGACGACCGCTGCCGCTTCGGTTTCGGGGCAATCCGCGAGCGCGCGCAGCTCTCCCAGGGGCCGGTGCAGCGCAGTCGCGAATTCTCGAGGGGTCACGGGCCCGACACCGGGCCCGTGCGCCGCCATGACGACACCTGTCATCCGGGACACCTCCCGCATCGCGGTAGGCTGGGTCCGGCGTTCGGACCAGGCATAGGCGGCGCGCAGCGCGGCCGCGACGACGCGGCGCCACTGCGGGATCGGCTGGAAAGCCTGTGCCTCGCGCGGGTCGGTCATGCCGCCGTCTTTCGCGCCGCGGGGCACCAGCGGACGAAACCACAGTCTGCACAAGCCTTACCCGGGTTAGGGCCGGAAGTCTCCATGGTGAACATCGGTCCCGCCAAGCGGTTCACCGCTCTCCGGGCGGCCGCGAGCACAGCGTCACTGCTCACGTCGAGCGTCGCCAGCACCGGGCCGCTGCCGGTCAGCTCCTCCAATTCGACACGCAGTGGAGCACCTTCTTCCGCGAGAACACCGGCCTCTGATAGAAGCACCGCCAGTGCGAGCTGCGGGTACTTCGTGAGCAGGTCGCCGGTCTCCGGCGAACGGGCCGTCTTGATTTCGCGGAGGACCCAGCCGTGGTCATCCCGGTACAGCAGGTCGGTTTTGGCCACGATCACGGCGTTCGCGACCGGATCGAAGGCCACGACGAGATGCTCGGTGCGCACCGTGTCCCCGGCGAGTCCCGCCAGAGGACAGACCAGTGCGTGGTCGCCGATCATTTGGACGCCGAGCCTGGCTTCAATCCCGTCGCGGCCGGCCCACCCGGCAGACCATGTCTCGGAGGAGGCAGGCACATCTGAGGCGCGGCAGGCCTGGATCGGCCGCCGGTCGTGTCGCTGGGCTATCCAAGAGTGGACAGCGCGCCCGCGCCGCGTGCCATCGCTGTCCTCCGCTGCCCTCTCACGGGGCAGGAACATCTCGCCGAACCGATACCGGTCAGGGCATTTTTGGTGCTCACGCCCGGAAGTGACCGACCAGGTACGCCGGGTGTCCCCGGTGACGCCGAGCAGGCCGGGGACCGAAGGCACTCCGGGGCAGCTCTCGACGAGTAAGCATTTGGCGCAGTCGTAGCCGGGCCGGTAGGAGTCGTCGGCCAGTAATTCGGCCAGCGGCCCGGCTGCCTCGTCCTCGTAGAGGCGGAGCGCCTCCGCAGGACTTCCGTCGAATCTGACGTCGATCGAGCCGTCGGCGCAACCGACCTCCACCACCCGGATGCGTTCCGGCGCGGTGAACCGGCCAAGGCTGAACCGGCGCTGATGATCCCACCGTCCACCGAGGATCGGTCGGGCACCGGCCGTCACGCCTACCAAGAATGCGATTTCCGCGTCGTCGGTCCGCTCCCGTGCGGCACCGGCCACAGAGTTCGTGGACAGGAGCCGAAGCTCCCGGATTCCGTCTGCTTCGTACCGCCGGCCGACGACTGCCTCCTCGTACACGTCCTCGGCGTTGAGCCGCTGCCGTCCCCAGCTACGGGATACCGGCTCCAGAACGGGTGTGTCAGGCCTCGTCGCCGCGATCTTCGGCTCGGCTTCCTGTATCGCTCGGACGGCTTGTGCCGCCCAGCGTGCCAAGGTGGGATCGGGATCGGACTTCTCCGTCCACCGCCGGATCGCGGCGTCCCCGGAGAGCTGGTCGAACTCGATGAGGTCGAGCACGGCATGCAGCGCGGACAACGCTGACGCGCTCCTCGTCCGGCCCACGTCAGCGCCGGCTTTGGCGTGGGCAACCGCGGGACGGACGTCAACCGCGAATCTGGCCGGGCACCGCTGCCGCATTCCGCGTACTTGCCATGACTGAATCCGGACAATGCCGGCGTGCGTGGCCTGGCCACCGGGCTCTGTCGAACCGGTCATTTCTGATCCTCCCCCTTGCGACGAGCCGCCTGCCCAATTCCCCGCGGTCGTGAACGCTATCGTCTACTCCCGCCCGTTCGCTGGCAATGATGTCGTTTCGGAAGCGCTCCCGAATAGGAGGAAACCCCGGATGACCGAGGCAACCACTTTCCACGGCCTCTTCATCGGCCTCGATCACTACCGGGACCCCGCTTTCGGTGACCTGCGTTTTGCCCGGCGAGATGCCGAAGTGCTGGACGCGCTGTTCCGGGACACCTTCCCCGCCGGTAGCGCCACATTAGTGGCGGACACCGATGCCACCAAGGCCAGAATCAGGACAGAAATAGGACAGCTCCATCGGCGCTCGACTGAATCGGACGTCGTCATGGTGACGTTTTCCGGACATGGGACCCCAACTCGGGAATTGGCCACCTATGACGCGGTCAGTGATCGGCTGGCCGAGACTGCCTTGCCCCTCACGGACTTCGTCGGGCTCGTCGAGCGAATTCCGGCACGGCTCTTGATCGTCGTGCTCGACTGCTGCTTCTCCGGCGACGCCCTGACCGAGACGCTGCGTCGGGCAGAGGTGACGTATCAGGCGAAATCACTGGCGCAGCCGATGGACGAGTATGTCGCGCGGGATGCGTGGCGAACAGAACCGCTGGACCGTGTCCGGGGGAAAGGCAAGGTGGTTCTCGCCGCCTGCGCGGCCGACGAACGCGCGTACGAGAAAGCTGAATTCGGCCACGGTCTGCTCACCCACTACCTCATCGACGGGCTCCTCGGCCGGGGTGAGATGGCCGACGGCGAGGGGGTGTCGGTTCTCAAGCTCGTCCACAGTGTGCTCACCTCAGTGGGATGGCACCGGCACGGCTTGACCGGAAACAGGCAGAACGCGGGTTTCGAAGGTGCGCTCGGCGATGCGCGCCTGCCGGTGTTCACCCCGGGCCCGCATTACGCCCGGCTCGGCGGCACAGTTCCGCCCCAGGCGACACCCGCACTGTCATCGCTGGCCGCGCATGAAGTTCCTGAGCCGTTCATCGAGCTTTGGCGGCGCGAGATCAAGCAGCTCAACGACGTTCAGCTCGCGGCGATCAACGTCGCAGGGGTGCTCCGGGGCGGGTCCGTGGTGGTCAGCGCCCCGACCGGAAGCGGTAAGACGCTGGTCGGTGAGCTGGCCGCGGTCCATGCCAAATACGCCGGGAAGCGGACAGTGTTCTTGCTGCCGAGCCGGGCACTGGTGAACGAGCAGTACGAGCGGTTCCGGGACCGGTACGCACCGCTCGGGATCAAGGTCATCCGGGCGACCGGCGAGCTGCGGGACCATCTCCCGGATCTTCGGCGTGGCCAGTACGACTTCGCCGTGCTTACGTATGAAAAGTTCACCGGTCTGGTGCTGGCGGATCCTGGGCTGCTCCACCGGACCGGCGTTCTGGTGGTGGACGAGATCCACTCGATCTTCGATCCGCAGCGCGGGCCCGCGCTGGAAACGTTGTTCACACGGGTGTCCCGCGGTCGCGAGCCGCAGCTGATAGGGCTGTCGGCGGTGTTGGGCGATCCTGTGAGCCTTGCGAAATGGCTGGGGGCTGTTCCTGTGGTCAGCGATTTCCGCGAGGTGCCACTGGTCGAGGGCACCCTCGGGCTCGACGGACGGTTCGTCGGTCGCCGAAGCGGCGCGGACGGCCAGGTGGACGTCGACGAACCAGGTTGGGTTTCGTTGCGGCAAGCCGACTCCCGCGAGGACGCGCTCGTCACGGTCGTGGAGGAGGTGGTAGCGGCGGGGCGGCAAGTGATCGTTTTCCGAGGTACGCGAGACGCGGCGCGGACCACTGCCGAACGTCTTGCCCGTGTCTTGAGCTTACGGGCCGCCGATGCTGAGATTGCCGCGTTACCGCGGAACGATGCCGGCAGTGTGAGCGATCATCTGATGACCTGCCTGAGAGGTGGGGTCGGATTCCACACCGCCGACCTGTCCGACGCGCAGCAGCGGGTTGTCGTGAGATCTTTTCGGTGCCGTGACAGCGCGATCCGGGTCGTCGTGGCGACCACGACCCTTGCGCAGGGCGTGAATCTCCCCGCCGATGTGGTCCTCCTCTGTGAGCTGCGGCATCCGGACGACACCGAATACACGGTGGCCGAGTACAAGAACATGGCGGGCCGCGCCGGTCGCCCGGGGCACGGCATCACCGAAGGACGCTCGATCATCCTCACCGAGGGCGGGGCCGACGCCGAGGAGAAGCGGCGACGGTACGTGACCGCTCGTCCGGCGCCGGGCCGGTCTGCGCTCATCGAGCCGACGATTGACACCGGCACCCTCGTCGTTCGTGTGCTGTCGACCTTGTCGGCCGACCGCGGCTGGGGTACCGACGCCGAAATACTGGCATTCCTCGACCGGACTCTGGCCGCCTATCAGGCACACAATGCGGGAAAGCCCGCACCATTCCCCGGCGACCGCATTCGGAACGCGGTCAAGTACCTGGTCGAACACCGGTTCGTGCGCGAAACCCCGAACGGGGTCGCCTTGGCCCCCCTTGGTGAGATCGTCGCCCGCTCTGGCATCAGCGTGTCTTCGGCCGCGACGGTCGCCGAGGCGCTCCGGGCGATCTCAGGTGATGCGATTACCGTCGGAACTTTGCTATGCGCGGCCCAGCTCGCCGAGGAGGTTCGCGACGTCAGATTCGCGGGGGAGCTGCCGAGGCGAGAGAGCGCCGATGCCGTGCTGGGCTCGTGGCTGCGCAAGTCAGGGGCAGCCGCGGAGGTGGTCAGCCGCCTGTTCACTTCGGGTGGAGAACAGGGCGTATCGGCCGGCCGGCGCGCGATCGCCAGTACAGCGTGGGTCCGTGGCAGCAGCCTGGAAAGGATCGAACGATTGCTCGGGACGACTTTCTTGAGGGCGCGGCGCACCAATCCGGGGCCGGTCGAGCAGGCGATGCAACGCGCGGCAGGCGTGATCGGGGCGGTCATCGACATAGCGGGTTGCGTTGTTCCCGGCGCACGTCTCGGCGAGCTCCCCGACCTGCTTCCAGCCCGGCTGGAATTGGGGATCGTGGCGGGCCATGTGTCGATCGCCCGGCACGCGGGGATCGAAGTGCCCAGGGATGTGTTCATCGGGTTGCTGAAGGGGGGACTCGACGACTATGCGGCGATTCTTTCCGCGGAGGACCAGCGTGGAGTGGAATGTTTGAACGGTGATGCGGAAATGTGGCGATCGGTGGTGGCCGCCGCGCAAGTCGCGAAGGAGGAAGCCGGCGAGCCGTCGCTGGAGGATATCCTGTCTCCCTATGATGATCAGCCCGCGTGATCACAACCTCGGGACGTCCAGCTCGGAGAAAAGCGTCCTGGTCGCCGGATCGACCGAGTACAAGACCGTGCCACGGATCGACCGGGACAGGAGCACGCCGTAGGCGTTTCGGATCGCCCGCGCGAGTTCGTCGTCCGAGCGAATCTTGTTGGCCTTGTTCAGCACATGTTCGCGATGCACTGCCCAACCGGCGCCGTTCCAGGTCAGGTCCGGGCCGAGGATGACACCGCCCCATTCGTATTCGAGACCCTGCGCCGTGTGGACACAGCCGATCTGTCCGAAGCCGCCGGATTCGGTCGCCCAGTACTTCCGTTTCGGCGCCCCGGGCGTGTGGTGGTAGTCGCCGGCGTTCCACGGGCGCGCCCAGCCCGGTTCCGGGGTGACTTCCGGTTCGGTGCCGGTCTGGTCCTCCCATTTCCAGCAGATTCCGGCGCTCATCCGAGCGCGTTCCCCAGCGTCTTCCTTGCCGCGCAGGAAACTCTCCATAACAGCGGCGCTGTCGGCATAGTACAGTTCGAACGGCTCCGGATCGTGGTGTCCCGCCGCCTTCCAGGGAAGCTGATCGCCGGCGAGCAGGTGCCTGACCCAGGTGTCGTAGGTCGAGCTGCCGACCGCGCGCAACACGCGTTCCAACCTGATCGGCACAACCTCCGCGCCCAGGCGCTGAATCTCGCGGGTCAGTTCTTCGGGAGACCACACCTCGTCGGCGAAGAGACGCTGGTCGCCGTCGATGAAGAAAACCGGCACCTTGGCCCGGTCGACGACGACCGACACTGACGATTCACCGGGTCGCATCGAGTAGGACCCTCTCATCGGACGTTCCGTCATTCTGTGCGCCTCGTCGCAAAGAATGAGGTCCAACTCGTCTGCCGTCCGATGGTCGGCGATGCTGTTCAGTGTGGCAAATGCCTTGCCCCGGCCATTGGATGCGCGTTTGAACGTTTCACGCGAAGCGACGCCTCCGGAAACGTAAGAGGCGTCGTAACCGGCATTGAGCGCTTCGCCGAGCAAAGTGAGGCCGACAAGCGATTTGCCGCTACCGGCCCGGCCGCTGATTACGAAGACCTTTTTGGCGCCCGGCGTGCGCGGGTTGCGCACTCTCTCCAACACGCTGTTCACGGCGGTCAGCTGGTTCTCCACAAGACTGAACTGCGTGTACCCGTTGAGGATCGATCCGATCTCCGGTTCGAGCAGTGCGGTGGAACGACGACGAGAGAGCAGCGCCTCGGCCGCGTCGGCACCCGATTCTTTGGTGAAGTTCTCCTTGAGGAAAGTTTCGAGCCCAGCGGGGGAGCGGGCGGTGAACGTGTCGATTCCGGGATGCGGGGAAACGTTCCTGATCCATTGGCTCTCGGGGTCTTTGAGATTGTGCAGGTAAGTCGCGCCGACAAGGGTTACGTAGCGATCGTCGAACATGTTGTGGTGGGTTTTGAGTGCCGTCATATTGTCGTGCACCTGGACCGCCGGGTGTTTCTTGTGCTTCCGGTACGCGGGCACGAAGACCTTGCCGACGGAGCATGACTGGCACAGTGTTCCCGGCCCTGCTCTACGGCAGGCCGCGCACAAGCCGGCGACGATATCCGGTTGAGGGTGATCGATGTGGCTCCATTGCTTCAGTTCGATCACCCCGAAGCTGAGGCCGCCCTCGGGGTGCCGGCCGGCGAGGACCACGTCGATGGGGTCCATGGCGGGATCGACCCGGTACTCGACGAACATCCAGACCTGATCGAGGTCAAGGCGATCCAGCAGGGACGCGAGCCAGTAGACACTCTGGCGCCAGGATGTCACATCTCCCGGGGAGGGCTTGCTGTTGCCCGGGTGCGCATCCACGTAGCTTTGCTCGATCTCGGGAATCAATCGTTCGCTGTCCCGCAGAAAGTCCCCGGCGGGCCAGTACGCCTCCAAGGGCTTCCATCCACTGCTCGCTGCCATACTGAACCAGTTCCGTGCGTCGGCCTGTATTCCGATTAGTTCTCATGTTTCCGTGATCATGGTAGCGCCGGTGATCACGCAAATCATGCGCGGTATCGCGGCCGGTAGCGGTCTTCCGGGAGTGCCGGGGAGCAGGACCGGCTCCATCACGTTTCGCGTTGGCAGGACGGCGCCGAAGATGGAGGATCCGGGAATTGACCACCGAAACCCTCATGAACATGCAGGTCAAACCCTGTGGGCCGGGCGGGGCTCGAACCCGCGGCCAAGGGATTATGAGTCCCCTGCTCTAACCAACTGAGCTACCGGCCCCCGGGCGCCCGGCGGGAGCGCCCTGACCCCGGGCCGAGACCCAAGGTCGCAGGTCAAGATAGCAGGCGACCCCCGCCGAACCGGGGCAACCCCGGCTCCGAAGTCGCGCATCCCGGCACAGCTGCGGCAGGAGCCGGACCCCCCAGGCGCCAGAACCCCGGCCATCCAGGCCCCGCGACGCCAGTGCGCCGCGATCAGCACGCCCACCTGCACGTGCATCCGCCGAATAGAGCAACCGATCACCATTGAACTGGGCGCCGACGCGAGACAGGGTGGTAGATCCAGGCCGGGGACGTGGCGGGATGGAGGGTCTGTGGACTTCACCGAGCACCTCAGCGAACGGGTTCTGGTGTGCGACGGCGCGATGGGCACGATGCTGCACGCGGCGGGGAACTCGCTGGACAGGGCGTTACCGGAGCTCAACTTGAGCAACTCCGAGCTGGTCAGCACGGTCCACGAGAGTTACGTGGCGGCCGGCGCCGATCTTCTCCTCACGAACACCTTCGGGGCGAACCGGTTGCGGCTGGCGGAGTTGGGCGGGTCCGCGACGGTGCGCGACGTGAACATGGCGGGCGTGCGGCTGGCGCGGCAGGCGCGGCGCGGGGCACGGCGGACGGTGTTCGTGGGCGGCTCGGTTTCACCGGCGGCCAAGGCCGGCCAGGGTGCCGCGTACAGCCCCGACGAGCGCATCGACGTAATCCGTGAGCAGGTCACGGCCCTCATCGACGGCGGGGTCGACCTGCTGGTCCTCGAGACGTTCGGGGGGCTCGGCGAGCTCCTGGAGGCGGTCGCGATCGCGGTCGAGACCGACGTGCCGGTGATCGCGCAGGCGACGTTCACGGCCGAGGGTCGCACGCTCGACGGTGAGACGCCGGAGGAAGTGGCAAAGGCATTGGCACGAACAGAAGTCGCCGCGATCGGGGCCAACTGCACGGTCGGGCCGCAGCACATGCTCGGCATCGTGAAGCGGCTCCGGGGCACACTCCCGGTCAGCGCCCAGCCCAACGCCGGCATCCCGCGGCGCATCGGGCGGCGGTTCGAGTACGGCGTCGACGGGGAGTACTTCGCCCGCTACGCCCGCGCGCACGCCGAGAGCGGGGCATCGATCGTCGGCGGGTGTTGCGGGACGACGCCGGGGCACATCCGCGAGGTGGTCGCGCGGCTGGCGGACCTGCGTCCACCCGAACAGCGCCGCAAGGTGAGCAAGCACAAGCGCAGCAGCGAACCCGCCCGGGGCAAGCTCGCGCAACGCTTGCGGGACAAGGAATTCGTCGTCGCGGCTCAGTATTCGCGACCCGGGGACCACCAAGGCGTCGACCTCGTCTTCGGGAAAGACATCGCCACCATGACGGCCTGGGACAAGACGATCACGACGCTGCAGGACGAACTCCACGGCGCCCACGCGTTCGGCCTGCGCACCGTCGTCTGCGAGACCGGTTCACCGCCGCCGCTCGGCGACTACCCCGACGCCGACGGGATCCTGGAGGTCGATTCGATCGGCCTCATCGAGCTGCTCGCCGCGTTCAACGCCGGCCGTGACCGCACCGGGCACACGCTCGTCACGCGCACGGCCTTCCACATCGGCGCGCGCTTCAACCCCGGCGCCGCTGACCTGGACGCCGAGCTCGTCCGGACCAAGGCGAAAATCGCCGCCGGGGCCCAGTTTCTCGTCACCACCCCGGTTTACGACCTCGAATCGTTCGCCTGGATGCTCACCGAACTGTCCGAAGAGGACATCCCGATCCTGATGTCCGTGCACCCCCTCAGCGGCTACGCCGAGGCCGAGTACCTCGCCCATGAGGTCCCCGACGTGCGGGTGCCGCCGGACACCCTCGAAGCGCTCCAGGCCGGCGAGCGGACCGGCTACGAGGTGGCGGGCGAATTGCTCGCCGCCGCCCGCAAGCTCGCCGACGGCGTGGTCCTGCACATCCGCGACAGCTCGGAGATCACGAAACTCCTGGGCTGAAGAGTCATTCGCGGCACACCTCATTGCGGATCCGGTACGCGGATGGGTAGCAAGAGAGGGTGAACAGAGTAGTCGTGATTTCGACGGGCGGGACCATCGCGTCGCGCGCGGGCAGCAATGGCGCGGTCGCCAGCGACGACGCCGGGGCGCTGCTCGCGCGGCTGCCCTTCGACGTCGGCGTGCCGATCGAGGGGCGGGACGTCCTGTGCGTCGGCAGCTACCTGCTCACCCCGTCCGACATGGCCGGGATCGTGTGGACGATCCGCGCGGCGCTGGCGGACGAGTCGGTGCTCGGCGTGGTGGTGACGCACGGCACGGACACGATGGAGGAGACCGCTTTCCTCGCCGAGATCACCCACGACGACGAGCGCCCCGTGGTTTTCACCGGCGCCCAGCGCCCGGCCGACGCGCCTGACACCGACGGCCCGCGCAACCTCGCCGACGCGATCACCATCGCCGCTTCGCCGGAAGCGCGCGGGCGCGGCGTGCTGATTTCCTTCGACGGCAGCGTGTTCGGCGCCCGTGGCACCCGCAAGACCCACACCGTCGCCACCGGAGCGTTCACGACGCCCGGCGCGGGCCCGCTCGGTTACCTCCGCGAAGGCGACGTCACGTTCGTCGCCACGCCCGAGCGTTTCCCGGCCTTCGACCTCGAGGACCTCAGCGGCGTCCGCGTCGACATCGTGCCGATCTACCCGGGCGCCGACACCGCCGCACTCGACGCCGTGGTCGCCGCGGGCGCGGCCGGGATCGTGCTCGAAGCCACCGGCGCGGGCAACGGGAACCTCGCTTTCCGCGACGCCGTGTCGAGGCTCACCGACGCCGGCATCGTCGTCGCGTTGTCGACCCGGGTGCACGAAGGAGTCGTCGCCGGGCTTTACGGCAACGGCGGTGGCGCCGACCTCATCGAGGCCGGCGCCGTGCCGACCGGTGCGCTTCGCCCGTCACAGGCCCGGATTCTGCTGGCAGCGTTGATCGCGCGGTATCACCGGGATCCGGAGCGGGTGGGGGAGGAGTTGGCGAAGCGTTCGTCGACTTCTTTAGTGGTGAGGCCGAAGTCGGCGAGGGTGTAGTGGTGTGAGGGGCGTCCGGCGCCGGTCACGCTCTGGGTGTGCAGGTCGGTCATCGCGGTTCGGGCTTCGTCGCTGAGTGGCAACGAGAAGTGCCGGTAGATGGATTCCACGGTCCCGATAGGGTCGCTGACGAAGTCGGCGTAGTCGACGTCCAGGAATTGCGCCGGGTTGTATCGGGCCCGTGACGCAGCAAACGTTTCCGCACCCCGAGCCCACAGCTCGAGCTGTGTCCGCCCGACCGTCTCGCCGTGGAAGGCCGTCGACCAGCCCTTCGTCGCCTGCTCGTTCAGGCTGCACACCGACGCGATGATCGTGCTCGGCGCGCGGTGCGTCTGGATCACCAGCGCGTCCGGGTACACCGCCATCAGCGCGTCCAGCGCGAACAGGTGGCTCGGGTTCTTCAGCACCCACCGCCGGTCCTTGTCCGGCAGCCCGATCAGCTGCAGGTTCTTCCGGTGCCGCGCATAGGCATCCGTCCAGTCCTGCCGCGCCAGCCACTCCGAGTACGTCGGCAGGTAGGCCAGGCACTCGTAGGACACCGACTTCGCCGACTGCCGCAGCAGCTGCCAGCATTCCTCGACCATCTCGGCCGAAGAATGGTGCAGCCCAAGGAACTCCGGCCGCTCGACGTGATGCTGTTCGTACCCGGCCTGGATCCGCTGGAACACCGGGTTGTCCGCCCACGTCGACCGTGGCGGCCGCGGCTGTGGCACCTCCGTCAGCCACACCTCGAGCCCCTGATGCCCGGGATCCTCGGTGAGCAGCCGGTGCAACGCCGTGGTGCCGGTGCGGGGGAGCCCCGTCACGAAGATCGGCCGCTCGATCGGCACATCGGCATACGACGGGTTCTGCTTCCACGCCGCTTCGCTCAGCAGCCGCGCCACGAGGGCGCCGCGAAGGAACGCGCGGTTGATTTTGTTCCCGAAGGGCGTCAGCTGGGCGTCACGCTTGTAGGACTCCAGCAGCACTTCGAGCCCTTCGCGGTACCCGTCGTCACCGAAGTCGTCCAGGCCGCAGAAGCGCGTCGCGGAAGCGTGCAGGTCGTCGATCGTGCCCACATCGTCGCGGCCGATCATGCGTGGTACTCCCCGCCGTTGACGTCCAGGCACTGCCCGGTGATCGCCCGCGCCAGCTCCGACGCCAGGAACACCACCGCGTCGGCGATTTCGTCGGGCTCTGGCAGCTTCCGCAGGTCGATGGTCGACGCGGTCTCCTCGTAGACCTCCTCCGCCGTGATCCCGCGTTTCTGTGCCAGGTAAGCGAAGTAGAACTTGAGGTTGTCCGCCCAGATGTAGCCGGGCGCCACCGAGTTGACCCGGACCCCGCGCGGGCCCAGCTCCGTCGCCAGGCTCTGCGCCAGCGCCAGCAGACTCGACTTGGTCATCTTGTACGCGCCGAAGGTTCGCCGGGAATGCCGCAGCACCGCGGAGTTGATCATCACGACCGACCCGCGCGACTCCTCCAGCGCGGGCACGAACAGCCGCGTCAGTTTCAGCGCCGAGAACACGTTGGTGTCGTACGCCTGCCGCACCTGGTCGACGTCCACTTTCACCAGGTCCGTCATCGGCGGCATCGCGAAAGCGTTGTTCACCAACGCGTCCACTCGGCCGAAGGCGTCCAAAGTGGACGACACGAGCCGTTCCGCGTCGGACTCGTCGTTGATGTCCGTCGGCACCGCGACGGCACGGCGGCCGAGGTCGGTGACCTCCTTCGCCACCTCCGTCAGCCGCGATTCCGTCCGCGAAGCCAGCACCACGTCCGCGCCGGCCCGCGCGCTCTGCACGGCGATCGACCGGCCGAGCCCGGGACCGATCCCGGAGACCACGACCACCTTGTCCCGCAACAGCATCAGCCGAGCATCCTTGTCGCCACGGCGGCCTGACGGGCCGCGATCCGGTCTGCCCATTCCTCCGGCGTCACCCTGGCCTGGTCGTAATACGCCAGCCGCTTGGGGATCTCGTCCACCGGAACCACTTCGACCTCCGGGCCGTCGTCCTCGGGGACGTCGTGGGACACGCGCTGCCAGCGGATCTGCACGTAACCGCGGTCGTGTCCCGTGCGCTCCAGCCAGTTCGCCACGCCGGGGTCGCGTTCGCTGATCACGAACCGCATCTTCCCGTCCTCGTCCACGCGGGCCTGGTCGGCGCTCAGGCTCGTCTGGTGGTTGATGTAGTCCAGCGACACGTACCAGAGGCTGCCCAGCTGGATGCCCTGGTACGGCGCGTCGGACTTGGGCACCGTCACGATCATGGCCTCGTCGTCGGCCAGTTCGTAGTGCCCGGCGGAGGAGAACTGCGTGCTCAGCCCGCCCGGCGTCTGGCGCGGCTCGGTCATCGTGTTCACCGGCAGGTTGAGGTAGAACCATTTCGGGAAGGCGAGAAACGTGTTGAGCCGCGAGGTCAGCATCTTCCCGGCCACGTTGTAGCGCTTCTCCAGCGTGCTTTTCGCCAGCGGCGGCGGGGCTTGGCCGATCTTGTCCGCGCGCTGGATCCGGATCGTGCCGCGCTGCTCGTTCGCCCAGTCGCTGTAGCACTCGCGGACGATGAGCATCGCCGCGTCCGCGCCGAGGGGGAAGTAGTTGCGACCCGGTTTGCCCGGCCCGAACCGGATCTCGAAGCTGCCGTCGGGCTCGATGTCGATCTCGCGGTCGTCGAACGCGGTGAGGCTGTCGGGCACGTCCACGGGGGAGTAGTCGCCGTTGAGCACCTGGAAGTTCAGATCCCTTGTGCTGCCCCGTTTCCCGGTGACGACGTACTCGGCGTCCGGGCGCAGGTACGAGTGGTAGTAGAGCGTGTCCGGGTTGTCGAGGCCCATCTTCGTGCCCTGGTTGGTCGAGTTCGCGAAGAAGGGGAAGTCGCGCTCGTAGGCCCAGGCCAGCTGCAGCGAGGCCCGGATGCTGCCGGCGAGGTAGTCGTAGCCCTCGATCAGATCCTGCTCGGTGCGCACGAACGGCGCTTCCTCGATGATCTTTTCGGCGGCTTCGACGGCTTCGGCGAAGGAACGGGTCAGCACTCTCTCTCCTGACTGGAACGCGTTCTGGCTACTCGGCCCACCGGTGCGCGGTGAACTTGAGGTTCGGCAGATCCTTCAGCGACGCGGTGAGCTCGTACGTGCGGGTGTAGCCGGTGCGCGCGATCCGCCATCGGCCGTCCTCGTCACGGCGGTAGGCGTCCTCGTAGAACGCCGCGCCGGCGATCACCACGCCGTGCTTGACCGAGATCACCTTGTCCTGGAACGCCCAGGTCCCGGTCGCCGTGTCCCCGTCGATCTCGATCTCGGGCTGGCCCGCGAAATGCGTGGTGATCAGATCGTTGTCCAGGCTCTGGCGCAGGAAGGCGAGGATCGCGTCGCGGCCTTCGAGCGGCGAGGAGTCGCCCTTGGCGGGCGTGCCGTAGTCGGCGACAGCGTCGGCCGTGAACGTGTCGGCAACGTCGTCCCACTGCTTCAGGTCGACGCAGCGGAGATAGCGGTACTTCACGCGTTTGATCTCTTCGAGCGCGACGAGGTCCATGCCGAACAGCATCCTCCGGCGGTTGACCGAAGGCAAGAACGTGTTCTAATTTTTTCCAGGTGACCTACGAGTTGTCGCATCTTGATGCGCTCGAGGCGGAGTCGGTGCACATCGTGCGCGAGGTGCTGGCGACGCATCAGCGGCCCGGGCTGTTGTTCTCCGGCGGCAAGGATTCCGTCGTCCTGCTGCACCTCGCCGCGAAGGCCTGCTGGCCTGCGCCGATCCCGTTTCCGGTGGTGCATGTGGACACCGGGGAGAACTTCGACGAGGTGCTCGCCTTCCGCGATCGCACCGTCGGAGAGCTAGGCGTCCGGCTCGTCGTCGGCAGCGTGCAGGACGACATCGACGCCGGGCGCGTGGTCGCCGAGACGGGCCCGCGCGCGAGCCGGAACCGGTTGCAGTCGGTGACTCTTTTGCGGACCATCCGGGAACACGGTTTCGACGCCGTGTTCGGCGGCGCGCGGCGTGACGAGGAGAAGGCCCGCGCGAAGGAGCGGGTGTTCTCGTTCCGCGACGAGTACGGGCAATGGGATCCGCGCAACCAGCGCCCCGAGCTGTGGCATCTCTACAACGGCAGGCACAAGCGCGGCGAGCACATCCGGGTGTTCCCGCTGTCGAACTGGACCGAGCTGGACATCTGGTCCTACATCGCGGCGGAGAAGATCCCGTTGCCACCGCTGTATTTCGCGCACCGGCGCCAGGTCGTGCAGCGCGACGGGATGCTGCTCGCGCACACCCGGCACCTCACCCTGCTGGACGGCGAAGAGCCCTACGAGGCGCAGGTGCGCTTCCGCACCGTCGGCGACGCGACGTGCACCGGATGCGTCGAGTCGACCGCCGCGACCCCGGCCGACGTTGTCGCCGAAACCGCGGCCACCCGCGTGACCGAACGCGGGGCCACGCGCGCCGACGACCGGATTTCCGAGGCGGGGATGGAAGACCGCAAGAAGGAAGGGTACTTCTGATGGCCCCGTTACTGAGGATCGCGACCGCGGGGAGCGTCGATGACGGCAAGTCCACGCTCATCGGCAGGCTGCTGTTCGACTCGAAAACCCTGTTCGAGGACCAGCTGGCGGCCATCGAGCGCAGCAGCAGGGACCGGGGAGAGGACTACCCGAACCTGGCGCTGCTGACCGACGGGCTGCGCGCCGAACGGGAACAGGGCATCACGATCGACGTGGCGCACCGCTATTTCGCGACGCCGCGGCGGACGTTCATCATCGCCGACACGCCGGGGCACATCCAGTACACGCGCAACATGGTGACCGGCGCGTCCACCGCCGACTGCGCGCTGATCCTGATCGACGCCCGGCACGGGATCCTCGACCAGTCCCGGCGGCACGCGTTCCTCGCCACCCTGCTCGGCATCCCGCACCTGGTGTTGTGCGTCAACAAGATGGACCTCGTCGGGTACTCGCGGGAGCGGTTCGCCGAGATCCGGGACGAGTTCCGTGCGTTCGCGGCGAAACTCGACATCCACGACCTGACGTTCATCCCGGTTTCGGCGCTGCACGGGGACAACATCGTGCACCGATCGGCGACCATGCCGTGGTACGAGGGCAGTCCGCTGCTGCACCACCTCGAAGAGCTGCACATTTCCTCCGACCGCAACCTGATCGACGCGCGGCTGCCGGTGCAGTACGTCATCCGGCACACCGATTTCCGCGGCTACGCCGGCACGATCTCGGGCGGGGTGTTCAGTCCCGGTGACGAGCTGCTCGTGCTGCCGTCGGGGCACCGCACGAGGATTCGTTCGGTGTGGGGCCCTGGCGGGCGGCCGCTGGAGCGGGCGTTCGCGCCGCAGGCGGTGACGCTGGAACTGGCGGACCAGCTCGACATCGCGCGCGGGGATCTGTTGTGCCGCCCGGGAAACCGGCCGCACACGGGTCAGGATCTGGACGCGATGGTGTGCTGGTTCGCGGACCCGAGCAGTCTGAGCGTGGGCGGGACGTACACCCTGCAGCACACCACGCGCAGTACCACCGCCGAGGTCGCGGCGCTGGACTACCGGCTCGACGTGAACACGCTGCACCGCGAGCAGGCGGATTCGTTGTCCCTCAACGACATCGGCCGTGTGCGGATCAGGACACGGCAGCCGGTGCTGTTCGATCCGTACCGGCGCAACCGGGAGACGGGCAGCTTCATCCTCATCGACAACGCGACGAACAACACCGTCGCGGCGGGCATGATCACCGGTCCGAGCCTGCCTGCCTCCCGGGTGGTGTGGCATTCGGCCGCGGTGTCCCGTGACGAGCGGTCGACGCAGGGGAAAACCGTTTGGCTGACGGGACTTTCGGCGTCCGGAAAGTCCACTGTGGCCGTTGAACTGGAGCGGCTGCTGGTTTCGGCGGGGCGTCCCGCGTACCTGTTGGACGGCGACAACCTGCGCCACGGGCTCAACGCTGATCTCGGGTTCAGTGCGGCCGACCGCGCCGAGAACGTGCGCCGGGTCGGGGAAGTGGCGAAACTGTTCGCCGACGCCGGCCTGATCGCGATCGTGTCGCTGATCAGCCCTTATCGGGTGGACCGGGCGCGTGCGCGCGCGGCGCACGAGAGCGCTGGACTGTCCTTTGTGGAGGTATTTGTGGACACACCGCTGCAGGTGTGCGAATCCCGTGACCCGAAAGGCATGTACGCCAAGGCGCGGGCGGGGGAGATCCGCGGGTTCACCGGGATCGACGACCCGTACGAAGAACCCGCCGCCCCGGAGCTGGTGCTGCGCCCCGGCGACGGCGACCCGACCGCGATGGCCTCGGCCGTCCTGGCCCTTTTGGATCGCTGATGGGCACGAACCAGCGGGCGGAGATCAGGATGACCGACGCCGAGATCGCGGAGTTCGTCGAGCGGAGCCGCACCGCCACCATCGCGACGCTGGGGCCGGACGGGTTCCCGCACCTCGTGGCGATGTGGTATGCCGTGCTGGACGGGCAGATCTGGATCGAAACCAAGGCGAAGTCGCAGAAGGTGAAGAACCTGCGGCGCGACGACCGGATGAGCTGTCTCATCGAAGACGGCCGGACGTACGACTCGCTGCGCGGCGTTTCGTTCGAGGGGCGCGCGGTGATCAGCGAGGACCCGGACGAGATCTGGCGCGTGGGGGTCAGCGTGTGGGAGCGCTACAACGGCCCGTACAGCGAGGAAGTCAAGCCGGCGGTCGAGTACATGATGGCGAAACGCTTGGTGGTGCGGCTGGATGTGCGGCGCACGCGATCGTGGGACCACCACAAACTCGGCCTGCCCGCGATGCCGGTGGCGGGGAGCACGGCGCCTTGAGTTAGGTGCGGCCTGACTGGCGGAGCCTTGGCATCGCGCCGGGTAAATCATCCTCGATGAAACCGATACCCGGCTTTCCCGGATTGCCCGGAATCAACCGCCTGGATCCCGCCGGCGCCGCGAGTCTATTCGGGGAAACCGAATTCGGGAGGACCATTCTGGACAATGGTGCGTTCGTGATCAACGGCCACAGTGGGGCGGTTTTTTCCTGAATGCGACACCATTCCGGGTGAATTCCGCCACCACTGACTCCATACTGTGTTTTCCGCGTGGTCCCGCCGCGTAATGGCCCTTACCCTGTCCGCGTCATCGCTGAGGGGAAGGACCGTTCGTGTTTCACTACGAGTACCACGCGACGCTCGGCGCGGGAGCGTTGATCGCGATCGGCCTCATCGGGCTGGCATTTTCGGTACTGATGATCGCCGCGTTCTGGCGCGTGTTCTCGAAGGCGGGACAACCGGGCTGGGCCGCGATCATCCCGATCTACAACACGATCGTGCTGTTGCGCGTGGTCGGCAAGCCGTGGTGGTGGATCCTGCTGATGCTCATCCCGCTCGTGAACGTCGTGCTGCTGTTCATCATCTACATCGACCTGGCGCGGTCGTTCGGGCACGGCACCGGGTTCGGCGTGCTGACGGTGTTCTTCAGCTGGATCTGCATCCCGATCCTCGGCTTCGGCTCGTCCCGCTACCTCGGCCCCGCCGGTTCGCCCCACTGGCGGCCGCCCTACCCGGGCGGCCCGTACCAGCAGGACCCGCCCTACCCGGGCCAGCCGCCCTACTCCGGCCAGGCCCCGTACCCGGGACAGCCGCCGTACGGCCAGCCTTACCCCGGGCAGCCGCCGTACCCGGGCAACCCCTACCAGCAGCAGCCCCCATACCCCGGCCAACCTCCCTACCCAGGCCAGCAGCCGCCCGGCCAGTGGTGAACCGGTGAGTTCGCGCTGCCGCGCGTGTCTACCCCCGTGACAGCCGGAACCGCTGACACGGGAGGAACGATGGGCAAGGTGCGCGCCGACATTTCGGTTTCCGTCGACGGGTATGTCGCCGGGCCCCGGCAGACCAGGGAGAACCCGCTCGGCGAGGGCGGGGAGGGCCTGCACGAGTGGGCCGTCGCGCTCGAGGTGTTCCGCGAACGCCACGGCGAGGAAGGTGGCGTGGTCAACGCCAGCGACCAGGTCATGCGGGAAGCGGTGGCCGGCGTCGGCGCCGGGATCATGGGCCGCGGCATGTTCGCGGGCACCGGGCCGTGGGACGAGACGTGGACCGGTTGGTGGGGCGAGAATCCGCCGTTCCACGTCCCGACGTTCGTGCTCACCCACCACCGGCGCGAGCCCCTCACCGTCTCGGACACCACGTTCGTCTTCGTCGGCGACGGGATCGATGCCGCCTGCGCGCAGGCACGGAAAGCCGCCGGGGACAAGGACATCCTGATCCACGGCGGCGCACGGACGATCGACCAGGCCCTCGCCGCCGGTCTCGTCGACGAGCTGGACCTGCACGTGGTTCCCGTCGTCCTCGGTGGCGGCTCGCGCCTGCTGGCCGACGTGCCGCCGCAGCTCACCTTCGAGCAGGTACGGGTGATCGAGGCCCCGGGCGTGACGCACCTGAAGTACCGGGTGAAGTGATCACGCGCGCTGCTGACTCAGCAGTTTTTCCCGCAGTGCCGCCGATTCCGCCTCGCCGAAACCGTTTTCGGTCAGCCAGGGCTGGACGCCGCCGTAGAGCCGGTCGACCTGGTCGAAGAACGACGCCATCGTTTCCGCGCGCGGTTTCTGGTCCGACGACGGGCGTTTGTCCAGATCCCGCGCGTAGGTGGCGGAAGCACGCAACCGCCCGAGGATGCCGTCGATCCGTTCGCCGCTCGCCGCGTAGTCGGCGATCACGTCCTCCCTCGACACCCCGGCGACACTCAGCGCGAGCGCGACGACGACCCCTGTCCGGTCCTTGCCCGCCGCGCAGTGCACGATCGCCGCGCCCTCGGAGTCCCGGATCGAGCGCAGCGCGGCCACCACGTTCTCCGGCCGGTCGGCCAGATATCCCAGGTACAGCGCGGTCATCGTGTTGCCGGGGAACCGGGCGATCGTCGCCTCCCGGCGCGCGAACAGCGCCTCCGCGCCCGCGTCCGTGGCGTCGCCGACCTCGGGCAGCATCGACAAATGCACGTGCCGCACCGAGCCCACCGCGCGCAGCGGCCCCGGCCCCTCCAACTCGACCTCACGACTGCTGCGCAGGTCCACCACGGTGCTCAAGCCGAGATCGCCGACGAGCAGTTTGACGTCCTTGGGGGTCAGGCCCTGCAGGTTGTCCGAGCGCAGCAGCCGCCGCGGAGCCGTCCGGTTTCCGTCCGTGGTGGGCAGACCGCCCACGTCGCGGGCGTTCGCCGCCCCTTCGAGATCGAGCCAGGAGGTCATGCCCCCATAGTTCACGGCGCCACGGAGTCGGCCAAGGGAGCCGCGGCGGGAACCGGATCTTCGATCGGAGCCTCCGATCGCCGCGGCAGGCGCAGCGTGCCCACGAGCCCGCGCCGCCGCAACCACGGCTGCCAGCCCAGCATCCCGATATGCGCGGCGATCGCGTGCCCCGCGACGGTCACGATCGACAGCAGCGAACCGGGATCGTCGGTGACGTATATCACGGCTATCGTCACCTCGATCGCGAGCACCGCCCACAACCGCAGCCTGCGTTCGAGGACCGGCGCCATCGCGCCCGCGGTGGCGAAGAACCCGTAGCTGACCCCGATGTCCAGCCACCGCGAATCCGCGTGCGGCAGCCAGCCGTGGGTCAGCGCCCACATCACCGGCAGCTCGGTGGCGAGCGTCGCGAGCACGTGCCCGCTGGCGAACACCGCGAACGTCCAGCCCGCGCCCACCCGCCGCTCCAGGGGGGCGACCGCGAGCGCGAAGATCAGCACGTACACCAGCCAGCCGGAGTCCTCGATCCACAGCGCGCTGCTGATCAGGCTCAGGATCGGCCGGTGCCACAGGTTGTGCGCGTCCGTGCTGGCCATCGCCAGCAGCTTCGCCGACACCGTTTCGCCGACCATCCGCTGCACGAGCGTGGTCGCGAGCAGCAGCGCGAGGTACCAGAACGTGAACGGCGTGGCCGAGGGACTGGGCAGCAGAACGGCCGCCCGGGTGGTCCAGCGCGGGCGGCCGAGGCGCGTGATCGAGTCCTGGGGCACGGATCCCAGTGTGAAGTCTCAACCTTATAACGGCCTGTGAACCTGCTTTGAAGGGTGCGGCGCGGGGCCGGGATCGCGCAGCGTTTCCGTGTGTGGACAAAGCGTGGTGAGCCGCTGCTCTAGGATGCCGACCCGTGGATTCCCCGGCGAAAGCACCCGAGGCGCCCGTCACCGAGGGGCGGGAATCGCTCCCGTCGTTCGCGCGGCTGCCCGTGTTCGGTATCGCCGCCGCGGCCGGGGTGCTGTTGCTCGCGCTGTCCGGCCGGTTCGGCTACTTCGGCGACGAGCTGTACTTCCTCGTATCCGGTAAGTACCACTTCGCCTGGGGCTACGCCGACAACCCGTGGCTGGTGCCCGCGCTCGCCTCGCTGATGGACACCATCGCGCCCGGTTCGGTGGTCGCGCTGCGCGTGCCCGCGATGCTGCTCACCGTCGGCGGGATCGTGCTGACCGCGCTGATCGCCCGGGAGATGGGCGGAGGCAGGCGCGCTCAGGCGATCGCCGCGGCCGCCTTCGCCACTTCCTTGCAGCTACTGGCTTCCGGGCATCTGCTCGCGACATACACCGTCGACCCGTTCCTGTGGACGCTGACGTGCTGGCTCGTCGTGCGCTGGCTGCGCACGCGGCAGGACCGGCTGCTGCTCCTGGCCGGGCTGGCGACCGCGCTGGCCATGCAGGGCAAGTTCCTCATCGTCTTCTTCTGGCTGGGGCTGGGGATCGCGGCGCTGATCACCGGGCCGCGGGAACTGCTGCGCCGCCCGCTGCTGTGGGTGGGCGCGGTGATCACCGTCGCGGTGACCGTGCCGACCGTGTTGTGGCAGGCGCGCAACGGCTGGCCCTACTTCGACATGCAGGCGATCGTCGCCGAGCAGGTCAACCGCTTCATGGGCGGGCCGGGGCTGTTCGCCCCGCTGGCGATCGTGTTCGCCGGGCTGCCGGCGGGCGCTTTCCTCGTGTGCCACGGAACCTGGCAGCTCCTGCGGTCGGAAAAGTACCGGTTCCTCGGCGTGACGGCGTTGCTCGTGACGCTGATCTTCATCGTCACCGTCGGCCGCTACTACTACGTTTCCGGGCTGTACGGGCTGGTGTTCGCCGCTTCCGCCGTACGGATCGAGCAGCACCGGCCCGCGAGGTGGTGGCGCTGGGTGCCGACGTGGCCCGTTTTCGTGGTCACCGCGGCGGTTTCGGTGTTCGCCGGGCTGCCCGTCCAGCCGCTCTCCGCGATCACCAACACCAACTTCGTCGCCAGCGGCAGCTACGGCTGGCCGCAGCTCGTGGACACGGTCGCCGCCGCGTACCACCAGCTGCCGCCACCGGAACAGCAGCACGCCGTGCTGATGGGCGACACCTACTGGCAGGCCAGCGCGCTCGACTTCTACGGGCGGCAACAGGGTCTGCCCGCGGCGTACGGCCCGGAACGCGGCTCCTGGTACAACGGCGAACCGCCCGCCGACGCCGGTCCGGTGCTCTACACGGGCTCGGATCCGGCTCAGCTGAGCCGTTTCTTCGGCGACGTCCGGCAGGTGGCGACGGTCCGCATCGCCACGAAACCGGACAACGTCAACCAGAACGTCCCGGTCTATCTGTGCCACGCTCCGCGCGCCCCGTGGCCGCGGCTCTGGCAGCAAATGCATCGCGCCTGACCCCGCCCGTGGGCATAGTGGCGTCATGGCGAACCACAGAACCTGGGGCAACGGTGAGTTCGAAGTCCCGGACGGCTACCTCAACACCCCGAGCATCGGACTCCCGCCCCGGCACGTGGCGGACGCGGTGGTCCGGCTGGTCGACCGCTGGCGCCGCGGCGCCGACTCCCCACCCGACTTCGACGAGCCGGTCACCTTCTCCCGGCAGGGTTTCGGGGACCTGATCGGCGTCCCTGGGGACCGGATCGCCATCGGGGCCAGCGCTTCCCAGCTGTTCGCCAACATCGCCGCCGGGCTCCCGGCGGGGGCGAAAATCCTTGCGGCGCAAGGAGAATTCACCAGCGTCACGTTCCCCTTCGCGGCCGCGGGCGCCACCGTCCACGAAGTCCCGCTCGCCGAGCTGCCGGAGCACGTCGAAGGGCACGACCTCGTCGCCGTCGCCGTCGTGCAGTCCGCGGACGGGGCGATCGCGGATCTCGACGCCCTGCGGGCCGCGTCCGAAGCGGCGGGCGTCCCCGTCGCGCTGGACGTCTCGCAGGCCGCGGGCTGGCTGCCGCTCCAGCTCGACTGGGCGGACTGGGTCGTCGGCGCCGGCTACAAGTGGCTGCTGTCCCCGCGCGGCTCCGCGTGGCTGGCCGTGCATCCGCGCGCGGTCCACACCGGCAGGGCGGTCGCTGCCGGCTGGTACGCGAGCGAGGGGCAGTGGGACGCGCTGTACGGGATGCCGCTGCGGCAGGCCGAAGGCGCGCGCCGATACGACTTGTCACCGGTCTGGTTCGCGCACGCGGGCGCCGCGGTCGCGCTCGAGTACTTGAACTCCCTCGACCTCAAGGCCGTCCGGGATCACTGCGCCGGGCTGGCGGATTCCCTGCTCAGGGGGCTTGGCCTGGCCGAACGCGGCAGCGCGATCGTCTCGATCGAGGCCGATCCGGCCCGCCTCGCCGAGGCCGGGATCAAGGCCAGCGCCCGTGCCGGGAAGGTGCGTCTCGGCTTCCACCTCTACAACACCGAGAGTGATGTAGAACGGGTTCTCCACGCTGTGGGGTGAGTCCGGCCGGGTGGCCCGGTACCGTACTGGCTCGTGGTTGCTCCGCAATATCCGCCGGCCCGTGGCGACACCGCGCCGCTGCCCCGGATCCCCGCCGGCCGGAACAAGACCCGAGGCCCCCTGTTCAAGGGCCTCGGCCTGGTGGCCGTCGCGGTCGTGGCCGGGCTGGTCTGGTGGCTGATCCAGCACGATTCCGGCGCCACGCCGGTCGCGCAGGCGCCGGCGAAGGAGTTCACCTTCACGCCCGCCGAAGGCCCCGTCGCGTCGACCGACTGCGCCGGGAAGTCGACGGCGTCGGTGAAGAAGTACTTCTCCGAGCACCCGTGCCAGGGCCTGTCCCGCGCGCTGTACGACACGACGGCGAGCGGGAACAAGGCGCTCGTTTCGGTCGTGCTGGTGACGATGCCGACGCCCGCGGACGCCCAGCAGCTCAAGACGATCCTCGACGGGGACAACACCGGCAACGTCAACGACCTCGTCCGCGACGGCACGGCGAAAATCGCCGACGCGCCGAAGCTCTACACCGGCAAATACGCCTCGCGCCTCACCAGCAACCAGGTGACGGTCGTGCTGGCCGGTTTCTTCGGCGACCACAAGGACGACGCCACGATCGGCCGCGTCGCGAACGAGGCGCTCGACCTCTCCTCGCAGCTGCGTACGGGCTGAGCGGGGCTCAGGCCGCCGCGCCCGGCATGGGCACGGCGGCGGGCGACTCGCCCGCGGCCTGACGCCAGCGTGTACCGCGGCGGGCCGAGCCGAGCAGCGCGACGAGCGCCACCTTCCGCAGGTTCTCGTCGTCCGTGCCCTCCAGCACGCCGCGCCACGCCGCGGCCGTGTCGGCTTCCGCGCTCGCCACAACGCTTTTCGCCGACGTCGCGTCCGTCACCGGCTTCGGCGTGATGTACGCGGGCTCCGCTCCGTCCGGTGTCGCGCCGACGGCGTCCAGCATCCGCACGCACGCGTCGCGGCGGTTGCGGTGTTCGTCGGCCCCGTCGCTCACGCCCGCCGTGTAGTTGCTCGGCAGGAAGGCGCTCACCAGCGCGTACACCCACACCGCCGCGTGCTCGGCGTCCAGTGCCTTCTGCAACGGCGACACCGCGTCGCTCGGGACTGTCGACGCCGAAGCCGTGACGGTGCCGGGATCCGTGCCCGGGCCGAGCTTGTCGTCCAGCTGCTGCAGCCCCGCGCAGCCCGCGGCCACCGCGGCCACGAGCCCGGCCCGGTAGCGCGAAAACGTGGGCACCAGCTTCTCCGCCTGCTCCCGCGCAGTGGCGAGACGCTCCTTCAGCGCGGCCGTGCCCGAGCCCGACGGCGTCACCACCTGGACCGAGGACTTCGGCCGGTTCAGCCTGTCCACTTCGGCCTGCAGCGCCTGCGCGTGCGCCGTGCGCACGGTCGCCACCTGGCTGCCGAGATCCCCGCCCACGCCGTTCG
Organism: Amycolatopsis acidicola; assembly: GCF_007713735.2. Taxonomy (GTDB): domain Bacteria; phylum Actinomycetota; class Actinomycetes; order Mycobacteriales; family Pseudonocardiaceae; genus Amycolatopsis_E; species Amycolatopsis_E acidicola. The sequence continues at coordinate 6,551 of NZ_VMNW02000016.1, read as the reverse complement.
CGGCGGCCGCGTCCGCCTTGGCCTGTTCGGCGAGCAGGGCGAGCGGATCGGGCTCGTCGGAGTAGCCGGTCTGGCAGGCGGCCAGCGGGACGGCCAGGGCCGCCAGCGCGCTCATTCGCAGGACGTCACGACGGGTACGGAAGCTCACGGGGCGCCAGTCTGCCAGTCCCGGGAGTGACCACGGGCGGTGACGGGGGCAAGCAAGATAAGCTTGACCACCACTGACCATCGCGGAACAAACAGGAGAGCGCCAAGGTGCCAGGAGAACTCGCCGGCCAGCTCGAGCCGATCGTGGCCGAGGCCGTCGCCGGCGCGGGTTTCGACCTCGACGCGCTCGACGTCCAGCAAGCCGGGCGGCGCAAGCTGGTGAAGGTCGTCGTCGATTCCGACGACGGGGTCGGCCTGGACGAGATCGCCGAGGCCAGCCGGGCCGTGTCGGCCGCGCTCGACGAGAACGAGCACCTCATCGCCGGGGCCTACACGCTCGAGGTCACGTCCCCGGGCGTCGACCGGCCGCTGAGCGGGCCGAGGCACTGGCGGCGGGCGAAGTACCGGCTGGTGAAGATCAGCCCGCACGAGGGCGCGGCCTTCCTCGGCCGCGTCGGGCACGCCGGCGAGGAGTCGGCGCGCGTGCTCGTGGACGGGGAGATCCGTGAGGTGCGGTTCCGCGACGTGGCCAGAGCCGTGATCGAAATCGAGTTCAAGCAACCGCCGACGGAGGACCTCAAGCTGCTTGAAGAGGACGCGGCCGGGAAGGAGTCGGAGTGAACGTCGACATCGCCGCGCTGAGGGCGATCGAGCGGGACAAGGACATCCCCTTCGATACGGTCATCGAGGCCATCGAGACCGCGCTGCTGACCGCGTACAAGCACACCGAGGGCCATCAGCCCCACGCCAGGATCGACATCGACCGCAAGACCGGGTTCGTGCGCGTGCTCGCGCACACCCTGGACGAGAACGGCGAAGTCGACGAGGAGTGGGACGACACGCCGGAGGGCTTCGGCCGGATCGCGGCCACCACCGCGCGCCAGGTCATCCTGCAGCGCCTGCGCGACGCCGAGCACGAGAAGACCTACGGCGAGTTCTCCACCAAGGAGGGCGAGATCGTCGCGGGCGTCATCCAGCGCGACGCGCGCGCCAACGCCCGCGGCATGGTCGTGGTGCAGATCGGGGACATCGAGGGCGTGCTGCCCGCGGCCGAGCAGGTGGCCGGCGAGTCCTACGCGCACGGCAGCCGCATCAAGGCGTACGTGGTGACGGTGTCCCGCGGCAGCCGCGGCCCGCAGGTCACGCTGTCCCGCTCGCACCCGAACCTGGTGCGCAAGCTGTTCGCGCTCGAAGTGCCCGAGATCGCCGACGGCACGGTCGAAATCGCCGCCGTCGCCCGCGAGCCGGGGCACCGCTCCAAGATCGCGGTCCGCTCCACGGTGCCCGGCGTCAACGCCAAGGGCGCGTGCATCGGCCCGGTGGGCGCGCGGGTGCGCAACGTGATGAGCGAGCTGGCCGGGGAGAAGATCGACATCATCGACTACTCCGAGGACCCGGCCCGCTTCGTCGGGAATGCTTTGTCCCCGGCCAAGGTTGTGTCGGTGCGCGTGGTGGACGAACGGGCGAAGACGGCCCGCGTCGTCGTGCCCGACTTCCAGTTGTCCCTGGCCATCGGCAAGGAAGGGCAGAACGCCCGCCTCGCCGCGCGGCTCACCGGATGGCGGATCGACATCCGCAGCGACGCCGCCGGGGACGACGAGGCGGAGGACACACCACGCGCGGCAACAACCGGTTCGGCTGAGTGACAGGGCACGAGCTAAACTCGAACGTGGTTCGAAGGCCGTACCCGGAGGACGCGCGCGCCAAGGAACGGGAAACCCCGGTCCGCACGTGCGTGGGGTGCCGGAAACGGGCTTCGGTCGGTGAGTTGCTGCGAGTGGTCGCGAAGGACGGGCAGGTGGTCGTCGACGAGCGTCGGCGGTTGCCGGGCCGGGGTGCTTGGCTGCACCCCGATCCCGGATGCCTGGCCAAGGCCGAGCGGCGGCGGGCGTTTCCCCGGGCGTTACGGGTTCCGGGCACGCTCGGCGTCCAGGCCGTGCGGAGGCGTCTCGAGCCGCACGCCGAACGAACTGTGGGTGGGGGAACCTCCCTCGCTCGACCGGAATGAAGGAAGCAGGTCGACCCGTCATGAGTCAGCCGTGAAGCTGAAGCCATGAACGCGCGACGATAGGACGAGGTCAGCGGGTCCTTACCGCCTGGCTGGCCTCCCCAGTTGAGGAGAGCAGTGGCAGGCAAGGCCCGTGTGCACGAGCTCGCGAAAGAGCTCGGTGTGACAAGCAAGGAAGTTCTCGCCAAACTCAAGGAGCAGGGCGAGTTCGTGAAGTCCGCGTCCTCCACCGTCGAGGCACCCGTTGCCCGGCGGCTGCGGGACGCGTTCACCGCCGGTGGCGGCAAGTCCGGCGGTAAGCAGGGCGGCCGCAAGCCGGTCCCCGGCCCCGCGCAGGGCGGGAACGGGCAGGCTCCGGCAGCGCCCAAGCAGGAAAGCTCGCAGGACCGTCCGCGCCCGAACGCGGTCCCCGGTCCGCGCCCAGGGCCGCGTCCCGGCCCGGCGCAGCAGCCCCAGCAACAGCAGCCGCAGCAGCAACCGCAGCAGCAGAAGCCGGCGCAGCAGCCCCGGCCCGCCGAGCCGAAACCGCAGGTTCCGGCCGCGAAGGCGGAGCCGAAGCCGCAGCAACAGCAGCAGGCTCCGCGTCCCGGCCCCGCCCCGTCGTCCCAGCAGGGCGGCGGTTCCGTGGTGCCGCCGAAGCCGCAGGGCCCCAAGCCCGCCGGCCCCAAGCCCGGTCCGCGTACCCCGCGGGTCGGCAACAATCCGTTCGGCGTCGGCTCGGGTTCGCCCGCGCCGAGGCCCGCTCCGCCGCGTCCCGGCCCCGGCAGTGACCGTGGCCCGCGCCCCGGTGGCGAGCGTCCGGGCGGCGAGCGTTCCGGTGGCGACAGGCCGGCACAGGCACCGCGTCCCGGTGGCGGCAACAGGCCGAGCCCCGGCAACATGCCGCCGCGCCCGAACCCGGGCATGATGCCCGGCCGCACGCAGCGGCCGGCGCCCGGTGGTGGCCGCGGTGGTCCCGGTGGTGGCGCTCGTGGCGGTCCCGGTGGCGGCGGTCGTCCCGGTGGCGGCGGCGGTCGTCCCGGCGGTGGCGGTGGCGGCGGCGGTTTCCGCGGCGGCCCCGGTGGCGGTGGCGGCGGCGGTGGCTTCCGTCCCGGTGGCGGCGCCCCCGCGGGCGGCGGCGGTTTCCGCGGCCGTGGCGGCGGTGGCCGTGGTGGCACGGCCGGTGCCTTCGGCCGTCCCGGTGGTCCCTCGCGCAAGGGCCGCAAGTCGAAGCGGCAGAAGCGCCAGGAGTACATGGACAACATGCAGGCGCCGAGCGTCGGTGGCGTGCGGTTGCCCAAGGGCAGCGGCGAGACCATCCGGCTCCCGCGCGGTGCCTCGCTGACCGACTTCGCGGAGAAGATCGACGCGAACCCGGCTTCGCTGGTGCAGGTGCTGTTCCACCTCGGTGAGATGGTCACGGCCACGCAGTCGGTGTCGGACGAGATCCTCGAGCTGCTCGGCTCGGAGATGAACTACCAGGTGCAGGTCGTCTCCCCCGAGGAGGAGGACCGCGAGCTGCTGGAGACCTTCGACATCACCTACGGCGAGGACGCCGGTGACGAGGAGGACCTGCAGGTCCGGCCGCCGGTCGTGACCGTCATGGGTCACGTCGACCACGGTAAGACCCGCCTGCTGGACACCATCCGGAAGACGAAGGTGCGCGAAGGTGAAGCCGGTGGCATCACCCAGCACATCGGTGCCTACCAGGTGGAGACCGAGCTCGACGGCAACGAGCGCCTGATCACGTTCATCGACACCCCGGGTCACGAGTCGTTCACCGCCATGCGTGCGCGTGGCGCGAGCTCCTCGGACATCGCGGTGCTGGTGGTCGCCGCCGACGACGGCGTCATGCCGCAAACGGTGGAGGCGATCAACCACGCCCAGGCGGCCAAGGCGCCGATCGTGGTCGCGGTGAACAAGATCGACAAGGAAGGTGCGAACCCGCAGAAGATCCGCCAGCAGCTCACCGAATACGGGCTGGTGGCCGAGGAGTACGGCGGCGAGACGATGTTCGTCGACATCTCCGCGCGGGAGAACATCAACATCAACGGTCTGCTCGAGGCGATCCTGCTGACCGCCGACGCGGCGCTGGACCTGCGGGCCAACCCCGACATGGAGGCCCAGGGCGTCGCGATCGAAGCGCACCTCGACCGCGGCCGCGGTCCCGTGGCCACCGTGCTGGTGCAGCGCGGCACGCTGCGGGTCGGCGACTCGGTCGTCGCCGGGGACGCCTACGGGCGTGTGCGGCGCATGGTCGACGAGTACAACGAGGACGTCACGGAGGCGCTGCCTTCGCGGCCGGTGCAGGTCATCGGGTTCACCTCGGTGCCGGGTGCCGGTGACACGTTCCTCGTCGTCGAGGAGGACAGGGTCGCGCGGCAGATCGCCGAGCGGCGCCAGGCCCGGATCCGCAACGCCATGAACGCGCAGCGGCGCAAGCGGGTCAGCCTGGAGGACCTGGACTCCGCGCTGAAGGAGACGTCCACCCTGAACCTGATCATCAAGGGTGACAACTCCGGTACCGTCGAAGCTCTCGAGGCGGCGCTGCTGCAGCTGGACGTCGGTGACGAGGTCGAGCTGAACGTGGTGCACCGCGGTGTCGGTGGCGTGACCGAGTCCGACATCGACCTGGCGACCGCGTCCGACGCGATCGTGCTCGGGTTCAACGTGCGGGCGCAGGGCAAGGCGACCGAGCGGGCCACCCGCGAGGGCGTCGACGTCCGGTACTACACGGTGATCTACCAGGCGATCGAGGAGATCGAGCAGGCTCTGAAGGGCATGCTCAAGCCGGAGTACGAAGAGGTCGAGCTCGGCAAGGCGGAGGTCCGCGAGGTCTTCAAGTCCTCTAAGTTCGGCACCATCGCCGGCTGTCTCGTCACCTCGGGCGAGATCCGCCGCAACGCGAAGGCCCGCCTCCTGCGGGACGACGTGGTGATCGCGCAGAACCTGCCGGTCAACTCGCTGCGGCGGTTCAAGGACGACGTGGTCGAGGTGCGCGACGGGTACGAGTGTGGTCTGACTTTGGGGTCGTACAGCGACATCAAGGTCGGCGACATCGTCGAAACCTACGAACAGCGCGAGAAGCCGCGCGCGTAAGGGTGAGTTGGTGTCGGGGGCCGGTCCGGAGCGGACCGGCCCCCGCACTCTCTGAGGAGACCATGTTCGTCGGTGCGTATGAGTTCGACGTGCTGCTGGGCGATGTCCGTTCGCTCAAGCAGAAACGTTCGGTGGTGCGGCCCTTGGTCGCGGAGCTGCGGAAGCGGTTCGAGGTGTCGGTCGCCGAGGCCGGGCATCAGGATCTGCATCGCAGGGCGCTGATTGGGGTCGCGGTGGTCGCCGCGGACGGTGACCATGTTCGTGACGTCCTCGACGAATGCGAACGCCTGGTCGCGGGCAGGCCGGAACTGGAGCTGTTGTCCGCGCGCCGTCGGCTGTTCGGACCGGAAGACTAGAAAGTAGGGATGTGTGATGGCCGATCCGGCACGCGCGCGGAGGCTGTCCAAGCGGATCTCGCAGATCGTGGCCTCGGCCATCGAGCACGAGATCAAGGACCCGCGGCTGAGCTACGTGACGATCACCGACACGAAGGTCACCGCGGATCTGCACGACGCCACCGTGTACTACACGGTTTTGGGGGAAAGCCTCGAAGCGGCACCGGATTTCGCGGGTGCGGCCGCCGCGCTGGACTCGGCGCGCGGGGTGTTGCGGAGCAAGGTGGGGCAAGGCACGGGTGTCCGCTTCACGCCGACGCTCACCTTCGTCGCCGACAAGGTGCCGGAGACGGCGCAGCACATCGAGGACCTGCTGGCGAAAGCCCGCGAGGCCGACGCCGAAGTGGCCCGCCGTTCGGCCGGTGCCCAGCACGCCGGTGACCCGGACCCGTACCGAGCCCCCCGCGAAGACGAGGAAGACGCGGAGGACGGCGAGGAGGAGTAGCGGCCGGGGCGGCTCGGTTTGGTCGGCTGATGTGGCGCGGGTTGGGGTCGCGGGGATGCTCGGCTTCGCCGGGTTGAGTCGGCGCGGGGGAGTTGCGCGGCCCGGGTTTGCCGGGCCGCGCCAGCGCGGAGGCTGGGGACTGGGGATGCTCCGGTTTGCCGGGCTGAATTGGCGCGGGCTGGAGGGCGGGGCGGATCTTTTTCGCCGGGCCGAGTTTGGCGCGGGGGAGTTGGCGCGGCTCGGGTTAGCCGGGCTGATTTGGCATGGAGGCTGGGGAGTGGTGGGCTCCGGCTTGCCAGGCCGAGCTGGCGCGGGCTGAGGAGTAGAGGCGGCTCCCGCTCGCCGGGCCGAGCCAGCGTGGTGACGGGGAAGTAGGAGCGGATCCACTTCGCCAACCGCCCCACGACAAAAACCGCCGCCCGGCAACGAAAGCTGGGGACACCCTGTCTCTTATACACAACTGACGCTGCTTACCGCG
>NZ_VMNW02000169.1 GCF_007713735.2 Amycolatopsis acidicola | reverse complement strand
CCAGCCCCCATCCCCACCACCGGCGAACCCACCGGCGAACGCACGAGCGAACCCGGCACGCGTGCCCCCGCCGCGCTCGCCGTGTCCGGGGTGCTGGCCCTCGCGGCCGGGGCGATCCTCATCCTCCTGCTCCAGTTCCTCCCGCCCACCAGCGAAATCAGCCCCCTGCGCCGCACGATCAGCGAGTACGCCCTCACCGCCAACAAGTGGATGTTCGACATCGCGGTCGTCCTCGTCGCCGCGGGCTCCGCGCTGCTGTTCGCCCTGCACCTCCTGCGCCGCGCGCTGCCCGTGCCCGCGCTGGTCGCCGGAGCACTGTGGACAGTGAGCCTCCTGGTGATCGTGGCTTTCCCGAAGACGAACTGGGCCGTCGGCCCGAGCGCGGGCGGCACGCTGCACCGCGTGGCCAGCGTGATCGGGTTCGTCTGCCTGCCGATCGGACTACTGCTCGCCGCGCGCACCACCTTCACCGTCGCACGCTGGCGCCGCGCGGCACGGATACTCGCGGTCGCGTCGCTGGGCTGGTTCGCGGTGATCCTCGGCGCGGTCGCGGTCAGCCTCGCGGCCGGCGGGCACTGGTGGGAGGTGATCCCGCTCGGACTGGTCGAACGGCTGATGGCGCTCACCGAGCTCCTCGCGATCGCCACCCTGGCGGGCCCGTTACTACGTTCGGCACGATGACATGGCCCGCCACGCCGTCCACACGGTAAGGTGCCAGGGAACTTGCTAAGCGCTCGCTTACCCGGGCGCGCTCAACGTTGAGGAGGAAGCACGTGACCGAACCGCACTCCCGCGTCGCGATCGTCACCGGCGCGGGCCGGGGCATCGGCGCCGCGGTCGCCCAGCGCCTCGCCGCCGACGGGTTCGCCGTCGGCCTGCTGGACCTGGACGAGGCCGCGGTCAAACAGGGCGCCGAGGACATCGCCGCCGGCGGCGGCAAGGCCATCGGGGTCGGGCTGGACGTCTCGAACACCGAACAGGTCGAGGCCGCCGTGCAGAAGGTGGCCGACGAGCTCGGCCCGCCGACGGTACTGGTCAACAACGCCGGCATCACCCGCGACAACCTGATCTTCAAGATGACCGACCAGGACTGGGACTCCGTGCTGGGCGTGCACCTGAAGGGCTCGTTCCTGATGACCCGCGCGGTCCAGAAGCACATGACGGCCCAGAAGTGGGGCCGCATCGTGAACCTGTCCTCCACCTCCGCGCTGGGCAACCGGGGCCAGGTCAACTACTCCGCCGCCAAGGCCGGGATGCAGGGCTTCACCAAGACGCTCGCCATCGAGCTGGGCAAGTTCGGCGTCACCGCGAACGCCATCGCGCCCGGGTTCATCGCCACCGAGATGACCAAGGCGACCGCCGACCGCGTGGGCGTGTCCTGGGAGGACTTCAAGGCCGGCGCGGCGCAGCAGATCCCGGTCGCCCGCGTCGGGCAGCCCGAGGACATCGCGCACACCGTGTCGTTCCTCGTCAGCGAAGGCGCCGGGTTCGTCTCGGGTCAGGTCATCTACGTCGCCGGCGGACCGAAGGACTGAGCATGCGCGTCTTTTCCAGCCTGGACGAGTTCACCGCGGCGGCGGGCGAGCAGCTGGGCACCAGCGACTGGCACACCGTCACCCAGGAGCAGGTCGACACCTTCGCCGACGCGACCGGGGACCATCAGTGGATCCACGTGGACATCGAGAAGGCGAAGGCCGGCCCCTTCGGCGGGCCGATCGCGCACGGGTTCCTCACCCTGTCGCTGCTCCCGGTGCTGGCCAAGAGCACCTACCGGGTCGACGGCCTGAAGATGGGCATCAACTACGGCCTCAACAAGGTCCGTTTCCCGCAGCCGGTCAAGGTCGGCGCGAAGGTGCGCGGCACGGCGGAGCTGGCCGAGATCGGCGACGTCCCCGGTGGGAAGCAGGCCGTCGTCAAATGGACGGTCGAGATCGAGGGCGAGCCGAAACCCGCCTGTATCGCCGAGTTCGTCGTCCGCATGCTCGCCTGAGCCACCGGGCACCCCGCGCCCGCGGGGTGCCCGGACACCATCCGGCATACCGACTGGTCGGTACCGAGCCAAGGAGGCCTCGATGAGCCCAGCAGACCCGCCGGGCCTGGACCTGTCCCGGTTGCGCGCCCATCTCGACGAGCAGGCACCCGGCCTGGTCGAGGGCGCGCTCACCGCCGAAGTGGTGGAGGGCGGCCGGTCCAATCTCACCTACATCGTCGGCGACGGCACGTCGCGCTGGGTCGTGCGCCGCCCGCCGCTCGGGCACGTGCTGCCCACCGCGCACGACATGAGCCGCGAGCACAAGGTGATCACCGCGCTGCGCCCCACGAAGGTGCCGGTGCCCGAGACGATCACGCTGTGCCAGGACACCGACGTGATCGGCGCGCCCTTCTACGTCATGGAGTTCGTCGCGGGCACGCCCTACCGCTCCGCCGACGAGCTGGCCGCGCTCGGACCGGAGCGCACGAAGGCGATCGCCGGCTCGCTGATCGACACCCTCGGCGATCTCCACGAGATCGACCCGGCGTCGGTCGGGCTCGCCGATTTCGGGCACCCGGAAGGGTTCCTGGAACGCCAGCTGCGCCGGTGGAAGAAGCAGCTGGACTCGTCCCGCAGCCGCGACATCGAGGGCATCGACGGGTTGCACGAGCGGCTCGCCAGTGCGCTGCCCGCCTCCGGCGCGCCCGCGATAGTGCACGGCGACTACCGGCTCGACAACGTCCTCGTCGACGGCGAGGACCGGATCACCGCGGTACTGGACTGGGAGATGTCCACGCTCGGCGACCCGCTGACCGATCTCGCGCTGATGGTCGCCTACGCCGAACGCGGCCGGATCAACCTCGACATCGTCTCCAACGTCAGCGCGGCGCCGGGTTACCCGGGCACCGACGAGGTGATCGCCCGCTACGCCGAACGCTCCGGCCGCGATCTGTCCGCATTGGACTGGTACGTCGGGTTCGCGTTCTTCAAGCTCGCCGTGATCCTCGAAGGGATCTACTACCGTTTCACCCATGGCCAGACCGTCGGCGCCGGGTTCGAGCAGATCGGCGACGCCGTCGGCCCGCTCGTGGCGCTCGGCAACGAGACACTGAAGGACGGCTGATGGACTTCTCCTTCGACGCGAAAACCGAGGAGCTGCGCGGAAAGCTCCTCGAGTTCATGGATTCGCACATCTACCCCGCCGAGCCCGTGTTCGAGCGGCAGCTCGAAGAGCGGGAGGACCCGTGGTCGGCGCCGCCGGTCGTCCGGGACCTCAAGGCCGCGGCCCGCGAGCGCGGGCTGTGGAACTTCTTCCTGCCCGGCGAGCACGGCGCGGGACTCACCAACCTGCAGTACGCGCCGCTGGCCGAGATCACCGGCCGCAGCCCGCACCTGGCGCCCATCGCGCTCAACTGCGCGGCCCCGGACACCGGGAACATGGAAGTGCTGGCGATGTTCGGCACCGAACAGCAGCGCAAGCAGTGGCTGCAACCGTTGCTGGACGGGGAAATCCGCTCCGCGTTCGCGATGACCGAGCCCGACGTGGCGTCCTCCGACGCGCGCAACATCTCCACCCGCATCCGCCGCGACGGCGACAGCTACGTCATCAACGGCCGCAAGTTCTACATCACCGGCGCGATGAACCCGGACTGCAAGATCTTCATCGTGATGGGCAAGACCGACCCGGAGGCCGAGCCGCACCGGCAGCAGAGCCAGATCCTGGTCCCCCGCGACACCCCGGGCCTCACGGTGAAGCGCGGCATGAAGGTCTTCGGCTACGACGACGGCTCGCACGGCGGGCACGCCGAGGTGATCTTCGAGGACGTGCGGGTGCCGGCGGAGAACCTCATCGGCGGTGAGGGCGAAGGGTTCGCGGTCGCGCAGGCGCGCCTCGGGCCCGGCCGGATCCACCACTGCATGCGCTCGATCGGGCTCGCCGAGCGGGCGCTGGAGATGCTGTGCCGCCGCACGCTGGGCCGGTCCACGTTCGGGAAGCCGATCGCCGAACAGGGCGTGGTGCAGGACTGGATCGCGGAGTCGCGGGTGCGGATCGAGCAGCTGCGGCTGCTGGTGCTCAAGACGGCCTGGCTGATGGACACCGTGGGCAACCGCGGCGCGCACACCGAGATCCAGGCGATCAAGATCGCCACCCCGGCCACCGTCGAATGGATCCTGGACAAGGCGATCCAGGCACACGGCGCGGGCGGGCTGTCGCAGGACTTCCCGCTCGCCGAGATGTGGGCGGGGATCCGCACGCTGCGCTTCGCCGACGGGCCCGACGAGGTCCACAAGCGCTCGCTGGCTCATCGTGAGCTGAAGAAGTACCGGGAGGGTAAGTGACCACAGCGGAAGACCTGCGCGGGCAGGTCGCGGAGTTCCTCGCCGCGCACGACCCGAAAACCACCGAGCGGCTGGAGTTCCTCCAGGCGCGGTTCGACGCCGGGCTGGCGTGGGTGCACTACCCCGCCGGGCTCGGCGGCCAGGACGCGCCCCGCGAGCTTCAGTCCGTTGTGGACAGTGAGTTCGCGAAGGCCGGCGCGCCGGACAACAACCCGCGCCGCATCGGCATCGGGCTCGGCATGGCCGCACCGACCATCCTCCGGTTCGGCACCGACGAGCAGAAGCGCCGCTACCTCCGTCCACTGTGGACCGGCGAGGAGGTCTGGTGCCAGCTGTTCTCCGAGCCCGGCGCGGGTTCGGACCTGGCGGCGCTGGGCACCCGCGCGGTGCGCGACGGCGACGACTGGGTGGTCAACGGGCAGAAGGTGTGGACATCGGTCGCGCACATCGCCCGGTTCGCGATCCTGGTCACCCGCAGCAACCCGGACGTGCCGAAGCACCGGGGCATGACGTACTTCGTGTGCGACATGAGCGATCCCGGGGTGGACGTGCGGCCGCTGCGGCAGCTCACCGGCGAGGCCGAGTTCAACGAGGTCTTCCTGTCCAATGTCCGCATCCCGGACTCCAGCAGGCTCGGCGAGGTCGGCGAGGGCTGGAAGGTCGCGCAGACCACGCTGATGAACGAGCGGGTCGCGATCGGCGGCAACGCGATGCCGCGTGAGGGCGGGCTGATCGGCATGGTCGCGAAGACCTGGCGCGACCGCCCCGAGCTGCGCACGCCGGATCTGCACGACAGGCTGCTGAAGCTGTGGGTCGACGCGGAAGCCTTGCGGCTGGCGGGATCCCGGCTGCGCCAGCAGCTGGCCGTCGGCGCGCCGGGGCCGGAGGGCTCGGCCATGAAGCTCGGGTTCGCCAAGCTCCAGCAGGCCCTCACCGGCCTCGAGGTCGAGCTGGCCGGCGAGGACGGGCTGCGCTACGACGACTGGACGTTGCGGCGCCCGGAGAAGGTGGACATGATCGGCCGTGAGGCCGGATACCGGTACCTGCGCGCGAAGGGGAATTCGATCGAGGGCGGCACGTCCGAGGTGATGCGCAACATCATCGCCGAACGCGTGCTCGGCCTGCCTTCGGAGCCCAGGGTGGACAAGGACGTGGCCTGGAAGGATTTGCCCCGGTGACCGATCTGCTGTATTCCGAGGTCGAGGAAGACCTCCGGGCCAGTGCGCGCGACCTGTTCGCCGACCGCGCGGACTCCGCGAAGGTGCTGGCCCGCGTGGAAACCGACGAGCCGTACGACCTGAAGCTGTGGCGCACGCTGGCCGCGGAGCTGGGCTTCGCGGGCCTGCACGTGCCCGAGGAGCTGGGCGGGCAGGGCGCGTCCGCGCGCGAACTGGCCGTGGTGCTGGAGGAACTGGGCCGGTCGGTCGCGCCGGTGCCGTTCCTCGGCAGCGCGGTACTCGCCACCTCGACGCTGCTGGCGTGTGACACCGATGAGTCCACTGTGTCCGGTCTGCTGCGCAGGCTGGCCACGGGCGAGTCGATCGGCGCGCTCGCCGTGCCGCTGAGTGTGTGGCCGGGTTCGGATTTCCCTTCGCACGTCCGGATTTCCGACGGTGTCCTCAGTGGACGGATCCCGGCGGTGGCGGACGCTTCGGTGGCCGACGTGCTCGTGGTCCCGGCGACGGGGCCGGACGGGCCGGGCCTGTACGCGGTCGAGGATTTCACCGCGCGGGAAGCGGTTTCGCTCGACCTGACGCGGCGCATCGCGGACGTGACCCTCGACGGTGCCGAAGGGCAGTTGCTGGCGGGGCCGGAACTTTCCCCGGCGGCGTTGGAGCGTGGGCTGACGGCGAGCGCGGCGCTGCTGGCGTCGGAGCAGCTCGGTGTCGCGCAGTGGTGCCTGGACGAGACGGTGGCCTACGTGAAGCAGCGCTTCCAGTTCGGCCGCGCCGTCGGTTCGTTCCAGGCGCTCAAGCACCGGCTCGCGGACCTGTACCTGGAGCTGGTGACGGCGCGGGCCACGGCCCGTAACGCGGCCGACGCGGTGGCCTCCGGTGAGCACGTGGCCGAGGCGGCGGCGGTCGCGCAGGCTTCGGCGGTCGCGGTGCACGCGGCCGAGGAGGCGATCCAGCTGCACGGCGGGATCGGCATGACGTGGGAGCACCCCGCGCACCTGTATCTCAAGCGCGCCAAGGCGGATGAGCTCGCGCTCGGCACCCCGGGCCGGGCCCGCGCGGCGCTGGCGAAGCTGGCCGACCTGCCTGCTTGACGGGCCCCCTTGCGTCCCTGGCCGCCGGTCAGGGACGCAAGGACGTCAGCAGCAGATCGGCGTAGCGCTCGCCGACCTGGGCGGCGGAGAGTTTTCCGTCCGCGCGGTACCAGGTGCCGAGGTGGTGCACCGAGCCGAAGTAGAAGTCGACGACGATGTCCGCCGGGGTGTCGGCGCGGAAGACGCCGTCGCGCTGGCCTTCTTCGACCAGCGCGCGGAACTGCTCGTGGTAGTGCCGGCGGCTCGCGCGCACGGCCTTGCGCTTGTCCGGCGCGAGCAGGTGGATGGACTGCTGGAAGATCTTGGTGTCGTCGAGGTTGCCGATGGTGCTGACCACGACGTCCCGCGCGGCCTGCCGGAGCCGGTCGGCCACCGGCTCGCCGCTCGCGGCCACCTTCTCCAGCTGCTCGGTCTGCAGCCGCAGCACGCGGCCGTAGATCTCGGACAGCAGGTCGTCCTTGGAGCCGAAGTAGTGGTACATCGCGCCCTTGGTGACCCCGGCCGCGGCCACGATCTCCTGCACCGACGCGCGATCGAAGCCCTTCCGCGCGAACAACTTCGTCGCCGCCGCGAGCAGGCGGCGCGGCACGGGATCGTCGCCGGAAACCATTCGCCCAGCATACCGACCGTGCGGTTTGCCGTCCCGGGCACGCGAAAGGGGACCGTGCCCGCGGGCACGGTCCCCTTTCGCTGCTACGACGTGACGTCAGTGCGCGGCCAGCGGAACCACCGGCAGCACAGTGCGTTTGAAGGTGCTGTTGATGACCGAAGCGAAGGAGGCGTACCAGGCGAGCACCGCGGTGATCAGGCCCAGCCAGCCGCCGAACTTCCCGATGCCGTCGGCGCCGGAGAACTCGCCGATGGTCAGGAACAGGAAGGTCAGGAACAGCAGCACGAACACCGCGATCAGCGCGACGCTCGTGCGCAGCGAAGCGATCGCCATGTACGCGGTGAAAATCGTGAACACCAGCAGGAACAACCCGGTCGCGGTCGCGGCCTCGGCGGCCGGGATCTTGCCGGAGAACTGCCACACGTAGAAGGCGAACGAGAGCCAGAACGCGCCGTAGGTGCCGAACGCGGTGGCGCCGAACGTGTTGTTCTTGCGGAACTCCCACATCCCGGCGAGCAGCTGGGCGAGGCCGCCGTAGAACAGCGCGAGCGGCAGGACGACCGGCTCGATCGACTTCGCGACGAGGCCGGCGTTGACGGCGCTCAGCACGAACGTGGTGGCGGCGAAGCCGGCCAGGCCGAGCGGGCCCGGGTCGGCGATGTGTTTCGTCGGGTCCACGGGCTGGACGGCCGTGCCGCCCGAGGTCACCGTGGTGCGGTTGCTTTCGGTCGTTGTCATCGATGAGCTCCCTGTCACTCTTCGTTCTTGCCGGAGTTGAGTCCGCTTTGGATCAGGTCCATGACTGAGGAGTCGGCGAGGGTGGTGACGTCGCCGATGGCGCGGTTTTCCGCGACGTCGCGCAGGAGGCGGCGCATGATTTTCCCGGAGCGGGTTTTGGGGAGTTCGGGCACGACCATGA
>NZ_VMNW02000168.1 GCF_007713735.2 Amycolatopsis acidicola | reverse complement strand
CCCCGCCGCCGAGCAAAGTGTTGATGCCCGCCGTCGTCTGGTCGCTCAGCGTCTGACCCGCGGCCAGCCCGAGCACCTCGCCCCAGACGAACGACAACGTCACCCCGAGCAGCGTGTACACGAACGCCCGCGGTCGTGAGGTGCTCGGCGGCAGGTACCTGCTGAAGTCCGACGCGTAGCTGGCCCAGGAGATCGCGAGGCTCAGTGCGATCGTGCTGAACAAGACGAACGCCCCGATCAAGTCCCCACCGGACACCGTGTTCGCCACGGCGACGGTGTGTCCACTGAGCAGCTTCACCGACAGCACGATGAAGAACACCGCGATCACGACGGTCATCACCGCCTGTACGCGGTGAATCACCTCATAGCCCAGCACTCCGACGGCGCATTGCAGGAGCAGGACGATAGCGACGGCCAGCCAGAACGGGAGCCCGAGCAGCTGCGCCAGCGCATCGCCGCCGAACAGGCCCACGAGCGCATCCCACGCGATCGAGTTCAGCCACTGCACCAACCCCGGCAGCACCACCGTGCCGCGGAACGGCAGCCGCGCCAACGGCAGTTGCGCGGTGCCGGTGAGTGGCCCCCAGGTCGCCAGGTACGCGACCGGAATCGCGCCGAGCACTGTGCCGACGAGCAAAGCCACCAACCCAGTACCGAACCCGAGGCCCAGCCCGGCGCCCAGAGTCCCCGAGAAGACCGCAGTCATGGTCAGATTCGGCGCGAAGAACACGGTCAGCAGCCGAATAGGCCTCCCGAACCGGTTGGCCTCGGGAACCGGTGTGATCCCGTGAGATTCGACCGCCAGATCCCCCGCCCGCGTGGGCATCCGGCCGCCGAACACATCCGCCGTGAGCGCTGTCCTGTCCATGCCCTCACCGTCTCACAGACTCACCTCCACGAACCCATCGTTGACCTGCGCCGACGCTCGCTGTGGGGTAGTCCACACTGCGAAGTCCGGCCTGGTCGGTCTGGTAGTTGTGGGACGTGACCTTCCGGCCGACCACCTCCCATTGGGGCGCCTTCTCCGCCGACATCGGCGCAGACGGGCGGCTCCAGGTCGCCGCCGATCCAGATGACCCTTCACCGTCTCCTCTGCTCGGTAATCTCCCCGATTCGCTACGTCATCCCACGCGGGTAACCGCTCCGGCCGTGCGCCGCGGCTGGCTGGAACACGGTCCGGGACCGGACTCTTCTCGCGGCAATGACGAGTTCGTCGAACTCGGCTGGGACGAAGCGCTGGACTTGCTCGCCGCCGAGTTGCGCAGGGTCCGTGACGACCACGGCAACAAAGCGGTCTTCGGCGGTTCCTATGGCTGGGCCAGCGCCGGGCGGTTCCATCATGCACAAAGTCAGTTGCGCCGGTTTCTCAATCTCTTCGGTGGATTCACCTCCAGTCGTCACACATACAGCAACGGCACGAGCGCGGTCGTTCTCCCACACATCGTCGGTAGCGCGGACGACGTATTCCGCAACGGGTCCAGCTGGCCGACCATCGTCAAGAACACCGAGCTGCTGGTCGCTTTCGGTGGTGTGCCAGAGAAAAACGTCTTTGTCACTCCGGGTGGAGTGAGCCGCCACCACACTCCCGGGTTCCTCGCGCGATTGGCAGAACGTGACGTCGACATCGCGTTGATCAGCCCGTTGCGCGACGACTTCCCAGCCGCCGGCGCCGTGCAGTGGTACCCGATCCGGCCGGCCACGGACACGGCGTTGATGTTGGGGTTGGCGCATACCCTGGTCGTCGAGGACCTACACGATCGCTCCTTTCTTGATCGCTACTGCGCAGGCTACGACGAGTTCGAGCAGTACCTCCTTGGGATGGAAGACGGTGTCCCGAAGGACGCCGAGTGGGCGAGCCACATCACCGAGATCCCCGTCGGCGAGATTGTTTCTCTAGCAAGAAAAATGGCCTCCTCGCGCACTTTCATCACTGTCACTTGGTCGCTCCAGCGCATCGAGCACGGCGAGCAGCCGGTATGGACTGCGATCGCCCTCGCGGCCATGCTCGGGCAGATAGGCCTTCCCGGTGGCGGTTTCGGCCACGGGTACGGATCCATGGGCGACAGCGGAGACATCGGCCCGGACTTCCACGTGCCTTTCCTTTCGCAAGGCGTCAATCCGGTCGACGAGTTCATCCCCGTCGCGCGGATAGCCGACATGTTGCTCAACCCCGGCGGGTGTTACGACTTCGACGGAGCCGTCCGCACCTTCCCGGACATCCGACTCGTCTACTGGGCAGGCGGGAATCCGTTTCATCATCACCAAGACTTGAACAAGTTACGGAACGCCTTCGCTCGTCCGGACACCGTCGTCGTGCACGAGCCGTACTGGACGGCGACCGCGCGGCACGCGGACTTCGTCCTCCCGGCCACTACCCCCTTGGAACGAGAGGACTTCGGTTCAGGCCGTCGCGATACTCACCTCGTTGCCATGCACCAAGTTGCCCAGCCTTACGGGCAAGCCCGCAGTGATCACGTGATTCTCGCCGGCCTCGCCGAACGCCTCGGGTTCGGCGAGCGCTTCACGGAAGGTCGTTCGCCCCGAGCCTGGCTTGAGCACCTTTATGGCTCGTGGCGCAAAAACCTTGCTGCAGCTGGTGTCGCCGCGCCATCGTTCGCCGAGTTTTGGTCCAGCGGAAGCTATCCACTGCCTTCCGAGGAGCCGGACCGGACGCTTTTCGAGACGTTCCGGCAGGATCCCGAAGCCAATCGGCTGCACACCCCTAGTGGGAAGATCGAGATCACCTCCGCAGTCATCAAATCGTTCGGGTACGAGGATTGTCTCGGTCATCCAGCATGGCTGGAACCGGTGGAATGGCTGGGCGGCGCACGTGCGGAGAACTTTCCACTCCAGCTGATCGCCAACCAGCCGCGCACGCGGTTGCACAGCCAGCTGGATGTCGGTTCGGTCAGCCAGTTCGGCAAAGTCGCCGGCCGCGAGGCGATCCGGATACATCCCGCCGATGCCGCCTCCCGCGGAATCGAGGATGGCGACGTGGTGCGTGTGTTCAATGATCGAGGTGCTTGTCTGGCGGGCGCGGTAGTGACGAGCGCCCTTCGTCCCGGTGTGGTGCAACTGCCCACCGGAGCCTGGTTCGATCCGCACGGATCCCTTTGCGTGCACGGAAATCCGAACGTGCTGACGGCCGATCGGCCGACCTCCCGACTGTCGCAGGGCTGCGCCGGACAGCTCGTGCTGGTCGAACTCGAACGGTTCGACGGCACGCCCCCGCCTGTCACGGTCGGCTCCCCGCCTGACGTCATCAAGCGTTGAGTCCGCGCCGATAACAGGCGGCGCAGACCGCGCCGCAGCCGCGCGACGCATCCAGGTACAAGCTCGCAGAGCAGTGTCAGTACAGACACGGTGAACTCCCCAGTTCATTGGATTGACGGCGAATCGCCGGACTCGACTGCCTTCGACTGTAGCGCGATATCGTCGGTCAATTCCCACTCTTTCGGGCGTTCTTGGCCTGACCGGTCCACAAAGATCTGTCTTTCGGCAGATGGTTATTCGCGGTCCGTTCCGGGAGACTCGAAGGGGTCGGTCATCGAAGGGAGTAGCGATGTGGACGCTGCAAACACGTTTGTACACAAGGGATTCCGGCGTCGGCTCTGGCGAAGGCACTGGGCCCTCTGGGGTCCGGTCGTCTGGCGGGTGTGCGCCGAAACCGGGATCCGAAGTCTGGCACCGAAATGGTCCTGGCTGTCCGTCGTGGCGATCGCCGTCCTGGCCTGTCTCGGGCTACCTGGAGTCGGCGTACTGCCGGTTCTTTCCGCCGTGACGGTGGTGTGCGGCGCCACCACGAGCGCTCTGTGCTGGCCGCGGAGGAGCGTGCCCCTGGCACTGTGTGCGTCCGGGGCCGCGCTGATGTCGCTCCTGAGCACGGCCATCGACTCCGGCGATACGCCTGACGCTCTGTCCGGTTGGTTGCTCGTCGAGACCGCCTTCTTACTGGTGCTGCTCGCACAGGTGGCGAGACGTGCGCCGGTGCACCTGGATCGACTGGTCGCGGCGCTGGTCTTCAGCGCTGTCCTCGTGGCGCCGATCCGGGTGGGCCCATGGTCGGAGTCACCGCCGCCCGTCGCCGAATTCCTCAAATTATCTTGCTGCTGGGGGTTTCTCGGTGCTTGCGCGGTGGCCGTGGGGTTGTACCTGAGGTTGCTCGACGAGGCGCGGGCCCGATCGATCAGGTCGGCGCGGCAAGCGCAACGGACGGAGCTGGCCCGCGAGGTCCACGACTGGCTCGCGCATGAACTGACCGGGATCGTTCTCGAAGCACAGGCCGCGGAGTTGGCGGTGCGGAACACCGAATCGACCCGACTGGCGCTGAGGCGCATTGAGGAGTCCGGTGTGCGAGCGCTGTCTTCGATGGATCGGGCGATCGGCCTGTTGCGCGCCGCGCACGATGGAAGCCGGCAGGCTGCGGATGAGCTGCCGCACTCGCCAGCCGACCTCCGCGAGATGGTCGACAGGTTCGCGAGCGGAAACCGAGCGCGCGTGTGTCTCGTCGTGGAAGAAGGCCTGGGCGACCTGGCCCCGGAGACGGCTTCGGTGGTCCACCGAGTCGTGCTCGAATCGCTGACGAACGTTCGAAGACACAGCCCGTCGTCAGGTGCTGTCGACATCTCGCTACGGCGACGTGGATGCGAGCTATCGGTGGAGATCGTGAACGACGCGCCGTGTCGGCAAGGTCTGAAGCTGCACGGTGCTCGGCGTGGTGGACGCGGGTTGGAAGCCCTTGCTGATCAGGTCCGGGCGCTCGATGGGGAATTTGAGGCAGGGCCGAACGAACCTGGCGGTTGGCGAGTTCGTGCCACGCTTCCGGTGGCCTCCGGATGATGACCTCAATCGAGGGAGCGGAGGATGCCGAGCGGGTCGGTCCCATCACGGTGTTGATCGCTGACGATCAAGAGACGGTTCGACGGAATCTGCGCCGGATTCTTGAGGCGGACGGTCTAGTCAGGGTGGTCGCAGAAGCGGTCGACGGGGTCGAGGCGATCGAGCTGGCACAGGAGTTGCGCCCGGACGTCGTGCTCGCGGATATCCGCATGCCGCGACGAGACGGCCTGGCCGTGACTCGCGCGCTGGCTGGGCCTGGGGCCGAGAATCCGTTGCGGGTCGTGGTGATTACCACGTTCGATCTCGACGAGTACGTCTACGCCGCGCTACGCAACGGCGCATGTGGGTTCCTGCTCAAGCGATCGGGGCCGACGCTACTGATCGAGGGCGTACGTGCCGCGATGGCCGGAGATGTGTTGGTCAGCCCACAAGTCACGGTGCGACTGCTCCAGCACCTGGCGCGACACAGTGCGTCCAGTCGCCCCTGGAAACCGTTGACCGAACGGGAGTTTGCCGTTGCGTGCATGGTCGCGGATGCGAAGACGAATCCCGAGATCGCGGCCGAGTTGTCCATCACAGTGGGGACGGTCAAAACACACGTCTCGACGATTCAGCGAAAGCTACGTGCGCGCAACCGGGTAGCGATCGCGGCTTGGGCGTGGGGAACCGACTCGAAGGCGAGGGAAGCAGGTTAGAAATACACCATCGCCGAATCTACTCGTAGTTACCCTCCGCTCGATACTCAAAGGTGAGATCACCCAATAGTGTCATTTTCTTCAGGGAAGGGGGGAAGTGAAGGTCTCTCGGCATGAGGGGACCCATCGTCCTGGTAGCTTCGGCCAGGCCTTTGGATTTCGTTGCTTGAGCGGTTGGGTGAACGCTGGCTCGGCGGCGACGGTTGATGTCACGGCACTGGCGGGTTTGATGGAGGATTTTTGATGACGCGCACCACCCTGCGCAGCGGGTCGGGTGACATCGCGAAAACGGTACGTATTTCCGACCGCACAGGGATCGTCGCTGCGAGTTCACCGCCCGCCGCCGAGGTGCCGGAGCCGCGTTCCGGGGGCGAGTCCACTCTGCTGGCGCTGGTCGGCTCCGCGCAGCGACAGCCGAGTGCGCGCAAGGTGCGACGGAACGTGCTTCTCGCGGGTGCGGCCGCCTTGTTCCTGGCTGTCGGGTGGATCGGCGGAGGGACGTTCGAGCAGCAGGACGACCCGACGCCGACGGTGGCTGCGGGTGCCACCTTCGCGCAAAGCCAGAGCGAAGCGCCTCAGGCACCCACAACGCCTACGCCGTCTCCGGAAGTGCCCAAACCGTCCACCGCTCAACCCGCGGCTCCCCAGGCGTCCGAGACGAAGCCGGCGAACCCGACCACGAAGAAAAACACCAGCAGCAAGACGGTGGCCGAAGGCACCAAGTCAGGAAGCAACGAGTCGGAGAGCGATTCAAGTCAACCACGGGTCGACAACACGGAGTCGACGTCGTTGGAGGAGCGCAGCTCGATCGATGAGGTGCCTGAAGGGATACAGCACATCCTCGATCGCTACTGGAATCAGCACAGTCCGTACCGGACGTTCGGCCGCTGACGTCGGTAGTCCGAGGCAGGCTCGGAGCCGTCGCATGGTCAGCACGTTTTGTCAGGTGGATCTTGTCGCGCTCGTGAACCGCTAAGCGAACCTAGAGAAATTCCAGTACGGCGCGAACAAAGCCGCAACGGTCGGGCGATGGCCGGGAACAGTGCGATGGAACTGCGATTGGACCGGGAGTTGTAGTGGTTCATAGGGTGGCGAGGCCTCCCTGTGAGGGAGAAATTGCAGTGCGTGATCGCGACCGTAAAGGCGCCAACGTCAGGTAACGGCAGTCGCGCTGATCTGAGAAACGCGAGTACCGCGCCGTCACTCGACTGGCTTCGCGGTGACAGCCTGGCGGTCGCGAAGGGGTGCGACCGCAGGGCGGTCTGCGGGGTCTCAGACGTTGGTGATCTCGTCGATGAAGGCGTCCACGTCGAAGTGGTCGCTTTCGGAGCCGATCGGCACCACCTGCGCGGCGGTGTCGATGAAGCGCTCGACGTCCTCCCGCTCGATCTCGACCAGGGCGTAGCCGTCGGGCGACTCGATCTCCAGGATCAGGATGTCGTCGTCCGTCGCCAGGTCGGGCCGGACGCGGACGTCGCCGAGACCGGTCGGCTCCTGCAGTCCCTGGACGAGCAGGTCGCGGGCGAACGTCCACTCGACCCACCGGCCGCGCTCGGTGCGGAACGCGATGTTGACGGCGAAGGGTTCGGTGCCCACATAGGACAGTCGGGACAGGACGGGTGCGCTCGAGCCGTTCAGCGTGACGAACTGGCTCTGGTTGACGGCATCGGTGTTCACGTGCCCCTCCTCGCTTCCAAGGTTCGAGGTCCGAACTGTTCGGACAGCGAGGAGATGGCGCTGAGTGTCGATGATGATGCGTGGCGACCGACTTTCACGCGATCCGGTGTAAAAGTCGGAAGCGTGTAACACACGCTGGGTGTGTCGTCAGCGCCCGTTCAGGGGAATACTGAGCCCGACCTTGACCCGGTCCATCACGACGCTGGTGGTGAAATGCCGGACTTCGCCGTTGTCGAAGAACATCCGCCGGGTGAACGCCTCGAACTCCGTCATGTCGGAGCAGTTGACCACCAGGACGAAATCGGCCGAGCCCGTCACGTAGTAGCACTGCTGTACCGCGGGGTCGGCCTGCACCTGCTTGCGGAAAGCGTCGAGGACCTCGATCCGCTCGCGTTCCATCTCGACGGTCACCACGAAGGTCATGTCGATCCCGACCGATTTCGGATCGACGACCGCCACCTCACGGGCAATGACGCCCGCCTCCCGGAGCCGCTTGATCCGCCGCTGTACCGCGGCTGCCGACAAGCCGACATGCGCACCGATGGACTCGGCGATCATGCGGGAGTCCTCTTGCAATCTGCTGAGTATGGCTCTGTCGAGATGATCCAGATCGGCGGAGGGCACCTACGCATCGTAGCCAAAAACCGCTGCTGGGAGCTTTGACCGACGAACCGCGGGTTGTAGTCCAGGTCGACCTGGCCTCCGGGAGGGCAGACGCGGCGTGAGTGGGCGGGCTCGCCGGCTGGTGGCTTGGCGGACGCGCGACGTCCAGACGCGGCGGGTCGCCGAGGCGCGCGGTTGCGGGAATGAGCCGTGCGAGAGGGGAGGACAAGTTGCTGGAGTGGACGGCGGGGCGGGGGAGGGCAGGTCGCGGAAATGAGTCGTGGGAAAGGGATGGCCGAGGAGGGTAAGTCGCTGGAGAGGGTTTGTGGGAGTGGGATGGCGGGGGAGAGCAAGTC
>NZ_VMNW02000167.1 GCF_007713735.2 Amycolatopsis acidicola | reverse complement strand
GTTGGGGGCTCGTGCATCTGGTGCTGGCTTACCTCGCGTTGCGGGTCGCGTTCGGGGCTGGGGCTCGCGAGGCCGATCAGCGTGGGGCGTTGCAGGAGATCGGGTCCACGTCGTTCGGGCAGGGGGTTTTGTGGGTGCTGGCGGTGGGGCTGATCGCGTTCGGGTTGTGGGAGTTCGTGCATGCGCTGTCGGGGCGGAAGACGACTGCGCGCGTCGGGGCGGTGGCGCGGGGCGTGGGCGTGATCGCGTTGGGGGTGACGGCGGTGCGGCTCGCGACGGGGAGTGGGGCCGCTGGGAGTGACCAGGTGCAGCAGGAAGCCACGGGGAAGTTGTTGCGGCTCCCCGCGGGGCCGTTTCTCGTGACGGTCGCGGCGGCGGTCGTGCTTGGGGTCGCGATCGCGGCTGTGGTGAAGGGCGCGAAGAAGAGCTTCCTCGACGACCTCGACCAGTCTGACCTGCCCGCGGGCACACGCACGGCCGTCGTGTGGCTGGGGCGGGTGGGGTATTTCGCGAAGGGGGCCGTGTACGTCGAGATCGCCGCGCTGCTCGCGTACGCGGGGTTGCGGTCCGATGCGCGACAGGCCGGCGGGCTCGACAAAGCGCTCAGAACCCTTGCGGCGCGGCCGTTCGGCGTGGTGGCGCTGGCGGTTGTGGCGCTCGGGCTGGCGGCATTCGGGGTGTACTGCTTCGCCGCGGCTCGGGCGCGTCGGGGTTAGCGCGTGGTCAGGCCACCGTCCGCGGTCACTACCGAGCCCGTCATGAACGACGAGTCCGACGACAGCAGGAAAGAGATCACCGACGCCATCTCCGACGGGTCCGCGCGGCGGCCCAGCGGGGTGTTGGCGACGGCGTTGCTTGTCACCCCATTCTCTTCGCGGGCCTTGCGGGCCAGCGGGGTGTCGACGACGCCGGGGCACAGGCAGTTCGCGCGGATTCCTTGCTCCGCATAGCCCACCGCGACCGAGCGGGTCAGGCCGACCACGCCGTGCTTCGACGCATCGTAGCCGCACGTGTTGGTGTTGGCGGAGATCAGCGACGCCACCGAGCCGATCGTGACGACCGCGCCGCCGCCGGCCTCCAGCAGGAACGGCACGGCCGCGCGGATCGCGAGAAACGAGCCGGTCAGGTTGATCTTGATGACGGCGTCCCAGTCCTCGAACGACATCTCGTGCGGCAGACCGGACCTGGCGATACCCGCGCAGGTGACGACGCCGTCGAGACCGCCCAGTTCCGCGGCCACCGCGTTGACCGCCGTCGTGACCGAATCCTGTGACGTGACATCGCATTCGAGGCAGACGGCATTCTGGAGCTCCCCTGCCACCCGCTTCGCCGCGATGCCGTCCTTGTCCAGGATTCCCACGGCGGCCCCCTCCGCGACCAGCCTCGCGGCCGCCGCGGCACCGATCCCGCCGGCGCCACCTGTCAGCACGATCCGGCGCCCGGCCAGCCTGTTCGGCACGATCTCCGTCATTTCCGTTCTCCCTCAACCAATCCGGCGGCCACAGTCGACCGGCAGCGAAATCCCCGTCACGAACCTCGCCTCGTCCGAAGCCAGGTACAACACGGCGTTGCTGATGTCCTCGGCCTCCACCCAGCCCTGCCCCAGCACGTCCCCGCCGCGCGCCCGCTCGCGCAGATCCTCGACGGTCGGGTTCTCCAGGTCCGGGCAGAACACCCGCAGCGTCGACTCGCTGAACAACATGTCCGTCGCGACGTTGCCGGGGTGGACGGCGTTCACGCGGATCCGGTGCTTGCCCAGCTCGGCGGACAACGTCTTCATCAGTCCGACGACACCGCTCTTGGAAGCGTTGTAGTGCGCCACGTTCGCGGCCCCGACGAAGGTGACGATGGAGCTGGTGAGCACGACCGAGCCACCGCGGCCTGCCTCGATCAGGTGCGGCACGGTCGCCTTGACCGTCCGCCACACGCCGGTCATGTTGACGTCGACCATGTCCTGCCACTCGTCGTCGGACAGGTCGAAAGTCGGGCGGCAGCCGCAGATCCCGGCGTTCGCGCTGACGATGTCCATCCCGCCGAGCTGCTCGACAGCGTCGGCGGCCACCTGGTTCAGCCCGGCCTGATCGCGCACGTCCACCTTGCGCGCCAGCACCCGGCGGCCGCGCTCGCGGACCAGCTTCTCCGTCTCACGGAGATCGGCCTCGGTGGCCATCGGGTATTCGAGCGTGGCGATGTCCTCGCACGCATCCACCGCCACGATGTCGGCGCCTTCCTCGGCCAGGCGTAGCGCGTGCGAACGCCCCTGCCCCCGCGCGGCACCGGTGATGAACGCGACCTTGCCCTCGACACGGCCCATGGCGAAAACCCCTCCTGTCAATCCAAACCCAGCAACCGGGCCGGAGTCGCACAAGCCATCGTGCGCAAATCCGCCTCTTCGACCCCGGCGTCCCACAACGCGTTCACGTAGCCACGCAACCCCTCAGCCGGATGTGGCAACGAATCGGTCCAGCCGTAATCCGTCGACACCAGCGCACGCTCCGGGCCGAGCTTGCCCAACGCGGCAACAACCTGGTCGAAAGTGGACGGTGCACCCATACACGTATGCGCCGCGAACTCGATGACGGCACCCAGTTCGGCGAGTTCGACCGTCTGCCGCACCGACAGCCCCGGCCCCGCGCTGGCGTGCATCGCATGTGTCACAACGAGATTCCCCCGCTGACCGAAGGCACGGGCGACGGCGTAGTGCTCGTCGACGGTGATGTGACCCGTCGCGAGCACGGCCCCGTGCTCGGCGACCAGATCCATGATCTGCCGAACCTCGGGCACCAGCCCACCTTCGTCCAGCACGCGGATTCCTTCCGCGACACCGAAAGCCGCCTGGACGGACGCCGGTTTGTTCGACGCCGAAGAGAGCGTGGGCAGCCAGATCACCCGGGCACCCGCGCGCAAAGCCGTCTCGACAGCCTGCGGGTTCAGGCCGCCGACCGGATGATCGCAACACATCCCGGCGACCGAAAGCACGTCAGGGACGGCTTTGTTCGTCAGGTCCGCGATCGCCGTGGACGGGAACTCGTGTGCCTTCAACACGATCGCGCGCATCCCACCGGCCACCGCCTCCGTGGCGGCCTGGACCGGGTCGACGCTGTGCGGTCGTTTCGCGAGCTTCTCCACCAGCGGTTCCGGCCCGAAGTGGCAGTGCAGGTCGATCGCCCCGTCGAGCAGGATCGGCGCCGACCCCGAATCACGCGTCATTCGGCGGTGACACCGCCGTCGACGAGGATCGCTTGCCCCGTCACGTAAGAAGCGTCCGCCGACGCCAGAAACGCCACCACGGCAGCGATCTCGTCCGGCTCCCCATATCGGCCCAGTGGCACGGAAAGGGGTTTCGACGGGTTCCGCACCGTCCCGCTCGTAGGCACGATCGCGGCGGTGTTGGCGGAAAGGTTCGTCTTCACCGCGCCCGGGCACACGCTGTTCACGCGAATGCCGCGCGGCGCGTACTCGACCGCGAGGGTCTGGGTGAGCATCTTGACCCCGCCCTTCGACGCGCGGTACGGCGCCAGACCGCCTTGCGTGGCGATGAAGGACGAAGTCGAACCACACGTGACGACCGAGCCTCCGCCGCGCCGCAGCAGGGAGGGCAACGCCGCCTGAATGGTGAAGAACGTGCCGCCGAGGTTGATGTCCAGCACGCCCCGCCAGTCCTCTTCGGACAGTTCAGCGCTGTCCACCCTCGCGCCGCTCACGCCCGCGCCGGTGAAGACCACGCCGATTTCGCCCAATTCGGCGACAACGCCGTCGATGACCTCGCCCATCCGCGAGCGGTCACGCACATCGGCCTCGAAGGCCAGCGCGCGCCCGCCGGCATGCTCGATGGCCGCGACGGTTTCCGCCGCCGCGTCCTCGTGCAGGTCGACCACGGCGACCGCGGCCCCTTCGGCGGCCAGGCGCCGCGCGGTGGCGGCTCCGATTCCCGAGCCGCCGCCGGTCACCACCGCTGTGTGATCCTCAAGCCTGCGCACGGAACAATCATGCGCACGATTGTCAGCGATGTCAACGCGCGGGGCACATTGACGTTCGATGCCATTCATGCGAATAATTCGCTTGGTCTGCCTGCTCACTCACCGATGAGGAGATGCCATGGACTGCCCGGTGTTCCACACCGACTACCGACTGGAACGGCCGGCGCTGGAGACGCACCGGTTGCTCAACGCCGACCGCGAGGCCGCCCGGTTCGCCTGGAACGACTCGACGGACGAGGGCTTCTGGGTGCTCAACCGGTTCGACGACGTGAAGGAGGCGCTGGAGCGGGACGAGGACTTCACCAACGACCAGGTGAGCGCGTTCCACCGCTCGGCGCCGATGGGCCTGCTGCCGGAGAACCTCAACCAGCCGGAGCATTCCGAGCTGCGGCGGATCCTCAACCCGTTCTTCGCCCCGAAGCTGGTCAAGCGCATCGCCGACCTGGCCCGTGAACGCGCCGCCGCACTGGTCGAGGAGGTCGCGCCCGCGAAGTCCACCGACATCGCGACCGGGTTCGGGATGACCTATCCGACCGAGCTTTTCCTTGCCCTGCTGGGACTTCCGGTGGAGGACGCCGGGAAGTTCCTGCCGTGGGTGGAGGGCCAGTTCATCGGCTTCTTCAACAGCGACCCCGAATCCCAGCGGATCGCGGCCGAAACACGGCACAGCATCGAC
Organism: Amycolatopsis acidicola; assembly: GCF_007713735.2. Lineage (GTDB taxonomy): Bacteria > Actinomycetota > Actinomycetes > Mycobacteriales > Pseudonocardiaceae > Amycolatopsis_E > Amycolatopsis_E acidicola. Next base: position 3,697 of record NZ_VMNW02000167.1, on the reverse strand, counting down.
GAGTACTTCACCGCCGCGATCGCCGAGCGCGCCGGCGACCCGCGTGACCCGAAGACGGATCTGGTGACCCGCCTGGTCACCGCGGAGTACCAGGGCGCGCCGATCCCGCACGGCACGATCCTGACCATCCTCAACACCATCATGGCCGCCGGGCTGGACACCACGCGTAGCGCGATCGGCTACACGTTCCTGCACATGGCAAGGCATCCCGAGGACCGCGAACGGCTGCTGGCCGAGCCGGAGCTGTGGCCGAAGGCGGTCGAGGAGATCATCCGGCTGTACACGCTGATCATCCAGGACGGCCGGGAAGCCGCGCGGGACCTGGACTTCCACGGGCTGCAGATCAGGAAGGGCGACCTGGTGTGGCTCGGCCTCGCCGCCGCGAACCAGGATCCGCGCAAGTTCGAGCACCCGGAGCGGTTCGACCCCGACCGCCCGAACCTCAACCAGCACCTGGGTTTCGGCGCCGGGTACCACCGCTGCCTCGGGATGCACCTCGCCCGCGCCGAACTGGGGATCGCGATGTCCGAATGGCACCGGCGCATTCCGCACTACCGCATTGCCGACGGCGCGGAGTTGCGGGAGCGTGGGAGCCAGCTGCGGTTGCAGCACCTGCCGATCGTGTGGGACTGAACCGTCAGAGTGCCCAGCCCGCGGCCAGATCGGTCGCGAGGCTGGGCACGATGTCTTTCCGGACGAACTTCGGTTCGCCGCCGACGGCGATCACGTCGTCGTAGTCGCCCCAGCCGATCACCGAGCGCCGGTCCGCGCGGCCGGTGAACAGGAACGAAGACTCGACGCGCACGCGGAAATCCCCGAGCCAGGTGACACGGGGATGCACGAGGAAATGCCGTTTGCGCGACGGGTCCGCGGCGAACGCTTTCTCATACCACGCCTGGATTTCCGCGCGGCCCCGTACCGATGCGGAAGGCGTGGTCAGCACCGCGTCCTCAGCGAACAACGCCGCCACGGTTTCCGGCCGGGGGTCGTCGAGCACGTGCGAGTAGGTGTTGAGGAGCCCACGCGCGAGCTCGGCGGCCTCCAGCCGGAGCACCCGTTCTTCGAGGTTCATTCGCCCAGTGTGATGGCCGCTTCCGGGCAGGCGTCCCTGGCCTGCACGGCTTCGTCGGCCAGCTCGGCGGCGACCTGCCAGCGCTGACCGCGTTCGGCGACGAAACCCTCGTCGTCGTCCGACAGCAGGGTTTCGGCCATCGTGTAGCAGCGGCCGTGCCCCATGCACCGGCTGCCGTCGATCGAGATGAACACGCTCACTCCTCCACGGTCACGTCGTCCCGGATTCCGCGCCACGCCATGGTTCCGCCGTCCACGGGGAGTACGACCCCGGTCAGGAACGATGCCTCGTCACTGGCCAGGAAGCACGCCACCTTGGCCACTTCGCCGGGCTCGCCGAGCCGCGGAATGAGGTGCGTGCCGTACATCGCCCGCGCCTGCGCCACCTTGTCCTCGGCCGCGGCCAGGTGCGCGGTGCTCATCGGGGTGCGGATCGAGCCGGGGCAATAGCAGTTGACGCGGATGTCCGGCGACAGGTTGATCGCCGCGCCCTTCGTCAGCTGGATGACCGCGGCCTTGGACACCCCGTACGCCGCCATGCGGGCGCCGGTCATCCCGGCGACCGAGGCGGCGTTGACGATCGAGGGCCCGCGGTCCGACGCGCGCAGATGCGGCGCGGCGAACTTGGTGGCGAGCCAGACCGCCTTGAGGTTGATGTCCAGTACCGCGTCCCAGGCGTCCTCCGGCAGAGTGTCCACTGTGGTCTGTTCGGGCGGGGCGAAGACGTGGTCGAGCACCCCGGCGTTGTTGAACAGCGTGTCGAGGCCGCCGGCGTGGGCGACGAACTCCTCGATCATCTCGCGGATTTCGCCGCCGGTGCGGAGATCGGCCTTCAGCGGGAGCGCCTTCGCGCCTTCGGCTTCGACCAGTTTCCCAGTGACGGCAAGCTCTTCCGCGTTCACGTCGGTGATGCCGACGCTCTGGGCGCCTTGGCGCGCGGCCTCCACGGCAAGCTCACGGCCCATCCCACTGGCCGCGCCCGTGATCAGGACGCGCTTGTCGCCCAGCATCAGATCGCCACCGTTTCAGCGACCTCGGGACTTTCGTCGGTGACCTTCTTGGGCTGCAGCAACGCGACGATCAGGAAGCCCACGACCGCGACGCCGACGCCGATCAGCCAGCCGAGCCGGAAACTGTGTTCCGTCGGGACGGCTTCGCCACCGACCTTGATCACCTGCGCGGTCAGCACGGCGCTGATGCCCGCGCTGCCGATCGCGCCGCCGAGCGGGGCGCTGATCTGGCCGATGCTCGCCGCGGTGGCCACCTCGTGCGGGCGCAGCGCGGTGATGAACGTCAGGTATGCGCTGGCGGAGGTCAGGCCGTAGGAGAGGCCGGAGAGGATCGGCCAGGTCCACAGCTGCCAGGCGTGGTCGTGCAGGAAGGCGATCAGCAGCAGGCTCACGGCGAGGCCGGTGAAGGAGATCAGGCAGATCACGCGCGGCGCGACGACCCGGCTCAGCCGCCCGACCGACGCGCTGCCGACCACGATCCCGGTGCAGAACACGAGCATCACGAACCCGCTGACCAGCGAGTTGTAGCCGAACCCGAAGCCGGCGCCCGCCGGGGTTTCGGTGAACTTCGGCAGCGTGAAGTTGATGATCCAGGCCAGCATCCCGGCCAGGAAGAACACCAGCCAGCCGCGCAGGAAGTTGCGGTTGCGCAGGGCGCGGGTGTTCACCAGCGGCTGCTCGACACGCTCCTCGACGGCCCACCAGATCGCGGCGACCACGACGCCGCCGATGAGCGGCACCAGCGTCGCGGCGCTGCCCCAGCCCCATTTCGAGCCCATGGACAGCGGCACGAGGATGAGCGCCAGCGCGAGGGCGAGCAGGCCGCCGCCGAGCCAGTCCACGCGCGGGCGGTTCGGGTCGGTGCGACGCGGAATCGCCGCCAGCGCACCGAAAACGCCGATGACGCCGAGCACGGCGAGGATGCCGAACACCGCGCGCCAGCTCACGTGGACGGCGTCGGTGAGCAGGCCGCCGAGCACGAACCCGAGGCCGGCGGCGATGCCTTCCGCCGCCGCGATCCACGCGAGCACGGTGCCGAGCGTCTTGCCGCTGAGGTTCGCGCGGGCGATCGCGAGGGAGAGCGCGATGGCGCCGAGCGTGAACCCGCCGATGAACCGGCCGATCAGCAGGATGGTCATGTTCGGGGCGACCGCGCCGATCACGCTGCCCAGGGTGAGCAGGGCCATCGTCGTCACGGTCATCGTGCGCTGGCCGAACAGCGAGGCCAGCGGCGGGAGGAGGCCGGTGCCGACCGCGCCGCTGAGCGAGCCGATGATGACGACCCAGTTCAGCAGGCTGCCGGAGGCGCCGAGCGATTCGCCGATCTGGCCGAGCACGGTCAGCGGCAGGGTGAGCACCAACGTGGCCAGGATGACGCAGAAACTGGTCATCGCCACGAGCCCCTTGGGCATGGCGGTGGTCTGGGTAGCGGGTCTGGTCATTGCGCCTCACCGTTGAGTCGAGTCCGGAAGTGACTCCCAATCCCTCATTACTAGTATCATCATTAGCCGCGAATGAGGTGGTGTCAAGAGTCGGGTTCGGCGGGGGCGGTGACCGTCCGGGGTGGTTCGGTCACGGGAACGGCGCGGGGTCCACTGTGGACACTGTGGGTGCGG
>NZ_VMNW02000166.1 GCF_007713735.2 Amycolatopsis acidicola | reverse complement strand
GGGCGGGGGAGGGGTGTGGTCGGTGGGTGTGCCCGGCTTTCGTTGCCGGGTGGCGGAAGGTGGGTGCCGGTGTCATCCTCGGGGCGGTCGGCATGCCCGGAAACGGCCCACCATCCTCCGCCTCTTACTCCACCGCGGCCTTTGCCCGGGGGCCGGCGGTCTCGCGGATCGAGCGCGCCACCGTCACCAGGGTGATCACGGCCGCGATCATGATGTAGAACGCGGGCGAGAGCTTGTACCCGGTCGACGAGATCAGCCACGTCGCGATGTAGGGCGCCGTCCCGCCGAAGAGGGAAACCGCGATGTTGTAGGGGATCGCGATCGCGCCCGAGCGGATACGCGGCGGGAACAACTCGGCCATCGTGGCGCTGACCGCGCCGTCATAGGCGGCGATCAGCAGGCCCAGCACCACCATGCCGACCACCGCGAGCACGGTGTTGCCCAGCGACATCAGCAGCAGCGCGGGCCAGGTGAGCAGCACGAACCCGGCCGTGCCGATGATCAGCAGGGGTTTGCGGCCGATCCGGTCGGACAGCGCGCCCGCCGCCGGGACGGCGGCGGCGACCACGGCGAGGCAGATCGTGGCGGCGAGGAACGACTGGATCTTGCTGAAGTGCAGCGTGGTCTGCAGGTAGCTCGGCATGAATGTCTGGAGCGTCCAGTGCGCCACGCCCTTGATCACCACCAGCCCGGCGAGGACGACCATCGTCTTGCCCCCGCTGCGGAAGCTCTCGCGCAGTGGCGCGGCGGTGACTTCGCCCTTGCTCTCCAGCTTGCGGAACTCCGGGGTGTCGTCGAGCTTGAGGCGCAGGTACAACCCGCTGAGCCCGAGTGGCAACGCGAGCAGGAACGGGATCCGCCAGCCCCACGAGTTCATCGTGGCGTCGCCCATCGTCGCGGTCAGCAGCAGGGCGAGCCCCGAGCCGAAGACGAACGCCGCGAAGCCGAAGGTGTCGCCGAAGCTGGAGTAGTAGCCACGACGGCGTTTCGGCGCGTATTCGTACAGCAGCGTGACGACGCTGGACGTCTCACCACCCGCGCCGAACCCCTGCACCAGCCGGGCGATCACCAGCAGCAACGGCGCGAGCGCGCCGACCGCGGCGTGCGTCGGCAGCACGCCGATCGCGAACGTGGACAGCGACGTGGTCAGCACGACGATGGCCAGCACCCGCTGCCGGCCGATCTTGTCCGCGAGCGGGCCGAAGAAGAACCCGCCCAGCGGGCGGATCACGAACCCGGCGGCGAAGACCGCGAAGGTGGACAGCAGCGCGGCCGTGGCGTCGCCCGCGGCGAAGAAGTTCGCCGCGATGACGGTGGACAGCGTGCCGTAGATCCCGACGTCGAACCACTCGACGAAGTGCCCCGCCCCCGCGGCGAACAGCACTTTCCGGCTGGGTGGCGCCTCGGTGGAATCCGTTACCCCGGGCATGGCGACTTGCTCTGACATGACGACCTCATTGTCATTCAGGGAAGGTGAACTTCTCATCGGCTTGCGTGGCGGTGCGGGTAGCGGAACCCCCGGCGGTGCCAGCCGCCGTCCTCACGGCAACCGGCTCCGCCGCTTCAAAAGTCCAGCGCCCTTACCGAGCGCGGCGGGCCGCGGCGGCCTCTTCGATCATCTGGCCGATGGGGTGTTCGACGGTGAACCCCAGCAGTTTGCGGGCCCGTTCGTTGGACGTCGTGTAGTGCACGGCTGGGCCGGGCAGCTTCACATCCACAAAGGACAGTCCACTATGGCGGGCCAGTTCCGGCACCAGGTGGTCGAAATCGACCGAGTCGTCAGCACCGAGGCCGATGACCTCGCCGTCCAGGCCGGGCAACTCGGCCGCGGCGATCACACCGGAAGCGAGGTCTCGGGTGTCCAGGATGCCCATCCGGAACGGGGTGCCGTCCTCGCCGCGCGAGAGCACTAGTTTGGTGGTGCCGTCGTCGTGCGGTTCGAGCGCCGCGAGGGCCGCCGTGTTGCCGAACCCGCGCTGCTGCTCGATTTTCTGCCGCAGGAAGAACCTCGGGCCGGAGAAGAAGCTGCGCTCGTCGAGCAGTTCGGCCGCGTCCTGGAAGTGCGAGAAGCGCAGCACCACGGCTTCGAGCCCGCGCGTACGGCGGTAGAAGTCCACCGTGTCCTCGGCGAGTTTCTTGGTCAGGCCGTACGCGCTCGTCGGCGCGCGCGGATGGTCCTCGTCGAGCGGCTGGTACACCGGGCGGCCCTCGGGATAGACCTCGCCGGTGCTGGCGAGCACGAGCTTCGCGCCGGCGAGCGCGGCGGCTTCGGCGACGTTCGCGCTGCCGAGCACGTTGGCCTCGAACAACCCGGCGTCGTCCTCGCGGCGCCAGGACATGCGCGCCGCGAGGTGGATCACCGTGTCGGCGCCCGCGCAGGCGGCGATCAGGCCGTCGCGGTCGGACAGCGGCAGGTTCGCGGGCGGGACCTGGTCGATGCCGACGGTCTGGTGGCCGCGCTCCGAAAGCCGGGCCAGCAGGGTCCGGCCGAGCCGTCCGGCGGCGCCGGTGACGACGATCTTCATTTCGCCTCCTGGACGGGGGTGTGCACCGGGCCGAGGTAGCCGAGCCCGATGCTGACGGTGTCGGCGGCCTCGACGATCATCCGGCCCAATTCGGCTTCGCGTTCCTCGAGCGCGATCGCCGACAGGGCACCGGAAACCGAGATGGCCGCCACGACTTCACCGGTGTGGTCGCGGACCGGCGCCGCCACGCACGCGCGGCCCAGCGCCAGCTCCTCGACCTCCTTGGCGTAGCCGCGTTCGGTGGACGCGGCGAGGTCGGCGTCGAGCGCCTCGAACGTCGTGAGCGTGTGGGAAGTGAAGCTGTGCAAGGGTTCCGGGCCGAGCAGCTCCGCCCGCTGCGCGGCGGCGACACCCAGCAGGAGACATTTGCCCATCCCGGTCGCGTGCAGCGGATTACGCTGTCCCATCAGGGAAAACGACTTCTGCGCCAGCTGCCCCTCGACGTTGAGCAGGTAGAACAGCTCGGCGCCGCGCCGCACCGACACGTTCGCGCCCAGGCCCAGCTCCCACGCGAGCCGCTGCGCGACGGGGCGCGACTGGCGGTAGATCGGGTCGTTGTTGAGCGCGATACCGGCCATCGTCAGCACCGCCGGGCCGAGCTCGTAGAGCTGACTGACCGGGTCTCGGCGGACCAGGTCGACCGACTCCAGCGTGGCCAGCAGCCGCGAGGTCGTGGAGATGCCGAGCCCGACCTGCGCCGCGACGTCGGAGACACGCAGCGACGGGCGGCCGAGGGTGAAGGCGTTGAGCACGGCGGACGCGCGTTCGACGCTCTGATTGCCACCGGTTTCGGAAACCATGCCACGAAGTATGCGCACTCTTTGCACAATGCGCAAGCGCCGTGCAAAGATTGACGCATGCCCATCGCAGACGTCACCACCTATGTCCTGAAGCTGGCCGGTCGGCAGGCGTACCTCGGCAAGCTGGAGGACGGCACCGAGCTGAGCGAGGACCGCGGCTACGTCGTCCGCGAGCCGTGGCGCAGCCTCTACTCCGGCCGCTTCGAGACGATGCTGGTGCGCATCACCACCGATGACGGCACGGTCGGCTGGGGCGAGGCGCTGGCCCCGGTCGCCCCCGAGGTCACGGCCGCGATCGTCGACCGCATGCTCGGCCCCTGGCTGACCGGCCGCGAGGTCACCGGCGTCCGTCCACTGTGGAACGGGCTGCGCGATCTCATGCGCGAGCGCGGTCATCTCGTCGGGCACCAGGCCGACGCGCTCGCGGCCGTGGACATCGCGCTCTGGGACCTCTACGGGAAGCTCGTCGGCCTGCCCGTCGCGCGGCTGCTCGGGGGCGCCGTCCGTGACCACATCCCCGCCTACGTCTCCGGGCTGGCCCGGCCGACCGACCCCGAGCGCGCCGCGCTCGCCGCCGACTGGGAAAGCCAGGGCGCGACGATGGTCAAACTCGCCGCGGGCAAGGGCATCGCGGCCGACCTCGCCACGTTCGACGCGGTCGCGGCCGCCGCGCCGTCGATGAAGATCGCCGTGGACGCGCACTGGGCCTACCGCATCGGCGAAGCCGTCGAGCTGGGCCAGGAGCTGGACCGCCGGGGCGCGTTGTTCTTCGAGGCGCCGCTCGTGCCGGAAGACGTGGCGGGACACGCCGAACTGGCCACCCGCTGCACCACCCCGGTCGCCGTCGGCGAGGCGCTGCGCAACCGCTACGAGTTCGCCGACTGGCTCGGGCGCCGCGCGCTGCGGCTCGCGCAGCCCGACGTGGCGCGCACCGGGATCACCGAGGCGATGTCCATTGTGGAGGTTTGCTCGGCACACCACGTTCCCGTGGCCTGCCACCATTCCGTCGGGCTCGGCGTCTCGCTGGCCGCGGGCGTCCACGTGTCGGCCGCGAGCACCGACACCCCGTTCTTCGAGTACCAGCCCGACACGATCCCCGTCGCGCAGCGGATCCTGCGCGCTCCCCTGCCCGCCGGGCCGACCGGGTTCGGCCTGCCCACCGGACCGGGTCTCGGCATCGACGTCGACGCCGACCTGGTCGCCACCCTCGCGAAGGAGAACTGAGCCTTGCCGCCCACCGGTCTGATCCCGATCCTGGCCACCCCGTTCACCGCCGACGGCGCGCTGGACCTGCCGTCGTTGCGCTCGCTGACCGAGTTCCAGCTGTCCTGCGGGGTGGACGGCGTCGCGGTGTTCGGCATGGCCAGCGAGGGTTTCGCGCTGACCGCCGCCGAACGCGAGGCGATCCTGCGCGAGGTACGCGCCGTCGCCGGCCCGCTGCCCGTCGTCGCGGGGGTGAACGGCACGAGCACGGTCACCGCACTCGAACAGGCGCGCGCCGCCGCGGACGGCGGGGCCGACCAGGTGATGGTGCTGCCGCCGTTCCTGGCGAAACCGTCACCGGCGCAGGTGGTGGAGTTCTTCGCCGAAGTGGCCGCCGGGACCGGGGCGCAGGTGATGATCCAGGACGCGCCCGGCGTCACGGGCGTGCCGGTGGACGTCGCCGCGGTCGCCGAACTGGCCGGGGCCGAGGGCATCACGTCGATCAAGGTGGAGGCGCCGCCGACGCCGGTGAAGGTGGCCGCCGCGCGGCAGCACCTGACCGTCCTGGGCGGTCAGAACGCCCAGGCACTGATCGAGGAGTACGACAACGGCGCGGTGGGCACAATGCCCGCATGCGAGTTTTCAGATCTCCTGCGGCCGATCCTCGACGATCTCGCCGCCGGGCGCCGGGCCGAGGCCCGGGTCGCGTTCACCCGGCTGCTGCCGCTGATCCACCTCGGCGTGCGGCCCGGCCAGGCATGGGCGGTGCACAAGGAAGTGCTGCTGCGGCGGGGAATCATCGCCTCGGCGAAGGTGCGGCTGCCCGCCCGGCCGCTCGAGCCGATCACCGAGAAGGCCCTGAGCGAGATCCTGGACGAGCTGGCGCTGCCGTCGTGGCGCGGGGGCCCGCGGTGAGCCGTGGGGTGCTGATCATCGGCGGCGGTTCGGAGATCGGGATCGCCGTCGCCGGCGCCTTCGCGGGCGACCGGGTCGTCGGCGTGGGGTTGGAGCCGGTGGAGCATCCGGCGTTCGCCGAGTACCTGACGCTGGATGCCTCGACGCCGGAAGGCGCCGACGAAGCCGTGCGGCGCGCCGGCGTCGTCGATGTGCTGGTGCTGGCCGCGGCTTCGCAACCGGTGGCCGCCGCAGCCGACGCGACGGACGAGCAGTGGCGCTCGGCGATCGCGAACACCCTCGATGCCGCGTTCTACCCGGCGCGCGCCGCGCTGCGGGTGCTGCCCGGCGGCGGGGCGATCGTCGCGATCACGTCGGTCAACGGATTCCTTGCCGCGCCCGGACTTCCGGGCTACGCGGCGGCGAAGTCCGGAGTGGACGGTCTGGTGCGGCAGCTCGCGCTGGAGTACGGGCCGCGCGGGATCAGGGTCAACGCCGTCGCGCCGGGGATGATCGGCTCGGCCGGCCTGCCGAACGTCGCCGAGGGCTATCCGCTCGGCCGGACCGGGCGCCCGGAGGAAGTCGCCGACGCGGTGGCTTTCCTTGCCTCGCCCCAGGCTTCGTTCGTCACCGGGGTCGTGCTGCCGGTTGACGGCGGGCTGTCCATCGCCTCCCCCGCCGCCTTCCTGCGGCCCGATCTGCGCGCCCGGTTCCTGCCCGAGGAGGCCCGATGACCCCCGAAGTGCTGTGCATCGGCGAGACGATGGTGCTCGTGACGCCGGTCGTCACGGAACCGCTGGCGGAGGCGGAGTTGTTCCGGCTGGAGGTCGGCGGCGCGGAGTCCACCGTGGCGCTGTACATGGCCGAACGAGGGCACCGGACCGCCTGGGCGAGCCGGGTCGGCGACGATCCGCTCGGCAGACGCATCCTCGAAAAGATCGCGGGACACGGCGTCGACACCAGCTGGGTGCGAGCCGACCCGGGCGCGCCGACCGGCGTGTACTTCAAGGACCCCGCGCCCGAAGGCACCCGCGTGCACTACTACCGCGCGGGTTCGGCCGCGTCGCGGCTCTCCCCCGACGACCTCGCCGCGCTGCCGATGGACGCGTCGCTCGTGCATCTCACCGGGATCACCCCGGCGTTGTCGGCGTCCTGCCGGGCGCTCGTCGAGGCCGCGCTCGGCAGGCCGGGGCTCGTGTCCTTCGACGTGAACTACCGGCCCGGGCTGTGGCCGGTCGGCGAGGCCGCGCCCGTGCTGGCGGAGCTCGCGCGGCGCGCGGACATCGTGCTCGTCGGCCAGGACGAGGCGGAAACCCTGTGGGGCGCCACGACCCCGGAGGCCGTGCGCGAAATCCTCCCCGGCCCGGACCGTCTGGTGATCAAGGACGGCGCCATCGGGGCGACGGAATACCACGGCGCGAAGGTCACTTTCGTGCCGGCGCCCGCGGTGGACGTGGTCGAGCCGGTCGGCGCCGGGGACGCGTTCGCCTCCGGGTACCTGTCCGGCGTTTTGCGAGGTCAGGCGGCCACGGAAAGTCTCGCGCTGGGGCACGAGCTGGCGGGGCGTGCGCTCGGTGGGACCGGCGATTTCGTCCCGCTGGCGGTAGATTCCGGTGGTCCTGTCGATCCGGCCGCGGGCCGTTCGTACAGGGGGTGAACCCGCAACCCCTGAGGAGGACACCATGCCGCGTTACCTGCTGACCGTCGTCCAGCCCGCCGGCGGAGAGCCGCCCGCGAACCTGCCCGAGATCATGGCCGACGTCGAAGCCTGGCGGAAGGAGCTCGCGGACGCGGGCTCGTGGGTCTTCTCCGGCGGCCTGCACGCCCCGGAGACGGCCACCGTCCTGCGCCCGAAGGACGGCGAAGTGCTCGTCACGGACGGCCCGTTCACCGAGGGCAAGGAGTACGTCGGCGGCCTGACGATCATCGACGTGCCCGATCTGGACGCGGCGCTGGAATGGGCGCGCAAGGGCGCGCTCGCGACGACGCTGCCGATCGAGGTCCGGCCGTTCGTATGACCGGCGTGGCCGGCGTTTTCCGCGCGGAGTACGGCCGCGCGGTCGCCGTCCTGACCCGCGTCCTCGGCGATCTCGACCTGGCCGAGGACGCGGTGCAGGAGGCCTTCACCGAGGCCGTGCGACGCTGGCCCGCCGAGGGGACGCCCCCGAGCCCGGCGGGCTGGATCATCACCACGGCCCGCAACCGCGCCATCGACCGCCTGCGCCGGGAAGCGACCCGCGACGGGCGCGAGGCGGCGTCGATGGTGTTGTATGCCCGGGACGGACCGCCCGAGGAGGGCGTCGTGCGCGATGACCGGCTCCGCCTCATCTTCACCTGCTGCCACCCCGCGCTGGCGACGCCGTCGCAGGTCGCGCTGACCCTGCGGCTGCTCGGCGGGCTCACCACCGGGGAGATCGCCCACGCGTTCCTCGTGCCGGAAACCACGATGGCGCAACGGATCGTGCGCGCCAAGGCGAAGATCCGGGCCGCGCGGATCCCGTACCGGGTGCCTGCCGAAGCCGACCTGCCCGAGCGGCTGCGGGCGGTGCTAGCCGTGGTGTACCTGATCTTCACCGAAGGCCATCTCGCCCGCGAAGACCTGTGCGCGGAAGCGATCCGGCTCGGGCGGCTGCTGGCCGAGCTGATGCCGGACGAACCCGAGGTGCTGGGGCTGCTCGCGTTGATGCTGCTGGTGGAATCCCGCCGGGCGGCTCGTGTCGGGCCCTCCGGTGAGCTCGTGCGTCTGTCCGATCAGGACAGAGGACTGTGGGATCAGGAGCTGGTCGCCGAGGGACAGCAGCTCGTCCGGCGGTGCCTGCGCCGTGATCGGCCGGGGCCGTACCAGATCCAGGCGGCGATCAACGCCGTGCACAGCGACAACGGGGACTGGGCCCAGATCCTGGCCCTGTACGACCAGCTCTGGCAGTTCACGCCGACGCCGGTCGTGGCGCTCAACCGCGCCGTTGCGGTGGCCGAAGTGGACGGACCCGCCGCCGCGCTCGCCTTGGTGGACGAACTGGAACTCGGCGGCTACCACCTTTTCCACGCCATCCGCGCGGACCTGCTGCGCCGCCTCGGCCGCCGCGAGGACGCCGCCCGCGCCTACGACGCCGCCATCGCCACCGCCCCGGACGACCTGGAGCGCGACTTCCTCACCCGCGCCCGCGAGGAACTGTGACGGTGCGGCGCACCCCCTGGCGCGAAGCCGCTTTCGCCCCGCTCGCGCCCCGGTTTCGCCCCGCTCGCGCCCCGGTTTCGCCCCGCTCGCACCCCGG
>NZ_VMNW02000165.1 GCF_007713735.2 Amycolatopsis acidicola | reverse complement strand
CACGAGGACCTCCGTGGCATGGTGCAGATTGTGGTGATCCACACCAAACCCGGAGGTCCTCCCTCACGCCAAGATCATCCGACTACGTGTCCCCACGTTCGCAACCTCCCGGGCCAGTACACCTAGTGCGTGAAGTGCCGGGTGCCCGTCAGGTACAGGGTGACCCCGGCCTTCTCCGCCGCCTCGATGACCTCCGGGTCCCGGATCGAACCGCCGGGCTGCACGACCGCCCGCACGCCCGCCTCCAGGAGCACCTCGAGCCCGTCCGGGAACGGGAAGAACGCGTCCGAAGCCGCGACCGAACCCTTGGCCCGCTCACCGGCGCGCCGCACGGCGAGCCGCGACGAGTCGACCCGGTTGACCTGCCCCATCCCGACGCCGACCGTCGCGCGGTCGTTCGCCAGCAGGATCGCGTTCGACTTGACCGCGCGCAGCGAACGCCACGCGAACGCCAGGTCCGCCAGGGTCTCCGCGTCCGCCGCTTCGCCGGTGGCCAGCTTCCAGCTCGCCGGGTCGTCGCCGGGGGCGTCGATCCGGTCGACGGTCTGCACGAGCATCCCGCCGGAGATGGGGCGGAACTCGATCGGGTCAGGGTTGCGCAGCTCGGGGAGCCGCAGCAGGCGGATGTTCTTCTTGCGCCGCAACACTTCCAGCGCGTCCTCGTCGAACGCAGGCGCCAGCACGACCTCGGTGAACACGTCCGCGATCTGCTCCGCCGCGGCCAGCGTGACCGGCCGGTTGCTGGCGATCACGCCGCCGTAGGCCGAAACCGGGTCGCAGGCGTGGGCCTTGCGGTGCGCCTCGGCGATGTCCGCACCGACGGCGATCCCGCACGGGTTGGCGTGCTTGATGATCGCCACCGCGGGCTCGGCGAAGTCCGCCGCCGTGCGGCGCGCCGCGTCGGTGTCGACGTAGTTGTTGTAGGACATGGCCTTGCCGTGCAGCTGCTCGGCGTGCGCCAGCCCGTCCCGCCAGTGCTTGTACACCGCGGCCTTCTGGTGCGGGTTCTCGCCGTAGCGCAGGATCTCGCCGCGCTCCCAGGTGGCGCCGGTGACGTCCGGGAAGCCGGAGTCGTCGGCAGGGGCGTAGGAGTTGGCGAACCACGCCGACACCGCCATGTCGTAGCCGGCGGTGTGCGAAAAAGCTTTCGCGGCAAGACGTTTACGGTCTTCGAGCTCGAAGCCGCCTTCGCGGACCTGTTCGAGCACCCAGTCGTAGCTGGCGGGGTCGACGACGACAGCGACGCTGCCGTGGTTCTTCGCCGCCGCGCGGACCATCGCGGGCCCGCCGATGTCGATGTTCTCGACGCAGTCTTCGGGGCTCGCCCCGGACGCCACGGTCTCGCGGAACGGGTACAGGTTCACCACGAGCAGGTCGAACGGAGCGATCTCCAGGTCCTTCAACTGCTGCTCGTGCTCCGGGCGGCTCCGATCGGCCAGCAGCCCGGCGTGCACCCGCGGGTGCAGCGTCTTGACCCGGCCGTCGAAGGACTCCGGGAACCCGGTGACCTCCTCGACCGGCGTCACCGGCACCCCGGCGTCGGCCAGCGTGCGTGCCGTGCCGCCGGTGGAGACGATCTCCACGCCGGCCGCGTGCAGGCCGGTGCCGAGCTCGAGCAGCCCCTTCTTGTCCGATACACCGATCAGGGCCCTCTTGACCGCTCGCCGTCCCGTCACCGGAAAACCACCTTCCGTCCTTCCACCGTGCAACCGCCTCGGCCCAGCCGCTCCACCACATCCACGAGGAGCCGCCGTTCCACGACCTTGATCCGCTCGTGCAGGGTCGACTCGTCGTCCTCGGTCTCCACCCCGACCGCCTCCTGCGCGATGATCGGCCCGGTGTCCACGCCGGCGTCCACGAAATGCACCGTGGAGCCGGTCACCTTGACCGCCATCCCGAGCGCGTCGGCGACCGCGTGCATCCCGGGGAACGAGGGCAGCAGCGCCGGATGCGTGTTGATCACCCGGTTCTCGAAGCGCGCGAGGAAGGCGGGCCCGAGTATTTTCAGGAAACCCGCCGACACCACCAGATCGGGCCGGTAGGCGGCGACCGCTTCGGTCAGCGCCTTGTCCCAGGCCGCGCGATCGGGGTGGTCGGCCAGCTTCACCGTGAAGGGCGCGACCCCGGCGCGCTCGGCCCTGGCGAGTGCTTCGACGCCGTCCCGGTCCGTGCCGACGGCGATCACCTCGGCGGGATAGTCCGGCCTGGCGGCCGCGTCGAGCAGCGCCTGCAGCAGAGTGCCCGAACCGGAAGCGAGCACGACCACCTTGACCGGCGTGGGCAGGTCCAACCGACTGGACTCCAACGCCTCTCCTTCACCCCGCGACTAGGTCGCACCCAGCCTAGCTGGGCTGTTCCGGCTCCTCGGAGGTGGGCGACGGCTCTTCTTCGTCCGGTTCCTCGTCTTCCGCGACGTCTTCGTCGGGCTCCGGCTCTTCGGGATCCTCCTCGGCCGGCTCCTCGTCGACGACGTCTTCCCCGACCTCGTCCTCGAGTTCGCTTTCGCCGTCTTCGTCGAGGTCAACGGACACTTCCGGCTCGTCGAGCACGACCTGTTCGACCGCGCGGGGACGTCGTGGCCCGGCCAGCCAGGCCACCAGTCCGCCGGGGATGACGATCCAGGCGAAAGCGGCGACGGACATCAACGCGACCGGGATCGACACCGGGTTGAACGGCCCGCCACCGAGCCTGCCGCCCGCGAGAGTGCACAACACCACACAACCGAACCCGATCAGCGCACCGGCGATGGCCACCGTGCGCAACCGCGTCAGCGGATCCTCGTCACTGCGGCGCAGATACCAGCCGACCAGCCCGCCCACCGCGGCCGGCAGCAGCATCAGGACCGGCCACCAGCGCGCGCTGTGCTCCGGCATGCTCGCCAGCAACGGCAGCCCCGGGACCGCCCCGCCGGAGAACTGGTACGCCGCCACCGAAACCGAGCCCAGCGAAAAGCCCGGCCCCACCACGAAAGCGAGCGCGCAGACAACGGCGTTGGGCAGATATCCCAGCGACAGCAGGAACATCCCCGCGCCGCTGCCGAATCCGGGCGCGTTGGTGCTGAACAGGTCACGCGCGGTGTGGAAGGAAAGGGCGAGGCTGAGTGCGAAAACCGTGGCCGCGACGGCCAGCAACCCGGCCATCCCCAGCGCGCCCGCCTTCAGCCCGCGCAATGCGATGGGGTCGAGGTGTTTCCTTGCGGCGTCGAGAAAACCGCACCTGTCGGCCACGCCCGCCGTCGCGCAGAGCGCGGCGACGAAACCCGGCACGAGGAACGCCGGCAGCGGTTCGACGCTGATGCCGACACCGGTGGCCGTGAGCGCGATGGTCACCCCGACCAGCGAATGCACGGCCGCCATCGGAGCGACGACGTTCACCGCCTGGCCCGGTTCCCGCAATCCGAGGCGCTTCGCCGCGTACACGGCCGAGCTGACGATGAGCGTGCACAGCACCGCCGTGCCGAGCAGAGGCAGCACTCCGAGCGGGCTTCCCTTGATGCTGACCGGCACCTGGTACGCGGCCAGCAACCCCGGCCCGGCGGCGCGCAACACTCCGGACAGCGAGAAGTGCGACGGCGCCGCCAGCAGGGTGACCAGCGAGAACAACACGAGGACGAAGGCGTAACCGGCGACCAGCGGGCCAGCGATCGCCACCACGAGCGTCTTCACCCGTGCCGTCCCGGAAGGCCCGTGCTGATCGCGCGGCTCACGCACCCCTTCACCGGGGCGCGACTGCGGCGCGAGCAACGACATGCCTCGCACCTTCGCATCCGGGCTGCGCCGTCCGGGTGAGGCACGCCGCTCACCGATCATGGCTCCAGCCACACTCACCCGGAGGCGTTAGGAAAAACGGCCACCACTCCGGCCGCGAAAGCCGAGGTGGTGGCCGTGGTGACGAGCTCGGTCAGCCCTTGTTGAGCCCGCCCGGCGGGGTGCCGGGAGGCTGCTGCTGGCCGGATTCCGACTGCTGCTGCGGCGTGTAGAACTGCCCGGCCTGCGGGGCGTAGACGGTGGACTGCGGCGCCACCGGCGACGTGAACTGCGTGCCCTGCGGGCCCTTGCCCTCCGGCCCCTGCTGCGGCTGCTGTTGCTGCTGGCCGAAGCCCGGCTGGCCATAGGGCTGCTGGGCGTACGGCGGCCGTTGCTGCTGCTGCGGGACGGGCAGCTTGATCAGGTTGTACTCGAAGAGCAGCGACGCGACGGCCACCAGCAGCTGCAGGATGCCCAGGATCAGGATCACGGTCATGATCCCGGGGGTGTCCACGCCCGAAGGCACCCGTACGACGGACAGGATCGCGTACAGGCCACCGAGAACGCTGAACAGGACGGCGAAGACCTGGGTTCTCGGCGCCCGCGGGATCAGCGAGATCCCGGCGAGCAGACCGCCGACGAGCAGGAACAACAGTGCCTGGTCGGAGTTGGACGCCTCGTCGGAGAAACCGATGAAGTAGTTGACGAGGCCGAGCACCGCCACGACGAGGGTGAGCACCATGGGCAGATTGACGGCCGACAGGTTCGGCCCGCCTTGGTTCTGCTGTTGCGGGAAGCCACCGGTACCCGGGGCCTGGGGGTTGGGTTGTGCGCCGCCACCCTGCTGGGGGTAGCCCGGCCCACCGCTGGGGAAGGTCATTCCGTGCTCTCCTGTCGTTTTACTGCCCGAAGGTAGGTGGCCGTTATGTCCGGAAAAACGCTAGCGCACCAGGACTCTCAGGCCACCCCTCGGCTATCCGACGTACGGGGCGGGGAAACGGTTGCGTCCAGCCCGCTGTGAGAAAACGCGAACGGCCGGTCACCCAGCTGGGTGACCGGCCGTTGCGGCTCGAACCAGGGCTCAGTGCAGGTTCTTGTACAGCTCCCGGGCCAGCTCGGCCGTCTCGGTCGGGGTCTTGCCGACCTTGACACCGGCGGCCTCGAGGGCCTCCTTCTTCGCCTGCGCGGTGCCGGCGGAGCCGGACACGATGGCGCCGGCGTGGCCCATCGTCTTGCCTTCGGGCGCGGTGAAGCCCGCGACGTAACCGACGACCGGCTTCGTCACGTTCTCCTTGATGTAGGCAGCGGCACGCTCCTCGGCGTCGCCACCGATCTCACCGATCATCACGATGACCTCGGTCTCGGCGTCGTTCTGGAACGCCTCGAGCGCGTCGATGTGCGTGGTGCCGATGACCGGGTCACCGCCGATGCCGACCGCGGTGGAGAAGCCGATGTCCCGCAGCTCGTACATCATCTGGTAGGTCAGCGTGCCGGACTTCGACACCAGGCCGATCTTGCCGGGGCCGGTGATGTTGGCCGGGATGATGCCCGCGTTGGACTTGCCGGGCGAGATGACGCCGGGGCAGTTCGGCCCGATGATCCGGGTCTTGTTGCCCTTCGCCACCGCGTGCGCCCAGAAGTAGGCGGAGTCGTGCACCGGGATGCCCTCGGTGATCACGACGGCGAGCGGGATCTCGGCGTCGATGGCCTCGATGACCGCGTCCTTCGCGAACTTCGGCGGCACGAAGATGACCGACACGTCGGCGCCGGTCTCCTTGATGGCCTCCTCGACCGTGCCGAACACGGTGAGGTCCTTGCCCGCGATGGTGACGGTCTGCCCGGCCTTGCGGGCGTTCACGCCGCCGACGATGTTCGAGCCCGCCTGCAGCATCTTGGTCGCGTGCTTGGTGCCCTCGGACCCGGTGATGCCCTGAACGATGATCTTGCTGTTGGAGTCAAGGAAGATCGACATTGTCTTACGCTCCTGCCGCCGCGAGCTCGGCAGCCTTGTCAGCCGCGTTGTCCATGGTGTCCACCTGCGTGACCAGCGGGTGGTTCGCGTCGTTGAGGATCTTGCGGCCTTCTTCGACGTTGTTGCCGTCGAGCCGGACGACCAACGGCTTGGTGGCCTCGCCGCCCAGGATCTTCAGCGCTTCGACGATGCCGTTCGCGACCGCGTCGCAGGCGGTGATCCCGCCGAAGACGTTCACGAACACGCTCTTCACCGACGGGTCGTTGAGGATGACGTCCAGCCCCGCGGCCATGACCTCCGCGGAGGCGCCGCCGCCGATGTCGAGGAAGTTCGCCGGCTTCACGCCGCCGTGCTTCTCGCCCGCGTACGCGACCACGTCCAGGGTGGACATGACCAGGCCCGCGCCGTTGCCGATGATGCCGACCTCGCCGTCGAGCTTGACGTAGTTGAGGTCCTTCGCCTTGGCCTTGGCCTCCAGCGGGTCCTCGGCCTGCTTGTCGACGAGCGCCTCGTGGTCCGGGTGGCGGAAGCCGGCGTTCTCGTCGAGGGTGACCTTGCCGTCGAGGGCGACGATCTTGTCCTGCGGGTCGCGGACCAGCGGGTTGACCTCGACCAGCGTGGCGTCCTCGGCCACGAAGGTCTCCCACAGCTTCACGACCGCCTCGGCGGCCTGGTCGCGGATGGCCTCGGGGAAGTTGCCCTGGGTGAGGATCTCCAGCGCCTTCGCCTTGTCGACGCCGGCGATCGCGTCGACCGGCACCTTGGCGAGCGCGTCGGGCCGCTCGACGGCCAGCTGCTCGATCTCCATGCCGCCTTCGGCCGAGGCCATGGCGAGGAAGGTGCGGTTGGTGCGGTCCAGCAGGAAGGAGAAGTAGTACTCCTCCGCGATGTCGGACGCCTCGGTCACCAGCACGCGATGCGTGATGTGGCCCTTGATGTCGAGGCCGAGAATGGCTTCCGCCTTCTCCTTGGCCTCGGCCGGGTCCTTGGCCAGCTTGACGCCGCCGGCTTTGCCGCGGCCCCCGACCTTGACCTGAGACTTGACGACGACCTGTCCACCGATCTTCTCGGCGGCGGCCTGCGCTTCTTCCGGGGTGCTCGCAACGGCGCCGGGCAATACCGGCACGCCGTGGGCGGCGAAGAGGTCCTTCGCCTGGTATTCGTAGAGGTCCACTACTCCAGTCTCCTGACGACACACGCATTTGTGCTGGGCGCAAGGGCGTGCTGTTTGCAAACCATGCTGCCGGACGGAGACGACCCTAGCGACCTGGGGAGAAGCTCGGGGCGCCGCATCTGGTGAACTCGGTCACCGTATGGATCCAGAGCGTGTTTTCGGGCTGTGAAAAGCCCCACGCGGGGCCAGTGCGGCGGCGATCGCGAGTGCCACGACACACCCGAGAGCGAGCCACCAGCCCACCCCGGCGTGCGAGCCGGTGATCTCGCCGCTCGCCAGCGGAAGCTGCAGAACCCGCAGGACGGCGAGCAGCGTGGCGCCCGCGAGGAGTCCGGTCGCCTGCCCCGGACGGCTTCGCGGCGCGAGGAAGCAGGCGCCGAGCACGGTGAGTAGCGCGACGAGCAGCCCCCACGAGGGGGTGCCGAAGTTCGACCACAGCGCGGGCTCGGTGTAGTCCGGGGCCACGATCGAGGGCGTGCCGAACCCGCCGACGGCGAGGATCCCGCCCGCCACGAGCGGCGTCATCAGGTTCGGCCCCGGCACGACTTCCGCCGTGTCGTCGCTGTCGTCCCGCTCGACCATGCCCGTCACGACGGAGCAGCACGCCGTCGCGATCGCCCCGACGGCGGCGACCGCCGTCCAGACGGCGCCCTGGCCCGGTTCGAGCCCGGCGCCCAGTTCGGTGGCCGTGATCGCCGTGGTCAGCACGGCCGTCGCGGCGAGCGGAACTCCGGCCCACACAACGGAAATCACGGGCCGGACCCGCAAAGCGAAGGCCGGGACGAACATCGCGAGGCCGAGCACGCCGAGCAGTAGTCCGGAAATCAGCAGGAGTGACCGCGAGGGGCTCGCCGGCCCGGACAGGCCACCGGCGATGATCACCTGATCGGTGACCGAACCGATGATCGCGGCGATCATCGTGAGCAGTGCCAGCACGCCTGTGGCCACCCGCAGCTTCGACGAACCCGGCAGACTCGCCTCGCCCGCTTCGTCCTCCGCCACTTCGACAACGGGACCTTCGCCGGGCAGGAACGCCACGAGGATCAGCCCCGCGACGCCGACCAGCACGACGATCGGCCCGGCGGTGAGCGACACGTTCGTCACGGCCAGTCCGGTCACGAGGTTGGGCAGCCCGATCGCGAGCGCAGCCAGCGCCAGCCCGAGCAGCCCGCCCAGCGTGACGCCGCGCGCGCCAGAGCTGACGAGCAGCGCGGCCCCGGCCGGGAGCGCGAACGCCACCAGCAGCGACCCGGCGAGCACGATGCCCGTGCTCTCGAACGCGCTCCCGACGGGCAGGAACGCGTCATCGGTCGAGAAGGGCGCCATCATCACGCCGATCGCCGCGATGCCTCCCGCGACCACGCCCGCGAGCAGCAGACCGCGCCCGGCAGGCTCCCCGCGCGGCCCGATGGCCCGCAACGCCAACACCCCGGCAGCCGCGGTGGCCACGTGCCCGGCGAGAAGCAGCCACAGCCCGGTAGAGGGCGCGGCGACCTCGAAGACCTCCGGCCGGTACAGCTCGGGCCTCGCCGCCGACGACGGGTCGACCAGGAACTGCAGGTCCAGCACGAAGCGTCCCGGCGCGAGCGCGGCCGCCCCGGCGAACACACCGACAGCCGCGACCGGCCGCCCGCGGCCGAGGAAGAACAAGGCCAGCGCGAAGGGCAGGACGGCAAGCACGATCAGCAAGGGCGCACTCGTGTATCCCGGGGAAGCACCGGCCACCACCGGGATCGACGACCCCAGCGCGAGCAGCACGGCGGCGAGACCACCGAGTGTGAGTGCGGGAAGCAATGTGCCGTTCGGCTGCCCTTCGACAGCGTCCGGTGGCCGCGGATCGGTCCGCGCCAGCCGGCCGCCCGGGGTCCAGCGAGTCCAGGTCATTGCCACGAAACGCTAGCAAGGAACCCGGCCCTGCGCGCACGCGTCCGCGCGCACGGGCACCCGCCCGCTCGCCCGCCTGCCCGCACCCGTGCCCCGGCCGGTGCCCTGACCCGCGCCGGGGCACCCAGGCTGGCAACGCGTCACCGGCGATTCACGCAGCGAAGTGGCGCGTGTCGGCTCTCTTGCTGTCTCTTA
>NZ_VMNW02000164.1 GCF_007713735.2 Amycolatopsis acidicola | reverse complement strand
AAAGATTAAAAGATCCCCTCGCCGGGAGGCAGGCTCCAGGATGGGCATCGCCCGTAGCTCGGCCACCGGTTGCGAGGGGGGGAGAGGTGGGTGCTCATCCCGTCGCCTGCGGAAGCGCTATCACTTTTCCCTGGGCCCGCAAGCTTTGTGCGCTCGGGTGCGTGCTGGGGAGAGGGGTTGCGGGCCCAGGGCAAAGTGATGTGGGGCCTGGGCAGGCGACGGGATGAGCACCCACCTCTAGGGCGGATCGCTGGCGCGATCCGCCCTGAAAAGACCACGGACCGCGCCGCGATCCGGCCCCGAAAGAGACCCGGCGAGCCCCACCTGCCCCGAAGTCCCCTGCCCTAAACCCGCTTCAACTCGCGGGCGATGACCATGCGCTGGATTTGGTTCGTGCCTTCGAAGATCTGGGGGACTTTCGCCTCGCGCATGTAGCGTTCGACTGGGAAGTCCCGTGTGTAACCCGCGCCGCCGAGGACCTGGACGGCGTCGGTGGTCACCTTCATCGCGGCGTCCGTCGCGGTCAGTTTCGCGATCGACGCCTGGCGGCGGAAGGACATGCCGCGGTCACGGCGACGGGCGGCGTCCAAGTAGGCGGCGCGGGCCGTTTCGACGGCGGCGGCCATGTCGGCGAGCAGGAATTCCAGGCCCTGGAATTCGATGATCGGCTTGCCGAACTGGGTGCGGCCCTTGGCGTATTCTACCGCCTCGTCGAGCGCCGCCTGCGCCAAACCCACTGCACAGGCAGCAATCCCGAGACGGCCCGAGTCCAAAGAGGACAATGCGATGCGGAGCCCGGCGCCTTCCGGGCCGATCAGCCTGTCCGCGTCGACATGCGCGTCATCGAAGATCAGCTGGGCCGTGGTGGAACCGGTGAGCCCCATTTTCCGTTCCGGCGCACCGGCCGAGAGCCCCGGAGTCGAACCGTCGATGAGCAGGCACGAGATCGACTCGTCCCCCGTGCGCACCATCGTCGTGTAGAAATCCGCTTCGCCGCCGTGCGTGATCCACGCCTTCGTGCCGTTCACGACGAACTGGTCCCCGTCACGCCGTGCGCGGGTGGACAGCGCCGCGGCGTCCGAGCCGGCGTGGGACTCCGAGAGCGCGTACGCGCCCAGCAGTTCGCCCTCCAACATCGCGGGCAGCCACCGGTCCCGCTGCTCGTCCGTGCCGTGGTGGGTGAGCGCGAAGCAGGACATGGTGTGCACCGACAGGCCGACGCCGACCGACATCCACGCGGCCGCGATCTCCTCCAGTACCTGCAGGTACACCTCGTAAGGCAACTCGCCCCCGCCCCACCGCTCCGGGTACGGCAGGCCCAGCAGGCCGGACTTCCCGAGCGTGCGGAACTGCTCCCGCGGGAAGCGCTCGGCCTCCTCGTACTCCGCTGCGAGTGGCTTGAGCTCCTCGCGGGCGAGCTCGACCGTCAGGTTCAGGAGGTCTTCGGCCTCCTGGTTCGGCAGCAGGCGTTCGACCGGCATGACCGTCTCCGTATCCGTACTCGAAACAGTACTGTAGGGCTATCTCCAGTACAGCACATACGGTGTCAAGATGACAGAGCGCGTCGCATTGCGACCCCCGGGCGGCCGGAAACTGACCTCCCGGCAGCGGGCGTTGCTCGCCGAACTCGAGGAGCTCTTCCTCGCCGAAGGCTTCATGCACTTCACGCTTGACGACCTCGCCGCGAAGATGCACTGCTCGAAGTCGACCCTGTACGCGCTGGCCCCGAGCAAGGAGCAGCTCGCGGTCCGGGTCGTGGCGCACTACTTCAAGGGCGCGGCCGAGCTGATGGAACAGCGGACGGCAGGACTCGCGGACGCGCGCCAGGTGATCGGCACCTACCTGGACGGCATCGCCGAGTACCTGAACCGCGCCGCGCCCCAGTTCATGCGCGACATCAACGATTTCGCCCCGGCCCGCGCGGCCTACGAGCTCAACAGCCGGGCCGCCGCGGCCCGCATCCGCTCCTTCATCGCGCAGGGCGTCGATGACGGAGTGTTCCGCAACGTGCACGCGAAGCTCATCGCCGAGATGGCCGGGGTGCTGATCGAGAGCATCCAGACCGGGGTGATCGGTTCACGCACCGGCGTGTCCGACGCCGAGGCGTTCACGGCCCTGGCCGAGTTGCTGTTGGACGGGCTGGCCTCCAAGTAGCATCGCTCGCGTGATCGTGGTGGGTGGTGAGGCACTGGTCGACCTGGTGCCCGGAGAATCCAAAGTGGACAACGGACTGGCCTCGCTGCTGCCGCGGCTGGGCGGCGGGCCGTACAACGTGGCGCTGGCCGCCGGGCGGCTCGGTGTGCCGACGGCGTTCCTGTCGAGGGTTTCCGAGGACCGGTTCGGGCGGGCGTTGCGGGAACGCCTCACCGCGTCGGAAGTCGACATATCGATGCTGCAATCCGGTCCGGAACCCACCACTCTCGCCGTGGTCGCGCTCGACGAACGTGGCGCGGCCAGCTACACCTTCTACACCGAGGGCACCGCGGACAGGCTCGTCGCCGACCCCGGCCCGTTGCCGAGCGAAGCCACCGTGTTGTGCCTCGGCACTCTGGGCATGGTGCTCGAACCGGGCGCGACGACCTACGAAACGATGCTGCGCCGGGAATCCGCCCGCGGTGTGCTGACCGCGCTCGATCCCAACATCCGGGCGGACCTGATCACCGACGAAGGCGCGTACCGCGAGCGCTTCCTCTCCTGGCTCCCCGACGTGCGCCTGCTCAAGCTGTCCGACGACGACGCCGCGTGGCTGGCGGGCGGGGCGGACCCGGTGAAGGCCGCGAAGGGGTGGCTGGACGCCGGGGTCGACGCCGTGGTGCTCACGCGTGGTGCCGACGGTCTCGCCGTCCACACCGGATCGGCTGAGATCACGGTCCCGTCCGAGCGGGTCGACGTGGTCGACACGATCGGCGCCGGGGACACCGTGCAGGGAGCACTTCTGGCGTGGTTGCACCAGCACAATGTGCGCGCCGTCACCGAACTCGGTGCGCCGGAATGGCGTGCGGCGCTCACGTTCGCCGCGAAGGCGGCGGCGATCACAGTCTCCCGCAGTGGGGCGGAGCCGCCGAGGGCCGCGGAAATGGTGTGAATCTGATCCCAACGCTTTGCTCTGGGTAACACAATGGCTGCGCGAAGCCCAGTCGGTCGACTAGCGTTGAGGGTGGAATTCATACCCCAGCGGGGCGGTGTGCGCCGAGACTGAATTTCCCGGTCACGCGCGAACAAATGGCTGCCTGTGCGACCTGCAGGCGCCGCCGACCCGTGTGACCGTGAGAGGGACTTGCATGTCCGACGCGACTGCGGCGTCCGGCGGCAGCACGGTATCGCTGCGCCTGCCGACCGGCGAACACGAACTGAAGGTGGTCAACGCCGTCGAGGGTGCTCCCGGTATCGAACTGGGGAAGCTGCTGGCTCAGACGGGGTACATCACCTACGACCCGGGGTTCGTCAACACCGGCTCCACGTCCTCGGCGATCACCTACATCGACGGCGACGCCGGCATCCTGCGCTACCGCGGCTACCCGATCGAGCAGCTGGCCGAGCACTCGACGTTCATCGAGGTCTCCTACCTGCTCGTCTACGGTGAGCTGCCGACGCAGGCCCAGCTGGACGACTTCACCCAGAAGATCAACAGGCACACCCTGCTCCACGAGGACCTGAAGCGGTTCTTCGACGGCTTCCCGCGCGACGCGCACCCGATGCCGGTGCTCTCCAGCGCCGTCTCCGCGCTGTCGACCTTCTACCAGGACTCGCTCAACCCGTTCGACGAACCGAACGTCGAGCTGTCCACCGTCCGCCTGCTGGCCAAGGTGCCCACGCTGGCCGCCTACGCGTACAAGAAGTCGATCGGCCAGCCGTTCCTCTACCCGGACAACTCGCTGGGCCTCGTCGAGAACTTCCTCCGGATGACCTTCGGCCTGCCCGCCGAGCCCTACGAGGTCGACCCCGAGGTCGCCAAGGCGCTCGACCTGCTGTTCATCCTGCACGCCGACCACGAGCAGAACTGCTCCACCTCCACGGTGCGGCTCGTCGGCTCGTCCGAGGCGAACCTGTTCGCCAGCATCTCGGCTGGCATCAACGCCCTGTTCGGCCCGCTGCACGGCGGCGCGAACAGCGCGGTGCTGGAGATGCTCGAGGGCATCCGCGCCGACGGCGGTGACGTCGCGAACTTCGTGAACCGGGTGAAAAACAAGGAAAAGGGTGTCCGCCTGATGGGCTTCGGGCACCGGGTCTACAAGAACTACGACCCGCGTGCGCGGATCATCAAAAAGACGGCCGACCAGATTCTCAACAAGCTGGGCGTCAACGACGAACTGCTCGAGATTGCCAAGACGCTCGAGGAAACGGCGCTTTCCGACGATTACTTCGTGGAGCGCAAGCTGTACCCGAACGTCGATTTCTACACCGGGCTGATCTACCGGGCGCTCGGATTCCCGACCAAGTACTTCACCGTGCTGTTCGCGCTGGGCCGCCTGCCCGGCTGGATCGCGCACTGGCGGGAGATGATCCAGGACCCGCAGACCAAGATCGGTCGCCCGCGGCAGATCTACACCGGCGAGAAGGAGCGCGAGTACACCAAGCTCAGCGAGCGCTGAGCCACCGCGCCGAGCAGAACTGCCCTCTCCCTGTTGCCGATGGGAGAGGGCATTTTTGTGCTCGCACGGCGGGTCCGGCGGGCAGTCCTTAGGCTGTCTTGGTGGCTTCCCCCGGCGAAACAGCGGTCCTGTGGTTCCGGCGCGATCTCCGGCTGGGCGATCACGCCGCCCTGTTGAGCGCCGGCGAACGGGCCGAGCGGGTGCTCGCCCTATTCGTGCTGGACGACAAGCTGATCAAGCCGTCGGGCGCGCCACGCCTCGCTTTTCTGTACGGCTGCTTGCGGGAGCTGTCCGCGCAGCTCGGTGGCCGGCTGCTCGTGGTGCACGGCGACCCGGCGGAGGAAGTGTGCCGCGCGGCGAAATCCGTTGGCGCGAAAAGCGTCCACGTGACCGCGGACACCGCGCCCTACGGTGTGGCGCGGGATCGCGAGGTGGCCAAGGCGCTGGAGCGAGACGGGGTCGAGTGGGTGGAAACGGGCTCGCCGTACGCCGTCACGCCCGGCCGCGTCACCAAGCCCGACGGCGATCCGTACAAGGTGTTCACGGCGTTCTACCGGTCCTGGCGCGAACGTGGCTGGCATTCGCCTGCCCGTACGTCGAAATCCGCGGTGCAGTGGATAAAGCCGGATCGTGAACTGTCCATTCCGGACGCTCCGGAGCTGGGCGGGATGAAGCTGCCGAAGCCGGGTGAGAAGGCGGCGCTGAAGCTCTGGAAGCGTTATCTCGACGAGGACGTCAACGAGTACGACACCGCCCGCGATCGGCCGGACCACGACGCCACCACGCGGCTTTCCCCTTACCTGCATTGGGGTTGCGTGCATCCGCGCACCTTGCTGGCGGACCTGGCGGAGCGTCGCGGTGGGGGCGCGGAGACGTTGCGAAGCGAGCTCGCGTGGCGCGAGTTCTACGCCGACGTGCTGTGGCACCGGCCCGACGCCGCGCGCCGGAACTACGACAAGCGGTTCGACGAGATCCAGTACAACGAGGACGACGCGCTCTTCGAGCATTGGCGTGACGGGCGCACCGGCTACCCGATCGTCGACGCCGGGATGCGCCAGTTGCTCGCCGAGGGCTGGATGCACAACCGGGTGCGGATGATCGTGGCGAGCTTCCTGGTCAAGGACCTGCACCTGCCGTGGTGGTTCGGCGCCCGGCATTTCATGCGGAACCTCGTCGACGGGGATCTCGCCTCGAACCAGCTGAACTGGCAGTGGGTGGCCGGTTCCGGCAACGACGCGGCCCCGTACTTCCGCGTCTTCAACCCCACCACCCAGGGCGAGAAGTTCGACCCCCAGGGCGACTACGTGCGCCGGTTCGTGCCCGAACTCCGTGGGGTGGCAGGGAAAGCGGTACACCAGCCGTGGAAGCTGAAGAACCGCCCCGAGGACTACCCGGCGCCTGTCGTGGAGCACGCGCAGGAACGCCAGGTTGCCCTGGAGCGGTTCCAGCAGATCAGCCGCGGAGCGCGGTCCTGAGGCTGAGCCTGCTTCCCGTGTGCAGCACGCCGTTGCGGTACACGCGGCTGCCAAGCCACGTGAGCAGCGCGCCGGCGAGGAGCGTCAACGCGAGCGCCGTCGCCACCTCCCACCCGGCCGCGGCGCCGATCGCGATCCGGCCCGGCATCAGGATCGGCGAGAACAGCGGGATGAGCGAGAGTACCTGCGCCGTTCCGCTGTCCGGGTTCTGGATGAGCACGTTGAACCCGACGACGAATCCGATGGTCAGCACCATCGTGACCGGGGTGATGACCGATGCGGCGTCCTCCTGGCGCGACACCAGCGAACCCGCGCCCGCGTACACCGTGGCGTACAGGAAAAAGCCGAGCAGGTACCAGACCACGCCCCAGAGCAGGGTGCCGGTGGCCAGGCCGGACAGGGTGAGCGCGCCGGTGGCGGAAGCCATCGCCAGCCCGGCGACGGCGAGGATGAGGATCTGCACCAGCCCGACCAGGCCGAGGCCGAGTACCTTGCCCAGCACCAGTTGCCACGGCCGCACGGTGGACAACAGGATTTCCACCACGCGGCTGGCCTTTTCCTCGACCACGCCCTGCGCGACGAACGCCCCGTAGGTCTGGATTCCGAAGAACAGCAGGAAAACCGTGACCAGCCCGACCGCGAGCCGTTGCCCGCGACCGGGTTCGGGCGGTTTGATCTCGGTGACCTTCACCTGCGCGGCGTTCACCTCGCGCATGACCTGCGCTGGGTCCTGGTCCGCCTCCAGCAGTTTGGCGTTGAGCACCTGCTGGCCCGAGATCCCGTTGAGCACAGCGCGAAGCTGATCGTCCAAATCGGACTTGACGAGTACCTGGAGGTCCGCCGCGCTGCCGGAGAGCACGGCGTCGAGATCGCCACTCTCCACCTGCGCCCGCCCGTCGGCCGGGGTCACGACGGTGGTCTGGATCTCCTTGCCCGCGGCGGAACCCGCGGCCTTGAGCTGGTTCGCTATGCCCGTTGTCTGGCCGGTGAGGCCGATGTTCGCCTTGTTCGCGTTGCCGAACAAGGTGGCTTGTAGCAACAGATAACCGGCGAGCACCACGAGGATGACCGCGGTGCCGACGACGAACGATCGCGTGCGCAGCCGCGTGTTCAGCTCGCGCTTGGCGACGAGCCTTACTGCTTTCCACGGTGAGATCACGTGTTTCCCCCAGACACGGTCGTGCGGAACACTTCGGCCAGACTCGGCCTGCGGCGGCTGAACTCGCGCACCGGGCCCGACGCGAGTGCCGCGTTGAGCACCACCTGGTCGTCCACGTCGGGCTCGAGCGCCAGCACCGTGCGGCTTGGCTCCTCGTTGATGATGCGCACGCCGGGAATCTCCTTTGCCCAACCCGCCGGCGCGTTGGGCGCCGAGACCACCAGCTGTGTTCCGGCTTCGGCGGTCAGCTCGTCGACCGTGCCGCAGGCGACCATCCGTCCACTTCGGATGATGCCGATGCGGTCGCAGAGGCGCTCGACCAGATCGAGCTGGTGGCTGGAAAACACCACCGGCACGCCCGCGGCCGCCTGGTCGCGCAGCACGTCACTCATCACGTCGACGGCCAGCGGGTCGAGCCCCGAGAAGGGTTCGTCGAGCACGAGCATCGCGGGCCCGTGCACGAGCGCGGCGGCGAGTTGGACTCGCTGCTGGTTGCCGAGGCTGAGTTTCTGCACTTCGTCGAGCCTGCGCTCGGCAAGGCCGAGGCGGGTTATCCAGTTCTCCGCGCTCTTGTGGGCGGCGTTGGTGCTGAGCCCGTGCAGCTCGGCAAGGTACACGAGTTGGTCGAGGACTTTCATCTTCGGGTAGAGCCCGCGTTCTTCGGGCATGTACCCGATGCGCGAGCGTGTCTCCGGCGTGATCGGCTGGCCACCGAACCGGACCTCGCCGGCATCCGCGGCCAGCACCCCGAGCGCGATGCGCATTGTCGTGGTTTTGCCCGCGCCATTGCTGCCGACGAAGCCGAACAGCTCGCCGCCGCGGACTTCGAAGGAGACGTTGTCGAGGGCGGTAACCTGACCGTACCTTTTGGACACTCGGTCGATTTCGAGGTCAGGCATCGGAATCCTCCGGGTCGTCGTCAGGCAGGGTCCAGCCGAGCAGCGCCGCCGGAGCGGACGATCCGACGATGAGCAGCGAGGCCATCATGGACCCGGCGCGGAATCCGGCGTCCGGCTGGCGGGCGATCGCCACCGTGTACAACATCGCCACGAGCATCAGCCCTGTCAGCACCTGGTACGCCACGTACGTCACCCGCTGCCGCCACTCCCGCTCGCGCTCGTCGAGGAGGCTCAGGAAGGCGCTGGACATCTTGCCGGTCAGGATCCGCAGTAACCAGAAGGAAACAAACCACAGCACCAGGCCCGCGAACCACGGCACGTAAAACGTGGCTGAGTCGCCCTGGCCGGACACCGCGGCGGCCACGACCAGCACGAGGTTCGCGAAGACCATGACGACCGTCAGCTCGCGGCGCCTTTTCCGGGTGCGCCACCCCGGCAACCGTTGCGCGTTCCGCCGCTCCTTCGCCTCCACCCGGTCCAGGAACGCCTCCCAGCGCGTGGTGATCGCGCTCATTTCTCCCCCTTCCCGTAAACCTGAGTGGACAATGGCGCGAACGGCTCGCGGTTGAACACGGCTTCGACCGGCAGCCCGAACACGTCGCAGATCCGCAGCGCCAGATCGAGACTCGGATAATGATCGCCCCGCTCCAGCGCGCCGATCGTCTGCGGGTTCACCTCCACAGCCTCGGCCAGCGCCGCCCGGCTCAACCCCCGCTCCGCCCGGAGCACCTGGAGCCGGTTGTAGATCGGCAGCTCTTTGCCACGTCGCACCGGACTCATACAACGTACTGTTGCAAAAACCCAACGTTTTGGCAAGGAGTTTTGGTGTCTGGGCTGGTGGGGGTGGGGTTTGGCAGCGGTGGTGAGGGG
>NZ_VMNW02000163.1 GCF_007713735.2 Amycolatopsis acidicola | reverse complement strand
GGGGTGTGGCCGTCGGGACGGCTCGCTTCGCGTTGCCGGGTGGCCGTTTGGTGGTGGCGCGGGGCGTCGGGTGGGTTTGGCTTTCGTTGCTGGGGCGGGCTGATCACGCCATTCTCTCCCGTATGACCGATCGCGTACTGCTCATCACCGGGGCCTCGCGGGGGCTCGGCGCCGCCACCGCGCGCCGGGCCGCGGCTGCCGGGTATCGGCTTGCTTTGGTGTCCCGCAACGCCGAATCGCTGGCGCCGCTCGTCGAGGAGCTGGGGGCGGACAAGGCTCTCGCCCTGGCCGCGGACGTCGCCGACTGGGACCAGATCTCGGGCGCGGTCGCCGCCACCGAAGAAAGGTTCGGGAGGCTCGACGCGGCGTTCGCGAATGCGGGGCAGATGCTCCCGGTCTCATTTTTCGGCAAGGGTGGCACCGATCCCCGGCAATGGCGGGAAATGGTGCTCACCAACGTCTACGGCACGGCGATCACCGCCCGCGCCGCGCTGCCCGCGTTGGCGAAGACGGAAGGACACCTCGTGCTCACCGGCTCGGTCGCGGGCCGCTATATCCGGCCGGCGAACCTATATTCGGCGACGAAGTGGGCGGTGACGGGACTCGCGGGGTCGATCCGCGCCGAGGCCGTGGGCACGGGAGTGCGGGTCACCCTGGTCCAACCGGGCATCGTGGAGACCGAGCTCATCACCGAAGAGATGCGCCGCAAACCGAAGCTCGATCCCGACGACATCGCCCGCGCGGTCTGCTACGCGCTCGAACAACCGAAAACCGTGGACGTGAACGAGATCGTCGTCCGGCCGACCGGGCAGGACCCGGAACGCTGAACCGGGGCAACGAAAAACGGCCTGCCGGCGGCAGGCCGTTTTCGCGGGAACTCAGAGCGAGCTGATCAGCCTGTCCACGCGCTCGTCCACGGCGCGGAACGGGTCCTTGCACAGCACGGTGCGCTGCGCCTGGTCGTTCAGCTTCAGGTGCACCCAGTCGACCGTGAAATCGCGCCCCGCGGCCTGAGCCGCGGCGATGAAGTCACCGCGCAGCTTCGCCCGCGTCGTCTGCGGCGGGGTGTCCTTGGCCAGCTCGATCTCACCATCGTCGGTGATGCGCCGGACCAGGCCCTTGCGCTGCAGCAGATCGAAGATGCCGCGACCCCGCCGGATGTCGTGATAGGCGAGGTCGAGCTGGGCCACCCGGGGGCTGGACAGATCCAGCCCGTTCTTGGCCCGGTACTGCTCCACCAGCCGGTGCTTGATCGCCCAGTCGATCTCGGTGTCGATCTTGCTGAAGTCCTGCTGCTCCACCGCGTCCAGCGCCCGGCCCCACAGCTCGATCACGCGCTGCGCGGTCGGACCGGAGTCGTTGGCCTTCACGTGCTGCACCGCGCGCCCGTAGTACTCGCGCTGGATGTCCAGCGCCGAAGCCTCACGCCCGCCCGCGAGGCGCACCGGGCGGCGGCCGGAGAGGTCGTGGCTGATCTCGCGGATGGCGCGGATCGGGTTGTCCAGGGTGAAGTCCCGGAACTGCACGCCCTGCTCGATCATCTCCAGCACCAGGTTCGCGGTGCCGATCTTGAGCAGCGTCGTGGGCTCGGCCATGTTCGAGTCGCCGACGATGACGTGCAGGCGGCGGTAACGCTCGGCGTCGGCATGCGGCTCGTCGCGCGTGTTGATGATCGGGCGCGAGCGCGTTGTGGCGCTCGACACACCTTCCCAGATGTGTTCCGCGCGCTGGGAAAGGCAGTACACCGCGCCCCGCGGGGTCTGCAGCACCTTGCCCGCGCCGCAGATCAGCTGGCGGGTGACGAGGAACGGCAGCAGCACGTCGGCGATCCGGGAGAACTCACCCGCACGGGTGACCAGGTAGTTCTCGTGGCAGCCGTAGGAGTTGCCCGCGGAGTCGGTGTTGTTCTTGAACAGGTAGATGTCCCCGCCGATGCCCTCGTCGGCCAGCCGCCGCTCGGCGTCCACCAGCAGGTCCTCGAGGATCCGCTCCCCCGCCTTGTCGTGCGTGACCAGCTGCACCAGGTCGTCGCACTCCGCCGTCGCGTACTCGGGGTGCGAGCCCACGTCGAGGTAGAGCCGGGAACCATTGGAGAGGAACACGTTGGACGAGCGTCCCCACGACACGACCCGCCGGAACAGGTACCGGGCCACCTCGTCCGGCGAAAGCCGACGCTGCCCGTGGAAGGTGCACGTGACCCCGAACTCGGTCTCGATGCCAAAAATCCGCCGCTGCATCTCTCAATGCTAGGCGCTTTCCCCCCGTCGGCGGTGGGCCGTTCGGGCGTCGACACGCCGCGAACTTGATCGCCGGGCGTTTCCGGACCGGTTCACCCCGGCCCGCGCGGCACGCCGGGACCGCCGCGAAACCGCCCGCCAGGAACGAAAACCGCCGCCCACGCACGGTGGACGGCGGCTCCGGTGGCGAAATGCGGCTCAGCTGCCGGACGAGTCTCCCTCGCCCTCGGCGGGCTTGTCGCCCTCCTCCGGCTCGGGCGCGGCGGGCAGCAGCGCTTCCAGCGCCGCGCCGTTGATGCGGCGGAAAGTACGGCGCAGACGGCCCCTGTCCAGCACGGCGACCTCGAGCTTCACGGGCTCGCTGTCCCCGTTGTTCTGCGTGGCGGGACGGAGAGCCTCCACCGCGAAGCGCAGCGCCTCCTGCAGCTCCGCGCCCTCGACGAAGGTCTCCTTCAGCTTGTTGACCACCGGCTCGGTCTGCCCGCCCATCACGACGAACTGCGGCTCGTCGAAGATCGAGCCGTCGTAGGTGAGCCGGAACAGCTGGTCCTCGGCCGGGGTGGCGCCCACCTCGGCCACGCAGATCTCCACCTCGTACGGCTTGAGCTGCTCGGTGAAGATGCTGCCCAGGGTGGCCGCGTAGGAGTTGGCCAGCGCGCGGGCGCTGACGTCACGGCGGTCGTACTGGTAGCCCTTGAGATCCGCGTGCCGGATCCCGGCCACGCGCAGCGCTTCGTACTCGCTGTACCGGCCGACACCGGCGAAGCCGATCCGGTCGTAGATCTCGGAGAACTTGCGCAGCGTGGTGGACGGGTTCTCGGCGACGAACAGAATGCCGTTGGCGTACTTCAGGCCGACCACGCTCCGCCCGCGCGCGATGCCCTTGCGAGCGAGCTCCGAACGCTCGCGCATCAACTGCTCGGGGGAGGCGTACAGCGGCATCGTCACGGCGTGTGCTCCAAAGTGCTCGGGGGACGGTGGGGGTTCAGCCGCGGGCCTGCGCGGCGCGGTCGGCGACCACGGCTTCGGCCACCGCGGCCGCGCGGTCGGTGGACAGTTCGCGGGCACCGTACTCGGCGGTGATGACGACCGCGGTCGGGAAGATCCGGCGGACCAGGTCCGGGCCGCCGGTGGCGGTGTCGTCGTCCGCGGCGTCGTAGAGCGCTTCCACGGCGGTGCGGATGGCGGCCTCTTCGTCGGCGTCCGGGTCGTAGAGCTTCTTCAGCGAGCCCTTGGCGAACACCGAGCCCGAACCGATGGAGGCGTACCCGGACCGCTCCTCGTACCGCCCGCCGGCGACGTCGAAGGACACGATGCGCCCCGCGTGCTTGGGGTCCTCGGCCTCGGTGTCGTAGCCGACGAACAGCGGGACGACCGCGAGCCCGGCCATCGCCGCGTCCAGGTTGCCCCGGACCATCGTGGCGAGCTTGTTCGTCTTGCCGTCCAGCGACAGCGGGACGCCTTCGATCTTCTCGTAGTGGGCCAGTTCCACGGCGTAGAGCCGGGCCAGTTCCAGCGCGATGCCCGCGGTGCCGGCGATCCCGATCGCCGAGTACTCGTCGGTGACCAGCGTCTTGTCCATGTCGCGCGCGGAGATCACATTGCCCGAGGTGGCCCGCCGGTCGCCGGCGATGAGGACACCGCCGGCGAACGTGACGGCCACGATCGTGGTGCCGTGCGGCGCGTCGAGCTCCCGCACGGCCCTGTCCGCGGCGTACCGGTTCCGGGGCAGCAGGTCAGGTTCCTGCTGCCGGAGGAACTCGGCGAACGACGAGGTCGTGGTCGAGAAGAAGGCGGCGGGCAGCGAAGCACCCGAGGTGTGTTCCATACGTGCTCGTGATTCCCATCAAGTCAGGTCAGCGGTGGAAAAAAAGGGGTTCGGGCGAGAGGCCCCTACTCGCCGCCCTTTTGCACGTAGGCGCGGACGAAGTCCTCGGCGTTCTCCTCGAGCACGTCGTCGATCTCGTCCAGGATCGTGTCGACGTCCTCGCCCATTTTCTCCCGGCGCTCCTGGCCGGCCGGAGCCGCGCCTTCGGCCTCGGAATCCGAGTCCCCGCCGCCGTGCTTTTCGATCTTTTCCTGAGCCATCTCGCCTCCCGGTGAGCTGTTGGTTCCAGCCTACCCAGTGCCACCGACAATCGGGGTAACCGACCGAACACGGCTAGTCGGAGGCGGTGAGGGCCTCCACCAGTTCCTCCGCCGTCGCCGACTCGTCCAGCAGCTTCCCGACGTGGGCTTTCGTGCCCCGCAAGGGTTCCAGCGTGGGGATGCGCACCAGCGACTCACGGCCGACGTCGAAAATCACCGAATCCCACGAGGCGGCCGCGATCGACGTCGCGTACTTCTCCAATGTCCGGCCGCGGAAGTAGGCGCGGGTGTCCAGCGGCGGGTTCGTGATCGCCGCCTGCACCTCCTCCTCGGTGACCAGCCGCTTCATCGAGCCGCGGGTGACCAGCCGGTTGTACAGGCCCTTCCCGAGCCGCACGTCGGAGTACTGCAGGTCGACCAGGTGCAGCCGCGGCGCGCCCCACGCGAGCTGGTCGCGCTGACGGTAGCCCTCCAGCAGCCGCAGTTTGGCGGGCCAGTCCAGCCTGTCCGCGCATTCGGCCGGGTCACGGGCCAGCGCGTCCAGGATCTCGCCCCAGACCCGCAGGACCTCCTTGGACTGCTCGTCCGCGCCCTCGCGCTCCAGGTGCGCCGCGGCCAGCTCGTGGTAGGCGAACTGCAGGTCCAGCCCGGTGTACTTCTTGCCGCCCGCGACCGCGACCTTCGTCTTGAGCGTCGGGTCGTGGCTGATCTGGTGCACCGCGCGCACCGGCTCGTCCAGCTTGAGGTCGTCGAAGCGCTGACCGGCCTCGATCATGTCCAGCACGAGCGCGGTGGTGCCCAGCTTCAGGTACGTGGAGTACTCGGCGAGGTTCGCGTCGCCGATGATCACGTGCAGCCTGCGGTACTTGTCCGCGTCGGCGTGCGGCTCGTCGCGGGTGTTGATGATCCCGCGCTTGAGCGTGGTCTCCAGGCCGACCTCGACCTCGATGTAGTCCGAGCGCTGGGAAAGCTGGAAACCCGCCTCCTCGCCCTGCGGGCCGACGCCGACCCGGCCGGAGCCGGTGACCACCTGGCGCGAGGCGAAGAACGGGGTGAGCCCGCCGATGACCGACGTGAACGGCGTGGAGCGGGACATCAGGTAGTTCTCGTGGGTGCCGTAGCTGGCGCCCTTGCCGTCCACGTTGTTCTTGTACAGCTGCAGGGGCGGCTGCCCCGGCACCGTGGCCGCCTTGAGCGCGGCCTCCTCCATCACCCGCTCGCCGGCCTTGTCCCAGATCACCGCGTCCCGCGCGTTGGTGACCTCCGGCGCGGAGTACTCGGGGTGCGCGTGGTCGACGTAGAGCCGGGCCCCGTTGGTGAGGATGACGTTGGCCGCGCCGAGGTCCTCGACGTCCGGGTCGTGCCCGGGGCCGCCCGGCCCGGCCAGGTCGAAGCCGCGCGCGTCCCGCAGCGGGGACTCCACCTCGTAGTCCCAGCGCGCCCGGCGCGCCCGGGGGATGTCGGCCGCGGCCGCGTAGGCCAGCACCACCTGTGTCGAGGTCAGCACCGGGTTCGCGGTCGCGTCGCCCGGCACCGCGATGCCGTACTCGACCTCGGTTCCCATGATCCGCCGCATGTGCCAAGCCTACGGGTAGCCGCGAGCCGGGGTGAGTGACCCGCCGGTTGCGACGCGGTAAACCACCCGCCCGCCCTAGTCTGGGCCGTCATGGACGAGGAGCTGGTGGCGGTCTACGACGAGGCCGGCGCGGTGGCGGGCAGCGCGACCAGGCGTGAAATGCGGGCCCGCGGGCTCTGGCACGCGGCGGGCGAGGTGCTGGTGCTTTCGGGTGACGGTGAAAGCGCTTACGTGCACCGCCGGTCCCCGGGCAAGGACGTGTTCCCCGGGCTCTACGACTGCTGGGCCGGTGGTGTGGTGGCCGCCGGGGAGACGCCGGAGGAATGCGCTTACCGCGAACTGGCCGAGGAACTGGGCATCAGCGGGGTGCCGCTGGAGCCGATGTTCACGCACGTTTTCGAACAGCCGCCGCACCGCTGCCACAACTTCACGTTTTCCGCCCGCTGGGAGGGCCCGGTCGTGCACCAGCCGGAGGAAATCGTCTCGGGCGGCTGGATGCCGTTGGCGGAGCTGGAAAACTGGGCGAAGGACCCGGACAGCCCGCTCATCCCGGACGGCCGCGCCGGAATCCTCGAATGGTTCCGGCGCTACCGCTGAGCCGGGGCGGGGCTGGCGCCGCCTGTGGCATTTCGTGTCGTTTTGCCGCTGTCGCCGAGCCAGGGCACCGCCGGACCGACCGCGCCCCGGTGGCGTTCCCATTGCTCCGCCGCCACTACCGCCGAGCCCCGGCACCCTCGAACCGACCGCACCACCGGTGGCATTTCCCGTGGCAGCCGCGATTCCCGCGCCGAAGGCAGCGCCGCGCCGCCGGTCACGCTGCCCGTGATCCCGCCGCCACTAGCGCCGAGCGAGCTCCGACACCCTCGAACCCGGCGCGCCACCGACGCCACGTCCCGAGGTTCCGCGCCGCCACGACCACTGAGCCGAGCCCAGCACCCGCGGAGGCCACTTCCCGTGGCTGCCGCTATCCCTGCGCCGAGGGCAGTTTCTTCGCCGCGAGTGGCGCGAGGCTCTTCACCGCGTCGGCCGCGCGGCTCGCGCTGCTGGCGGTGACTTGCAGGCCCGACAACACATGCCCGGCCGCGAGCAGCACCGTGCACGTGCTGCCCTCGCACCAGCCGCGCACGGCCTGCGCGCCCGAAGGCAGCTCCACGTTCAGCTTCTGCCCGTCGCATTGCACCTGCGCGAGCACGTCCGTCGCGGGCTGCGCGAGGTAACCGGTGACCTGCTGCTTGAACGTCGAACCGCTGGAGTAGGTCCAGCTCGCGCCACGCGGGTCCCCCGACGGCACGGCCGCGAAGCACGCTTCGTTCTCCGCCTGGGTTGTCGCCGCACGCACGCCTTCTCCGGCCAGATCCTGCTTCGTCAGCACCGCCGCCACGACGTCGTCGACGACAGCGCTGCGCGCGCTGCTCGCCGCGGCCTGTCCCGCCGGTGAAGCCGGAGCCGACGACGCGGCCGGTGTCGTCGTCGTGGCCGCGCCGGGCGTTTTCTCGTAGTAGGTCTCGAGATCGTTCGGCCGGTCGGCGCAGCCGGTGACCCCGGTCAGCACGACCGCCGCCAGGATCACCATCCGCTTGTGACGCACCGTGGCCATCCCCTTCGTGTTCTGTTGCTGGGCGCCGAGGGTATCCGAAGCCTTCAGCGCCAGTGCAGCGAGGACCGCCGCCCCCAGTACTCCCCTGGCGGCTCGGCGATCGTGGCCAGCGAACGCAGTTCCGCCTCGGTCAGTTTCACCTGCATGGCGGCCAGGTTCGCGGCCAGCTGCTCCGGGCTGGCCGGGCCGACGAGGACCGTGTTCGCCCACGGCCGGGCGAGCACCGCGGCGACGGCGACCGCATCCGGGCCGACGCCGTGCCGCGCGGCGATGCGCGCCAGCACCGGCGGCGGTTTCACCACCAGCCGCCCGTTGGCTAGGGTTTCCTTCACCAGCACCAGATTCCCCGCCATATGCGCCTCGGCCAGCGCGCGGCCCGCCGAAGGCTCCAGCAGGTTCCAGGTGGACTGCACGGAGGTGAAGATCGGCCGCCCGGCCACCTCCAGCTCGAACGCGCGCCGGATCACCTCGCCCTGGCGCGGGCCGGAGGTGGAGAAGCCGACGCGGACCCCGTCGTCGGTCAGCGCGGAAAGCGCTCTCTGCAAGGGCTCGTCGGTGAACAACGGGCTCTCCAGTGTCAGCGAGTGCACCTGGTAGAGGTTGATCGAGCGCCCGAGCAGCGCGCGGCTTTCCGACCACTGCCGGGAAAAGCTGCTCGCGGAGTGCTCCTTGACCTCGTGCATCGCCGCGTCCAGCCGCCAGGCGCCCACGTAGGTGTAGCCCCATTTGCTGGACACCGTGAGGTCCGTGTACCCGCGTCTGTCCAGCCAGCCCGCCAAAAACTCTTCCGCGCGCCCGTACGAGCGCGCCACGTCGATCCAGCGGACCCCGGCCCGGTAGGCCGCGTCCAGCACCGCGTAGGTGGTGCGCCGCATGGCGTCGACGCTGCGCTCGGGCGGCAGCTCCGACACCCTGCCCAGGTTGATGTAGGCGGGCCGGCCCACCGCGGCCAGGCCGAGTCCGATTCGCAGGGCCCTGTCCCTTCTCTGCGGAATGCTCGACGGCGAGCACGAGACATCCATGCCGTTTATGTCAGTGCTCGCAGGACCTTATACACCGTCCGCGCGCTGCCGGAGAATCTCCAGCCACTGCCGGGAGTTCAGCGCCTGCCGGTGCAGCTTCTCCAGCCGGGCCGCGGGCGCGCGCACGTAGCCCTTGCCGAACACCGGCGCGATCTGCCGCAGGCTCGCCCCCTCCTCCCGCGCCGCGAGCAGCACCCAGTCCGACGCGTCCGCGCACGCGGCCGAGGCCTGCCGCAGCTCGCCGAGCACGGTGATCAGGTCGTCCGCGCTGACCCGCCCGTACCGGACTGCCTCGGCGGTTTCTTCTAGCCAGGACAGCACATCCGCCGCCGTGACGGGCGCGCGCGGATGCACCTGCTCGGATTCGCTCACGCCCACCAGTATAGGTCGTTATACACCAGAATGGGCGCCACGACACACGACGGCGGGGCCGCCCCGGGAAGGGACGGCCCCGCCGCGCGGACCGGGTTACAGGTTGTGTTTTAGAAGTGGCGGAGCCGCTTGCGGTGGGCCGTCAACCGGCACCGCCGGGGGTTCTGAGGCGGTTCCTGGCGAGGACAGCTCCGACGCCGTGAAAGCGCTGTCGCGCGGAGCGTGTCCTTCAGGGGTGGCGGCCGGGCTGGCGGGTGGGAATTCATCAG
>NZ_VMNW02000162.1 GCF_007713735.2 Amycolatopsis acidicola | reverse complement strand
CCCCCTTGCCGTCCCCCTCATCCCAGCCCTATACTCGCCCACGAGTATTCGCCCACGAGGAAGTCCCATGGCCCAACGTCGCAAGGTCGGCAACCTGCTCGCGCTCGCCGTGCTGTCCGCGGTCGTGCAGCGCCCCATGCACCCGTACGAAATGGCGTCCATCCTGCGCGAACGCGGCAAGGACAAGGACATGCCGATCAAATGGGGCTCGCTCTACACCGTCGTCGGCAACCTCGAAAAGCACGGCTTCCTCGAAGCCGCCGAAAGCCGGCGCGAGGGCGGCCGCCCCGAGCGCACGGTCTACCGCATCACCGACGCCGGCCGCGCGGAGCTGGTCGACTGGGCGCGCGAGCTCGTCGCCACGCCCGAGCCCGAACAGTCACGATTCCAGGCGGGCCTGTCGGTTCTCGCCATCATCCCGCCCACCGACGTGATCACCCTGCTCCGCGGCCGGCTCGACACGCTCGCCGGGCAACTCGAGTCGCAGCGCAAAGCGCTCACCGAGGCCGCGGCGGAAATCCCCCGCCTCTTCCTCATCGAGACGGAATACGAACTCGCGATCCGGGAAGCCGAAGCCGCCTGGATCAAGGCGTTGCTGCACGAGCTGACCGAAGGCACCTTCCCAGGTTTGGGCCAGTGGCAGGCCTTCCACGACACCGGGCGGCTTCCGCCCGAACTGACCGAACTCGCGGAAAGGGGGAGCGAACCCCGTTGAGCGGGCTCCGGCGGAGGTGCGGCAACACCGCCGCCGGAGCCCTTTCACACTCGAACCCGAATCCGCGCGAGACGGCTCCCGGCCACGAGGTGGCACTCCAACGATAACCGGGCAGCCGTCAGCCGGGCCGGTTCGGGCACACCGAACAGGAGAAACCCATGACGGAAACCAGAACCGCGCTGATCATCGGCGGCGGGATAGCGGGCTCGGTGGCGGCGATGGCACTGCACCGCGCCGGGATCGAAGCCACGGTCCACGAGGCGTACGACACGGCGGCGGACGGGATCGGCGGGATGCTCGGCCTCGCGCCGAACGGGGTGCGCGCGCTCAGCGTCGTCGGCGCCGACGACGCAGTGCGGGGGATCGGCGAGCCGGTCACATCGATGATCATGCAGAGCTGGACCGGAAAACGGCTCGCCGAGTTCGGCGGGCAGGGCGGGGCACCGGTGTTCCACAGCGTGTGGCGCGCCGACCTCTACCGGGCGCTCTACGACGAAGCGTCCCGGCGGGGCATCGAGTTCGTGCACGGAAAGCGCTTTCAAAGTGCCGAGGAAACCGCGGACGGCGTGCGCGCCCGCTTCACCGACGGCAGCACCGCGAGCGCCGATATCCTCATCGGGGCGGACGGAATCCGTTCCACGGTAAGGAAAATCATCGACCCATCGGCGCCGGAGCCGCGCTACAGCGGGCTGCTCGGGTTCGGCGGTCTCACCCGGACGAACCTGCCGTCCACCAACGGCTCGATGCACATGGTCTTCGGCAAGCGCGCCTTCTTCGCCTACCAAATAGAGGAAGACGGGCGCACCGGCTGGTTCGCCAACCTGCCGCGCCGCGAGCCGCTCACCCGTGCCGAGGCGCACGCCGTCGGCGCCGAGGAATGGCTGCGTGTCCTGCGTGACGTGTTCGCCGAGGATCGCACGCCGGCGCTGGAAATCCTGCGCGACGTCGACCCGGAGCAGCTCGTGAACGTCGGCGCGATGGAGGACCTGCCGAAGGTGCCGGTGTGGAGCCGCGGCCGGATGGTGCTCGTCGGCGATTCCGCCCACGCCACCTCGCCCAGCTCCGGGCAAGGCGCATCGCAGGCGATGGAAAGCGCCGTCCAGCTCGCCCGCTGCCTGCGGGATCTGCCGGTGCCGCAAGCGTTTGCGGTCTATGAGGGGCTCCGGCGGGAGCGGGTGGAACGGGTCATCGCCTCGGCCGAGCGCACGAACAGCGACAAGGCGGCCGGGCCGGTGGCCAGGGTGGTGCGGGATCTCGTGCTGCCGGTCGCGATGAAACTGCTGGCGAAACCGGAGAAAATGGCCTGGCAGGTGGATTACGCCATCGACTGGGACGCCCCGCTCGCCACGGCGCGCTGACCCGGGGACGCCCCCGGAATCCTCCGGGGGCGTCCCTCCGTCGTCACGGTTTGCGAGCGACGATTCCCGCGATGCAGTGCGCGGAATCGCTCAGCGGAGTGAGCCGCGGGCCATCCGGCCACCATTCGTCACAGGCCACCAGGTCGGGTCCGGTGGTGGCGTTCGGCTTGATGATCTCCAGGCCCGGCAGCATCGCCAGGATCTCGTCACGGGTACGGAACCGGCCGGCGCCCATCGGGCCCTTCACCAGGATCTCTTCGATCTTCTTCGCGATCTCGGTCTGTCCCGGGGTTTCGGGGTCGAAGAAGTGCGAAAACACCACGTACGAACCAGGTGCGAGCGCGTCGATGTACTCCTGCATCACGGCCGGGCCGCCGTCGCCCTCGAGGTGGTGCAGGGTGCCGACGTGCAGCAGCACCAGCGGTTCCGAGAGGTCGAGGTGGGTGCTCACGACCGGGTTCTTCAGCACCGTGGACGGGGTGAAGATGTCGGCCTCGGTGATGTGGACGTTCTCGTTCTCCTCCAACAGGGCGCGTCCGTGCGCGAGC
This sequence comes from Amycolatopsis acidicola, assembly GCF_007713735.2. GTDB lineage: Bacteria > Actinomycetota > Actinomycetes > Mycobacteriales > Pseudonocardiaceae > Amycolatopsis_E > Amycolatopsis_E acidicola. The sequence continues at coordinate 6,581 of NZ_VMNW02000162.1, read as the reverse complement.
ACCACCGGGTCGTTGTCGACGTACACCACGCGCGCGTCCGGGTTGGTGCGCTGCACGATCTGGTGGGTGTTCTCCGCCGTCGGCAGGCCGGATCCGCAGTCGAGGTACTGCTCGATCTTGCTCTGCGCGGCGAGGAAGCGGCAGGCGCGGTTGAGGAAGCCGCGGTTGCCGCGGGCGATGTGGACCGCCTCCGGCACCGCGTCGTTGATCTTGCGCATCACGACGCGGTCGACCTCGTAGTGGTCCTTCCCACCGAGGAACCCGTCGTAGATCCGCGCGATGCTCGGTCGGGTCGGGTCCACCCCGACCGGGACCTGGCTCGGTGAAGGGGAGTTCGGTGCACCGGACATTTACGGCCTCGCAGAACGTGAAGGACGGCTGACCGACCCAGGGTAATGCGCCGCGTTCGCCCCGTAAACGCGACATCGCGTCAGTTCGGCAACATCCACTGTGGATCTTCTACTCCCGTTGCGGGGCAGTAGCATCTCCCGGCGTGTACTTCCGCGCGCGCGACGGCGTTGAACTGGCCTTTCGGGAAATCGGCGAAGGGCGGCCGGTTGTCCTGCTGCACGGTTATCTCTCCACCGCACGAGTGAACTGGCTGGGGCCCGGCCATGCGGAGAAACTCGCCGCGGCCGGGTTTCGCGTGATCCTGCCCGATCTGCGCGGGCATGGCGAGAGCGCCAAACCGCACGACCCGGCCGCCTATCCGCCCGACGTGCTCGCCGACGACGGGTTCGATCTGGCCGAACACCTGGGGCTCACCGGCTACGACCTCGCCGGGTACTCGCTCGGCGGCCGGACCGTCGTCCGCATGCTCGCGCGCGGCGCCGCGCCAGGCCGCGCGATCGTGGCGGGAATGGGGCTGAGCGGGATTTCCGGGCTCGGGCCCGCGGAGGGAGAGCGATTCCGGCGCGCACTCAGCGATCCCGAGTCCGTCACGCGCGGGTCGGCGGACTGGCCGGTGGTGCGGTTCCTCCGCGCCGTGGGCGGGGATCCGGCCGCGCTGCTGCACATTTTGGACACTGCGGTCGACACCTCGCGCGAGGAGCTGGCGCGGATCGAAACTCCGGTGCTGGTGCTCACGGGCGCCGCCGATCCCTTTCACGCGTCGGCGGCGGAGTTGGCGTCCGCGTTGGGGCGCGGGGAATCCGCGACGGTGGCGGGTGACCACATGAGCGCGGTGGCCAAGCCCGAATTGGGCGATGCCATGGCGGAGTTCTTCGCGCGCGGCGCAAACGCTTGCGAGACAAGGGAAACCTAGGCGAGCATCCCGGGCAGGACCAGATCCACCACCTCCGGCACCAGCTCCGCGCCGACTTCGCCGTCGGTGAGCAGCAGCCGGACGTACAGCGGGCCGATCAGCGTCTCCAGCGCCAGATTCCGGTCCAGTCCGGGGCGGAGTTCGCCTCGTTGCGCCGCGTGCTCGAACACCTTCATCCCGGCCTCGAATCGGTCCACGCGGAACTGCTCGCGGACTTCCTCGTAGCCGGGCTGGTCGCGGCGGGCGGAGAGCTGCAGGACCAGCCTGCCCAGTGGTTGCTCCACGAACTCCACGATCTCGCCCAGCAGCTCCACGAGGTCCGCGTGCAGATTTCCGTTGTCGGGCACGGGAAAAGCCTGGTGCGTTTCGCTGGTCACGTAGTCGACCACCAGGCCGGCCGGGGTACCCCAGCGCCGGTAGATCGTCGTCTCGTGCACGCCGGACTTCTCCGCGACCGCCGCCACCGACAACGCGTCGATCCCCTGAGACCACACGATGTCCATCGTCGCCAGGTGCACGTTCTCGCGCACCCGCGCACTCCTACCCCCGGTTCGCCGCGTTGTCATTCACCCATGTTAATGCAAGCTCTCCTGCGATAACTCTGGTACCGTTATCGCAGGAGGACCTGCATTAGCGTGCCGGCCGGGTCGAGCCGGCTCGTCATGAGCGGTCCTGTTTCCGATCGGACAGGTCACTGGGGGAAGCGGTATGCCGGAGATTTCTTCGTTCGCCAGAGGCGGGCGGCTGAGCGCGGCCGAGAGGCTCGTACGCGCGCGTGGTGGTGCGGCGCAGTTGTGCGTGCTACGTGGAGAGGAGGTGGTGGTCGACAGCGCTGTCGGCTGCGCGCGTGATGCGCTGTTCTGGATATTCTCCGCGACGAAGCCGTTCCCCGCCATGCTGGTCCACCTGCTGGCCCAGCTCGGGCTGCTCTCGCTGGACCGCCCGGTGGCGGCGTACTGGCCGGAGTTCGCCTTGGCGGGTAAGGAAAAAATCACGGTGCGGCAGGTGCTTCAGCACCGTTCCGGACTGGCGAACGCGGGCAGTGTGATGGGCGATGTCCTCGCGGCGACGGACTGGCGGCGATCCATCCGGCGCATCCAGGGCGCCCGGCCCCGGTGGCCGCCGGGTTCCGTTCCGGCGTACCAGTTCCTGGCGTACGGGTTCATCCTCGGCGAGGTCGTCCACGAGGTCACGGGGACGCCGATCGACGTTCTGGTGCGGGAGGAGTTGCTGGTCCCGTGGGGTTTGCGGGATTCTTTTCTCGGGCTGCCGGCCGAGCAGCAGCGGCGGCGGGTTCCGGTTCGCGGCCCCTTCGGCGCGCTGTTCAACCTCCGCTCCACGCGGGAGGCCGTCATCCCGGCGGCCGGGCTGTCCACCACCGCGCGTGACCTCGCGGCGTTCTACCGGGCGCTGCTGCGTGGAGGTGATGGCGTGGTGGAGCCGGAAACCATCGCCCGCGCCCGCACGCCTTCGAGCGAGGGCGAGGTGGATCGCGCCATCGGGAAGCCGATCCGGTGGTCACAGGGTTTCCAGCTGGGCGCGGCACGCGGGCTCAGTCCGATGGGGACGCTGAGCGGGCGGGAAACGTTCGGGCACAACGGAAGTAACTGCTGCATAGCCTGGGCCGACCCGGAGCGGGAGCTGGCCTTCGCGTACCTCACCGACCGTCTGGGAGCGAGCCCCGCCGACGTCCGGCACCACGCCGCCGTGGCCGACGCGGTCCTCCGAGAGTTCGGTGATGCTTAGACGGCATCTCATTTGGGTGCGTGTTTGGTGATGAACGATGTGGACCAGTGGTGCCCGGAACCGTTGTGGCTGTTGGCACGCCCGTTGTTGCCGGATGCGCCGCAGCGCCACCAGGGCGGAGGCAGGCGTCGGCTGGCCGACCGCGCGGTGCTGGCCGCGATCTTGTCCATGCTGCAGACGGGGTGCGCTTGGGCGGCACTGCCTTCCACGTTCGGGATCAGCGCTCCTACTGCGCTTCCCCGGTTCACCGAGTGGGTCGGCGCGGGTGTGTTCACCCACCTGCACCAGGTGATGCTGGACGTGTTGGGCGTGGCCGGGGCGATCGACTGGTCACGCGCGTCGATGGACGGTATGCACGTCCGTGCCGCCACAGGGGGGCCTGACCGGCCCCAGCCCGGTCGACCGAGGCAAGCGTGGCTCGAAAATCGACGCGATGAGCGAGCGGAGCGGTCTCCCCTTGGCCGTGGTCATCTCCGCGGCCAACCGCAACGACCACAAGGAACTCGACACGATCATCGACGCCGTCGCCCCGGTCAACGGGCCAGCCGGGCGGCCACGGCGACCACACAAACTGCACGCCGACAAGGGCTACGACTACCAGACCTGCCGCACCATCGTCCGGCAACGGGGCATCATCCCCCGCATCGCCCGCCGGGGCATCGAATCGGCCAAACACACCTGGGCCGTCACCGCTACGTCATCGAACGCACCCTGGAATGGCTTTCCCGGTTCCGCCGGATCGGCCGCCGCTACGAACGCAAAGCCGCCCACTACACGGCCTTCACCAGCCTGGCCTGCGCCATCATCTGCTGCCGCCGCGCCATCACACTCAACGTACTGACCCACAACAGCCCCAAATGAGATGCCGGCTTAGAGGGCGGGCGGTCTGCGACGGAGCCTCGGTCCCACCCCGGTCGACCGGGTGTGGCTCGAAGATCCCTCCTAGGACTGGGGCGGCAGCAGGACAACACCATCGTCATCGGCGTAGAGAAGATCCCCTGGGTGGAACATGATGCCGCCGAACCCGACGGCGGCGTCCACCGTGCCGACGCCACTCTTGGTGCTCTTGCGCGGATTCGTGCCCAGCGCCTTGATCCCGATCGCGAGCCCGGCCAGCACCGCGCTGTCCCGCACCGCCCCGTTGATCACCAGACCCGCCCAGCCGTTGTCCACGGCCGCGCCGGCGATCACGTCGCCGGTGAGCGCGGTGTGCAGCGAACCACCGCCGTCCACCACCAGCACGTGGCCCTCGCCCGGAGTGTTGAGGAGCTCGCGAACGAGGCCGTTGTCCTCATAACAGGAGACCGTACGAACCGGACCGGAGAAGGAACGATGCGAACCGAACTGCCGGAACTGGGTGTCGCAGACACGGAGCTTGTCCCCGTGCTCGTCCACCAGATCCGCGGTGCTGAAAGAACTCGTCACCGGGCCATCATGCCTCAGGCCCACGCCCCGCCCGGCACGCCGTCCACACCGGAGCGTCGCGGCGTCGCTGGTTTCCACGTGGCGTTACTTTCCAGGAGGAGCGAACACCCCGGCAAACAGCAACATCGCCAGCAAGCCCAGCACCACGGCCACCGCGGCTAGGTAATGCCGCGGGCGCGCGCGGCCGGGCAGGAACCGTACAGCGGCAATAGTCGCGACACCGACAGTGGCGCCGATCGGGAGAAGCGCGCGCCAGGCATGGTCGAAGGAGTTCAACGGCAGGAAGGAGTCCGCACCGTAGAGCGAAAGAATCAGGGCCGGTAACCCTAAACCGGCAGCAACGACCGCAGCCAGCAGGTTGAAGCGCTCCTGTGCTTCGGCGTCCTGCGCGACGGCGAACGCCGACATGCTCGACAACAGCGAATGCAGGCGGGAGATCTCCTCCGCCAGCTGCGTGTCGACGGCTTCGCAGTGCAGGACCGCGTTGCGGTAAGTGCGAAACCAGGGAGGCGCCTGTCCCGGGACGGGGTCGCTGTCCGGGCGGTTGCGGTGGTAGGACTCGGCGTCCCACAGCCACATCCACAGCCCGTCACGGACCGCGCGCTGTGCCTGGTCGCGTGCCCTGCCCAGAGCTGTGGAGAGCTCGATGATCTCCGCCAGCAACGGTCGGAGCACACCGCCCCGGCGTCCCGCGAGCAGTCCGGCCAGCCGTCGTTCCAGTTCGTACCTGAGGCTGCGGAGAACCAGCACCTGGTTGCGGCTGTTCTCCGCGATCGCCTTGGCCACCGAAACCGCGACGCCTTCGGGGCCTGCTCCGTCGCGCGATTCCATCGAGGGAAGGAGAGATCCCTGTGCCGCAACGTCTTCCGGATCTTCGCCGTCCGGTGCCGCGGCAAGATTTGGCGCGGGCAAGGAGAACTCTTTCTCCGGCTCGGTTTCCGCGCGCCAACCGTCCTTTTCGGACCAAATGCCGTCCACCGCAACCCGGACCTCGGCCGCGCCCGCCGTGACGAGGACTCGCGCCTGGCCGACCACCAGCCGTCGATGCCCTGGCGAGCCGGGAAGCCCGACGAAGGGCACCGCGAGGAACGCCTGCGCCCCCGAGCCTTCGAACGCATTGCGTTCCGGGCTGCCCGTGCCCGGAGCGACCTCGCCGGTGACAGCCGCCCATTCCCGCCCCAACTCCACGACGGGAGCATAGATCCACTACCGCATTCACTTGGCGTCAGGAGAGTCAATTCACTGCTGCCACGGGCGGGAAATGCCTGCCCTGGTTGGGTTTCCGGTGCTCACAGCGTCGCGGCGGGCAAGTCGCCCCGCCGCGCCGGCGGAGCGATTCCGCTTGCCTGCCGCACCGGCACTCCCGCCTTCCATGGCACGGGCGCGCACGCGGCCCGGTCAGCGGGAGAACAGCCGTGCCACCAGCCCCGTCACGACCAGCCAGAAAACAGCGGCCAGCCCGTAGTTCACGAGCACGGCCAGTTGGACGTTGGCGATGGGGAACAACCCGGGGAAGAACAACGCCAGCGGTTCCGCAAGGCCGCGGATGAAACCGAAGAAGGCATTGCCCGCGTTGGCGCCCAAGAGGATCATGAGGATGTAGATGACCTCGATGAGCGCGAACACCGCCCCGATGCCGGTGATCACCCTGGCAGCGGTCGCATGGCCACGATACAGTCGTGTTCTGGTCATGGCGGGAGAATTCCTCCGCCCACGGTTCGAAAACCGGCAACCAGGCCAATTGCTCCGTCCGGCCGCGCACACTGGGCCATTAGTCGGCAGCAAAGTTCGCAAACACGATCCAGCGGCCTTCCCCCCGGCTAACCGGTTGCTCCTTCACGCGGCCAAGCAAGCGCCCGCGCCATGGCTCTTGGCTCGCAACGACTGCCTCCCACGCCCGAAGGTGGCCGTACTCGCACCCGATCCCCGCCACTCACTCGCGCGACCGAGCAACCGCCCTGGTCATCCTTGCCCCGCAACGGCGGTGCCCTGCGTCCGAAGAGTGGCAGTCGCAGCACCCGATCCGAGCTACCCGCCCGCTCACACCTCTGCCCCGCAACGGCGGTGCTCTGCCCCGGAGGGGCGGTGGCCGCGGCACTCGATTCGGCCACCCGATCACTCAGGTGGCCGACCGACCGCTCCCGCC
>NZ_VMNW02000161.1 GCF_007713735.2 Amycolatopsis acidicola | reverse complement strand
GTTTTTTGGGGTGGGTGGGGCTCGCTAGTGCGATTCCTTGTATCGGCGTTCCACCACTACGCCTTCGCCCAGTGTCTCGTTGAAGGTGTAGACCTCCTTGCCCCGCACGAAAACTCGCAGGGCCCGGTTCATCACATCCAGAGGATCGCCGGACCAGATGACCACATCCGCGTCGAGGCCGGGCTTGAGGGAGCCGATCCGATCGTCAAGGCTGAGCATGCTCGCCGGGTTCACGGTCAGGGCCCGCAGCGCGGCATCCGGCTCCAGGCCGTCCTTCACGGCCAGCGCGGCCTGATACACGAGGAAGTTGATCGGGACGACGGGGTGGTCGGTGGTGATCGAGATTTTCACCCCGGCGCGCGTGAGGATGCCGGCCGAGCGGAGGGTGCGGTGGCGTAGTTCGACCTTGGCCCGCGTCGTGAAGAGCGGCCCGAGGATCACCGGCACGTCTCGTTCCGCGAGCACGTCGGCGATCAGGTGGCCTTCGGTGCCGTGGTTGACGACGAGTTTGTAGCCGAACTCCTCGGCCAGCCGGATGGCGGTCACGATGTCGTCCGCGCGGTGGGTGTGCTGGTCCCAGTAGAGGGTCCCGTCGAGCACCTTCGCGAGGGTCTCCATCGTCAGGTCGACGTCGAAGGGCGTGCCCTCGCCGCGGGCGTGGTCGCGCTGGGCGACGTAATTCCTGGCCTTGGTGAAGGCTTCCCGGATGACGGCAGCCGTGCCGAGGCGGGTGGACGGGGTCTGCCCCTTTTCCCCATAGACCCGCTTCGGGTTTTCGCCCAGGGCGCTTTTCACGCTCACCTGCTCGGCGAAGATCATGTCCAGCGCGGTGCGCCCCCAGGTTTTCACCCCGACCGTCTGCCCGCCGATCGGGTTCCCCGAGCCGGGCTTGATCACGACGCTGGTGACACCACCGGAGAGCGCGTCGTCGAAGCCGACGTCGAACGGGTCGATGCCGTCGATGGCGCGGAACCTCGCGCCGTTCGCATCGGTCATCTCGTTGGTGTCGTCGCCGGACCAGCCTTCGCCCTCTTCGTGCACGCCGAGGTGCGCATGCGCGTCGATGAAGCCCGGCAGCACCCACGAGCCCGCCGCATCGACCAGCTCGGCGTCCTCGGGGATGTCGACATCGGCGTCAGTGCCGACCGCGACGATCTTCCCGTCCTCGATCAGGACCGTGCCCCCGTCGATCGGCTCCCCGTCGACCGGGACGACGTACCCACCCACAATCGCGCTCACCATGATTCGACACGCTAACGAACGAACGCCCCGAGTGTGCAGTGAGGGACCCCTTCACCGGGCGCGTGTCTTTTCGAAATGCACCAGGTGATAACCCTGCTCAGGGGTGCGGTGCGTTTCCCGGTAACCCACCGCCGGGTACAGCCGCAACGGGCCCGTGCTGTGTTCGCCGGTGAACAACGTCAGCTTCTTCACCGTCACCGGCAGCCGCGCTTCGGCGGCGAGCAGCAGCCCGCGGCCGAGGCCACGACGCTGCTGGTCCGGCGCCACCACGAGCCGCCCGACCTCGGCGGACTCGCCGCGTACGAGGATCCGAACCGCGGCGATCAGGCGGCCGTTTTCCCTTGTGCCCCAAGCAAAACAAGCCCGGTCGCGCAAAACCTCGACCAGCTCCCCGAGCGACTCCGTCAGCGGCGGCAGGCCCGGATCGTCGTGGGCCTGCGCCTCCGTGACATACGCGGCGCGCTGCAGCGTGAGCAGCTCACCCGCGTCGGCCTCGCCCAGTCTCAACGGGTCAGCCATGCAGCCTGATCCCCCACGAACCGGTCCAGGACGTGCCCGGCTCCAGGTTGATCAGGTCCGTGCCCGAGTTCAGCGCGTCCGCCGGGCAGGTCATCGGCTCGATCGCCACCGCCCGGCCGCGGCCGACCAGATCCTCCGGCGTGAACACCTGTACCCAGCGGAAATCCGGGCCCGTCCAGACGTCGAGCCGCTTGTCGCCGTGGGAGAGCACGTGGTGGTGCTGCCCGTCCTCGCCGAGCGCGAGCCCGCCGAAAGCCGTGTCCAGGTCGACCTTCGCGAGCACCGTGCCCGAGCGGAAGTCGTACTCCGTACCCTCGACGTCCTGCTCTTCGCCGTAGGGCAGCTGCTCGCCGGCGACGTACGGCCGCACGCGGGTGGCCGAGAGGGTCAGCGTCAGCTCGTCGGTCGGGACGTCGCCGAGCCGGAAGTACGGGTGCGTGCCCACGCCGACCCCGATCTCGGACTCGCCTTCGTTGCGCAGCTCGTGCGTGACGATCAGCTCGCGCGGAGCCACCTCGTAGGTGATGCGGGCGTGCAGCGGCACCGGCCAGCCAGGCTGCTCCGCCACCTCGATCTCGAAGGTGATCGAGGATTCGGCGTGCTCGACGAGCGTCCACTCGCTGTGCCGGGTCAGGCCGTGGATCGCGTTGCCCCGCGCCTCCTCGGTGACCTCCAACTGCTGCAGCTCACCGTGATACGTCCACTGCGCGGCCTTCGTCCGGTTCGGCCACGGGAGCAACACCTGACCGGCGCCCTTCGGCGGCTTCGCGTCCTCCGGGAACGTCTCCACATAGGGGACACCGCTGACCTCGAAGGCGCGCAGCCCCGCGCCGATCTCGGTGACCACGGCGCGGGCGTTGCCGCGAACGATCTCGAACTGCTGTCCAGTGGGGTTGGCCATGCCTCCGAACTTACTGCCCGCGCAAGGCGGCCAGCAGCGCTTCCCCGTCCGGCGCGCCGAGGCCGGTGCACGGGTCCCAGCCCGCCTTCGCCTGGTATGCACCGTTATCGCCCGACGTGATGTCCTTGAACGCCGCCTTCGCCTCCCCGTACAGCGTGGTCTGGACCAGGCCGAGCGGCTTCCCCAGCGCCTGCGCGAACCGCGCGAGGAGCGCGGCCCACAGCGGCGCCACGGCACTGGTCCCGCCGAACACCAGGGACTGCCCATCGACGAGGATCTGGTACCCGGTGGCGGGATCCGCGTCGGCCGCCACATCGGGGACACCGCGCCCGGTCTTCCCGTCGGCGCGCTGCGGAACTCCGGCATCCCGTTGGAAATCCGGCAGCTCGAAGTAGGCGCTGACCCCGCCGCCGGTGGCGCCGCCGCTGCTTCCGTTGTTCCACACCACTTCGCTGCTGTCCGTCAACGTGGTGCCGCCACAGGCGAGCGCATGCGGGCTACTGGCCGGGAAATCGGCGTGCGGCTTGCCGTCGTTCTCCGCGTCACTGCTGCCGTTGTCACCCGAAGCCACGGTGACCGTGACGCCGAGCGCGGCCGCGTCGGCGAGCGCCGCGTCGAAAGCCGTGCGCGCCTGCTCCGTCCACTGATCCTCGGGCGCGCCCCAGCTGATGCTCACGGCGGCGGGCGCCGGGTCCGCGTGCACCGCCGTGCTGAGCGCGTCGAGGAAACCCTGGTCGGTGTTGGGCGCGAAGTACACGACCTGGCGGGCTTTCGGCGCGAGCGCACCGGCGACCTCGATGTCCAGCAGCACTTCGCCGTCCGCGGAGTTCGGGTCGCCGGACGGCGAGTTGAGCCCGCCGTCGACGCTCACGGCCGTGACCTCGGGCGTCTGCAGACCGAGGCTCTGGAAGTACGTGTCGAGTTCCTCGGGCCGGAATCCGCCGCCGAGTTCGAGGATCGCGATCGTCTGCCCGGTGCCGTCGGTCTCGGCGGGGAACTTGTACACCTGCGCGAGATCCGTTGGGCGGTAAGACTTCTTGGCATCCTCGACCGCCTGGAAGTGCGGCTTCGCCTGCGGCCTGTCGTCGAGCCCGAGCACGGCGAGCACCACACCGTCGAGCGCCTCCGGCAGCTGCAGCGCGCCGGTGCGGATCCGGCGGTCTCCGCGGACGAGGTTCAGCTCGACGCCGAAGACGTCGGCCATCGCCGAAGCCGGCCCGGCGAACGTGACCCGCCGCGAACCGGGATGCGCGTCCAGCACCTCGAGACCGGCCGCCGTCAACGTCTCACGAAGGAGGTCGACGTCCGCCGGGTCCGCCCCGTGCCGCTCGCCAAGCGCTTGCGCGGTAAGGGTTTCCGGCCCATACACCAGCTCGGCAGGCAGGTCCGCCCGGCGCCGCAGGACGGCGGTGGCGGCGATCCGCTCGTCGGTCGCGACCGGGCGGAGCACCTCCGCGTCCGCCAGCTCGGCACGGTCACTACCGCGTAACAGCACGTATCCGGGTCGCGTCATGGAGCAACTATGCCACAAAACTCTAACTAGACCGGTCGTCATATTTTGCGCTACGGTCGGACCATGCCTCGCGGAACCGAAACCCGGCAGCGCATGCTCGACTCCGCCGCCGACCTCTTCCACACCCAGGGCTACCACGCGACCGGGCTGAACCAGCTGGTCGCCGCAGGTGGCGCGCCCAAGGGTTCGCTGTACTTCCACTTCCCCGGCGGCAAGGAGCAGCTCGCGGCCGAGGCACTGGAAGTCTCCGGCGAACGGCTGGGGGGCGTTTTACGCCAGTTGCTCGAAGCGGCCGCCGACCCCGCGGACGCGATCGCCACCGTCGTCGAGCTGCTGGCGAAAACCCTGGCGGAATCGGACTTCCAGCGCGGCTGCCCGATCGCCACGGTCGCGCTCGACGCCGCGGCCGAGAGCGAAGCGATCCGTTCGGCGTGCGCGGGCTCGTATGGCGCGTGGCACCGGACGATCGCGGATTACCTGGCGCGCCAAGGAATCGAGCCCGAACGCGCGGAGGCACTGGCCGTCGTCGCGCTCAGTTCGATCGAAGGCGCGCTGATGCTGGCGAAGCTCAACCGCGACCTCGCGCCGATGTACGCCGTCGGCGCGCATCTCCGCGAAACTTATGCGAAGGAGACCTGATGCGCGTCCACCACTTCAACGCGGGCACCATGCGCCCGTTCGGCGGCAAGCTCGTCGACGGCAGGCCCGGCTACCTCCGCGGCTCCGAGCTGGTCTGCCACTGCCTGCTCGTCGAGGCCGGTGACGAGCTGGTGCTGATCGAGACCGGCGTCGGCACGCAGGCCGCCGCGCGGCCGGGCGAATGGCTCGGCGCGCGATTCCGGCTGCTCACCAACGTCCGGCCGACGTTCGAAGAATCCGCGCTGGCACAGGTGAAACGGCTCGGGTTCGCGCCGGAGGACGTGCGGCACATCGTGCTCACGCACCTCGACCTCGACCACGCCGGCGGGCTGGCCGACTTCCCGCACGCGACAGTGCACGTCTACGCCGAGGAGCTACGCTCGCTCGAAGCGCAGCAGACAGCCGCGGAACGCTGGCGCTACCGCAAAATCCAGTTCGCGCACGGTCCACAATGGAGTTCGTACCCGGACACCGGGGAGCCCTGGTTCGGTTTCGACGCGGTGCGCGAGCTCAAGGGCCTGCCGCCCGAGATTCTCCTGGTGCCGCTCGCCGGGCACACCCGGGGCCACGCCGGAGTGGCGGTCGAAACCCCCGACGGCTGGCTCCTCAACGCCGGCGACTCGTACTTCTTCCACGACGAGCTGGACCCGGTGCACCCGCGCATCCCGCCGGGCCTCGCGTTCTTCGAACGAGTCGTGCAGACCGTGTCCGAAGACCGGCTCCGGAACCAGCAACGACTGCGGGAACTGGTGCGGGACAACGAAGTCAGCGTGTTCTGCGCCCATGACCCGGTAGAACTGCGTCGCTTCACGGGTTAGGCCTTCGGAAGCTTCCGCGCGACCCTAGTGGTCGCACTACTCGATGACGCGCCAGCGGTGGGCGTTCGGGTCGACGCCTGGGGTGTACGGGACGACTTCGGCATCCGGGTCGGGTTGCAGGCCCGCGGTGCGCATCATGTCCAGTGCTGCGGCGTCGCCGAGGGCATCGCCGAGGATGTCGACTCCTTCGGCCAGCGCGGCGCGTTGGGCGGTGTACGACAGCTCGACGATCGCCGCGCCGAGCTCGTCCGGGCTCAGCCGCAGCGCCGACTCGTCGAGCCGCAGGTCTTTCAGCCCGCCGTGCACGTCGACGGTGACGTGCACGTTCTCCTCGCCGTTGTACGCCCAGCCGCGCACCTCGGCGAGCCGCGCGGGCAGATTTTCCGTTGCCTGCAAACGGGTTTCGGCATCGGCGAGCAGGCGCTCGGCCGTCCGGCGCTCGGTCATCCGCGCGTCCAATCCCGGTCGAAGTCCTCATCCGCCGCCAGCGCCGGGTCGTACGTCAGGCCCAGGCCCGCTGTCACCTTCGCCGCGTTCCGCCCGAGCACGCGCGCGTACACCTGCTCCGCGCGCTGGTTCGCCTTCGCCGTCGCGCGCGCCGCGGCATCCAGCACCGCCCGCGACAGTTGCGACGCGCCGTACCGCATGGCCTGCGGGGTCACCTTCACCGAACGCAGCCTGCCACCGACACCCGCCTCCACCGTGACGCCGTCGACCGTCGCCTTGCCGACGATTTCGCCGAGGCCCTCGCTCATGCCGACGGCCTGAACACGCCGAGCAGCGGCTCGCCAGCATTGCTGGTGCGCAAGGGAACCACGTGGCACACGTCCCCGGTGTGCGGCTCCTCCACCATCTGCCCGTTGCCGATGTACATCGCCACGTGCCCGCTCCAGATGACCAGATCGCCGGGCTGGATGTCGTTGATGTCGACCTTCTGCCCGACCGTCTGCGTGGCCGCCGTGCGCGGCACCTTCACGCCAGCCTGCCCATACGCCCACTGCGTCAGCCCGCTGCAGTCCATGCCCTTGTTCGGGTCCGTGCCGCCCCACACGTATGGTAGCCCGAGCCGCGACAACGCCGCGCGCACGGCGATGGCGGCGCGCTCGTTCGGCGCGGAAACCGTTTGCCCGCCGGGAAGTTTGATCTGCGTGCCGCTGCCGTACTGGTCCGACGGCGGGAACGTCATCGCGGGCCCCGTCGACCCCGTGTTCCCTCCGCCGCTGTACCCGCCTCCGCCGCTGCTCCCACCGGTGCCGCTGGCGCGCGTCCCGAGCGGGCCGGAGGACGGCGCCGACGCCGGGGCCGTCGAGTCCATTCCGGACATCAGCTCGGTGAGCCTGCCCTTGGCCGCGTTGACGATGTCCGCGGCCTCCTTGGCGTACTTCGCCGACATCCCGGCGATCACCGCGCGGGCCTGCATTTCCGCGCCGGGGTCGGTGCTCGACGCGGCCGCGTTCGCGAGCGTCTGGGCGTCGGCGTCGAACTCCCGCAGCAACGCGTCCACTTGCTGCTTCGCGTCCTTCACCAGACTGGTCGCGTCGCCGATGGTCTGCGCCGTCTTGGCGGCCCAGCTCGACGCGTCGTCCAGCGCCTGGGTGTGTTCCTTCGCCTTGACGCCGAACATGTCCCCGCGGTCGCCGACCCAGTTGCCCTGCAGGCTCGACGCCTCGGTGCTGTGCTGAGTGCTGTAGCCGGTCAGCTTCTTCGACAGGGAATCCAGATCCGACTGCGCCTTGTCGGCCGCGCCGGTGTCCCCCTCGAGCTTCTGGCCCGCCTCCTTGATCGGCGCTTCGTACGGTGCCAGATCGATCGCCACGCGCTTTCCCCTCAGCCCAGTATTCTGCGGAACTGGTCGCCGAAGAGCTGCTCGTCCTCTTCGTAGTCGCCCTTCGCGGTGTGCACCGACTGGCCGAGGTCGTGCACGCTGCCCGCCACCGAGTGCACGTGGGTGTGCATGCGGTCGAGGTGGTCGGTCAGCGCGGCGTGCAGCCCGCTCTCGTGGCCGAGGTCGCCGAACAGGTTGCCGGGCAGGGACAGATTCCCGGCCAGGTGACTCTTGGCCGCGCCCACGATGTCACCGGACAACGTGCTCGCCCGCGAGTGGTATCGCGCCAGGTCGGCGGTGTCGACGGAGATCCCATCAGCCATGCCGACATCCTGCCGCATCGCGCTTCCCCCGGTGGGTGAAAACGCCTTATTTGGCGACGGCCGCGGCCCGGTAGCGCCAGAACGCGGGCAGCAGCGCGACCGCGATGACGATCAGCACGATGCACAGCGCGCCACCGCCGGCGGACGCCGCGGCGGTGCCGACGACGGCGCCGGTCCAGCCGTGCGTGACGTCCGCGATCCGCGGCCCGCCCGCGACGACGACGGTGAACGCGCCCTGCATCCGGCCGCGCATCTCGTCGGTCGCGGCCGCCTGCAGGATGGACTGGCGGTAGATCGCGCTGACCATGTCGGCCGCGCCGCCCAGCACCAGGAACGTGATGGCCAGCCACAACGGGGCCGACAGGCCGAAGCCGACGATCGCCGCGCCCCAGCAGCAGATCGAGATCACCACGGCCACGCCCTGCCTGCGGACCCGGCCGAGCCAGCCGGAGAACAGGCCGATCACCACGGACCCGATCGGGATCGCGGCGTAGAGCCAGCCCAGCGCCAGTCCGCCGCCGGGCGGGTCGCCGAACGTGCGCTCGGCCATCTCCGGGAACAGGGCCCGCGGCATCCCGGCGACCATCGCGATGATGTCCACCACGAACGACGCCAGCAGCACCTTCTGCATGCCCATGTAGCGGAACCCGTCGAGCACGTCGCGCAGGCCCGCGCGCCGCACCTGCCCGGAAAGCGGGGGCATCGACGGCAGCCGCCACACCGTGTACAGCGTCAGCAGCAGGGCGATCGTGTCGATCAGGTACAGGGTCGGCAGCCCCAGCACGGGCATCAGCGCACCGGCCGCCATCGGGCCGAAGATCGTGCCGAACTGGTTCATCGTGCCGCTCAGCGCCGTGGCCGCCGGGAGCAGTTCGGGCGGCACGAGCCGGGCGACGACCGCGCTGCGGGTCGGCATGTTGATCGCGAAGAACGCCTGGTTGCAGGCGAGCAGCACCAGCACCAGCCACACCGAGCCGACGTTCAGCCAAGCCTGCAGCCACAGCAGCGCCGAGATGATCGCGATACCCGTGTTGCCGAAGATCAGCAGCTTGCGCCTGTCCACGGTGTCCGCGATCGCGCCGCCCCACAGCCCGAAGATCAGCAACGGCACGAGCGCGACGGCACCGGTCAGGCCGACCCAGCCCGAGGAGCCGGTGAGGTCGAAAACCTGCTTGGGGACCGCGACGGTGGTCAGCTGGCTGCCGATCGCGGTGACCGCGGTGCCGATCCAGAGTCTGCGGAAGGCCGGAATCCTGAGCGGCCGGGTATCGATGACGACGGAGCCGAACCGTTTCCGTTTGCCGCCCTTGGGCCCAGCCTCGACAGTCACAACCGTTCAGCTTAGTGGAGCTAAGTAGTTGAGCTGGGGTGATTTTCCACGCAGGGCTGGGCCGTTGCCGCCGGGCGTGTTGGCCCCTCCCGCCGACGTGTTGGCCC
>NZ_VMNW02000160.1 GCF_007713735.2 Amycolatopsis acidicola | reverse complement strand
CCGCAAGGGTTGGGCGGGCAAAGGCTGAGCTGGCAAGAGCTGCAAGGGCAAGAGCCGCGCGGGCAAGGACTGTGCGGACAAAGGCCGC
The DNA here is from genome assembly GCF_007713735.2 of Amycolatopsis acidicola. GTDB lineage: Bacteria > Actinomycetota > Actinomycetes > Mycobacteriales > Pseudonocardiaceae > Amycolatopsis_E > Amycolatopsis_E acidicola. The sequence continues at coordinate 9,706 of NZ_VMNW02000160.1, read as the reverse complement.
AAGGGTTGGGCGGGCAAAGGCTGAGCTGGCAAGAGCTGCAAGGGCAAGAGCCGCGCGGGCAAGGACTGTGCGGGCAAGAGCTGAGCTGGCCAGGGTTGGGCGGGCAAAGGCCGCGCGGGCACGCGTTGAGCGGCCATGGGTTGAGCTGGCAAGAGTTGAGCGGGCAAGGCCTGCCCGGGCAACAGCTGCGCGGGCACAGGTTGAGCGGCCAAGGGTTGAGCTGGCAAGGGCTGCAAGAGCTGCGCGGGCTGGGCGGACAAAGGCCGCAAGAGCTGCGCTGGCGAGAGTTGGGCGGGCAAAGGCAGCGCGGGCAAGGACTGCAAGGGCAAAGGCTGCAACGGCAAGAGCCGCGCGGGCACCCGTTGAGCGGCAAGCGCAGAGCCGCGGGCGTCCGCGTCTTCGCCGGTGTGGTGGACGGTTTCGGTGGTGCGGAAGAAGGATCCCCAGGACATGGATCAAGCCTGGCCAGGCGGCGAGCACGGCCGCAAGGACGAAAGTGCACGAGTGGTCCACTCGCGCCTTATCGCGGGGTTTTTCCTTCTTGTGAGTGGTGCATTTTGTGTGAAGTGCGGAGGCGAGAGCTGGGCGCCCTCGACGCGATCCCCTACGGGCGCCACCGCAGGAGGGCCAACCCGGAGGTCGAGCGGATCTCCAGTGACTGGATGTCCGCCGGGGCCAGATCGGTGTCCAGGGACATCTTCGCGGTGCGGTTCGGGTCGGCCCACCACGTCGCGAGCTGCGTTTCCGAGCCGTCCCGGCGCACCGCGACCAGCAGGTAGTCCGCCCCGTACTCGGCGCCCCGGTATTCGCATGACATGTCGACCCGGGAACCGCCCGAGACGGCGGCTACCGCGGCCGTCGCCTGGACCGGGAAGGAGCCCAGCGGGGTCATCGCGGTCCCGCTCCCGCCGGTTTCGTTCTGGGGCACCAAAATCGCCGCCACGACGGCAGCGGCGGCGGCCACCGCGACCGCGAAGGTCGTGAAGGTCCTGCGGCGCCGGATCCGGCTCACCGAGCGGAGCATCGACGGCAGCAGCCCGGCCGGGGGCTCCTCGGCCTCCACCATCTCGGGCGTCACCTGGGCCAGCAGCCCCGGCAGCCCGGCCAGCTCCTGCACGGCCGAAGCGCATTCCGGGCAGACCTTCAGATGCGCCTCGAAGGCGGCCCGGTCTTCGGGAGACAGGGCACCGAGGACGTACGCGGCGTCGTAGGTCTCGAACGGGTCAGCCGGCCTGCTCACTGGGTCACCCCTCTCTCCTCCAACGCGAGCTTCAGCGCCCGCAACGCGTAGTGCGTCCGCGACTTCACCGTCCCGGGCGCTATCCCGAGGCGCTGGGCCGCGTCGGCGACCGAATACCCCTGGAAGAAGCACAATCCGAGCACCTCGCGGTGCGCCGCCGACAACTCCCCCAGCGCCTCGGCGACCAGCCAGCCCTGCAGCGCACGCTCTGTCCCGTCCGGCAACGGCAGCTCCGGTGGCGCGTCGGTGGTCACTTCCGACCGGGACGCGGCGGAACGCCAGCCGTCGATCGCGATCCGCCGCGCCACGGTGAACAACCAGGCTCGCGCAGACCCCTGCGACTGGTCCAGCACCCGCGGATGTTTCCACGCCCGCAACAGGGTTTCCTGCACCAGGTCCTCGGCGTGGGCACGGTCGCCGCTGGTGAGTTTCAGCGCGTAGGACCACAGCGCCGCCGCATGATCATCGTGCAGCGCGCGCATCAACTGGTCCTCCGCGGCCTCCTTCATGCGCGGACGGCCTGCCGCCCCTGCGAGCGCGCCCGCACCTGGAGCGCGAGCAGCGCGATCCCGAGCACGACGCAGCCCGCTTCGGTGACCACGCCCCACACCTCCGAGGCCATGCGGAACTCCTCGTGCACCCCGAACAGCCCGCCCGGGGTGAGCGAGATCAGATACGCGACCAGCGTGACCGCGCCGAACCCGATGGCGCCGAGCACCGGCAGCCAGTGGTGCCAGAACAGCACCGCGAGCGCGAGCACCACCCCGGCGACCACGTTCACCAGGAACAGCGGACCGATCGTGTCGATGTCGGAGAAGCCCTGGTTGGCCCACAGGTCGTAGTGCACCCAGGCCGATCCGAGCAGCCCCAAGGCGACGAGCACCCGAAGCACCCAAGCGACCATCGTCCCCACCCTCCGTCCATGGAAAACAGTACAACCGTCTCCACGAACCACCCCCCGATCCGGTTCAAATCCGCGCCGGCGTTGAACCGGGGGGCCACCGGGATCGTGTCCAGAGGCATGACTGCTGAAACACCCACCCGTCGTACCGTCCTGACCACCGGAGTCGCCGTGGCCGGCGCAGCAGCCGGCACGGTCGCGCTCGCGGCCTGCGGCACCGACTCGGGTTCCTCGAGCCCGAGCGGGGGTTCCGGCACTTCGGCCGCGGCGGTGCCGTCCGGCACCGCCGTCGCCGCACTGTCCGACATCACCGTCGGGCAGGCCAAATCCGTGACCGTGAACGGCCAGGAGGCCATCGTCTCCCGGCCGACCGAAACCACCGCGGCCTGCTTCAGCGCCATCTGCACCCACCAGGGCTGCACCGTGAAACCGGACGGCGCCAAGCTCAACTGCCCGTGCCACGGCTCGGTGTTCAACGCGCTCACCGGCGCGGTCGAGAAGGGCCCGGCGTCCAGTGCCCTGCCGTCCATCCCGGTGAAGGTCGACGGGACCAACGTCGTGACCGCCTGACCCGCCGCTTCGGGCCGGTGCATTTCGAGGGGACGCACCGGCCCGGCCCTCAACTCCAGACGAACAGCTGATCGCCGGCGCGCACGTCGCCGGCGATCGGCGCGCTCAGCGCCTCGGCGCTCGCGTCGAGCGCCACCACCGGCACCACGGCCGAATACCCCGCGGCGCGCACGGCATCGGGATCCCAGCTGATCAGCGGCTGTCCCGCGCGCACGGCCTCGCCCTTGACCACGTGCAGGGTGAAGCCCTCCCCCTGCTGCTTGACCGTGTCGATGCCCAGGTGCACCAGCACACCTTTGCCGTCCTCACCGGCGATCACGAACGCGTGCGGGTGCAGCGTGACGACCGTGCCCGCCACCGGCGCGACCGCGTCCTGCCGTCCGCCGGCGGGCTCGACCGCGACGCCCGGCCCGACCATCGCCTGCGCGAACACCGGGTCGGGCACCTCGCTCATCGGCCCGGCCTTCCCCGCGACCGGGCTCGTCACCACCAGGCTCACAGCAGGTCCTGGATGTCCTCGGCGATGGTGTCGGCCTCCGGCCCCACCACGACCTGAACGACCGAGCCCATCTTCATCACCCCGAGCGCGCCCGCCTTCTTCAGCGCCGCCTCGTCGATCACGGAGCCGTCCTCGAGCTCGCACCGCAGCCGCGTGATGCAGCCTTCGATGTCGATGATGTTCCCGGCGCCCCCGAGCGCGGCGAGGATCTTCTCCGGCCTTTCGTCCGCCACGACGGTCTCCTTCTCTGTTGTCCGAACACGAACCCGTAACGGTGGTTGACACCCCGACGGTGCGCGGAGCATTCTGCCCCATCAAGCAATGGTCTAGACCGGAACGTACCAATCATAACCAGCCGGGGCGAGCCCCGGACACCGGCGGAAGAGAACAGGTTGGCGACGATGACAGCTCCGCGCCCCACCCAGGACAGGGTGGTGGACGGGCCGACGCCGAAACACGCCCAGCTGCGGGAAATCCTGCGCCGCGTCATCGAGCGTGAGCTCCCGCCGGGCTCCCCCATCGCCTCCGAACGCGAGCTGGCCGAAAGCTACGGCGTCTCGCGCCTCACGGTCCGCTCCGCCATCGGCAAGCTCGTCGAGGAGGGCCTGCTCACGCGCGCCCGCGGCAAGGGCACCTTCACCGCCGCGCGGCGGATGGAACTGCAGCTGTACCTGATGTCCTTCACCGGCGACATGCGCCGCCGCGGCCTGGAGCCGAGCACCGAGGTGCTCGAAAAAGAGGTCCGGGTCCCGCCTCCGCCGCACGCGCGGGCGCTCGGACTCGGCCAGGGGCAGCCCGCCTACCGGCTCGCCCGGCTGCGCCGCGCGGACGGCGTCCCGCTCGCCGTGGAACGCGGCTGGTACCACCCCGGACACGTGCCCGGGCTGCTCGACCTCGACCTCACGCAGTCGCTGTACGAGCAGATCGCACGCCACCACGACCTCCGCTTCGACCACGCCCGGCAGACCGTCTGGGCGGAAGCGGCGGACCGGGAAACCTCGCGGCTGCTGGGCATCCGCGCCGGGGACCCGCTCCTCGTCTTCCGCCGGATCTCCACCACCAGGGGAGAACCGGCCGAGGACATCACCTCCTGGTACCGGGGCGACCGGTACCAGGTGAGCATGCAACTGGATCCGACAGTCCCCGCCGAAGACGGAGGTAACCCGTGAGTACCACCACCGCGGATTCGACAAAGGGCAAAGGCAGGGGTGTCGCCGGGCTGCAGCGCTTCGGCCGCAGCCTGATGCTGCCCATCGCCACCCTGCCCGCCGCCGGCCTGCTCAACCGGCTCGGGCAGGACGACATGCTCGGCCGCTGGGACGCGACGAAGAAGGTCGCCGCCGTGTTCGCCGCCGCCGGGGGCGGCCTGTTCGACTGGCTGCCCCTGCTGTTCGCGGTCGGCATCGCGGTCGGCTTCGCCCGCCGCGGCGACGGTTCCACCGGCGTCGCCGCGGTCGTCGGCTTCGTCGTGTTCAACAAGGTCGTGCAGGTGTTCGCGCCGATCAGCGACCTGGAGGGGTTCAAGGAAGGCTGGTACCTGCAGCCGATCAAATGGCCCTACAGCGTGCTGGGCGGCGTGATCGTCGGCCTGGTGACGGCGGTGCTGTGGCAGCGGTTCCACCGCATCAAGCTCCCGCCGTACCTGGCGTTCTTCGGCGGCCGCCGGTTCGTGCCGATCATCAACTCGTTCGCGCTGCTGATCCTGGGCGTCGTCTTCGGGCTCATCTTCCCCGCCGTGGACAGCCTCATCCAGCACATCGGCAACGGGGTCACCAGTGACGCGGTGATCGGCGGCGGGATCTACGGCGTGCTCAACCGCGCGCTGCTGCCGATCGGGCTGCACCAGCTGATCAACGTGCCGGTGTGGTTCATCTTCAAGGGCGGCGACATCAACAACTTCTTCGCCGGCGACCCGAACGCGGGCGCGTTCACCACGGGCTTCTTCCCGATCTTCATGTTCGCCCTGCCCGCCGCCGCGCTGGCGATCTGGCGCACCGCGCGGCCGGAGCAGAAGAAGGTGGTCGGCGGCATCATGATCGCCGCCGCGTTCACCTCGTTCCTGACCGGCGTCACCGAGCCGATCGAGTTCGCGTTCATGTTCGTGGCGTGGCCGCTGTACGTGATGCACGCCGTGCTGACCGGTGTCTCGCTGGCGGTCTGCAACGCGCTCGGCATCCACCTCGGGTTCTCGTTCTCGGCGGGCGCGATCGACTTCGCGCTCAACGCGGGGGCACCGGCGGCGTCGAAGGCGTGGCTGCTGATCCCGATCGGGCTGGTGTTCGCGGCGATCTACTACTTCGTGTTCAGCTGGGTGATCAGGAAGTGGAACCTGCGGACCCCGGGGCGTGAGGAGGAGGGCCAGGAGGTCACCGACAACACCGCCGTCTGAGTTCCCCCGGCGCCCGGCGCGGCATCCCCGGATGGCGCGCCGGGCGCCGTCGTAGGGTGGCGGCGTGGAGAGTCTGGAAGTGATCGGGCAGTGGCCGGTGGACAACGCGGCCGCGGCGGTGGTGCGGGCCGATGGCACGCTCGCGGGGAAGGCCGGGGACGAGCAGCGGCAGTACCCGCTGGCGTCGGTGAGCAAGCTGCTGACGGCGTACACCGCGCACATCGCGATCGAAGAGGGCGTGGTGGAGCTGGACACCCCGGCGGGGCCGGAGGGGTCGACGATCCGGCATCTGCTCGCGCACACCTCGGGGCTGGCGTTCAACGAGCACCGGCAGATGGCCGCGGCGGGGACGCGGCGGCTCTACTCCAACGCCGGGTTCGAGGAGCTGGCGGACGCGCTCGCGGAGCACTCCGGCATCCCGTTCGCCGAGTACCAGGCGGAGGCCCTGTTCGAACCGCTGGGCATGGGCGCCACGAAGCTCGAGGGCTCGCCCGCCGCGGGCATCGTGTCCTGCCTGCGTGACCTGATCCCGTTCGCGGCCGAGTTGCAGCGGCCCACCCTGCTCGCCCCTGGCACGCTCGCCGCCGCCACCGAGGTCGCGTTCCCGGGGCTGACCGGGGTGCTGCCCGGGTTCGGCCACCAGAAGCCCAACGACTGGGGGCTGGGCTTCGAGATCCGCGACCACAAGAGTCCACATTGGACCGGAGCGGGCTCATCCCCGCGCACCTTCGGGCATTTCGGCCAGTCCGGCACGTTCCTGTGGGTGGACCCGGACGCGGGCGCGGCGTGCATCGCTCTGACCGACCGCGCGTTCGGGCCGTGGGCGGCCGAGGTGTGGCCGCCGTTCACCGACGGGGTGCTCGCGGAGCTGAAGGGCTGACGCCGGTCAGTCCAGCGTCATCACGCGCACCGGCTCGCCGGCCTGCCAGGCGGCGATGTCCTCGACCGCGTCACGGTAGAAGACGTCGTACACGTCCTTCGACACGTAGCCGATGTGCGGGGTGAGCGTCGCGTTCGGCAGGGTGCGGAGCGGGTGGTCGGCGGGGAGCGGCTCGACGTCGTACACGTCCAGCGCGGCGCCGCCGATCTTCTTCTCCCGCAACGCATCCAGCAGCGCGGCCTCGTCGATGACCGGGCCGCGTGAGGTGTTGACGATCAGCGCGTCCGGCTTCATGAGGGCGAACTCGGCGGCCCCGACGAGACCCCGCGTGCGCTTGCTCAGCACCAGATGCACCGACAGGACGTCCGCGCGGCGGAACAGTTCTTCCTTCGACACCGCGGTCACGTCGTGCTCGGCGGCCCGCTCCGGGGTCAGGTTCTGGCTCCACGCAACGGTTTCCATCCCGAACGCCTGGCCGACCCGCGCCACCCGCGAGCCGAGCCTGCCCAGCCCGAGCAGGCCGAGCGTGCGGCCGTGCAGCGGCGTGCCGACCGTGGTCTGCCAGCGGCCTTCGCGCATCGCGGGCAGTTCAACGGCGAGGTTGCGCGCGGCGGCGAGGATCAGCGCCCACGTGTGCTCGGCCGTGGGATGCGAAAGGTAGCCGGTGCCGCAGACCACGATCCCGTGCCGCCGCGCGGCTTTCAGATCGATGGCCGCGTTGCGTTCGCCGGTGCTGACCAGCAGCTTCAGGTCGGTGAGGCGGGCGAGCAGCTCGGCGGGGAACCGGGTGCGCTCGCGCATCGCGACGACCACCTCGGCGCCCGCGAGCCGCTCGGCGAGCTCGTCCTGGCTCCCGATGGCGTGGGTGAACACCTCGATCTCGGCGCCGAGGGAATCCCAGTCCGCGAGGCTGAGGGCGATGTTCTGGTAGTCGTCGAGAATCGCGATCTTCACGAACCCGACCGTACCTCGCCGGGCTCAGTCCAGCGGCAACGGCAACACATTCCGGGTGGCTTCGCGCAGCGCGTCGCGCATCGGCTCGCGGGGCGCGGGCTGCCCGGTGAACTGCTCCACCTGGCCGAAAGCCTGGTGCAGCAACATGTCCAGCCCGGTGGCGATCCGGCCGCCACGCGCGGCGACGGCTTCGGCCAGCGGCGTGGGCCACGGGTGGTAGATCACGTCGAGCACGCATTCGGCGGCGGCCAGCTCCCCGGCGTGCTCCGCGACCGCGGCCGGGGGCACCGTGGACACGAGCACCGACGCGTCCGAGACGACCTTGCCGAAATCGACCTCGGCCCAGGTCAGGACCTCGGTCTCGACCCCGGCCCGCCGCGCCGCTTCGAGCGTTTCGCCCGCGCGGGCGGGATCCCGCACCACCAGCCGGGCGCGCGCGACCCCGAGCCCGGCGAACGCGACGACCGCGGCCGCCGCCGTGCCACCCGCGCCGAGGATCACGCCGGTGGACCCGGGTTCGGCGCGGAAACCACCGGCGGCGCGCAGCGCGCCGGTCACGCCGTCGACGTCCGTGCAGTCGGCGAACCAGCCGGACTCCTTGCGCACCAACGTGTTCGCCGCGCCCGCCGCGACCGCGCGGGGCGCCGCGGCGGCGGCGAACTCCAGCGCGGCGCGTTTGCCCGGCATGGTCACCGACAGCCCGGCCCACTCCGGGCCGAGCCCCGCGACGAACTCCGGCAGGCCCGCCGCGTCCATCTCGATCCGCTCGTAGCTCCAGCCGGACAGGCCCAGCGCGGCGTACGCGGCCTGGTGCAGGACAGGCGAAAGGGAGTGCTCGACGGGTTTCCCGAGCACCGCGGCTTTAGTAGGCACCGCGCTGCCTCGCGAGGTCCTTGTTCTGGTTGTGCTCCTCGATGGTGACCGCGAAGCAGGACAAACCGTTCTTCTCGCACTTCACGAAGTACACCCAGTCCCCCGCCGTGGGCTGCAGCGCGGCCTGGATGGCGTTCGCGCTGGGGGACCCGATCGGCGTCGGCGGCAGGCCGGCGAACGTGTAAGTGTTGTACACGCCCGGTTTCTGCCGGTCCGCGTCCGTCGTGGTGACCACCGGCTTGTCCAGCAGGTAGTTCACCGTCGAGTCCAGCTGGAGGCGCATCTTGTCGTTCAGCCGGTTGTAGATCACCCGGGAGATCTTGCCGAAGTCGGTGTTCACGCCCTCGCGTTCGATGAGCGACGCGACGGTCAGGATCTCGTACGGCGTCAGGCCCTGCACCTGCGAGGACGACGCGAGCCCTGCGGACTGGATCTTCGTGGCCGAGCTCTTGAGCACGAAGCCCAGCAGATCGGCGGCGTTCCAGCCGGGTTTGACGTCGTACACGCCGGGCGCGACGAGGCCTTCGATGCGCCGGGCGTCGGTGCTCTTGCCCGCCGGGCCGGTGGCCCAGCCCGGGACGCCGAGCGCGGCGAGGTCCGCCGTGGCGGCCTCCTTGCGCAGGTCGTCCACCGGCACGCAGGTGTTCTGCCCGTTCAGGTTCGCGCAGGAAGCCTTGGCCAGCAACGAAAACACGCCCGGGGTGACGGTGCCGTCCGGCTGCGTGATGTCGTCGAGCTGGGTGCCGGCGCGCACCTGCAGCACCCCGACCCGCGCGGTGGGCGACGTCAGCTGCGTGACCGCGGCGGCGCCGGACATCTTCGTCTTCATCACGTAGTAGCCGGGCTGCAGGCCCAGCACCTTCGTGTTGTCCTCGCTCGCCTTCACGAACGCCTTCGCGCTGGCGACCACGCCGGTGTTGAACAGCTCGGTGCCGATCGCGCCGGTGGAGTCGCCCTGCCCGATCTGGATGACGACGTCGGAATCGCCCTGGCCCTGGAAGTCGTCGTAGCCGAAGAACGAGTCGATGCCGTACCAGGCACCGCCGCCGATCAGCCCGATCACCACGAGCGCGACGACCCAGCGCAGCGCGCGGCGGCCGCGTTTGACCTTGCGGCGCGGCGGTTCCTCTTCGTCGTCCGGCGGCTCGATGTACTCGGGCTCGGCGCGTTCCTCGTCTTCGTACTGCTCGTACTCCTCGTCGGCGAAGAAGCCTTCTTCCTCCGCGTACTCGTCCTCGGCGTACTCCTCGTCGTCCGCGTAGCGGTCGTCGTAGTAGAAGTCGTCCTGGACCGGGATGACGTCCGTCGGCGGGTCGTCCTGCGGGCGCGGACGGCGCTGCGGCGGGGGCGGCGGTGGCTGCCTGCGCCGCGCGGCGGGCGGCGGCTGCTGCCCAGGAGGA
>NZ_VMNW02000015.1 GCF_007713735.2 Amycolatopsis acidicola | reverse complement strand
GGGGCGGGGGGGGGGAGGAGTAAGAGCCTCAGGACAGCACGGCTGTCCGGCGCCGTCAGAACTGGTAGTACAGGAACGGGCTGAAAGTCCCGTTCGCCACCAGGATCGCGGCGTAGGCGAGGCCCACGGTCATCACGCCGAGCCGGAGGCTCACGGCGGGCCTGCTGCGGGAGGACTCCAGCAGCGGCCCCGTCACCGGATGCGCCGGTAGCACGAAAACCACCAGCGCGGCCAGCAGGATCACCAGCCGCTGGTTGGTGAGCGCGGCCGAGACCACGTCGGTGAGGCCCGAGAAGTCAGGCAGGAACATGTGCCCGATCATCGGCAGCGCGTGTTCCATGTCCGACGCCTTGAAGAACACCCAGCCGAACACCACGAGTACCAGCGTGAGCAGCCGGCGGCCGAGCCGCGGCCACCGGGAGTCCGGCGTCCGGTCCCAGCGGAACGCGCGCTCGATGATCAGCAGCGCGCCGTGATAACAGCCCCACACCAGGAAAGTCCAGTTCGCGCCGTGCCAGAAACCGGTCAGCACGAACACGATGCACAGGTTGCGGTACGTCTTCGCCGCGCCGTGGCGGTTGCCGCCGAGTGGGATGTACACGTAGTCCCGGAACCAGCGCGAAAGGGACATGTGCCAGCGCCGCCAGAATTCCGTCACGGTCACCGACGAATACGGCCGAGCGAAGTTTTCCGGCAGCCGGAAACCGAGCATCCGGCCGAGCCCGATCGCCATATCGGAGTAGCCCGAGAAATCGAAGAACAGCTGCAGGGTGTACCCCACGGCGCCGAGCCAGGCCACGCCGAACGTCATTTCGTCCGGTGACGTCGAGAAGCACGCTTCGACCATCGGGTTGAGCGAGTCGGCGATGATGGTTTTCTTGCATAGCCCGAGCGCGAACCGCGGGAACCCGGCGGCGATGTCGTCCAGCCGGTGCGAACGCAGCTGCGGCAGCTGGTCGGCGATCTCCCGGTAGCGCACGATCGGCCCGGCCACCAGTTGCGGGAACATCGCGATATAGGTGATGAAGGAAACCGGGTTGCGCAGCGCCGGCCGTTCGCCGCGATAAATGTCCACCACGTACGAAATGTGGTGGAAGGTGAAGAACGAGATCCCGATCGGCAACGCCAGATGGGTCACCGGGAAATCGCCGCCGAAAAGCCGGGCGAAGTAGTCGAACTGCTGGGTCGCGAACCCGGCGTATTTCCAGATCACCAGTATCGCCACGTCGAAGACGATCACGCCGGTGACGAGCCTCCGCCGCCGCTTCGGCTTGAGCGCCCAGTCGTTCGGCTCCAACGCGGTGCCGACGACGAAGTTCACCACCATGCACGCGAGCAGCAGCAGCGTGAAAGCGCCCGCGCCACTGGCGTAGAAGATCAGGCTGCCGACGGCGATGATCCCGTTTCGCCAGGTCCGCGGCAGCACGAGCACGGCGAGCAGCAACGCCGGCAGGAAGTACCACAGGAACAGCGGCGAAACGAACGACATCAGTGTGCGAGCCCCCCATCAGGATCAGCCTGCTGACCTTAACCGACGGTGTTGCTCCTTCGGAGTGAATGTGGCGACCCCGCGACCCCCGCCACGTCCGTTGATTGGCTGTATGTACAGTCAACGCCCTGCGAAAGGAGATCAAATGGATCCGAACCAGGTCGCGGGCACCCTCGCCGAGCCGGGTGGCTTCGCCGCACTGATGACGGGAATGTTCAAGAGCGGCAAGGCGAAGAAGGCGCACGCAATCTACAGCGGCGCACAGCGCAAGGGCGTCCACCGAACGGCCGAACTGCGTTACGCCACCCACGAAGGCCTCGGCTACGCGATCATGGCGTTCAGCACGGACGGCGCACTCGACCACGACGTCCGCGACAGACTCGCCAGACAGGCGGAGAGATTCCCGCTCGGCACGATCCGCTACGAGAGCTGGTCATACTCGACGCTCGAACCCTGGGGCTGGCACCCGCGCTCGTACGACCCGTCCGACCACACCATCGACTCCATCGCCGATCCCTACGACGGCGTGATCGTCTACACCGCCGTGGTCGGCACCAAGGGCGCCGACCGGCCGCTGGCCATCCACGCGAACAAGGACGGCAAGGACTACATCTATCCCGTTCCCGGGAAGGCGCTGCGCGGCTGATGGCCTTCCTCAACGATCTGCGCGCCCAGGCCGGCGGCATGTACTGGGTGATCGTCATCGGCGTCCCGCTGGTGGTGCTGGTGTTCGTCGGCCAGCTCGTGTTCAAGGCGCGCGGCGCCGCGAAACGGGTCCGTCAGTTCGCTCGCTCCGGCAAGATCGTCACCTCCGCCGATCACCCCGTCGACGGCCCGCTCGCCTTCGCGCTCGCCTGCGGCGCGCACATGGCGGTCAACCAGGGCGTCGCGTGGAACGACCCCACCGGCTCCGGGCATGCCAAACTCGGCCTCCGCGCCGAACTCCAGAAGTCGTGGGGAGTCACCGGCAACGCGGACTGGCGGCAGACCATCGAGTCGCTGCTGAGCGAATCCGGCGACGAGGCCGACGCGGTGCTCGAAATCCGGCAGCGGGCCGACGACGCCGTGGAGTGGGAAAAGGCGATCCGCCAGGCGGCGTACGGTTCGCAGCTCGGCGAAACCGAGACGCAGCAACTGATCGCGGCCGCCGAGCGGATCACCCGCTACGAGGCGCGCTTCGCCAAGGACGGGATCCTCGCCGGTGGCGCCGTCGTCACCAGCACGCGCGCCTACGACTGGGGCCGCGCGGTCAACATGGCGCGCTGGGGATGGCGGGCGGGGTACTGCGAACGGGCCGAGGCGGAAAGCGCGATGCTGCGCGCCGCGGCCTTGTGCGCCAAGCACTATTCGTCGTGGGCGGATCTTTCCGCCGGCTACGGCCTCGGCCGGCTCCTGCGTTTCGACGACGACGAGTTCGCCGTCTGGTACTCGACGGTCCGTGAGCCCCACGAGGTGCTCACCACCGATCCGCAGAGCCCGTGGCGGACGTTGCCGTGGCAACGGGCAGCGGTCCAGTCGTGAGCTGGTTGGACAGTGTCGCCGAGCGCCGCTTCATGGTGGCGCTCGGCCTCGTCGGTCTCGTCGCCTCCGGCTACGTCCTCTACGCGGCGCGGCAGGCGTGGCGGAAGGCGGCCGGGCAGCGCGCCCGGAACCGGCCCAAGCCAACGCGACCGCGCTACTCCGGAGCGGGCGAGACCTGCGCGGCGCTGGGCGTCGGCGCATTGAAAGCCGTTGCCGCAAGGGAACCCGTCGACGTCCACGCCTACCGCTGTCCGGCGCGGTCGATCCGCGCACGGTTCCGCGAGGAGTTCGGCGGTGACGACGCCCGCGAGAACTATCCGCGCGCGGTGCGGGCGCTGCTCGGCTCGCAGGCGGAGGTCGTCGCCCCGGGGCTGCGGCTGGTGGAAGAGGCGTTGCGGCAACGAGTCCGGGTCGGCGGCGAGCTGTGGGCGCACGCGTTGGAGGAGTACGCGACCGCTCGCGGCCTCCCGTTCGCCGAACGGGAGACGCTGCTGTCGGTCGCCACACAGATCGCGAGCGCCGAGGACCGGATGCGGCTCGACGGGATCCTGCGCGAAGGCGACCGGATCCCGTCACTGCTGGCCCGCCATTGGGCCGAAGGCGTCGACCTCGTGCGAGCCGGACTGCGGACGCGCTGGCTTTCCGAGCACGAAGGCCGCGAATACCTCGACCGCGCGGGCGAACTCGCCGCGAAGTGGTACCAGGACTGGCCGACGCTCTTCGGCGCACTCCTGCTGCCCGCGTACCTAGCCGACGACGTCCGCGAAGCCGAATGGGGCGCCGCGGTCGGCCGTCAGCTGCTGACCGACGCGCGGAGCCCGCTGCGTGTGCCGCTAGGGCCTGTTTCAATGCGCTGATCGGCGATGTTGCGACCAAGCTGATCGAGAACACCGGAGACCTCGTGGCCAGCGTAGCGGCGACGGGGCGAGCTGACCTGACCGGCGCGCAGTGGGCGATCCTGGAGCCGCTTGTGCCCGTCGGGAAGAAGCCCGGCCGCCCACCGACATGGACTAAACGGCAGCTCCTCGACGGAATCCGCTGGCGGGTGCGTGTCGGTTCGCCGTGGCGTGACGTGCCACCTGCGTATGGCTGCTGGCAGACGGTTTATGGCTTGTTCCGGCGCTGGCAGCGTGCCGGGGTGTGGGCGGTGATCCTGGCCGCGTTGCAAATCCGGGCCGACGCCGAGGGACTGATCACCTGGGACGTCAGCGTCGACTCCACGAGATCGCCTGCACGATTCCCCAACCTGCCGATCAGATCCGGCATCGCCACAACCGCGGCCCCGCCGGCGGGCGGCCACCCACGTTCGACCCACACATCTACAAACAGCGGCACGCCGTCGAGTGCGGGATCAACCGCCTCAAACGCAACCGAAGCGTAGCCACACGCTTCGACAAACTCGCTACGAGGCAACAGTCCCCATCGCCGCCCATCAACGAATGGCTACACCAATGAAACAGGCCCTAGACGCGGCCGGCGCTGCGGCGGCGCCGCGCGACGTCGGCCAGTAGCACGGCGGCCGCGACCGAGGCGTTGAGCGACTCGACCCCGGCGGCCATCGGGATGGACACCGTGAGGTCGCAGGTTTCCCGCACCAGCCGGGACAGCCCGCGGCCCTCGGAGCCCAGCACGATCACCAGCGGATCGGTGGCCAGGTTCAGCCCGTCGATGTCGACCGTGCCGTCGGCGTCGAGGCCCGCGATCATCAGGCCCTTCGACGCCCAGGACTTGAGCTGCCGGGTCAGGTTCGTCGCCACGCCGATCGGCAGCTTCGCCGCCGTCCCGGCGCTCGTGCGCCACGCGACGGCGGTGATCCCCGCGCTGCGCCGCGCGGGCAGCAGCACGCCGTGCGCACCGAAAGCGGCGGCCGAGCGCACCACGGCGCCGAGGTTGCGCGGGTCGGTGACCCCGTCCAGCGCGACCAGCAGCGGCGGCTCACCCGAGTCACGCGCGGCCTGGAGCAGGTCGTCCGGGTGCGAGTACTCGAACGGCGGCACCTGCAGGCCGAGGCCCTGGTGCACGGCGCGGTTCGTCTTGCGGTCCAGCTCCTCGCGCGGGATTTCCAGGATCGAGATGCCCTTGTCCCCGGCGAGCCGGACGGCCTCGTTCACGCGGTCGTCGACGTCGATGTTCAGCGCCACGTACAGCGTGGTGCCGGGGACGCCGGCGCGCAGCGCCTCGACCACCGGGTTGCGCCCGGCGATGATCTCCGGGGCGTCGGCCTTCTTTTCCCTGGCGCGTTCGGCTTTCGCCGCCGCGGCGGCGCGGCGCTGGGCCGGGTGGCCGGGCCGCATCTCCGCGCGCGGCGTCGGGCCCTTGCCTTCCAGGCCCTTGCGGACCTGGCCGCCGGTGCCCTTGACGGCACCCTTCTTGGTACCGGGATTGCGGGTCGCACCCCGGCGTTTCGAGTTTCCAGCCATTGTTCCTATGCGTCCTTAACAGTCCACAAAGGACCATCCGGTGTGTCTTCGACCGCGATCCCGGCCTTGAGCAGCCTGTCCCGCACCGCGTCCGCGCGCGCGAAGTCCTTGGTGGCCCGTGCTTCCTGCCGTTCGGCGAGCATCCCGTCCACGAGGTCGGTGAGCGACTGGCGCGCCGGGGTCTCGGTGCTCGTGTTCTCGGCCCATTCCGGCGCCAGCGGATCCAGCCCCAGCACGCCCATCATCGCGCGCACCGAACCCGCCGCCGCCCGCGTCGCCTCGTCCTCGCTCGCGTCCAGCGCCGCGTTGCCCTCGCGGACCGCGTTGTGCACCGCGGCCACCGCCGCGGGCGTGGCCAGGTCGTCGTCCATCGCCGCGGAGAACTCCGGGGCGAGCTCGCCGGGTGCGATCACGCCGATGCGCCCCGCGGCCCGGCGCAGGAACTGCTCGATCCGGCGGTAGCCCTGCGCGGCCTCGGACAGCGCCCCGTCGGAGTACTCGATGGTGGACCGGTAGTGCGGCTGGATCAGGTAGTAGCGCAGCTCGGCAGGGCGGTAGTTCCGCAGCATCGCCTCGATCGACACCACGTTGCCCAGCGACTTGGACATCTTCTCGCCGGACAGCGTCACCCACGCGTTGTGCAGCCAGTACCGGGCGAACGGGTCACCCGCCGCCTGCGACTGGGCGCGCTCGTTCTCGTGGTGGGGGAAGACCAGGTCCACCCCGCCGCCGTGGATGTCGAACTCCGCGCCGAGGTAGTTCGTCGCCATCGCGGAGCATTCGAGATGCCAGCCCGGCCTGCCCGAACCCCACGGCGTGGGCCAAGCGGGCTCGCCCGGCTTGGCGCTCTTCCACAACGTGAAGTCGCGCGGATCGCGCTTGCCCTCGGCGACCGTCTCGCCCTGCTGCACCTCGTCGAGCTTCTGGCGCGACAGCGCGCCGTACTCGGGGAAGGTGCTGACCGCGAAGTACACGTCGCCGCCCGCGGCGTACGCGTGGCCGCCGTCGATGAGCCGCTGCATCAGCTCGACCATCTGCGTGACGTGCCCGGTGGCGCGCGGCGCGATGGACGGCGGCAGGCAGCCGAGCGTGGTGTACGCGTCCTCGAAGGAACGCTCGTGCTTGAACGCCCACTCCCACCACGGCCTGCCGTTGTCGGCGGCCTTGGTGAGGATCTTGTCGTCGATGTCGGTCACGTTGCGCACGAACAGCACGTCGAGTCCACTGTGGACGAGCCAGCGGCGCAGCACGTCGTAGTTCAGCGCGCCGCGGACGTGCCCGATGTGCGGAATGCCCTGGACGGTGGCCCCACACACGTACACGGACGCCGTTCCGCTACGGGCGGGATGGAACTCCCGCACGCTCCTGCTCGCGGTGTCGTAGAGGTGTAAGGCCACCCCGAAATGGTACGGGTCTCACCTGGCCGTGGCTTTACAGCACCCCGTGCTCCCGCACCGCGGTGAGCAGGCCGTCCGTCCGTTCCACCGTCGGCAGCGGGTCGACCAGCGCGAATGCGCAGCCCAGCGCCTTCGCCCCGCCGTCGGCCTCCTCGGCGTCGCCGACCATCAGCGTCTCCTCCGGTGCCGCGCCGAGGCGGTCGAGGAGGATCCGGAAGACGGCCGGATCGGGCTTGATCACGCCTTCTTCGAAGGACAGCACGAACGCGTCGACGAACTCGTCCAGCCCGCGCGCGGTGAACGCGGGGCGGATGTCGAAGGCGATGTTGCTCAGCACGCCGACCTTGACGCCCTTGCCGGCGAGGGTCTTCAGCACGGTCTCGGTGTCCGGGTACGGCGTCCACTCGGCGGGATCGATCAGCCGGTCGTACAGCGCATCGGCCTGCTCGGGGTGCAACCCGGACTTGCGCAGCACCTCGAGGTAGATCTTGCGGTGCAGGGCGGGATCGAGGTCCCGGTTGTCCCACGCGTACTGGTACTCGGGCTCCAGTTCGAAGAGCTGCCCGGACGGGGCGGTCATCCGCCGCATCAGCTCGGCCTGCTCCTCGATGTCGAGCGGGCGACCCGTTTCGTCGGTCAGATCGGCCAGCCAGGATTCGTCCTGTTCGAGCCGGAACAGCGTGCCGGAGAAGTCGAACATCACCGCCTGAATCGTCACAGTTCCAGGCTAACGGCGAAATGCCCGGTGAGGCAGCGGTTGTGACTCACTCGGCGGCGGCGAGCAACAAAGCGGTGGCCACCGCCGCCACTCCCTCACCGCGGCCGGTGAGGCCGAGCCCGTCGCTGGTGGTGCCGCTGACGCTGACCTGACCGCCCGCCGCCTTGCTCAGCACTTCCTGTGCTTCGTCGCGGCGTTTGCCGATGCGCGGCGCGTTCCCGATCACCTGCACCGAAGCGTTGCCCAGCCGCCAGCCCGCGGCTTCGACGCGGCGCCGCACTCCTTCGAGGAGGGTGGCGCCGTGCGCCCCGGCCCAGCGGGGATCGCCCGTGCCGAAGACGGCGCCGAGATCGCCGAGCCCTGCCGCCGTCAGCATCGCGTCGCACAACGCGTGCGCGGCCACGTCACCGTCGGAATGCCCCGCGCAGCCCGGAACGCCTTCCCAGAGCAGGCCGGCTATCCAGCATTCGCGGCCTTCTTCGACTGGATGGACGTCGACCCCGGTGCCGACCCTCACGCTCGCTCCTCGTTCAGTAGCGCCTCGGCGACCGCCACGTCGAACGGGGTGGTCAGCCGGATCGCCGCCGGGTGCCCGGCGACCGTTCGCACCGTACCGGGGAAATCCGCGAGCGGATCGACGCCGTCCGCGCAGGCTTTGCGCAGAACCTCAGGCGTGCAGCCGAAAGGGGTCTGCGCGGTGCGCAGCCCGGAGCGGTCTTCGGTGGCTTCGATCACGCCGTCGGCGTCGACCAGTTTGACCGTGTCGGTGACGGGTAGGACCGGGAGAACTGCTTCCGCCCCTTGCAGTACGGCGTCCGCCACCGCGCGCACCACCGTGGCGGGGACGAACGCCCGCGCGGCGTCGTGCAGCAGGATCACATCGCATTCGTCACCGTCGAGCGCGGCGACGGCGAGCCGGATGGATTCGGCTCGCTGAGAAGCCCCGGACAGCACCCGGCACCTGCCTTCGGTACCGGGTACCGCCCGGATCGTGCTTTCGGTTCTGCCGAGTTCCGCCGCCGGAACGATGACGACCGTTTCGCTCACACAGCCCGCTTCCAGCAGGCCACGCACCGCGTGTGCGAGCAACGGCGCACCGTGGACACGAACGGAATTGTCCCGCGCCGAAGCGAGGACGAGCGCGACGACCTTCATGCGTCGCGCTTCCGCGACGCCCGGTTGTGCGCCACCCGGACTAGACCGCTGCTGTTTCCAGAACCTCGTCGAGGAGCGTCTCCGCCTTGCCCTCGTCGGTGCCCTCCGCCAGGGCCAGTTCACTCACCAGGATCTGCCGAGCTTTGGCCAGCATCCGCTTCTCACCAGCGGAAAGGCCACGGTCCTTCTCTCGCCGCCAGAGGTCGCGCACCACTTCGGCCACCTTGTTCACATCGCCGGAGGCGAGCTTCTCGAGGTTGGCCTTGTACCGACGAGACCAGTTCGTGGGCTCTTCGGTGTGGGGAGCACGCAGCACGTCGAAAACGCGGTTCAGACCATCCTGCCCGACGACGTCCCGCACACCGACGATCTCGGCGTTGTCCGCGGGAACGCGAACCGTGAGATCCCCTTGCGCGACCTTGAGGACGAGGTATTGCTTCTCCTCGCCCTTGATCACACGGGTCTCGATGGCTTCGATGAGTGCGGCACCGTGGTGCGGGTAGACGACGGTCTCTCCGACCTTGAAAACCATGTGTCCTCTGCCCCTTTCGCTGCTTCCATGTTAGCACGCGGCGAGTGGGCCCACCTAGTGGGCCGAGATCGTCCTCGCAGGTCAGGGCCCATGCCCGGGCCGTGGCAGGGGTTGACAAATCCACTTGTGGCGTGCTCATGCAGGTGGTCCGCCGGTTGATCACGAATCCACTGTGGACGGTCCAGAGCGGGCAGTGGCACCGGGTTCCGCCGCGTTCCGGGGCCCCGGCTAGTCTGCGCAGTAGTAACGCGGGCTCTAGGAGGGACTGAAGACCGTGAGGCTGCAGAAACGTCGCGTGTTCACTTCGAGCGTGGTGGGCGTCGGTGCTGCCCTGGTGCTCGCCGGCTGCGGTGCCGGTCAGATCACGCAGACCGACACGATGCTGCCCGCGGTCAACGGCGCGCTCGCGTCGGCGGGCAAGATTTCGCTCCGCAACGCGGGCATCGCGAACCGCAACGACTGCGAGCAGGCCTACACGGCCGGTTCCACCGCGCCGCTCACGCTGACCATCGCGAACGCGGGCACGGCCGACGACGAGCTGGTCTCGGTCTCCTCGCCCAGTGCCGCCGGCGCGAACATCCAGGGCCAGAAGGCGATCGTCGCGGGCAGCACGCTCGTCGTCGGTGACGCGGACGCCGCCGAGTCGGCCGCGAGCAGCTCGTCGTCGGCACCCACGTCGGAGGCAGGCGCCGCCACCAACGCCCCGGCGAAGGTCGGGCACGCCACGGTCGAACTGCAGGGCCTCAACACCGTGATCTGGCCGGGCCAGCTGACCCCGGTCACCTTCGTCTTCCGCGACGCGGGCCCCGTCACCGTGCAGGTGCCGGTCGCCGCTCCCACGAAGGAGCTCAACTGCCAGCCGGCCCAGAGCGAACAGGCCGAAGCCGGTCACTGAGATTGTCGGTGGTTGGCGCTAACGTCGCCGACCGTGGGCAAGAAGGGGATCAGCTACCGCTGCGCGGAATGCGGGCACGAGGCCGCCAAATGGGTCGGCCGCTGTCCGGAATGCCAGGCGTGGGGCACGCTCGAAGAACGCGGTGACGCCCGCCCGGCGATAGCCAGGGTGGCCGCGGGCGCACCGAGCGCGCCGGCGAAACCGATCGCACAGGTCGATCTCGAAGCGGCGCGAGCGCGCGCGACGGGTGTCGACGAACTGGATCGGGTGCTGGGCGGCGGGCTCGTCCCCGGCGCTGTCGTGTTGCTCGCCGGGGAGCCGGGCGTCGGCAAATCCACGCTGCTGCTGGAGGTCGCCTACCAGTGGGCGGCCACGTCTTCGGCGCCCGCTTTGTATGTGACGGGCGAGGAATCGGCGGGCCAGGTGCGGCTGCGCGCCGAGCGCACGGGGAACCTGCACGACCAGATGTACCTTGCGGCGGAAAGCGATCTGGGCGCGATCCTGGGGCACGTGGACGCCGTGCGGCCGGGCGTGCTGATCGTCGACTCGGTGCAGACGATGGCTTCGCCGCAGGCAGAAGGAGCGCCCGGCGGCGTCACGCAGGTTCGTGCGGTCACGGCCGGGCTGGTCGCGCTGGCGAAGGAGCGCGGGCTGCCGATCGTGCTCGTCGGGCACGTGACGAAGGACGGGTCGGTGGCCGGGCCGCGCGTGCTGGAGCACCTGGTCGACGTGGTCCTCCAGTTCGAGGGCGACAGGCATTCCACGCTGCGGCTCGTGCGCGGCGTGAAGAACCGCTTCGGGCCGGCGGACGAGATCGGCTGTTTCGAACTGAACGACGACGGGATAGCCGGAGTGCCGGACCCGTCGGGGATCTTCCTGAACCGGCACACCGAAGCCGTACCGGGCACGGCGATCACCGTGACGGTGGAGGGCAAGCGCCCGTTGCTGTGCGAAGTGCAGGCGCTGGTGTCGAAGAGCAGCCTGCCGCAGCCGCGCCGCGCGGTGAGCGGGCTCGACTCCGCGCGGGTGGGGATGGTGCTGGCGGTGTTGGAGAAGCGCGGCGGCGTCGCCTTCGGCACGCAGGACGTCTACGCGGCGACGGTCGGTGGGATGAAGGTGACCGAGCCCGCCGTGGATCTTGCGGTGGTGCTGGCCATCGCGTCCTCGCTGAACGACGTGGCGTTGTCACCGAGGCTGGTGGCGCTGGGCGAAGTCGGGCTGGCCGGGGAGATCCGCCGCGTTACCGGCGTCGGCAGGCGGCTCGCGGAGGCCGTGCGGCTCGGCTTCACGCACGCGATCGTCCCGCCCGACCCGGGAAAGCTGCCGGACGGGATCCGCGTGCTGGAGGTGGCGAACGTGGCGGAGGCGCTGAACGCGGCCAACCACGCCTGAGGGGTCAGCGCGGTTTCGGGCCGGGGAAGTGCGGGGCACCCACTCTTCCCCGGCCTGCCGAACTACTGTGCCGCGAGCAGCTTCGCGCAGCGGATGAGGCCGATGTGCGAGTACGCCTGCGGGTGGTTGCCCAGCGAGCGCTCCGCGATCGGGTCGTACTGTTCCGGCAGCAGGCCGGTGGGGCCGGCGGCGTCCACCATCTGCTCGAACAGCTCCTCGGCCTCCGTGCGGCGGCCGGTGAGCAGGTACGCCTCGATCAGCCAGGCCGCGCACAGGTGGAACCCGCCCTCGCCGCCGGGGAGGCCGTCGTCGCGGCGGTAGCGGTACACGGTCGAACCGCTGCGCAGCTCGGCCTCGATCGCGGTCACCGTGGCCTGGAAACGCTCGTCGGACGGGTCCAGCAGCCCGGACAACCCGACGAACAGCGAAGCCGCGTCCAGGTCCGTGCCGTCGTAGGCGGTGGTGAACGCCTGGACCTCGTCGTTCCACCCGTTGGTCAGCACGTCGTTCGCGATCTCGTCGCGCAGCTCGTGCCAGCCGACCGGGATCTCGCGCTCGTAGATCTCGCCGAGCTTGATCGCGCGGTCGATGGTCACCCAGCACATGACCCGCGAGTACACCCGGTGCCGCGGCACATGCCGCTCCTCCCAGATGCCGTGGTCGGCCTCGGACCAGCGCCGCGTCACGGCTTCGGCCATCGCGCGCACCATCTGCCAGTCCTGGTCGCGCAGCCCGCCGCGTGCTTCCGCCAGCGCGCACACCAGCTCGACGACCGGGCCGAACACGTCCAGCTGCACCTGGTGGTTCGCCAGGTTGCCGACGCGCACCGGGCGCGAACCCGCGTAGCCGGGCAGGGTGTCGATCACCGCTTCGGCACCGAGCGTGGTGCCGGCGAGCGTGTACAGCGGGTGCAGCCGCTCCGGGCCCGCGAGCGTGGAAAGCACGCCGTGGAGCCAATCCAGGTACCCGTCGGCCTCGCTCAGCGAGCCGAGGCCGACCAGTTCGCGCACCGTCATCGACGCGTCGCGGACCCAGCAGTAGCGGTAGTCCCAGTTGCGCACGCCGCCGATCTCCTCG
Source organism: Amycolatopsis acidicola (assembly GCF_007713735.2). Classification (GTDB taxonomy): domain Bacteria; phylum Actinomycetota; class Actinomycetes; order Mycobacteriales; family Pseudonocardiaceae; genus Amycolatopsis_E; species Amycolatopsis_E acidicola. The sequence continues at coordinate 122,735 of NZ_VMNW02000015.1, read as the reverse complement.
GGCAGCGAGGACGTGGCGGCCGCGAGCACGCCACCGGTGTCGGCGTTGCAAAGGCCGCGCAGGGTCAGCGCCGAGCGGGCCACCAGCTCCGACTCGACGCCCGGCAGCTTCAGCGCCGTGGCCCAATCGCTCCAGTACTTGCCCGCGCGCTCCCTGCGGTCCACTTCGGACAGTTCGTGCGCGGTCAGATCCGTTGTGCCACAACGGAGTTCGAGCAGGATCGGCTCTTCGGGCGTCGGCTGGACGACCGCGGTCGCGCTGTCGTGCAGGCCGTCGTTGGTGATTTCCCAGCGCACTCCCGGCGAGCGCAGCACGATCGGCTCCGATGTGCCGACCACGCGCAGCCCGTCATCCTCCTGCTCCAGGCTGACCGGCACCGCGCCGAACTCGGGCCGCGGGGCGAAGGTGACGGTGGCCGGGGCCGAGCCGGAGATCACGCGCACGAGGTCGGTGCGGTGCGCCGGGCCGTCGGGTTCGAGGTAGTCCGTGACCAGCAGCCGGGACCAGCGGGTTTCCACCGTCATGGTGTTCGGCAGGTAGCGCTGACCGAGCGGCAACCCTTGGCGCTGCGCGGAATCCGTGCCGCCGGGCTTGATCGAGAAGTGCCCGGCGCCCGTGCCGCCGAGCAGGTCGGCGAAGACGGCGGGCGCGTCCGGGCCGGGGTGGCACAGCCAGGTGAGGCGGGCGTCGGGAGTGAGCAGCGCGACCGAACGTTCGTTGGCCAGCAAGGACATCCGCTCGATCGGGGTGGCCTGCTCGCCGTAGAGCCAGTTGCGCCGCTCTTCGAGCATGAACGCCAGCACCATCGCGACTTCTTCGGCGCCGCTGATGCAGTACGCGGCCAGCGTTTCGCCTTCGCCGACCTTGACCCCGAGGTCGGGACCGGACAGCCGGGCGAACGCCTTCTCGTCGGTCACGTCGTCACCGAGGAAGATGGCCGCGGTGGCGCCGACCTGGTGCCGCAGCGTGTCCAGCGCGCGGCCCTTGTCGGTCTGGACCACCGCGAGCTCGACGACCTCCTTGCCGTCGGTGGTGGTCACGCCGTCCCAGCCGCAAGGTCCATTGTGGACTGCTTCGAGTACGCGTGCGGCGGCTTCCCGCTCCGCGCGGCGGACGTGCACGGCGATGCTCGCGGGCTTGACCTCCAGCTGCACCCCCGGCGTGCCCTGGGTCAGCTGCTCCAGCTCGCTCTCCAGCCTGCGGTGCAGCTCGCGCGCGTCCGCGTCGAGGGCGTGCACGAAACCGATGTCGAACTCGGACCCGTGGCTGCCGACGAGATGCACCTCGTGCGGCAGCCGGGACAGCGTCGCCAGGTCTCTCAGCGCGCGGCCGGAGATCACCGCGGTGGTCGTTTCGTGCAGACCGGCCAGCGAACGCAGCGCACCCACCGACTCGGGCAGCGGGCGCGCCTCGTCCGGGTTCGTCACGATCGGCGCCAGTGTCCCGTCGTAGTCGCACGCGACCAGTAGTCGCGGCGTGCGGGCGATCTGGACGATCGCACGGCGCAGCTCGGCGGGCAGGGACTCGGCGGTCACCACTCCTCCTTAAGGAGCTCAAGCATCAATGTCGACAAGACGGGCGACTCAGGCAGCCGGTTCGGAACCAAGCGCTTCCAGGAACGACCGTGCCCACCGATCCACGTCGTGGGTGAGGACCTGACGACGAAGCGCGCGCATCCGGCGTCTGCCCTCGGCAGGGTCGAGGGTAATGGCCGCTTCCAACGCGTTCTTAACCCCGTCCAGATCGTGCGGATTGACCAGAAAAGCACTGGTCAGCTCGGCGGCCGCGCCCGCGAACTCGGACAGCACGAGCGAACCGCCCAGATCGTGACGGCACGCCACGTACTCCTTGCAGACCAAGTTCATCCCATCGCGCAACGGCGTCACGACCATCACGTCCGCGGCCGAGTAGAAGGCCGCGAGCTCGGTCCGGCTCACCGATTGGTGGAGATAATGCACCACGGGGTGACCGACCCTGGCGAACTCCCCGTTGATCCGGCCGACCATCTGCTCGATCTCGCTGCGCATCCGCTGGTAGTGCTCGACCCGCTCCCGGCTCGGCGTGGCCAGCTGGACGAACGTGACGTCCTCCGGCTGCACGCGGCCCTCGTGCAGCAGCTCGTGCAGCGCCTGCAGCCGGAGGTCGATGCCCTTGGTGTAGTCGAGGCGGTCGACCCCGAGCAGCACCGTCTTCGGATTGCCGAGGTCGCGCCGGACCTGCGCGGCCCGTTCGATCACGTCCTTGCCGCGGGCCAGCGAGTCGAGCCCGGCCGCGTCGATCGAGATCGGGAAGGCGCCGACGCGCACCGTCCGGTTGCCGACCTGCATCATGCCCGGCCGGGACCGGACGCCGACCGCGCCGCGGCTGGGCTCGAGGCCGACCAGGGTGCGGGCCAGCCAGAGGAAGTTCTGCGCGCCGCCGGGCCGGTGGAAGCCGACCAGGTCGGCGCCGATCAGCCCGCGCACGATCTCGGCCCGCCACGGCAGCTGCATGAACAGCTCCACCGGCGGGAACGGGATGTGCAGGAAGAAGCCGATGCGCAGGTCGGGGCGCAGTTCGCGGAGCATGCTCGGCACCAGCTGGAGCTGGTAGTCCTGCACCCAGACCGTGGCGCCGTCGGCCGCGACCTTCGCGCTCGCCTCGGCGAAGCGGCGGTTGACCTTGACATAGCTCTCCCACCAGCTCCGGTCGAACACCGGCCGTTCCACGACGTCGTGGTAGAGCGGCCAGAGCGTGGCGTTGGAGAAGCCCTCGTAGTAGTCGCGGACGTCCTCCGCGGTCAGCGTGACCGGGTACAGGACCATGCCCTCGTCGCTGAACGGGTCGACGTCCACGCCGGGTACACCGGGCCAGCCCACCCAGGCGCCTTTGCGTGAGCGGAGGAACGGCTCCAGCGCGGACACCAGGCCGCCGGGGCTGGCCGTCCACCGCTGGGTGCCGTCGGACCCCCGGTCCAGGTCGACCGGCAGGCGGTTCGCGACCACGACGAAATCCGCCGAGGCCTGCCCGATCTCTGACTCACTCACGCTAGCTGCTCCTTGCCCATTTCGAGCGCGGCACCCAGAACACTATCTCGTTCCGGGCGCGGCAAGTTGACCGCGAGGGTGGCTTGGCCGGCTACTCCAGACGTCCCTCCGAAGGCCTGAGCGGGCCCGCCATCCGCGGCCCCGCGAGCTTCCGTTCGAGCCTGCCGAGCCCGGTGCGGACCGGCTGGGCGAGGTATTCGCCGAGTACCACGCCGGCGGCCAGTGCAAGCCCGATCGTGACCGCCTGCATAAGGGTGGATATGTTCCCTCCGCCTTGGGTGGCCAGCTCGTACAGGCCACGGTACGTGGACAGACCGGGCAACAGGGGCGTGATGCCGGACACGGCCACCACCAGCGGGGTCACCTTCAACCGCCGGGACAGCACGCCGCCGCAGAACCCGACGAGCGTCGCCGCGACCGCCGACGACGTGATCTGGTCGAACTTGAGGAGCAGCAGCCCGCCGTACACACCGGCGCCGATCGCGCCCGCGGCCGCGGCGACCAGCAGCGAGCGGAGCATGGAGTAGCTGCCGAGCGCGAAGCAAGCGGCTGTGCCGGCACCCGCGACGATCATGACCGGCAGCGCCAGCGCGGTCTGCGTGGGTAGTTCGGGCTCGACCACCACGAAATGTCTCGCCTTGGCGATGCTCAGTGCGAGCGCCACCCCGGTGATCAGCCCGGCCGACATCAACGCGGTCTCCATCGTGCGGCCCGCGGCCGTGACGTTGTAACCGGTGATGGCGTCCTGCACCGCGGAGACCGTGGACAGCCCGGACAGCAACACTGTGATGGCCGCGGCCGCGACCAGCGTGGAGAAGCGGGTGGGCACCAGCCCGGTCTCCACGATGAGGGTGGCCAGCCCGGTGGCGACAAGCCCGCCGACGGCCTGCTGGAAGAAGAACGGCAGCGCGTACTTGTTCAGCAGCCTGCCCAGCCGGTCGATCAGCGACGAGATCACCAGCGCGCCGAGCGCGATGGGGACCGTGCCGCCGAGGAGCAGGGTGATGAAGAAGGCCATCCCGCCCCAGGACAGCGTCGCGACCCAGCGCGGGTACGGGTGCCGGGCGGTGGTGATCTTGTGCAGTTCGGTGTACGCCTCTTCGGCGCCGACGTTGCCGCGGGTGATCTGGTTGACGAGGATCTCGGTCTGCGACAGCCGGGTGTAGTCGAGGCTGCGGGAGCGCACCACGCGCAGCGCGCTCACCGGGGCCATGCCGGTGCCGCGGTGGCAGGTGACCGTGATCGACGTGAAGATCACGTCGACCTCGCAGTGCGGCAGCCCGAGCGCCGACGTCAGCGCGATGATCGTCGCCGTCACGTCGGAAGCGCCCGCCCCGCTTGCCATCTGGACTTCACCGATGCGCAGGGCCAGGTCGAGCACGAAGTTGACGGTGGCGTCGTCGGGCAGCGCGGGCCCGTGCTCGGCGCCGAAGTCCGGGGCAGGGAACTCCCCGGTCGGCGCCTCCAGGATGTGCCACGCACGCCGCCGCGGCTCGTTCGATTTTCGCCGCCGGTGGGTTGTTTCGACGTTCTGATCCTGGGGCGCCTCCAGGATGTGCCAGCCGCGCCGCCGGGTCACCGGGCCCCGGGCGCGCTGGTTGCTCTTCATGGGACCTCCACTTCCTCACGAGGGATCCGAAGCCGGCTTGTCACGGTCTCCCCGGTGAGCATCGCCACGCCCCCGCCCGCCGTTGCAAGGAAGCAACCGTGGCGTGCGCCACCATGACGATCATCCACGAAACCGCCGGTGGTGGCAGCAGTCGCGCGCCGGGCGGCCGATATGATGAGCGCGCGACCGAGGCCCCGCGCCGGGGCAGGCGGAAGCAGGCCGACTTAGCTCAGTTGGTAGAGCAGCTGTCTTGTAAACAGCAGGTCAGGGGTTCGAGTCCCCTAGTCGGCTCACTGGAAATCGTGGTTGAGCTGCACGTTGTTTCCGTCGCGTGTGGCCGCTTCGGAGCCGGTGATGGATCACGTGAAGCCCGCCGATCGCGCCACGCCACCGCTTTCATCCCGGCGTTACCGGCTGCGGTGGGAACACGCAGCCGGGCGGGATTCGCGTCGGAGTAGCGCTGGGTCAGTTCGGCAAGTTGCGCGGCCACCGCGGTCCAGGTCCGTCGGGTGGCGCTGGACATCGAGGCGGCCGACATCACGGCGGACGAAGTGGATCACCGCATCGCGGTCGGTGGGGCGTAGCGGTTGCCGATGGAGTTGCACGGCGACGTTCAGGGCCCGGGCGGCGCTCAGCCCCATCAGCGCGCCAACCTTTGCCAAGCGGGCGAAGGCCGCTTCGAGGCGGTGAATCTCGACGAGTTCCTGGCGGCGGCGGAAAGCGTCACGATCCGGGTAGTGGCCCGGTCACGAGGAGGTGCCATGACCAGTCGCATCCCGGCATGTACGCCCGCGCGGCTCGCGGCGAGGGCGGCGGAGCGGCCTGGCGAAGTGGCTTTGGAAGTGGTCGGCGCCGGGCGGTTGACCTTCCGTGAATGGGACGAGCGCTCCTCCGCGGCGGCCCGTGGCCTGGTCGCCGGGGGTATCCGGCCCGGTGACCGCGTCGTCGTCTGGGGCGACAACGCCGACCTGCTCGACTACGCGGTCTCGTACCTCGCGGTGCACAAGGCCGGCGCCGTGGCCGTGCCGGTGCAGCGGCGGTCGGGCCAGAACCACCTGCGTCAGGTGTGCGAGAAGTCCGGCGCTGTCGTGATCCTGGGTGTGGTGCCCGACGCCGATCTGCCGGTGCGCGGCGTCCCGGTGCGGACGCTGGAGGTCGGGCAGTCGACCCAGCCTCTCCCGCTCCGGGCGTGCCCGCGGGACGACGCCGAGATCCTCTTCACCGCCGGCACCACGGGTGTGCCGAAAGGCGTGGTCGCGTCACATGAGTGCGTCCTGTGCACCCACGAACCCGTTGCCACCGCCCGAGAACCGCACGTGGTGCTGCACGCGCTGCAACCCGCTTCCCTTGCCGGACAAGGACTGTTGCTGCAGCCGCTCGACGGCGTCCCGCACCGGGTGATCGCGCTACCGGCCTACGACGACCGGGGTTTCGGCGCCGCGATCGAGTACTACCGGCCGACCCACGTCGTGCTGGTACCCGCGCAAGCTTCGTCCCTTGTGGACAGTGTCGTCGACACTCCCTCGGTGCGGGTGGTACGAACGATCAGCGCCCCGATCGCACCCGCCACGCTGGCGGGCCTCGCCGCCCTTTTCCCCGGCGCGGCCACGATCAACATGTACACCAGCACCGAAGCCTTCCCGGCCCGCGTGAAGATCACCTTCGACCCCGTCCGCCCCGCGTCGGTCGGGCGTTCCGTGCACGTCCGCGTGGTGGACGACGCCGGAACCCCGTTGGCGCCCAACGAACCGGGCAACATCGAACTGCGCGCACCGCACGCCCCACGGCGCCGCTACCTCGACGCCGACGCGTCCGTGTTCCGGCCGGACGGGTGGGTGCGCACGGGCGACCTCGGTTTCCTGGACGCCCGCGGCTTCCTGTTCCTCCTCGACCGCCACCAGGATCTGGTGATCTCCGGCGGGCTCAACATCTCGACGATCGAGGTCGAAACCGTGCTGCAGGAGTTCCCCGGCATCCGGGAGGCCGCCGCGTTCGCCCTGCCGGACCCGGCGCTGGGCGAGTACGTGGCGGCCGCGATCGTCACCGGCCCGGTGTTCGACCAGGCCGGGTTGAGCGAGTTCCTGCTGGACAGGCTCGGCCCGGCGCGGTTGCCGAAACGGCTGTTGTACGCGAAAGCCTTGCCCCGTAACGAACTCGGCAAAGTGCTCAAGCGTCAGCTGCGCGACGAAGCGGCACGGCGGCTGGGCGTGCGGGGCTTCGTGCTGAAGGAAAAACCGTGGCCTCCCAACGGCCTCAAGCGATCCGCCTGAACGGCCGTATCCGCGTTACGCCGTTCAGGGGCGTGAGTCGACGATCGTGAAGACCTGGTCAAGTCCGGTGAGCTTGATGGGATTCAGCACGGCGCGCGTGGTGCACACGAGGCGGAGCTTCTGGTCGGCGTTGTGACACTGGCTAGCCACCTCGACCAAAGCCGCCAGCCCGGCGGAATCGAGGAACGTGACCGCGGTCAGATCGAGGTAGACATCGGCGTGCTTGCCGTTTTCCCGTGCGTCCGCGACGGTTTCCTTGAACCTCGCCGCGGTGCTGGCGTCCACTTCGCCGTCTGCCACGACCACAACGGATTCCGGCGTGTGTGCACACTCCACCGTGAGCCCCACGGTCGCTCCTGTTCCTCAGTTTTGCCTAACAGGAAAGAGGTTAACGGTTCACCGGCGGTGGAGTCCTGCTTGCGTCCCGGCCGGTGACGTGCTTGTGGCCGCTGACGTTGGCGTTCCCCGGAAAGTGACGCGCGCCACATTCCGGAATGCCGGTTTCGCGGCTTTCCCACCATCGGTGTGATCCGCCCCCGTGTCCCGTACGTGTAACGGGGGTAGCTGTGGAGACACCACGAGTATTCAGGAGCTTGTCATCGTCACCTTCGCCCTCGACATCAGCCACTACCAGCCTGCCTCGCTCGATCTCGCCGAGGCGAGACGCGAGGGCTGCGAGCTGGTGATCATCAAGGCGGGCGAAGGGGCTTCGATCACCGATCCGGCGTTCGCGAACAACCTCGCCAAGGGGCGCGCGGCGGGGCTGCTCACCGCGGCGTACTGGTATCTGCGCTCCAGCGCGTCCGCGCAGGCCCACGCTGACCTGGTGCGAAACGTTGTGCCGCACGGGGTGCCGGTCATCCCGGACGTCGAGTCGGGCAGCGGCGGGGTCGGGTTCGTGCAGGACGTCGTGAACCGAGTGCGCGCCGCGGGGTATCTGGTGCCGCTGACCTACCTGCCGCGTTGGTACTGGCAGCAGCTGGGCTCGCCGTCGCTCGCCGGGTTGCCGCCGTTGTGGTCCTCGCGCTATCCCGACACGGCGGTCGGTTCGCTCGCCGACGAATGGGCCGACGTGCCCGCCGGCTACTGGGACGGGTACGGCGGGCTCGGCGTCGAGCTACTGCAGTTCAGCAGTTCCGCCCGGATCGCGGGTTACGCCCCGCTCGACGCGAACGCCTACCGCGGCACCCGCGAACAACTCGCCGCCCTGCTCGGCCAGGGCGCGGGACCGGAAAACGATGAGGAGACCACCATGCTCGTGCCAGCCGGAACCAACGAACACGTCGTGCTGCCGTGCGCCGGGCGGCCGCTGTTCTGGTACCTCTACGCGGCTTTCGGGCATAGCGTGACCGTGCACCAGTGCGCCTACGTCATGCCGACGCAGTACGTCAGCACGGATCCGGTGTACGCCGGCGGCGGCTGGAACGACGATCACGTCTTCAACACCGACCGGCCCGGCCCGATCGACATCCCGCGGGACGGCAACGGAAACCAGCCGGTCGGCGTGGTGTTGCGCTACACCGCCGATCACGCCTTCACCACCTACGTCGGCTGATTCAGCAGGTCGCCCGGCGAAGTACCTGGCGCACCACCAATCGCGCGGTGGGTTTGACGGCTTCCCAGTACCAGTCGGCCCAGCGGTAGGCGACTTCGTCGGTGGTCTTCGCGCGCGCCTCGAAGGTCAGCAGGGTCCGGTTTTCGTGGTAGGGGTGGTAGGAGAGCGCGATCGCGATCGTGCCCCGGCGCGGTCGGCGGAACGACGGGAACTCCTGCGCGCTGACCCGCTGCCAGTCCGAGAACGAGGTCCAGAACCGCCCGGCCGTGCCGAGCACGACCTCCTGCCCGGCGCGTTCGCCGAGCACGGTCCACTGGCCGTTGCTGAGGATCTCGTCGAATCCCGGCGACGAAGAGTTGGGGCGCAACGGCATCGGCACCCCGAAGGCCCAGCCGAACAGGGCCGCCGGGTCGGAGCCGAATCTGCGGAGCGCGTCCGTCGTGCGCGTCGCCGGGGTGTCGACGAGCAGATGCTCGCGCAACACGAAGTCGTAGCTGGGCGCGAACTGGTCCAGCAGCCTCGGCGCGACGTGTTCCACGGTCACGGACCTCACCTCTTCGGTTCGCCGGCGAGAAGACTCGTAATTGTGGCCGGCCGGTGCGTGGTCCGCGGGAGAGTCGAAAGTCCCACGCCGGAGGAGTTGTTTTCCGCCGTCGGTGGCTAACGCCTGGTCAGCTGCGCGAGCGCGCGGACGACCGCGATGCAGCGATCTTCGATATACGCCAGTTCGCCATCGGTCGCGATGCGCCGTGCCTCCGCCGAGACGATGCCTTGTTGCAGCCAAAGGGCTTTCGCGCCGATCGCGACGGCTTGTCCGGCTATCCCCGGCGCCTCGGGTGCGGGCCGGAACACGTCGACGATGTCCACGGGGAACGGGATTTCGGCGAGGGAGCGGTACACCCTTTCGCCGAGGAGCACGTCCGCCGACGGATGCACCGGGATGATCCGGAAACCCGCGGCCTGCAGGCTGGCGGGCACGGAATGCGCGGACTTGTGCGGGCTGCGGCTCAGCCCCACCACCGCGATGGTCTCCGCCTCGGCGAGGACGCGTTCGGCAAGGTCACTCATGGTGAAGGGAACGAGCCCGGCTCCTCGGGAATTCCGTGCCCGGTTTTGTGGCATCGGGCGACGGGTAACCCACGGGGTGTAGGAGAGGAGCCCGTCGTGGACACCAATGCCTATGTCGCCTTCCTGGTGGTGGGGGTCCTGCTGGTCGCGATCGACGGCCAGTTCATCTACCACAGCGGAAAGCGCTATCTGCGTAACACACAAGGGAATCCGGAGGCCGGCGCGTCGATGACCCGGCTGGTCACCGTGCTGTTCCACCTGGTCGTGCTGGGCGCACTGGCGCTCCTGTCGACCATCGGCTTCCCCGGTGGCAGCTCGCTGCCGTCGGTGGTCGGCCGGATCGGCGTGATGTTGCTCGTGCTGGCGCTCGCGCACGCCATCACCCTCGGGGTGCTGGCGAGGGTGCGTGAGGAGCAGGTGGTCGAGGAGATGCACACTCGCGGGCGGGGTGTCGATCCCCGCGCGCAGGCGCCCATCGACCGGCAGCTGAGCGAGCCGGTGGTTTCGCCGGTGCCCGGCCAGGAAGGCCGGAACCCGCAGGTCAGCCCGAGCGTCGAGCAGGGCGGCCCGTATTCGACCGGCGGGAACCTGGTCTGAGGAGTGTTTCGAGAGTGGCCTGCGAGCCGCCGTTCTCACAGCAAGCGGCTCCGCCACGTTGGAAACACTCCCTAGCCGACGTGGGCCCGGCGGGAGTCCGGTGGGGTGCCGGGCTTTCGCCGGGCCCTTCCACTCGGCCAGGTGCCGCGACCGACGCGAGCCTCGTCCGGGGTGTTCGGCCATGGCGGCACGGTCGCGGCGACCACCAGCAGGCCCTCCGGTCCGGCGCGAAACTGGAACGTGGTCCTGATCGGCAGCGTCAGGCACACGCCCGGTACGAGGTCGGTGACTTCCTCCCGGTCCGCCATCGCGCGCCAGATCCGGCCCGCGCCACCGATGACGTACCAGATTTCTTCCACCGTGGCATGGGAAACGGCTTGCGACACCTGCTCCGGAGCCAACTCGAAACGCGCGAAGCTCGCTCGCTCCGGCAAGGTGCAGAGCGGCCGCACGCGGGAGCCGTCCGGCGCGATCGTTTCAGGTGTCTCTTCGACTTTGGCCGTCTGGAAGGTCATCGCGGCTCACGAACAGACCGCGCCCTTCGCCGCTGAGCCCACCAGTGCGGCGTACTTCGCCAGCACTCCGGTGCGCCGCGGCGCGGGCGGAATTTCCCAGCCTTCCTTACGCCGCGCCATTTCCGTCTCGTCGACGAGCACGTCGAGGGTGCGCTTCTCCATGTCCAGCACGATCGGATCGCCGTCGTGGACGAAGGCGATCGGGCCGCCGTGCGCGGCCTCCGGGGCCACGTGCCCGATGCACAAGCCCGTGGTACCACCGGAAAACCGGCCATCGGTGAGCAGCAGCACGTCCTTGCCGAGCCCCGCGCCCTTGATCGCGCCGGTGACCGCGAGCATCTCGCGCATCCCCGGCCCGCCGCGCGGACCCTCGTTGCGGATCACCACGACATCGCCGGGCTCAAGCGTGCCCAACGCGTCCATCGCGGCCTTCTCGCCGTCGAAAACCCTTGCCCTGCCTTCGAAACGCGAGGAGTCGAAGCCCGCGCTCTTGACCACCGCGCCCTCCGGCGCGAGCGAACCGTGCAGGATCGTGAGGCCGCCGGTCGGGTGGATCGGGTCCGAAAGTTTGCGGATGACGTCACCGTCGAGCTCGGGCGGCGACAACCGGTCCAGGTTCTCCGCCATCGTCCTGCCGGTGACCGTCAGGCAGTCGCCGTTGAGCAAACCCGCGTCCAGCAACGCTTTCATCACCACCGGCACCCCGCCGATCCGGTCCACCGCCGTCATCACGTAGCGCCCGAACGGTTTGACGTCGGCCAGGTGCGGCACGCGGTCGCCGATGCGCGTGAAATCGTCCAGCGTCAGCTCGACCTCGGCCTCGTGCGCGATCGCCAGCAGGTGCAACACGGCGTTGGTCGAACCGCCGAGCGCCATCACCACGGCGATCGCGTTCTCGAACGCCTCGCGGGTCAGCACGTCGCGCGCGGTGATCCCCTTTTCGAGCATCCCGACGATCGCCTCGCCGCTTTCGCGCGCGAACCTGTCGCGCCGCCGGTCCACCGAGGGCGGGCTGGCCGACCCCGGCAGCGACATGCCGAGCGCTTCGGCCGCGGAGGCCATCGTGTTCGCCGTGTACATCCCGCCGCAGGCGCCTTCGCCGGGGCAGATCGCCCGCTCGATCTTGTCGACCTGCTCCCGCGAGATCAGCCCGCGAGCACAGGCCCCGACCGCCTCGAAGGCGTCGATGATCGTCACTTCCTGACCGTCCACCTTGCCGGGCAGGATCGAACCCGCGTAGAGGAACACCGCCGCGAGGTCGAGTCGTGCCGCGGCCATCAGCATGCCCGGCAGGCTCTTGTCGCAGCCCGCGAGCAGCAGCGCGCCGTCGAGGCGTTCGGCCTGCATCACGGTTTCCACGGAGTCGGCGATCACCTCGCGGGAGACCAGCGAGTAGTGCATCCCCTCGTGGCCCATGCTGATGCCGTCGCTGACCGAGATCGTGCCGAACTCCAGCGGGTAACCGCCGCCGGCGTGCACCCCCTGCTTTCCGGCCTGCGCGAGCCGCTGCAGCGAAAGGTTGCACGGGGTGATCTCGTTCCAGGACGAGGCGATGCCGATCTGCGGCTTCGCGAAATCTTCGTCGCCCATTCCGAGCGCGCGCAGCATCCCACGGGCTGCGGCCCGTTCGAGGCCATCGGTCACGTCACGGGATCGCGGCTTGAGGTCGGCCATGCTAAGCACGATATGCCTGGCTTCGGCGCCTCGCACAGCCGAAAAATATCTACAAAACGTTGACGACCGAGATAACCTTGTAGACAATTGAGGGCATGACGATGGTGTCATTCGACCGGGATCCGACCACCTACCGGCACTGGCGCCTCCGGCTCGAGCCGCCGGTGGCCTGGCTGGAGCTGGACGTCGACGAGAACGGCGGGCTCGTCGAGGGTTACGAGCTCAAGCTCAACTCCTACGACCTCGGCGTGGACATCGAGCTGTACGACGCCGTGCAGCGCCTGCGCTTCGAGCATCCCGAGATCGGCGCCGTCGTCATCACCAGCGCCAAGGACAAGGTGTTCTGCGCGGGCGCGAACATCCGGATGCTCGCGGGCTCCCCGCACGAGTGGAAGGTGAACTTCTGCAAGTTCACCAACGAGACCCGCAACGGCATCGAGGATGCCACGGAGAACTCCGGTCAGGTCTATCTCGCCGCGGTGAACGGCAGCTGTGCCGGCGGCGGCTACGAAATCGCGCTGGCCTGCGAGAAGATCCTGCTTGTCGACGACAACTCCTCCACCGTCGCCCTGCCCGAAGTCCCGCTGCTCGGCGTGCTGCCGGGCACCGGCGGGCTGACCAGGGTCACCGACAAACGCCGCGTGCGCAAAGACCGCGCCGACGTGTTCGCCACCCGCCCGGACGGGGTCAAGGGCCGCACCGCCGTCGACTGGCGGCTGGTGGACGAACTGGTGCCGCGCCAGGAATTCCGCGACGTCGTCACCAAACGCGCCCGCGAACTCGCCGCGCGCACGCACCGTCCCGCCGACGCCGAGGGCATCGAGCTGACGCCGCTCGAACGCACCGAGACCGAGGACGAGATCCGCTACCCGAACGTCACCGCGAAGCTCGACCGGGCAGGCGGCGTCGTCACGATCACCGTGCGGGCCGCGGAGAACGAAGGCTGGCTGCTCGCGATGACGCGCGAGCTGGACGACCTGATCCTGCGCCTGCGCACGAACGAACCGACGCTGGGCACCTGGCTGCTGCGCACCGAGGGCGACCCCGACGTGGTGCTCGCGCACGAACGGCGCCTGCTCGCCGCGTCCGACTGGCTGTCCAACGAAATCCTGCACTTCTACAAGCGGACGCTGAAACGCCTGGACGTGACCAGCCGCAGCCTCATCGCGCTGATCGAACCGGGCAGCTGCTTCGCCGGGCTCTTGCTCGAGCTGGCGCTGGCGTGCGACAGGCAGTACATGCTGGACGGTCCTCCGATCGACGACGAGGACAGCCCCGAACGCGCGTCGATCACGGTGTCGGAGGCCAACTTCGGGGTGTTCCCGATGGGCAATGGCCTGTCCCGCCTGGAATCCCGGTTCTACGGCGAATCCGATCACCTGGACTGGCTCAAGCGCGAACGTGATCATCCGATCGGCGCGCCGGAGGCGGTGGAGCTCGGGCTGGTGACCGACGCCCCGGACGACCTCGACTGGGAGGACGAGATCCGGATCGTCGTCGAGGGCCGCGCCGCGCTGTCGCCCGACGCGCTCACCGCGATGGAGGCCAACCACCGGTTCGTCGGGCCGGAGACCATCGAGACCAAGATCTTCGGACGGCTCACGGCCTGGCAGAACTGGATCTTCACGAGACCGAACGCCGCCGGCCCCGAGGGCGCGCTGCGCCGCTACGGGACCGGCCAGAAGCCCACCTTCGACCGCAAGCGGGTGTGACCAGTGCCGGAGCAGATCGACTACGACGCCAAGATCCCGAACAACGTCAGCCTCGCCTCGGACCGCAGGCTGCAGCGGGCGCTGGAGGGCTGGCAGCCGAAGTTCATGAACTGGTGGGGCGAAATGGGCCCCACACTGGAAACCCAGGGCGTGTACCTGCGGACGGCGGTCAGCGTCGGCCGCGACGGCTGGGCGCATTTCGACCACGTCAACGTGCCCGACTACCGCTGGGGCATCTTCCTCGCCGAACGCGACCCGGACCGCAAGATCGCGTTCGGCGAGCACAAGGGCGAACCGGCGTGGCAGCAGGTTCCCGGCGAGTACCGCGCCGATCTGCAGCGGCTGATCGTGATCCAGGGCGACACCGAACCGGCTTCGGTGGAACAGCAGAAACTGCTGGGGCTGACCGCTCCTTCGCTCTACGATCTCCGGAACCTGTTCCAGGTCAATGTCGAAGAGGGCCGCCACCTGTGGGCGATGGTGTACCTGCTGCACGCCTACTTCGGCCGCGAAGGGCGTGAAGAGGCGGAGGGGCTGCTGCACCGGAACTCCGGCAGTCCCGACTCGCCCCGCATCCTCGGCGCGTTCAACGAGGAGACCGCGGACTGGCTGGCCTTCTACATGTTCACCTACTTCACCGACCGCGACGGGAAGTACCAGCTGGGCACGCTGAAGGAGTCGGCGTTCGACCCGCTCTCCCGCACGTGTGAGTTCATGCTCAAGGAGGAAGCGCACCACATGTTCGTCGGCACCACCGGCGTCGACCGCGTGGTGCAGCGTTCCGCCGAGCTGATCCGCGAGCACGACACGATGGATATCGCGGCGCACGGTGGGATCCCGCTGGACATCATCCAGCGCTACATCAACTTCCACTACACCGTCTCGCTGGACCTGTTCGGCAGCGAGACCTCCACCAACGCCGCCAACTACTACACGGCCGGGCTCAAGGGCCGGTGGATGGAGCCGCGTCGCAAGGACGACCACCAGCTCACCGACGACGCCGCCGAGCTGATGCGGCCGCGCGACGACGGCACGTGGGAGACCGAGGAGATGCAGAAGATCCTGCTGCTGAACCTGGATCTGCGCGGTGAATACATCTCGGACTGCCAGTCGGGCGTGAAACGGTGGAACAAGATCCTCGCCGACAACGACATCTCCTACACCTTCGCGCTGCCACACCCTGGTTTCAACCGGCAGGTCGGCATAAACTCCGGCCACCACATCACGCCGGACGGAACCATCGTGGACGAGCAGACCTGGCAGGCAGGGCAGCACAGGTGGCTGCCGACGAGCGAGGACCTCGCCTTCGTCCGCTCGCTGATGCACCCGGTGTACGAACGCGGCAAGATCGCGAGCTGGGTCGCGCCGCCACGGCAGGGCATCAACGGCAAGCCGTTCGACTACGAATACGTGTACCTCTGAGGAGTGTGCGATGGTCGGGTTCAATGCTGTGGACTACTTGCTCGACCGGCACGTCAGGGAGGGTCGCGGCGCCCGGACGGCGGTACGCGCGCCTGGTCGCACGTTGACCTACGCCGAGCTGGCGGACGAGGTACGTCGCGTCGCCGGCGGGTTCCGGAGTATCGGTGTGCGCCCGGAGGAACGGGTGATGCTGTGCATGGTGGACGGCGTCGAGATGCTCAGCGCCGTGCTCGGGGCGATGGCGAGCGGCGCGGTGCCGGTACCCGTGTCCACGATGGTGACCGGGCCGGAGCTGGGCAAGGTGCTCGCCGACTCCCGCGCCCGCGTGCTGTGCGTTTCGGCGGAGTTCGCCGCGGCGGCGAAGGAAGCGATCGCGCTCGCCCCGGAGGTCACCGACGTGGTCCTCGACCGGGCCGATCCGGCCGCTTTCCCTTCGGTGACAACGCATGACTGGTCACAACTGTCCACTTCGGACGCGGTGCGGCCGTACGAGACGTGGGAGGACTCGCCCGCGTTGTGGTTGTACACGTCGGGCACCACGGGTGAACCGAAGGGCGCGATGCACCGGCACGCGAGCATCCGCGCGGTGTGCGAAACCTACGGCAGCCAGGTGCTCGGAATCAGGGGCGACGACAGCTGCCTGTCCGTGGCGAAACTCTTCTTTGCTTATGGCATAGGGAATTCGCTGTTCTTCCCGTTCTCCGTCGGCGCGACGACGGTGCTCGAGCCGTCGAAGCCGAGCCCGAAGCTGATCGCCGAGCGCGTGCGCGAGGAACAGCCCTCGTTGTTCTTCGCGGTACCCACGTTCTACTCGGCGTTGCTGTCCAGCGATATCCCCGACGACACGTTTTCCTCGGTGCGCCAAGCGGTTTCGGCCGGAGAGCCGTTGCCCGCCGTGTTGTTCGAGCGCTTCCGGTCGAGGTTCGGGGTGGAGATCCTCGACGGCATCGGCTCGACAGAGGCGTTGCACATCTTCCTGTCGAACCGCCCCGGTGCCGTGGTTCCCGGCACCACCGGCACCGCCGTTCCCGGTTACGACGTCGAAATCCGCGACGCGTCAGGCGTGCGCATCGAGGGCACCGGCGAGCCGGGCGAGCTGTTCGTGCGCGGGCCGTCCACCGCGTTCGGGTACTGGAGCCGGTACGAGACGTCGAAGCGGGTGTTCCAAGGCGACTGGCTGCGCACGGGTGACAGCTATGTGCGCAACGACGACGGCACTTACACTTGTCTCGGCAGGTTCAACGACATGCTGAAAGCCGGTGGCATCTGGGTGTCACCGTCCGAAGTGGAGCAAAGACTGTTGCAGCATCCCGATGTGGCGGAGGTGGCCGTGGTCGCGGCGCCGGACGAGGACGGCATCGACAAACCGGTGGCGTGCGTGGTGCCGGTCGCCGGGCGTGAGCTGGACCAGCAGGCGCTGATCGAGTTCTGCCGGGAGGGCCTCGCGGCGTTCAAGCGCCCGCGTGCCGTGGTCGGGGTCGCCGAGCTGCCGAAGACGGCCACCGGCAAGATCCGCCGCAACGTGATCCGCGAGCAGGTCCGTGACGCGCTGCGCCCGGGGGCGCTCGCGTGATCGATGGCAGGACAGTGGTGGACGCGCACGTCCACGTTCCCCGGCTGAGCACGCTGAAACCCGCCTGGCTCGACTGGGCCGAACAGTTCTCCGGCCCGCACGACTGGCGTTCCGCCTACGACGAGAACGGTGACCCGGTACCGTCGCGTTTGGACAGTCTGCTGGCCTCGGAGGGCGTCGACCGCGCGTTGTTGTTCTGCGAGTACAGCCCGCGCGCCACGGGCATCCAGCCGATCGAGGACAACCTGCCGTTGGTTCGCCACAACCCCGAGCGCTTCCGCCTGGTGGCCAACGTGAACCCGCACCTGCACCATCCGGTCGCGGCCGAGGTGGAGCGGCAGCTCGATCTCGGCGCGGTGGCGCTGAAGATCCACCCGGTGCACGGCGCGTTTTCCCCGGCGGACAAGGAGTTGTACGCCGCGTACCAGGTGTGCGCCGAGCGCGGGGTGCCGGTGATCCTGCATTCCGGCACGAGCAGTTTCCCCGGCGCGCGGGCGAGTTTCGGCAACCCGGAGCTGCTCTCCGACGTGGTCGAGGACTTCCCGCGGGTGAACTTCGTCTTCGCGCACGGCGGCCGTGGCTGGTGGTACGACGTGGCGGCGTTCCTGGCGCTGGCGAAGGAAAACGTGTGGCTGGACCTGGCTGGCCTGCCGCCGAAGAAACTGCCCGACTACTACGCGCGGTTCGACCTGGAAAGGCTCGCCGGGAAGTTCGTCTTCGGCACGGACTGGCCCGGCGTCCCCGGCGCGAGCCGGAACGTACGTGCCCTTGCCGCACTCGGCCTGCCGGACGACGTGCTCACCGACGTGCTGTCCGGTAATGCCGGGAAACTCTTTCCAGGGCTGGGAATCTAGCCCACGGGCTGGTGCAGGCAGAGGGTGTTTCCCTCGCTGTCGGTGAACCACGCGGCCTTTTCACCTTCCATGGTCGCGATGTGCCCGACGGTGTGCAGTTCGCCAGCGTCGAAGTCCTGGAACCGGACCCCGCGTTCTTCCAGCTCGCCGACCTCCGCGGCGATGTCGCCGACCTCGAAGCTCAGCGCGGTGTTCGGGCTGGGCTCGGTGTTCGGCAGCACCCGCAGCCCGATGGCGCCGCCGCCACCGACCTCGAAGTAGTGCGTCCCGTCGGGACTGCTGGCGACCTCGTGCAGGCCGAGCGCGTCGGTGTAGAACCGCCGGGCGCGGTCGCCGTCGTGCACCGGGAGCATGGTGACCACAGTGGACTTGCTGAGCATGGCGGCCTCCTCGCGGGCCGGGCGCCGCTGCCTCGTGCGGCGCGACTGAACTCATCGTGCGCTCGCGACCGCCGCGGAGGCAATCAGTTCTGGCCGTTGACTTCCCGCAGTGTCCGCATGGCAGCGGCGAGTGCTTCGGAGGCCTCGGGTCCGAGCGGTTCGAGCACCCGGCGCCGCAGGATTTCGGCACACGCCTGGCGCGCCTTCTCCGCGATCTCACGCCCGTGCTCGGTGAGGCAGGCGTACGTCACGCGGCGGTCGTGCGGGCTGGGCAGCCGGCAGATCAGGTCCGCGGTCACCATCCGGTCGGCGACCTTGGTGAACCCGCCGCTCGACAACGCGGCCTCGTTGGCCAGTTTCGTCATCGGCATCTGGTGGCCGGGGGTGCGCACGAGTCGCAACAGGATGTCGAACGACGCCGGGGCCAGGCCGAAGCGCTCCGCGATCTCGCCCAGCAGCTTGTCCTGTGTGGCCAGGTAACCCTCGATCACCAGACCCCACCACGTCACGATTTCGTCGTCATCCGCCACACCCCCAGTATAGGCACAGTTATCTTGCCGGAATATATCTTGCTGGCGAGAGGTTATCCGGCTAGCTTGGGCGGCAGCCCCGCAGAGGAGGACCCGATGTCCATCAAGACGACCGGCCTGCACCATGTGACGGCGATCGGCGGCGATCCGCAGCGCAATGCCGACTTCTACCTGCGCACGCTCGGGTTGCGCCTGGTGAAGACGACAGTCAACTTCGACGATCCTGGCACTTATCACCTCTACTACGGCGACGAGTCCGGCAAGCCGGGCACGTTGATGACCTTCTTCCCGTGGCGCGACGCCAAACCCGGCCGGCGCGGCACGGGGCAGGTGACCACCACTTCGTTCTCGGTACCGGCGCACTCCATCGGCTGGTGGAAGGACCAGCTGGCCGAGGCCGGCGTGACCACGGGCCGTATCGCGAACCGTGACGGCGAGGACGTGTTGCTCTTCGACGACCCGGACGGCCTGCAGCTCGCGCTCGTCGCGCATCCGCAGGGCGACCCGCGCGACCCGTGGGACAACGGGCACGTGCCTGCCGAACACGCGATCCGCGGCCTGCACTCGGTCACGCTGTCGGTCGCCGAGGAGGACGCGACCGCCGAGATGTTCCGCGATCTCGGGCTCACGTTCACCGGCCAGGAGTCCAACCGGCTCCGGTTCAGCGCGGGCGAAGGCGGCCCCGGCGCGATCGTGGACGTGCTCGTCACCCCGGATGTCCCACGAGGACTCGTCTCCACGGGCACCGTGCACCACGTCGCGTGGCGCGCGCCGGACGAGGAGACCCAGGCGGGCTGGCGTTCGGAGCTGCTGGACGCCGGGCTCAAGGTAACGTCCATTTTGGACCGTCAGTACTTCCGCTCGATCTACTTCCGCGAGCCTGGTGGCACGCTGCTGGAGGTGGCGACCGACCAGCCGGGCTTCGCGATCGACGAGCCGCTGCTCGAACTGGGCCGCGCGCTGAAGCTGCCGCCGTGGCTGGAGCCGGACCGCGAGCAGATCGCGCACATGCTGCCGAAGCTGAACCTGCCCAGCGAGAACAACCCGGAGCTGGTGTGAGCGGTCTGGAGCACAAGTTCGTCGAGGGCGCTCCGGACGCGCCCGCGCTGTTGTTGTTGCACGGCACCGGCGGCGGCCCGGAGGATCTGCTCGGCCTGGCCCGCGAGCTGAGCCCGCGTTCGGCGCTGCTCGCGCCGGCGGGCCCGGTCTCCGAGAACGGTGCGGCGCGTTGGTTCCGGCGCCGCGCGGAGGGCGTGTTCGACTACGAAGACGTCGTCCGCCGGGCGAACGAGCTCGCGGATTTCGTGCTGGCCACGCGCGAGCAGTACAACCTGGCCGGACGGCTGGTCGCCGTCGGATTTTCCAATGGCGCCAACGTCGCCGGCGCGGTCACGCTGCTCCGGCCGGACGCGCTCACCGAGGCGGCGCTGTTCGCCTCGATGCTCCCGGTGCCGGATCCGCCGCCGCACGACCTGAGCGGCAGCCGTGTGTTCCTGTCGAACGGGGAGCGGGACCCGATGGCGCCCCTGCCGTCCACGGAACGCTTCATCGAACTGCTGCGCGAGCGCTCGGCGCAAGTGACGCTGCACCGCCACCCCGGAGGCCACCTCGTCACGCCGGAGGCGGTGGCGGCGGCGAAAGCCTGGCTGGCCGACAATTGACCGCATGAGCGCGGTGGAGCAGTGGGCGGAGCACCTGGCGGGCTGGGCGATCCCCGGGCACATCCTCGCGGCCGCACCGGAGTCGCCGTTCACGTTGCCGGGCAAGGTTTTCGTGCGCCGGGCCGACCGGCAGATCGGCGGGCCCCGCACCCCGACGCACCGGTCGGTGCTCGCCGCGCTCGACGGCGGCGGGACGCTGCTCGACGTCGGCGCGGGCGCGGGTGCCGCGAGCCTGCCCTGCGCGGAGGCGATCACCCACGTCACGGCCGTGGACACGAATCTGCTCGAGGAATTCGCGGAACGGGCGGAAATGCTCGGGCTGCCGCACCGTACCGTCGAAGGGCGCTGGCCCAACGCCGCCGCTCAAGCCGGGACCGTGGACGTCACCGTGTGCGCCAACGTGCTCTACAACGTGCCCGACCTGGAGCCGTTCGTCCGTGCGCTGAACGAGCACACGCGCCGCGCGGTCGTGGTCGAGCTCAACGAGCACCATCCGATGACGCGGATGAGCCCGCTGTGGGAACGGTTCCACGGCATCCACCGCCCCGGAAGGCCGACGTCGGACGACGCTGTCGCGGCACTGCGCGAGCTGGGCGTGCGGCCGGAAATCCGGCGCTGGCAAGAGAAAGCGGCCCCCATCCCGTTCCCCGAACTCGTCGAGACCACGCGCAAACGGCTCTGCCTCGGCGTGGACAGGGCCGACGAGGTCGCCGACGCGCTGCGCGGGACGGACCCGGGAATCCGGCGTATGACGACGGTGACCTGGTCACCCGAACGGACGCTCTGACGGGCGAACCCCGTGGTGGGGGACGACAATGGCGCAATGACACACGCGCAGGAAGGCGAACCGCAGAAGGCTCCGCCGCACGCCGCGGCCCGGCCCGCGCGGATCAAGCACACCAGGGTCAGCGGCACTTGGATCGCCGTCATCGTCGCCCTCGTCCTGCTGGTCTTTCTGCTGATCTTCATTCTGCAGAACCTCGAGGACGCCACGGTCACGTTCCTCTGGGGCAGCGGCAGCATCCCGCTCGCGCTCGCGATGCTGTTCTCCGCGATCGCCGGCGCGGCGCTGGTCGCGCTGGTCGGGGCGGCCCGGATCATGCAGTTACGCAAAGCGACAAAACGCCTCGGCCGATCACCCCGGTGAGGTCACGACGTAGGACGGCAACCGTGGCCAGTGCCGGCATCGTCGCCGACCGGATCGGCGCGCAGCTCGGTTAGCATCTCGGCGTGACCAGCGAAGACCTTCCCGCGATCCCGCAGACCGAAGACCAGAACCTGCTGCGCAGGGCTGGGCGCGTCGCCGGCTGGGCGGCGCGCACCGGCGCCGGGCTGACCAGACGGCTGCCCGGCGTGGATCTCGCCGGTGAGGGGTTGCGGCAGGTCGAGCGGCAGGTGCTGTCCGGCCTGCGCAGGCGCCTGGACGAGGTGGACGACCCGTACGTGGTCGCGCTCAGTGCCGCCTCGGCCGGCAACGAACACAACGGGAACAACGGCTCCCCGGCGCAGCTCGTGCTCGCCGGGGAGCCGTTGCGCACCGCGATGAAGGAGCTGCTCGACCGGTCGATCGGGTTCGACCGGGAGCGGGCGCGCGAGTACCTCTACGCCACCGTGCTGCGCCGGCTCACCCCGGACGAGGCGCGCATCATCGCCGTGCTCGCGGACGGCGACCCGTTCCCCGCCGTGGACGTCGTGGCCAAGGGGAGCCGGATTCTGCTGCGCAACGCCTCGACCGTGGGGATCTCGGCCGGCGTGACCCTGCCCGACGAGGTGCCGAGCTACCTGACCAGGCTGGCCGGGCTCGGCCTGGTGGACATCACCGACGACGACCCGGTGCTGTCCGCTCAGCACGAGATCCTCGCCACCGACGAGCTGGTCCGCGCGGCGCAGGCGAGCGCGAAGCGGACGAAGCTGATCCGGCACACCGTCCGGCTGTCCCGGTTCGGCTCGCGGTTCTGGGCGGCGTGCGATCCTGCGGTCCGGACTCGCGTCGAGTGAGCCGGGCCACTACCGTGTAACGAAATCGCAAGCCTCGGCGCTGGACAGGGAGGCGTCCACGGGTGCCGCGGCCGGTATGCGCTGGGGTTATACCACATTTCAGCCGGAAATGGTACATTTCTGTTGCTATTGTCACATGTGTTTCTTCGTCGTTGCAGGTAGTTAGCCTGCGGCGCCCGGCTTGCGCTGAACGGGCTAACTGACTCTGTTAGCTTGTTTTGACATGTCCGGAAAGCACTTGATCGAATCTCCGACCAAGGCCGACGGCAAGTCGCTGTGGCGAATAGCACGGGATTCACAGAAGCTGGATCTCAACACGCCGTACGCGTATTTGTTGTGGTGCCGGGATTTCGCCGAAACATCAGTTGTGGCCAAAGTGGACGGTGAAGCGGTCGGTTTCGTGATGGCGTACCGTAGACCGCAGGCACCCGAGGTGGCGCTGGTGTGGCAGGTTGCCGTCGACGCGTCGCAGCGCGGTCAGGGCCTGGCTGGGGCACTGCTGGACGAGTTGTACACCCGTCTGGTGAGCCAGGGCGTCCGCTACCTGGAGACCACGATCACACCGGACAACAAAGCCTCGATCAGATTGTTCGCGTCGTTCGGCGAGCGCTGGGGCGCGACCGTCGAACAAACGACGCTGTTCGCTCGCGCCGATTTCCCGGACACCGGCGAGCAGCATGAGCAAGAGGACCTCTACCGTATCGGCCCGCTTACTCTCCGGCAAAAGCCGGAATAGCGGTCGATAAGGAAAATCGGGAGTTGAAAAAACCAGTGAGCATCTTCGAAAAGCTGGAATCCGAAGTTCGCAGCTACAGCCGTGGCTGGCCGGTCGTGTTCGACCGCGCCGTCGGCAGCCACCTGTACGCCGAGGACGGCACGCCGTACCTCGACTTCTTCGCCGGCGCGGGTGCGCTCAACTACGGGCACAACAACCCGATCCTCAAGCAGGCTCTGCTCGACTACATCTCGCGCGACGGCGTGACGCACGCGCTGGACATGTACACCGTCGCCAAGCGCGACCTGCTGCAGACGCTCGAGGACAAGATCCTCGGGCCGCGCGAGCTCGAGTACAAGGTCGTCTTCCCCGGCCCCGGTGGCGCGAACGCCGTCGAGGCCGCGCTGAAGCTCGCCCGCAAGGTGACCGGCAAGGAGTCGGTCATCAACTTCACCAACGCGTTCCACGGCATGACGCTGGGCGCGCTTTCGGTCACGGGTAACTCGATGAAGCGCAGCGGCGCGGGCATCCCGCTCGTGCACGCCACGCCGATGCCGTACGACCAGTACTTCGACGGCGCGTACCCGGACTTCCTGTACTTCGAACGGCTGCTCGACGACTCGGGCAGTGGCCTGAACGCGCCGGCCGCCGTGATCGTGGAGACCGTGCAGGGCGAAGGCGGGATCAACGCGGCCGGGATCGAATGGCTGCGCGGGCTTTCGGATCTGTGCCAGCGGCACAACATCCTGCTGATCGTCGACGACGTGCAGATGGGCTGCGGCCGCACCGGCCCGTTCTTCAGCTTCGAGGACGCCGGCATCTACCCGGACATGGTCTGCCTGTCCAAGTCGATCGGCGGCTACGGCCTGCCGCTCGCGCTCACGCTGATCAAGCCGGAGCTGGACGTCTGGGAGCCGGGCGAGCACAACGGCACCTTCCGCGGGATCAACCCGGCGTTCGTCACCGCCGCCGAGGCGCTGCGCGCCTACTGGAGCGACGACGAGCTGGAGAAGTCCACGCGCGCCAAGGGTGAGCGGATCGGCAACACACTGCAGGGCATCGCCGAGAGCTACCCCGAGTCGAACGTGCTCGCCAAGGGGCGCGGGTTCGCGCGCGGGCTCGAGTTCGAGAGCGGCGAGATCGCGGGCAAGGTGTGCGCGGCCGCGTTCGAGCGTGGTCTGCTGATGGAGACCTCCGGTCCGGACAGCGAGGTGGCCAAGCTGTTGCCGCCGCTGACCCTGTCCGACGCCGAAGTGGACGAAGGCCTCGGCATCATCGACGCCTCGGTCAAGTCCGTTCTTGGCAAGTAGTACCAAGCAAGGAGAAGGAGAGAGTTTTGATCGTCCGTACCCTCGACGAGATCACCGACACCGACGCTGACATCAAGACGCCGAACTGGCGGAGCAAGCGCATTATCCTGGCGAAGGAAAAGCTCGGGTTCTCGGTTCACGAAACCACGTTGTACGCGGGCACCGTGAACGACTTCTGGTACGCGAACCACATCGAGGCCGTCTTCGTGACCGAAGGCGAGGGCGAGGTCGAAAACAAGGCCACCGGCGAGGTGCACCAGCTCAAGCCGGGCTCCATCTACGTGCTGAACGACCACGACAAGCACCAGGTGCGGCCGAAGACCGAGATGAAGACCGTCTGCGTCTTCAACCCCCCGGTCACCGGGCGCGAGGTGCACGACGAGAACGGGGTTTACCCGCTCATCGTCGAGGAATGATGGCTCCGGGCTGACGCGGAGCGAACTCCCACCACATCAAATTAAAGAGGGGCAGTCGAAGAGGAGGCGAACCGATTTGACGATCATGGACACCGGCGTCGAGGACGTTTACCCGACGCGGGTCACCGGTGCGGCGGAGCCGTTCGACCGGGTGGACCCGACCGTTTGGGGTGCCGATGGCGATGGTCCGGTGGACGCGGCGACGCTCGCGTCGCACGACGCGAAGGGCTACCACGTCGTCGAGGGACTCTTGTCCCCGGCCGAGGTGCAGGCCTACTGGCAGGAACTGGTCCGGCTGTCGGGAGACGAGCAGCTGAAGGCCGATGAACGCGTGATCACCGAGAAGAAGAGCGGTGAGGTTCGCTCCATCTTCGAGGTGCACAAGCTCAGCGCGCTGATCGGTGAGCTCGTCCGTGATCCGCGCATCCTCGACCGCGCCCGCCAGATTCTCGGCTCGGAGGTCTACGTCCACCAGAGCCGGGTGAACTACATGCCCGGCTTCCGCGGCAGCGGGTTCTACTGGCACTCCGACTTCGAGACCTGGCACGCCGAGGACGGCATGCCGAGGCCGAGGGCCGTGAGCTGCTCGATCGCGCTGACCGACAACTACCCGTTCAACGGCGGGCTCATGGTCATGCCGGGTTCCCAGCGCACGTTCGTGCAGTGCGTCGGGGCGACCCCGGACGACAACTACAAGAGCTCGCTGAAGGAGCAGGAGATCGGCGTGCCGAGCGAGCACGACGTCACCAAGCTCGCGGCGGAGTGCGGGATCGACCAGTTCACCGGGTCGGCGGGCTCGGCGCTCTGGTTCGACTCCAACATCATGCACGGCTCGGGTAACAACATCACGCCGTATCCGCGCTCGAACATCTTCCTGGTGTTCAACAGCGTGGAGAACGCGCTCGTGGAGCCCTACGCGGCGAGCAAGCCGCGGCCGGAGTTCATCGGCAGCAGGGACTTCACGCCGGTCTCGCGCTGAGCGGGGCGAAGAGTAAAAGATCACAGTGCGGATTTCGTGGGTCGGGTGTAGCGGACCCATCGCCCCCTGTTACGGTGTCGCAACCGCGTCGGCGACAGTCGAGGCGGCCGAGGTTGTCGTCGGTGGCGTGGGTTCCTCCTTGCTCGGGGTGAGTCCTGTGTGACCGCTGACAGCAGTGTCCGGCGGGGGAGCACCCGACCCCGCCGCACGTTTCACCGAGTGCGGCCCCGCACCATCAGATCGGGACTGATGGTGCGGGGCCGCACTCGTTTTCATGGTCGCCGGAGGCGTCTGGGGAGATCAGCGTGCGGGAGGCTTTGCGGATTCAGCTGCTCGGCCCGGTCCGGCTGCTGGCCGGGGAAACCCCGGTGCCGATCGGCGGGCCGGCCGTGCGCGGGCTGCTGGCGTTGCTCGCGCTCGACGCCGACCGCATAGTCGCGCTCGACGACCTGATCGACGCGCTGTGGGGGCACGACCCGCCCGCCACCGCGCGCACCATCGTGCACGGCAACGTTTCCTTGCTGCGCCGGGTGATGCGCTCGTTCGACCCGCCCAACCAGGCGTTGATCGAAACCGTCGCGCCCGGCTACCGGCTGATCATCGACCCGGACCGGATCGACCTCTTCCGCGCGCGCAAGCTGCTGGCGGAGGCGGACGAGGCGCCGTTGCGGGAGCGGACGGAGCTGCTGGCCGAGGCCTATCGCCTGTGGCGTGGTCCGGAGTTGTCCGATGTGCCCGCTTCGCTGCGTGCGCCCGAGTTGGCCGAGTTGCGGCTGGCGGTGCACGGCGCGCGGGTGGACGCCGAGCTGGCGCTCGGCAGGCACGCGGAGCTGATCGTCGAACTGTCCACAATGGTCCGGGAGAACCCGCGCGCGGAGCGGACCGTCGGGCAGCTGATGCGGGCGCTGTACTACTCCGGCCGTCGGGCCGAGGCGCTCGAGGTGTACCGGACGATGGCCCGGCGCGTGTCCGACACCTTCGGCATCGACCCCGGCGCGGAAGTGCGTGAGCTGCACGAGCGCATCCTCAACGACAACCTGCCGCCGATGTCGGGCGCCGAACCGGGCACGGAGGTCGACGTCACGCGCGTGGTGCCGCGGCAGCTGCCGCCGGCCGGGCCGCTCGCGGGGCGTGACGCCGAATTGGCCTGGCTGAACGGTTTGCCGGACGGGGCGGTCGCCGTCGTGACCGGCGCGGCGGGCGTCGGCAAGACGGCGCTGGTGGTGTCGTGGGCGCACCGGGTCGCGACGCGGTTCCCGGACGGGGTGCTGTTCGCGTCGCTCAGCGGCTCGGCCGAAGTGCTCACGCAGTTCCTGCTCGGGCTCGGGGTACCGGCCGCGGATCTGCCCGAGCAAGCGTCCGAGCGGGTCGCGTTGTATCGGTCGCTGATCGCCGGGCGGCGCGTGCTGGTGCTGCTGGACGACGCGGGTTCCGCCGAGCAGGTCCGTGATCTGCTGCCGCCGGGCGGCGCTTCGCTCGCGCTGGTGACCAGCCGGGCCCGGCTGGACGGGCTCGTGGTCTCCAACGCGGCGCGGGTGCGCAGGCTGGATCCGCTGGCGCGCGAGGACTCGGTGCGGCTGATCGCCGAGCTGGCCGGCGGGGAGGCCGCGGAGCACCACGAACGGCTGGCGCGGTTGTGCGGGGATCTCCCGCTGGCGCTGCGGATCGTCGGCGCCCGGCTCGCTGCTGGTCCACAATGGACGATCGAGGAGTTCGTGGCGCGGTTGGAGAGCGAACGCACCCGGCTGGCGGCGCTGGACGTGGACGACGCCGGGGTGCGCGCCGCGTTGGACGTGTCTTATCGCGGGCTGCCGGACGAAGTCGCCGGCACGTTCCGGGCGCTCGGTGTGGTTTCGCTGGAGACGTCGGGGCCGCATCTGGTGGCAGCGCTGGAAAACGTCACGCTGGCGGAGTCACGTCGGCGGTTGCGCGTGCTGACCGCGCACCACCTTCTGTTCGAGCAGGGGCAGGACGTGTTCACCCAGCACGACCTGATCCGGCTGTACCAGCGGGAGGTCGCGGGCCCGGCAGAGGAAGTGGTGGCGCGGGCGGTGCGGTACTACCAGGCCGCCGCCGACAGGGCGCGCCGGAAGCTGCTGCGGATCGTCGACCCGGTGGATTTCCTGGACGTGCCGGTCGAAGCGCCCGCGCTGGGCTGTTACGACGACGCGCTCGCGTGGTTCGCCGCGGAGTGGCCGAACATCGTGGCGGTCTGCGCGGCGGCGCAGGAGGCCGGCAGGCACGAGGACGTGTGGCGGCTGGTGCGGGTCGCGCACACGTACCGCGTGGTGCGGCCGTTGTGGGGTGAATGGGCGCGGTTGATCCGGATCGGCATGGAGTCGGCGCTGGCGTGCGGGGACGATCAGGCGCGGTACTGGATGTTGATCTCCCGGTGCGCGTTCGCGCTGACGTTCGAGGTCGGGGACGGTGGGCTGGCGGACGCGGAGCAGGCACTGGAATTCGCGCGGCGGCTGGGAGATCCGCGGCTGACCCTGTCCGCGCAGATCCACCGCGGCTGCGCGCTCACGCTGTCCGGCAGGTTCGACGAGGCCATCGAATGCCTGCAGGCGGTGATCGCGGAGACCGAGCGGAGCGGCGAGGAGGAACTGCTCGGCCAGGCACTGAACAACTGCGCCGAGGCGGAGAAGCAGGCGGGCAAGTACGTCGAGGCGGTCGAGCACCAGCTGGCGTCGCTGGAGATCGACCAGCGGCTCGGGGACGACAGCTATGCCGTGGTGTCGCTGAACAACCTGGCCGAGCTGTACCTGTTCCTCGGCGACCTGAACACGGCCGCGAGCTACTCGCGCGCCGCGATCGAGCTGGCGGAGAACCGGGGTTTCCTGCTCCAGGAGGCGGTCGCCCGCACGACTCTGAGCCGGATTTCGCGCGAGCGCGGCGACTTCGAGGGCGCGCGTGTGCAGCTGCGGCTGTCGCTTGAGCTGCGCAAACGTGTAAGTCCCTTGCGTTCGCCCGCCATCGAGGACGAACTCGCAGCTCTGCGGCCTTGAACGCAGTTAGCGAATTCTTAGCGTCAGGCAGCTTGACTGGCGTAAGGTCCCCCATAGGCCGTCTGACGCAATGGGGGAGCGTCAGACGGCCGCGTACTTTGGTTCTCTCTTGCCCGCGTGGTGGCCGTTCGCGCGTGTGGCCGGAGGTCGCCCCGGTGTGTGTTGGCCGCGCGCGTTGATGTGTTGGCTGCTCCGGTGTGCGCGTTGGCCGCCCGCGTGGGTGTGTTGGCTGCTCGCGATCACGCGGCGGGGGTGGCCGGATGGTTGCCATGGATCGACGCGCCCCGCCGGGCCGACCCGCGCATCCGGAACGGCAAACTCGTGCACGGGAACGGCAAACTCGTGCACCGGAAGGGCCAACATGTCGACGGGAGGGGCCAACTCGTGTGCGGGAGGGGCCAACTCGTACACGGGAGGGCCGCGTCGGGCAGGGCTCAATGGTCGAAGAGGTGCACTTCCGGGGTGATCTCCAGCAGTTCGTGCACCGGGCGGCCGCGGCGGCCGTCGATCGTGGTGGTCCGGACCACCCGGAGCCGCGCCGTCACCGGGCGGTCCAGGTTCTCCTTGATCTGGTCCAGCAGGTCCGGCGCGACGGCGCCCTGGATCGTGCCGCCGGATTCGCGCTCGAGGTAGAAGATCCGCCGCCGGGTGCGCACACCGTCGAGCCGCCCGGAGACGGTCTCGTACCCGACGGCTTCCCGGGATTCGCGCAGGCTGCTCTGCAGCACCTTCGCCTGGTCCATGGTCACGCTGCGGGCGAGGTCCTCGCCCGAGGTCGGGGTCAGCTGCAGCCCGATGCCGGTGTTCTTGACCACCGCGTTGACGATGTCGCTGACCGCGTTGCGCACCGTGTCCCGCTGCAGCAGCACGGCGTCCAGCGCGCCGTCGTCGGAACCGTTGGCCGGCAGGAAATCGCAGAGCTCCTTGACCGCGCGCTCGGACAGGGTCTCGATCCCGTCGTGGATCAGCGCGTCGTCCAGCGCCGGCTCGGGGAACCCGAAGAAGATCGTGTTCCCGGCCTGGCCACGCTGGAGCAGCGGGGCCTTGTCACGATCGGTCGGCTGGACGTAGGTGACCTCAGCCTGCGGGTTGCGGATGATGTGGCCGACCTTGGCGGTGGCGTCCTGCAGCGCGCGGCTGATGTCGGAGAACGTGTACGCGTCCAGGTTCGTCGAGCCCAGCATGGAAACGCGCAGCAACGGCGAGCGCGCGGTGCGCTCGAACTTGGCGTGCGCGGCCATCGCCGACGCGCGCGAGAGGTCGGCAAGCCAGGTGCCGCCGGGAATTTCGTCGGCGAGGCGCCGGTACTCCGTACTCACCACACCACCTCGGGGAAACCGCGGGTGCCGTGCGCGGACCACGTGTACTCCCAGGTCTCCTCGTCACCGGGAAAGCAGAGGAACCCGTCGAGCAGGCCGCCGACCGGCTGCACCTTGTCCAGATACATCGCCGGCTGGCCGACGATCACCCCGCGCAGCGTCAACAGCCCGTACAACGCGTCGCGCGCCGGACCGGTCATGCGCTTGAGGCTGCCCCAGTCTTCGGGCAGCAGCACCACATCCAGCCCCGACGGCACGCCTTCGGTGCGCGTGATGAACGCGCCGCCGATCCACGCGCGGCCGGACGGGATGATCCGCGCGACCGCGCCGAGGTAGGAGTTCAGGGCGCTGAACAGGATTTCGCGCTCGTTCTGGTGTGGAGCGTCGAACACCAGCCGCTCGTAGATGTCGGCGACATCGGCCGGGAGCCGTCCAGGCGGAAGTGCCCCCTCCGGAGTCCAGTGTGGGAGCGGCGACATGCCTGAAAAACTATCAACTGCTCGAGTACGTGCCGCGCTCGGACGGGTACCGCCGGTCAGGTGGGAGCGACGGAAGATCATCCGCGGTCTGCGGGGTCTGCATCGGGACGAACGGCGCGAGCTGCGGCCGCTTCGGGGAAAGGCCGTCGCCCATGGATTCGCCGCGCAGCTGGCGGCGGATCCACGGCAGCAGGTGCGTCTTCGTCCACGCGAGATCGGAGCGGCGGTTGGTCAGCCAGTCGGGCTGGTGATCCAGCGCCGGCCACGGCTCGCGCCAGTCCTCGGCCACCGGGACACCCAGCAACTCGGCCGTGCGCAAGGCGATCCGCCGGTGGCCCTCGGCGGTGAAGTGCAGTCTGTCGTCGCTCCAGGCGCGATGATCCGCGAGCACCCGCATCGCCCACAGGTCGACCACCTTCGCGCCGTGCCGCGCCGCGATGGCCCACAGGTTCGTGTTGTAGATGCCGATCTTGCCGCGCAGCACGCTCATCACGGACAACGATTTGGTGTCGGGGCCGTTGAACAGCAGTACGTCGATGCCCGCCGCCCGCAGGGCGCCGACCACCGCGTCGATCTGCGCGCAGATCTCGTCCACGTCGCTGCCGGGCACGATCACGTCGTTGCCGCCGCCGCAGAAGGTGACCAGATCGGGCTTGAGCTCCAGCGCCATCGGGATCTGCTCGTCGACGATCTCGCCGAGCATCTTGCCGCGCAGCGCGAGATTCGCGTACTGGAAGCCGAGCATGTCGCCCGCGAGTATCTCGGCCAGCCGGTCCGCCCAGCCTCGGAACGTGCCGTCGGGGAGCGCGTCATTCAGGCCCTCGGTGAAGCTGTCACCAACGGCGACATAGCTTTCGTAGCCGTACATGCGGTTCCCCTTTCGCCCAGCACGCTGATGTAGTTCTCGCCCCAAGAACAACATCGCGAGGATGCACCTGTAATCCCGACCTACGCCACCGTCGGTTCAGCCCGGGGTAACAGTCTCTTCTCTTGTCGGCTCCGAGCGCCTCTTCATTACTGCCGGTGACCCCCATCGTGTGGCGAAGATCTCGGTGCCCCCTGCCGTTCGGGGCACGAATCGGGCAGGGTGTAAGGGTGACCTCACAAACCACGGAGCGGGAGTCGCTGGCGAGCGTTCTCGGCGGTCGCGGGGGTGCGATCGACGCGAGTCTGCCGCCGGTCGCGTTCGTCATCGGGTGGCTGGCCGCCGGCAGTTCGATCGCCTGGGGCTCGATCGCGGCGATCGCCGTCGCCGTCGTCGTCGGGGCGGTGCGGCTCGCCCGCGGCGGCAAGGCGCGCGCGGTCGTGGTGAGCCTCGCCGCGGTGATCGTCGCCGCGCTGGTCGCCCTGCACACCGGGCGGGCACAGGACTTCTTCCTGATCCAGCTGCTGTCCAATGTGGCCAGCGCGTTGCTGTGGGCGGCGAGCGTGGTGGTGCGCTGGCCGCTGCTCGGCGTCGTGGTCGGGCTGGTGCTCGGCCAGAAAACCCGCTGGCGCAAGGATCCTGAGCTGCTTCGCGCCTATTCACGGGCGAGTCTGCTGTGGTCGTGCCAGTACCTGTTGCGGGTCGTGGTGTACCTGCCGCTGTGGTGGGCGGGACAACTCGTCGCGCTGGGAGTGGCACGGACCGTGCTGACGTGGCCGCTGCAGGCGCTCACGGTGGCCGCCGCGGGCTGGGTGTTGTACCGATCGTTGCCGGATGATCACCCTGGGCTGCGGCGGATCAGGACGCCCGAGGACGTGGAAACCTAGCGGCCTCACCGTATGCCTCGACGGCGGCGAGCCAGGCCGCGCCGAACACGCCGTCGTTGCTGGCCTGCACTTCCAGCCCGGCGAGCCGCTTGCGCACGCCGTCGCCGACAGGGCCGCCGAGGACGCTGCCGACGAGCACGACCGGCGTGGTCTCGCCGGGTTCCCTGACGGCCAGCGCGATCTCGACGAGCAGGTCCGCGGCGCGCTCGGTGATCGGGCCGGGCCCGACGAGCGGGGCGAAGCGGGCCAGCCGGATCGGGGCTTCGCCGTTGGCCACCGTGATCAGGCGCCGCCACGCCGTCTTCCGGTCGGCCGGGTCGATGCCGGTCTCGCGCAGTACGGCCGCAGCGAGCTCGTCGAGTTCGGCGTCGGTCTCCAACGCGCGAAGCGTGGTGCGGACGGCTTCCCTGCCGAGCCAGTACGCCGAGCCTTCGTCACCGAGCAACCAGCCGTAGCCGCCGGCCGTGGAAACCATGCGCCGCCCGCGAATCCGGCCCGCGATCGAGCCCGTACCCGCGACGAGCACCGTGCCGTCCCGAGCCGTGGTCCCGGACGCGAACGCCACTTCGGCGTCGGTCAGCACCACGACCCCGGACAGGCCGAGTCGTTCCCAGGTGGCTTCGTACAGTGCCGCGACCGTACGGTCGGTCAGCTTGGCCGTACCCGCCATGCCGACGACGCAAGCGTTTGCTTCGTACGGATCGAGCCCGGTCAGCGCGCTGCCGATCGCTTCGGCCACATGCGCGACGGCTTCGGCGGGCGGCTGCGAGTTCGGGTTCGCGCCGCCGGACCTGCCGCTGCCGAGCACCGTCCCGTCCGCGGAGACCGCGAGCGCGCGGGTGGACGTGCCACCCGCGTCCACCCCGACGACGAACCTCATCGCGTCTTCGTGACCTTGAGCAACCCGCGCGGGTTGTCCGGGTTCCCGCCGCGGGCGAGCGCGAGCCCGAGCGCGAGTCGTTGTGCTGGAAGGACTTCCAGTACCGGCGCGAGTTCCTCGGCCACCTCGGGGATCGGGATCCGCACCGCCGCGGGCACGTCTTCCGTGGACGACCCGAGCGCGAGCACGTCGGCGCCCCGCTCGGTGACGGCCTTGAGCACGTCGTGCATCGCCGCGCCGCCGCGGCCCGCGCCGGTCACCGCGAGCACGGCGGTTTCCTCGTCGATCGCCGCCACCGGGCCGTGCAGCAGGTCCGCCCCGCTGTACGCGCGGGCGGCGAGGTAGCTCGTTTCGGCGAGCTTCAGCGCCGTCTCCAGCGCTGTGGCGTAGGAGTAGCCGCGGCCTGTGGTGATGATCCGGTCGACGAACCGGTACCGGTCGATCGCGCGCTGCACGGGCGCTTCCAGCGCCTGCGCCGCCAGCTCGCCCAGGTTCGCCGCCGCCGACGCGTCGCCTCCGCGCACGGCGTCGATCAGCAGGTACAACGCGAGCAGCGTGGCCGAGTACGTCTTCGTCGCGGCCACCGCGACCTCCGCGCCCGCGCCGATGTCGACCGCCAGCTCCGCCGCCTTGTTGAGCGCCGAGTCGGGGGTGTTGGTGACCGCGACGGTCAGCGCGCCGCGCTCCCTGGCCGTCTCGGTGAATTCCAGCAGGTCGGGCGAGCCGCCGCTCTGGCTGACCGAGATCAGCAGGACGTCGCGCAGATCGGGGCGGGCACCGTAGAGTGTCACGGTCGACGGGGACACCAGGCCCGCGGGCAGGCCGAGCAATACTTCGATCAGGTATTTCGCGTACAGCGCCGCGTGATCGCTCGATCCGCGCGCGGCCAGCAACGCGAAGCGCGGCGGCCGTTGTGCGATCACCCTCGCCACCTCGGCGAACTCCGCACGGCGGGCCACCTGGCCGGCCAGCACGGCTGGTTGCTCCGCGATCTCGGCTGCCATGTGCTGTCCGGGGCTGGTCATCACGTCTCCTAGGGCTGAAGGTCTAGACCAATGCTAGCCCGGGCGCGTCGATATCGGGAAAGGGTAGTTTCTTCCTGCGCCGGATGCGCGGTTCGAAGGAGAGTCGGTCATGTTGGAGTCACCCACGCGCGGTCAGCGCGAGCCGAAGTACTGGGCGTTGAAGCAGCACCTGCTCGACCTCCTCGACACATTGCCACCCGGCTCGCCCATCCCCACCGAGCGTTCGCTGGCCACGGAGTTCGCGGTGTCCCGCACGACGGTGCGGCAGGCGCTGGCGGACCTCACCGCCGAAGGGCGCTTGCACCGCGTACAAGGCAAGGGCACGTTCGCCGCCGAGCCGAAGCTCGCGCAGCGCCTGCAGCTGTCGTCGTACACCGAGGACATGCGCGCGCAGGGGCGCGAGCCTTCGTCGAAGCTGCTGGAGATCGAGGAGATGTCGGCGGACCCCGAGCTGGCGAAGCTGCTCGGCACCCGCGGCGGCGCCAAGGTGCTGCGGCTGCGGCGCCTGCGGCTGGCCGACAACGAGCCGATGGCGCTGGAGACCACGCACCTGCCGCTGAGCCGGTTCCGCGGGCTGCGTAAGCACGTCTCGGCGGGCGGCTCGCTGTACTCGGTGCTGCGCGAGCAGTTCGGCGTGCAGATGGACCGCGCCGAGGAGACGATCGAGACCTCGCTCGCCGGTCCGCAGGAGGCCGAGCTGCTCGGCGCCGACGTCGGCATGCCGGTGCTGCTGCTTTCGCGACACTCCTTCGGCTCCGACGGCAAGCCGGTCGAATGGGTGCGCTCGATCTACCGCGGTGACCGCTACAAGTTCATCACCACGCTCACCCGGCCGTGACCGTCCGCTGGGGCAGCGCGCAGGCGCGGGGAGTCCTGGCCACCACCATCCTGGGTTCCGGGATGGCCATGCTGGACAGCTCCATCGTCAACGTCGCGCTGCCCCGGATCGGTGCGGAGTTCGGGGCCTCGGTTTCGGGGCTGCAGTGGATCCTCGACGGGTATCTGCTCGCGCTCGCGTCGCTGATCCTCGTCGCGGGCTCCCTCGGTGACCGCTACGGCAGGCGGCGTGTGTTCGTGATCGGCGTCGTGTGGTTCGGCGTGGCTTCGGCGCTGTGCGGGCTGGCGATGTCCACGGAAATGCTCGTGGTCACCCGGATCCTGCAGGGGATCGGCGGGGCGCTGCTCACCCCGGGATCGCTGGCGATCCTGCAGGCGACGTTCGCGCACGACGACCGCGCGCGGGCGATCGGCACGTGGTCCGGGCTGGGCGGGATCGCGGCGGCGATCGGGCCGCTGGTCGGCGGGCTGCTCGTGCAGGCTTGGTCGTGGCGGCTGGGTTTCCTGATCAACCCGCCGCTGGCCGTGGTGTGCGTGCTGCTGGCGCACCGGTGCGTGCCGGAGTCACGCGACGAGACGGTTCATGGGCGGCCCGGGATCCTCGCTTCCGTGCTGGGCGCGCTGGGGCTGGCCGGGATCACCGCCGCGCTGGTCGAAGCGCCGACCCGCGGGGTGGGCAGCCCGCTGGTGTGGATCTGCGCGCTGCTCGGCGTGGCCGGGCTGGCCACGTTCGTCCGCATGCAGCTGCGCTCGGCCGACCCGCTCGTGCCGCCGCGGCTGTTCACCGACCGGACGTTCACGCTCGCCAACGGGCTGACCTTCGTCGTGTACGCGGCGCTGGGCGGCGTGATGATGCTGCTCGTGTTGCAGCTGCAGGTTTCGCTCGGCTACACGCCGACGGCCGCGGGGCTCGCCGGGCTGCCGATCACCTTCGTGATGTTGTTGCTGTCCGGGCGTTCCGGCGCGCTGGCGCAGAAGATCGGGCCACGCGCGCAGCTGATCGCCGGGCCGTTCCTGCTCGCGGCCGGGATGTTGCTGATGACGCGGATCGGGCCGGGCGTTTCGTACCTCGGCACGGTGTTCCCGGCTGTCCTGGTGTTCGGGCTCGGGCTGGCGGCGGTCGTGGCGCCGGTGACGGCGACCGTGCTGGCCGCGGCGCCGGACGAGCACGCCGGGGTCGCGTCCGGCGTGAACAACGCCATCGCGCGGGCCGGCGGGTTGCTGGCGATCGCCGTGCTGCCCGCGGTTGCGGGGCTGACCGGGGAGTCCTACTCCGACCCGGCCGAGCTGACCGCGGGCTGGCGGATGGCGCTGGTGGTGTGCGCCGGGCTCGCCGTCGTCGGCGGGCTGCTGGCGTTCGGCGTGCGGAACTCCGTGCTGCAGGAGGAACCTGCGCCCATGGCAGGTCCGGACCTGTCGCGGTGCCTGCACTGCGCGGTGGACGCCCCGCCGACCCACACACGGAACTGACGCGCGTTTTCGCCCGGGCTACTCCGGAGTATGTCCCCGTCGTTTTTCCGGTCCCCTGGTTGGCCGGTTTCCTTACGCGTTTCGGCGGAACCGGTCCTCGTGGCACACTGGTCTCCTTGGTGCCGGTGACACTGTGCTGATCCGAAAACACGTTGCGGCATAAGGAGAAGTTCCCTCCTCCGAATGAGGGGCCGGCTCACCGGGAGCACACGCGGTTGGTTCATGTCGTCCACTATGGACAGTCCGCGTGTTTCTGCTCACGAAACTGCTAACACCGGGAGCATCTCAATCGACTAACACGTTGAGCAACCGGAGATCACGGGCAATCGTCGAGCAGATCGGGATCATGACCGAGGAGAAGGAAAGCACGGAGAAGGCCGGCCTCAAGCCGGCACAGATAGCCGCGTCGGCGCTCGCGGCTGTCACAGCGGCGTTCCTGGGGTCCACGCTGGGCGTCGCGGGCACCGTGGTCGGTGCGGGCATCGCCAGCGTGGTGACGACGGTGGGCGGCGAGGTGTATCTACGGTCCCTGCGGAAGACGCGGCAGGCGGTCCGCAAGACCAAGGAGGTCCTCGCGCTGACCGACACCAGGCTGCGCCAGGAGACGCAACTGGTCGAACCGCCACGGCGCTCGGTGAACCCGCTGATGCAGCCGTCCGCGCAGCGAGGCGTCCCGCGGCAGACGCGGCAGGACGCCATGCCGCTCGCGCGGCACGGTCAGCTGCCCCCGGCGCAGACGAACGCGGTCCAGCCGACGAAGTGGATTCCCAAGGCCGGTGACGGACAGTCGGAGTCCGGTCAGCGCACCGTGTTCATCGCGCGGCAGGGCGCGCAGCCGCCGCTCAACGGCCGCACGCAGGTGTTCGGCCAGCCGGTCAACGGCGCGACGCAGGTCAACGGCGCGACGCAGCTGAACGGTGCCACGCAGGTCAACGGCGCGGTGAACGGTGCCACGCAGGTCAACGGGCAGCCGCCGCTGAACGGCCAGACCCAGGTCCTGACGGGCCCCGAGGACGACGCGGCGCCGAAGAAGCCATGGTGGAAGAACCGCTGGACGCTGCTGATCGGCACCAGCGTGGTCGCGTTCCTGGTCGGGATGCTCGTCATCACCGGCTTCGAGGGCATCACGGGCCAGGCGATCTCCGGCGGTTCGGGCACCACGTTCAGCCGGGTCGTCGGCGGCTCGGGCGGTTCGTCCAGCACCACGACCACCGTGACCCCGACCGAGACGCAGCAGAGCGAGACGTCCACGAAAACCACGGGTTCGCAGACGCCCACCAGCCAGACGCAGTCGCAGGCCCCGGCGCCGCAGTCGGAAACGGTCCAGCCGACGCAGTCCAGCAGCGCGCAGGAATCGGCGACCCCCACCCAGACCGAGAGCGCCGCCCCCTCCAGCGGCCCCTAGGAAGGTTGTCCTCGGAGCGGTCCCCAAGCGCGGGGCGAACCCAAGCCTCGGAGCGATCCCTAAGCGCCGAGCCCCGAGACGATCCGCCGCGCCGCGGCGGCCGGGTCGTCGGCTTCGGTGATCGCGCGGACCACCACCACGCGGGAGGCGCCGGCCGCGAGCACCTCGGGCAGGCGTTCGGTGTCGATCCCGCCGATCGCGAACCACGGCCGGGTGGTGCCCGACGCCGCCGTGTCGCGCACCAGGTCGAGCCCCGGCGCGGAGCGGCCCGGCTTCGTCGGCGTCGGCCAGCACGGGCCGGTGCAGAAGTAGTCGACGCCCGGCTCGTCGGCCGCCGCGCGGGCCTGCTCGATCGAATGCGTCGAGCGGCCGATCACCGGCTCGTCCCCGATGA
This sequence comes from Amycolatopsis acidicola, assembly GCF_007713735.2. GTDB lineage: Bacteria > Actinomycetota > Actinomycetes > Mycobacteriales > Pseudonocardiaceae > Amycolatopsis_E > Amycolatopsis_E acidicola. The sequence goes on along the minus strand of NZ_VMNW02000015.1, from coordinate 84,302 downwards.
TCCGCCGCGCCAGCGGCACCGGCAGGTCGTCCTGGCCGAGGTGCAGCACGTCCGCGTCCACGGCCAGCGCCACGTCGGCCCGGTCGTTCACGGCGAGCAGCGCGCCGTGCCGCGCGCAGGCCTCGGCGAGCACCTCCAGCGCGGCCAGCTCCTGCTTGGCCTCAATGGGCGCCCCGTTCGTCTTGTCCCGCAGCTGGATGATGTCCACCCCGCCGGCGAGCGCGGCGTCGGCGAACTCCGCGAGGTCACCACGCTCGGCGCGCGCGTCGGTGCACAGGTACAACCGCGACGCGTCGAGTCGTTTCCGGATCTGGTCACCACTGAGCCCTGGCATGGCCGCAACGGTAACCCACCCTGAGCACCGCCCCGGCGGCCACGAGGTACCGTGGAGGGGTCCGCACGGGAGCCCGAGGACGGGCTGAGAGGGAGCCGGTACCGCTCCGACCGTGGAACCTGATCCGGATCATGCCGGCGCAGGGAGCGTGATCTTCATGTCTGGCAAGCACCTCGTGATCGTCGGTGGCGGGGTCATCGGGCTGTCCGCGGCCTGGCGGCTCGCCGCGGCCGGTCACGCCGTGAAGCTGGTCGACCCCACGCCCGGCCGCGGCGCCTCCTGGGTGGCGGGCGGAATGCTCGCCCCGGTCAGCGAAGCGTGGCCTGGCGAGGAGACGGCGCTGCACCTCGGCGAGGAGTCCCTGCGCCGCTGGCCCGCGTTCGCCGAGGCACTCACGGCCGAGGGCGGCAGCCCGGACCTGTCCACGGCGGGCACCCTGCTGGTCGCCTTCGACCGCGGTGACGCCGACCAGGTGGACGTGGTCGCGGAGTACCTGGCCAAGGTCGGTCGCGAGGCCGAACGGCTCACCAGCAGGCAGGTGCGTGCCGCGGAGTCGGGCCTCGGCGCCGTACGCGGCGGGCTGCTGGTGCCGGGAGATCTGGGCGTGGACAACAGGAAACTGCTGCGCGCGCTGCGGCTCGCGGCGTCCCGGCGCGGCGTCGAGTTCATCGAAGACAACGTGACGGCGGTCGAGCCGGGGCGTGTACGGACGGCTTCCGGGGAACTCGACTGTGATGTCGTGGTTCTCGCCGCAGGCGCGCGAAGCGGTGGCCTGCACCCGAAACTCGCCGGTGCGGTGCGGCCGTTGAAGGGCGAAATCCTGCGCCTGCGTGCGCGGCGAAGCAGCCTCCCGCCGCCGCGGCGGACTGTGCGCGCGGTCGTCGAGGGCAGGCCGATCTACCTTGTCCCGCGTGTGGACGGGGAGCTGGTCCTCGGGGCCACGCAGTACGAAGCGGGGTTCGACGAGACAGTGGGCGCGCGCGGTGTGCGCGAGCTGCTCGAAGGGGCGGAGCGCGTCTTCCCGAGCGTCGGCGAGTACGAACTGGCCGAGACGGCGGCGGGGTTGCGCGCGGCGAGCGTGGACACGGTGCCGTTCATCGGCGAACTCGAGCCCGGGATCTTCGCGGCGACCGGGCATCATCGCAACGGCCTGCTGATGGCCCCGGTGACCGCCGACGCGATCGTCGCGCTGCTGGCCGGGGAGGAACCACCGCCAGGCGTGGCGGCCGCACATCCGGAAAGGCTGGAGCACTAGTGGAAGTACAGGTCAACGGGGAGTGGAAGACGTTCCCCGACGGGAGCACGATCGCCGGCCTGCTCGATTCGCTCGGCGCCGCGCGGAAGGGCATCGCGGTCGCGCTCGAAGGCGAGGTCGTGCGGCGCGGCGACTGGGACGGGGTGGTCGTGCCCGCGGGCGCGAAGCTCGAAATCCTGACGGCAGTGCAAGGTGGGTGACGAAATGTTCGACGGTTCCGAGGACCAGCTCACGATCGGTGCGCACAAGCTCAGCTCCCGGCTGATCATCGGCACCGGCGGCGCGGCGAACCTTTCCGTGCTGGAGCGTGCACTCGTCGCGTCCGGCACGGAGCTGACCACGGTCGCGATGCGCCGTGCGGACGCCGAGGGCGGCTCCGGTGTGCTGGAACTGCTGCGGCGCTTGGGAATTCGGCTGCTGCCCAACACGGCGGGCTGCCGCAGCGCGGCCGAAGCGGTGCTGACGGCGCAGCTCGCGCGTGAGGCGCTGGAGACCGATCTGATCAAGCTGGAGGTGCACGCCGACGAGCGCACCCTGCTGCCGGATCCGGTGGAAACCCTTGACGCGGCGGAACAATTGGCAGGCGACGGGTTCACCGTGCTCGCCTACACCAACGACGACCCGGTGCTGGCCCTGAGGCTGGAGGAGGCCGGTTGTGCCGCGGTGATGCCGCTGGGCGCGCCGATCGGCACCGCGCTGGGTATCCGGAACCCGCACAACATCGAGCTGATCGTCTCCCGCGCCGGGGTGCCGATCATCCTCGATGCCGGGATCGGCACGGCTTCCGACGCCGCGCTGGCGATGGAACTGGGCTGCGACGCGGTGTTGCTGTCCACGGCCGTCACGCGCGCGCAGGACCCGGAACGGATGGCGCACGCGATGCGTTCCGCGGTGTTGGCCGGACGGCTCGCGCACGGTGCCGGGAGGGTGCCGCGGCGTTTCTGGGCGCAGGCGTCGAGCCCGCCCAGGTAACAAGTCGGCGGATTCGGGGCTGCCACCGATCGGCAGATAACGATTCTGTGAGGGTAAACCGCGGGAAACGCCCGGCTATCGGTGTTCACCGCACGGCCACTTCGAGAGCACGTATGGTTGTCCGCACCTTGAATTCGGGGGATCGGCGAGCAGAAGGAGCTCGAGGTGGACGCGTCGGAAACCGAGGATGTCGCGGGGCGGCTGTTCCTCGCGGTGGGAAGGCTGTCCAGATCCCTGCGGCAGGCCGGCACTCCGGGGCCCGGCCACGGGTCGATTTCGGCGCTCGCGACGCTCGTCGCGCAGGGGCCGATGCGGCTGGGCGACCTGGCGGTGAAGGAGGGCGTGGCGGCCGCGACCATGTCGCGCATAGTGGCGTCGCTGGTCGAAGCGGGCCACGCGCGCCGCGAGCCGGATCCGATCGACCGCCGGGCCTGGCTGGCCACGGCGACGGAGGACGGCGAGCGGATGCTGTCCGGAGTCCGCTCGACGAGAGTGCACGAGCTGAACAAACGCATCGACCGGCTGCCGATCGAACTGCAGAAGGACCTGGCCGCCGGGCTCGTCGCGCTGGAGGCGCTACTCGCGGACGAGGAGTGAGCCCTTGCGGTGAATTCCTGCCGCATTCCCCAGGCGCGCAAGCGATCCCAGCACGCGCCACCTTCAGCCGCCGGGCGTGAACTCCTCCGGCGCCAGTCGCCAGAAGGCGCTCACCGGGCCGACTTTCGCGCCCATCGGGTAGGAATTGGCGACGGCGTTGCTGACGAACCACTTCCCGAACCGCGCCGCTTCGGGGACCGACATACCGCGCGCGAGTCCGGCCGTCAGCGCGGAGGCCATCGAGTCGCCCGCGCCGTGCGTGTGCGGCGTCGCGAAGCGTGGGCCGTGCAGGTCCACGAAATCCGTGCCGTCGTAGAGCACGTCCACGCATTCCGGGTCTTCGGTCAGGTGCCCGCTCTTCACCAGCACGTACCGCGGCCCGAGCGCGTGCAGCGCGACGGCGGCCTCATGCATTTCGGCGCGGCCCGTCACGGTCAGACCGGTCAGCAGGCGCACTTCGTCGAGGTTCGGGGTGAGCACCGTCGCGCGCGGCAGCAGTTCCTCGCGCAGCGCGGCCAGCCCGGCGTCGTCGAACAGCGGGTGCCCGTGCATGGACGCGGCGACCGGGTCGACCACGAACGGCACCGCGCGATCCCGGCCGATGTCCGCGCGGTCGCACGCCTCCGCGACGGCCTTGATGATCTCCCCGGACGCGAGCATCCCGGTTTTCGCCGCGTTGACGCCCATGTCCGCGGCGACGGCCTCGATCTGACCCGCGACCACGTGCGGCGGGATGTCGGACCGGTCGTGCACGCCGAGCGTGTTCTGCACCGTCACCGCGGTGACCGCCACGAGCCCGTGCACCCCGCAGGTCAGGAACGTCCGCAGATCGGCCTGCAGCCCGGCCGCCCCACCCGAATCGGAGCCGGCGATGGTCAGTGCGCTTGCAACCATGCCTTCTAGTGTCTCAGTGTCGCAGTCGCCAGAACGGGGGCGCCTGGTCCGAGATCGTTGGGCCGCACCTTCCCCTCTAGTGTCGCAGCCGCCAGAACGGCGACACCGGGCCGACACCGGCACCGAGCGGGTAGGCCTCCGCGACCGACCGCTCGATGAAGCGTTTGCCCGCGGCCACGGCGTCGGGCACGCCAAGATCCATCGCCAGCGAAGCGGTGATCGCCGAGGCCATCGTGTCCCCGCCGCCGTGCGTGTGCTTGGTCTCGTACCGGTGACCGGGCAGCTCGATGTACTGCACGCCATCGGAAAGCAGGTCCACGCACTCCGGATCGCTGTACAGGTGCCCGCCCTTGACCAGCACCCACTGCGGGCCCAGCTCCAGCAGTTCGTCCGCCGCGTGCCGCTGGCTCTCCCTGTCCGTCACGTCGACGCCGGTGAGCAGGCGCACCTCGTCCAGGTTCGGGGTGACCAGGGTGGCGCGCGGGAACAGCAGGCTCCGGATGGCCTCCAGCGCCTCCTCGCGCAGCAGCGCGTGGCCCGTCATCGACGCCGCGACGGGGTCCACCACCAGCTGCGTTTCCGCCGCGCGGCCGATGCGCACCTCGTCGAGCGTGGCGGCCACCGCTTCGATGATCTCCGCGGTGGCCAGCATCCCGGTTTTCGCCGCGTCCACGCCCATGTCCCGCGCGACGGCCTTGATCTGCGCCGTCACCACGTCCGGCGGGATCTCGGTGAACCCTTGCACGCCAAGGGAGTTCTGCACGGTGACCGCGGTGATCGCGGTCATCCCGTGCACCCCGCAGGCGAAGAACGTGCGCAGGTCGGCCTGAATGCCCGCACCACCGCCGGAATCGCTCCCGGCGATGGTGAGTGCCGTCCTCGGTGTTCCGGTCATCGCTCCACTACCGGCAGGTAGACCTGGTTCCCCTGCTCGCCGAACTCCGCCGACTTCTCCCGCATGCCCGCTTCGATTGCGTCCACAGTGGACAGGCCGTGCTCCTCGGCGTACTTGCGCACGTCCTGGGTGATCCGCATGGAGCAGAACTTCGGCCCGCACATGGAGCAGAAATGCGCTGTTTTGGCCGGTTCGGCCGGCAGCGTCTCGTCGTGGAACGCGCGTGCCGTGTCCGGGTCCAGCGAGAGGTTGAACTGGTCCTCCCACCGGAATTCGAAGCGCGCCTTGGACAGTTCGTCGTCCCAGTCCTGGGCGTACTGGTGGCCCTTGGCCAGATCGGCGCTGTGCGCGGCGATCTTGTACGTGATCACCCCGGTCTTCACGTCGTCCCGGTTGGGCAGGCCGAGATGCTCCTTCGGCGTGACGTAGCACAGCATCGCCGTGCCGTACCAGCCGATCTGCGCCGCGCCGATGGCCGAGGTGATGTGGTCGTACGCCGGGGCGATGTCCGTCGCAAGTGGACCGAGCGTGTAGAACGGTGCCTCGCCGCAGAGCCGTTCCTCCAGCTCCACGTTCTCCTTGATCTTGTGCATCGGGACGTGGCCCGGCCCCTCGATCATCACCTGCACGTCGTGCTCGCGGGCGATGTGCGTCAGCTCGCCGAGCGTCTCCAGCTCCGCGAACTGCGCGCGGTCGTTGGCGTCGGCGATCGAGCCGGGACGAAGCCCGTCACCGAGGGAGAACGTGACGTCGTACTCGCGCAGGATCTCGCACAGCTCGGAGAAATGCGTGTACAGGAAGGATTCCTGGTGGTGTGCCAGGCACCACGCGGCCATGATCGAGCCACCGCGCGAAACGATTCCGGTGACCCTCTTCGCCGTCAGCGGCACGTACCGCAGCAGCACGCCGGCGTGCACCGTCATGTAGTCGACGCCCTGCTCGCACTGCTCGATCACGGTGTCACGGTAGATCTCCCAGGTGAGCTTTTCCGGTTCACCGTCGACCTTTTCCAGCGCCTGGTAGATCGGCACGGTGCCGACCGGGACCGGCGAGTTGCGCACGATCCATTCGCGCGTCTCGTGGATCCGCTTGCCGGTGGAGAGGTCCATGATCGTGTCGGCGCCCCAGCGGGTGGCCCACACCATCTTGTCGACCTCTTCCTCGACCGAGGACCACACGGCCGAGTTTCCCATGTTCGCGTTGACCTTCACCAGGAAGTTCTTCCCGATGATCATCGGTTCGCTCTCGGGATGCCTGCGGTTGACCGGGATCACCGCGCGGCCAGCGGCGACCTCGTCGCGCACGAACTCGGGGCTGACCCGCTCGCGCGCCGCGACGTACTCCATTTCGCGGGTGATCACGCCCGCTTTCGCCCAGCCGAGCTGGGTGTTGTGCTCCTGCGCCCAGCCCGCCCGCAGCGGCTGGAGTCCACTGTGGACGTCGATCACGACGTCCTCGTCGGTGTAGGGGCCGGAGGTGTCGTAGACGTCGAAATGCTCCCCGTTGGACAGCTCGATCCGCCGGGCGGGGACGCGGAGCCCGGTCTCGGTGGTGTGGTGTACCTTGCGTGATCCCGTGATCGGCCCGGTGGTCACCTGGACCTCGGCGTTGTTCTCCAGCGTCGTCAAAGAAGATCACTCCCTACGCCGGCATTACCCGGTCAGGTTCGGCGGTCGGTGACGCCGGGTCCGGGACGGACACCAGTCACCCTCTCAGCCCGCCATAGCGCGAGCTCCCGCGTTGGAATTGCTCCCACGACCATGCCATGCCCGGCCGCGCAGAACAAGTGCGGCTGCTCACGAACACTGGTGCCGGTTCGTGGTCATCACGGGTTTCCCTTGCCGGGCTTGACTTTTCTAGCCTGGCAGCTCCGTCGGCCTGGCGATCACGTCGACCATCGCGCCGTTGCGCAGCACTGTCACCGGCAGCCGGGTGCCGATCACTTCGCCGAACAACTGCCGCTGGATGTCCTGCGCGTCCGAAACCCTGGCGCGCCCGACCGTCAGCACGAGGTCGCCCGCGTGCAACCCGGCGCTCGCCGCCGGACCGCCGGGCACCACCTCGACCACCCGCAGCCCCGCCTGTTGCCCGGTGTGCTCGGCCACCTCGTCGGGCAGCGGCGCCGGGGTGCCGACCACGCCGAGGTACGCGCGCCGCACCTTGCCCTCGACGAGCAGGGTGTCGATGATCCGGCGGGTGGTCGAGTTGATCGGGACGGCCATGCCGAGCCCGATGCCCGCCACCGCGGTGTTGACCCCGACCACCCGGCCGCTGGAGTCGGCGAGCGCGCCGCCGGAGTTGCCTGGGTTGAGCGCCGCGTCGGTCTGGATGACGTTCTCGATCACGCGCCCCGCGCTGCGCGTGCGGACGGGCAGGGACCGGCCGAGCGCGCTGACCACCCCGGCCGTGACGGAACCGGCGAGGCCCAGCGGGCTGCCGACCGCCACCACGAGCTGCCCGACCACCAGCTTGTCCGCGTCCCCGAGGCGCGCCGCCGCGGGCGCGTTGCCGCGCACGCGCACGACCGCGAGGTCCGAAAGCGGGTCCGCGCCGATGACCCGGAACGGGGTCTCGGTGCCGTCGGAAAACGTGGCCGTGCCCTCGCGTTCGCGGCCGACGACGTGCGCGTTGGTGATCAGGTACCCGTCGTCGGAGAAGACGACCCCGGAGCCACCGCCCCGGCTCAGCCCGATGCTCGCCACGTGCGGCGTCACTTCCGCGGCGACCGAGCTGACCGCGCGGGAGTAGGCGTCGAGGGCGTCGGAGTCCGGCATCACGACCACCACCCTGATTACACCATTACAGGTATCAGTGTGCGCCCGTTTCGTCCGGGACTGCCGCCCCTTTCACCCTGGGCGAACTCAGCCTTCCTTGGGCGGCAGCCAGGACAGCCCCGGCACGCCCCACTTGTTGCGCTTGAGCATCCGCTTCGCCTCGCGCGCGTGGCGCCCGACCAGGCGGTCCAGGTAGATGTAGCCGTCGAGGTGGTCGGTCTCGTGCTGGAGGCAGCGGGCGAAGTAGCCGGTGCCCTCGACCTCGATCGGGTTGCCCTCGATGTCGTAGCCCGTGACCTTGGCCCAGCTCGCGCGGCCCGTCGGGAACGACTCGCCGGGCGCGGAGAGGCAGCCCTCCCAGTCGTCGTCCGGGTCGGGCATGGTCTCCGGGATCACCGACGTCTCGAGCTTCGGGTTGACCACGATTCCCTTGTGCTGCTCGCCCTTGTCGTCGTGACAGTCGTAGACGAACACGCGGAGGTCCACGCCGATCTGGTTGGCCGCCAGCCCGACGCCCTCGGCCGCGTACATGGTCTCGAACATGTCGTCGGTCAGGGTGCGCAGTTCCTCGTCGAAGCGGTCGACTTCGCGGGTCGGGTTGTGCAGCACCGGGTCGCCGGCGATACGAATCGGGTGGATCGTCACAACCAGCGATCGTACCCATTGGTGCACCGTGACGCGCCGGGCCGTGATCCCACCCCCACCCGTGGCCATCGTGGTTCAATGGCGCCGCGGAATGACAACCGTGTGTTTCGCCGAAGTTGAGGAGTCACATGGACGCCGCGGAGTCGATGGCTGACGGGCAGCCATCCCCGCCAGAGGCCTCCGGCCTGTCCGAACGCGAGCTCGCCATCCTGGCGTTCGAGCGCCAGTGGTGGCGCTACGCCGGCGCGAAGGAACAGGCGATCCGCGAGCAGTTCGAACTCTCCCCGACGCGGTACTACCAGTTGCTGAACCAGCTGCTGGAGAAGCCGGAGGCGCTGGCGGCCGACCCGATGCTCGTCAAGCGCCTGCGCAAGCTCCGCACCGCGCGGCAACGCAAGCGGGTCGCCCGGCGGCTGGGGATCGAGGCGCGATGAACTTCCTGCAGAGTCTGTCCCGGCCGATGCGGCTGGCCGGGGTCGCATTGATCGGGATTGCTGTGATCGCCGGTGTCATCGGCGTGGTGACGGCGGTCAGTGGTGGCGGGTCCGAGCAGACGGCGGCGCCTTCGCCGTCCTCCTCGGCGTCCTCGGGCACGCCCGGCGGCGGCAGCCCGACGGAGAGCCCGTCCGCGCCGAGCCCCACCACGACAACGCCCGCCAGCGGCGCACCGTCCACAACGGGCGCGCCCCCGCCCGCCTCGCCCGGCCCGCAGCAGGGCGGCGCGCCGACGACGGGCCCGGACGGCGGCGTCCCGGCCGACCAGGCCGCGGCCAAGTGGGTGCCGGTGCGGGTCTACAACAACAGCACCGTCAAGGGCCTCGCCGCGCGCGCGTCGGACGACTTCCGCGCCGACGGCTGGAACGTCGCCGAGACGGCCAACTACCCGTACGGCGTCATCCCGACCACCACGGCCTACTACACGCCGGGCACCGACGAGGAGACGGCGGCGAGGGCACTGGCCGCGGACTTCGGCATGAAGGTCGAGCCACGGTTCGAGGGCATCCAGAACTCGAGCGCCGGCGTCATCGTGATCGTCACCAACGACTACCGGGGCCTGCAGTCCAAGGGTTCCTAGGTGCTCGCCTGGCTGCGTGACTCCGATCCCGCGCTCCGCTGGCAGGTGGAGCGGGACCTGGCAGGCGAGCCGCCGGAGGTCTGGGAGGCCACCCGCGCCAGGGTCGCGACGGAGGGGTTCGGCGCGCGGCTGCTCGCGCTCCAGGAGCCGGACGGCCAGTGGGCAGGCGGCGCCTTCTTCCCCGCGGACTTCGAGTTCGCCGAGATGGAGGAGTCCGGGCAGCCGTGGACGGCGACAACCTGGACGCTGAACTCCTTGCGCGAGTGGGGCCTCGACCCGGCGGTGCTGCGCGGCACGGCGGAACTGCTCGCGGCGAACTGCCGCTGGGAGTACGAAAACCTGCCGTACTGGGACGGCGAGGTCGACTGCTGCATCAACGCCTGGACTGTCGCGAATGGACTGTGGCTCGGTGCGGATGTCAGCGGGATCGTGGACTGGCTCGTCGGGCACCGGCAGCCGGACGGCGGCTGGAACTGCGAATGGGTCGAGGGTTCGACGCGCTCGTCGTTCCACTCGACGCTCAACACCCTGAAGGGCCTCCTGGCCTACGACATCGCCACCGGCGGCACGGACGAGACCCGAGCCGCCCGTCGGTCGGGCGAGGAGTACCTGTTGCGACGCGGGCTCATCCGCCGCCTTTCGACCGGGGAACCGGTGGGGCCGTGGGTAACCCGCTTCGTCTACCCGTGCCGCTGGTTCTACAGCGTGCTCAACGCGGCCGAGTACTTCCGCGAGGCCGCGAAGTTCGACGGCGTGCCGCCGGATCCGCGGCTGGCCGAGGCCATCGAGCTCATCCGCGCAGCCAGGCAGCCGGACGGCACCTGGCTCCAGGGCCGCCCGCTGCCGGGCCGGGTGTGGTTCGACGTCGACGTCCCGGAGGGAGAGCCGTCGAAGTGGCTGACGCTGTCCGGGCTCCGGGTGCTCGGCTGGTGGGATCAGCGCCCCTTGGCGTAGGCCTCCAGCGCCGCGAGCTGCGCCGGGTCGAGTGAAGGGCGCACGGTTTCGCGCGCTTTCGCCAGGTGCGCGGCGGTGACTTCGGTGGCGTCCAATGACTCGCGCATCGCCGTCAGTGCGGCCTCTCGGATCAGCGCGGCGCAGTCCGCCGCCGAGTATCCGTCCAAAGTGGAGGCGTACTCGTCCAGGTCCACATCGGACGCGAGTGGAGTGTTTTTCGCTGTGGCACGCAGGATGTCCGCTCGCGCTTCGGCGTCCGGCGGCGGCACGTAGACGAGGCGCTCGAGCCTGCCCGGGCGCAGCAACGCGGGGTCGACCAGCTCCGGCCGGTTGGTGGAACCGAGCACGACGACGTCGCGCATCGGCTCCACACCGTCCAGTTCGGTCAGCAGCGCGGCCACCACGCGATCGGCGACGCCCGAGTCCGAGGACTGGCCACGGCGCGGCGCGAGCGCGTCGATCTCGTCCAGGAACACCAGTGAGGGCGCGGCTTCGGCCGCGCGGCGGAACAGTTCACGCACCGCGCGTTCGGATTCGCCGACCCATTTGTCCAGCAGCTCGGCGCCCTTGACCGCGAACACGTTCAGCGCGCCGGTGCCCGCCAACGCCCGCACCAGGAACGTCTTCCCGCCGCCCGGCGGGCCGTAGAGCAACACCCCGCGCGGCGGCGCGACCCCGAGGCGGGCGAACGAATCCGGGTAGCGCAGCGGCCACAGCACCGCCTCGGTGAGCGCCTGCTTCACCTCGGTCATATCGCCGACGTCGTCGAGCCCCAGCCCGCCGGTGGCCAGGGTGTCCGAAGTGGACATCGAAATCGGGCGCACGGTTTCCAGCGCGTCCACCAGATCCTGCTGTGAGATGCGCGGTTCCTCGGACTCGCGCTGGCGCAACGCGGCGCGCAGGGCGGCGTCCCGGCGGAGCGCGATCAGGTCGGCGGCGACGAAACCGGGCGTGCGGGCGGCCAGCGCGCCACAGTCCACACCGGACTCGACGGGCACGTCGCGCAACAGCATCCGCAGCAGTTCCGTGCGGATCTTGTCGTCCGGCAACGGGATCGACAGCTCGCGGTCGAGCAGCTCCACCCCGCGCAGGCGCGGGTCGCAAGCCTCCGGATGCGCGGTGGTGGCGACCACCGCGAACCCCGGTTGCCCGAGCGCGGCGCGCAGTTCTTCGAGCACGATCGTGGCGACCGGCGGCGGCTGCGTGGCCGGGAGCAGCGCGTCGATGTCGGTGATCACCAGCACCGTCGGCGTGCCCTCGGCCGCTTTGGCCAGCCGCTCGCGCAGGGCGTTCGCGGCCGCGTTCGGTTCCAGCACGGCGATGTTCGGCGCGGCGAGCGTGAGCACACGGATGTCCTCGGCCGCCGCGACCGAACGCACGAGCGTGGACTTGCCGACGCCTTCGGGGCCGGACAACAGCACCCCGAGCCGGGCCGTCGTGCCCAGCCGGGCCAGCAATTCGGGCCGCTGGAAGGCGAGATCGAACCATTCGGCCAGCGCCCTCGCCTGCGTCTGCGCGCCGACGAGGTCGGTCACCGGAATCGGCTCGTCCTCCTCTTCTTCGGCCGGAGTCACCATGACCGGCGCAGGCGCCGCGGCCGGGGTTTCCTGCGGTGCGGGTGCCGCGCCGTCCCGCCAACTGACCACAGTGGACTGACCGACGGCGACCGCGCCTGCCGGTTCGGTGGAGGTGACCGTCAGCAGCTCGGTGGTCCAGGTGGAGCCGATCGCGCGGGACAGCGTGCCGCGCACGGAGGCAGCGTCCGAACCCGGTGTCGGCGCGAGATCCTGTGGCAGCAAGGAAACCGCGTCACCGACCGTGAGTACCTTGCCCACCAAGGCGAGCCGCAGCGTGTGGGGCGACACCGAGCTGCTCGCCAGGCGGGAACCGGAGACCGTCACCGTGCGCGCCCCGGAGACCGAAGCGGGCGCGACCACGACCTCCGCGCCTTCGGTGACGCCGAGGTTCGACATCGTCACGTCGTCGGCGAGTACGACGCCAGGGGCGTTCGCGCCGTCCGCCGGGGCGGCGAGGGCGGCGCTCACCCTCGCGCCGGTGAGGTGCACCGCGTCCCAGGCGCGCAGGCCCAGCGCGTCGAGCACTTCGGGGTGCAGCCGCACGATTCCGCGCCTGCTGTCCAACGCCGACGGGGTGTGCCGGAGGGTGAGGGCGATCTGGGGTGAGCTCACCCTGTCACCTTAGAGACAGACTCCGCGGAATGGCGGCGAACGCGCTCTCGATGTGCTCGGCCAACTCGGCACGGCTTCCGGTCGGCGGCCATTCGGCCACCGCGGCCCGCCAGACGGCGACGACCAGTTCGACGAGGAGCCGCAGCTCCAGCGTTTCCCCGCGGCCGAGCCGGCGCACCACGTCACGCTGGATTTCCGAGCAGTAGCGCAACGTGTGGCCCTGCAGCGCCGGGGAGGACTCGACGAGCGAGAGCGTCGGCCGGAATTGGCGGAACCAGTAGTCGTCCATCCGGCCCAGCGCTTCCAGGAGCACGTCCCGCAGCGACTCCAGCAGCGGCCCGGTGGCCTGCCGTTCCTCGAGGACTTCCAGGACCGTGCCCCAGAACTGCTTGATCGCGGTCAGCGCTACGTCCTCTTTGGACCGGAAGTTGCGGAAGAACGTGCGCTTGGAGACCTCCACGGCCTCGACCAGCGCGTCGAGCGTGGTCGCGTCGAAGCCGCGCCCGGTGAACATCGCCACGGCCGTCTCCGCGAGCGCCTGGCGCGTGCGCAGCTTCTTGCGCTCGCGCAGGGGAAGTGGATCGGCCACGGTCATCCGGATGAGTGTAGCTTGTGCGTCAGGATGGCAAACGCCACTGAGTGGCACATGGTCGACCGGTCATCGACGGCATTTGATGGAGGAGAGCATGCGCGCGCTGGTCGTGGACCACACCACCGAATCGCACCTGGCCTTCGCCGAGGTGCCCGAACCGGAGCCCGCGCCGAACGAGGCACTGGTCCGGGTGCGGGCGATTTCGCTCAACGCGGGCGAAACCCGCGCGAGCACCGATCCGGCCGTGCCCGACGGGACGCTGCTGGGCTGGGACGCGGCCGGAGTCGTGGAACGCGCGGCGGCGGACGGTTCCGGGCCCGCCGCCGGAACGCCGGTGGTCACGCTCAACGGCGCCGGAGCCTGGGCGCAACTCCGGGCGGTGCCGACGCATCTGCTCGGCGAGGTGCCCGAGGACGCGGACGCCGGTGCGATCAGCGCGATCCCGGTCGCGGGTCTGACAGCGCTGTTCGCCTTGCGCCGCTTGGGTTTGCTGCTCGGCAGGCGGGTGCTGATCACCGGCGCCTCCGGTGGGGTCGGCCGGTTCGCGGTGCAGCTCGCCGCCCGTGCCGGTGCCGAGGTGGTGGCGTCGAGCGGGCAGCAGGAGGGCCTGCGTGAGCTGGGCGCCGACGAGGTCGTCGGCAGTCCGGCCGAACTCGAGAAGCCCGTGTTCGGCATCTTGGACAACGTCGGCGGCACCCAGCTCGTCGACGGTTTCCGCGCGCTGGCACCGGGCGGCAAGCTCGTCAGCATCGGGCACGCCGCGCATTCGGAGGCGGTGTTCGAGCTCGGTGCCTTCCGTGCGGACGCGGGCCGTCACCAGCGTTCGATCGAGACCTTCTACCTGCTCGCGGATCCGGCTCAGGACATCTCGGCCGAGCTGTCGTGGCTCGCGGGCGAGGTTGCCGCGGGCAGGGTCGACCCGCAGATCAGCTGGCGGGGCGACTGGTCGAAGCACGAGGAGGCGACTTCGGCGCTGCTCGGCCGGCGACTGCACGGCAAGGCGGTGCTGGAGGTCAGCTGACCTTCCCCCATCGCTCGAAGTAGGTCGCCTCCTCGACCGGTTGCCGCGCGGCGGGGCGGAAGTCCCGCTGCGTCGTGTAGGCCACCGGCAGCACGGCGATCTGCGTGTAGTCCTCCGGGATCCCGAGCAGGCCGGCGACCTCTCGCTCGTGGCCGTAGAGGTGGTAGCCGCAGATCGTGCTGCCGAGGCCGCGGCTGCGCAGCGCCAGCTGGAAACTCCAGATCGCGGGGTACGCCGAACCGTAGAAACTGGTCAGCATCACGTGCTTGCCCTCCGGTTTCCCTTGCAGGCAGGGGAAAACCAGGGCGGGCACGCGGTCGAAAACGTCCAGCAGGTGGGTGGACGACGCCAGTGCTCGCGGCTCGGCCCGGTGCCCGTACCTGGCGTGCATGGCGTGGCCGACCTCCCGGGTGGGCTCGGCGATCTTCGCCTTGAGCGCGGGATCGGTGACGACCACCCAGCGCAGGGTGCCGAGCTGACTGCCGGCCATGGGGGCCTGCATGGCGACGCGCAGGCAGTCGAGGATCACCTCCCGTTCCACCGGGCGGTCGAGGTCCAGTTTCCGGCGCACGGAACGCGTGGTCGTGAGGGCGGTTTCGACGTCCATGAGCGACTTCCTCTCGCATGCTTACGCTGTAAGTACTTACACTGTAAGTCGATGCCTCGAGAAACGCTATCCCGGGAAAAGGTGCTCGACGCCGCGCTGCGCCTCGCCGACCGGAACGGACTGGCCGGGCTGTCCATGCGCAAGCTCGCCACCGAGCTCGGGGTGGAGGCGATGTCGCTCTACAACCACGTGAAGAACAAGCGCGATCTGCTCGACGGCGTCGCGGCGCGGGTGTTCGAGAGCATCCAGCTGCCCGACGAGGCGCGGCCGTGGCAGGAGCGTCTGCGGGAGCTGGCGCACGCCACGTTCGATGCGTTCAACGCCCATCCCGTGGTGGCGCAGGCGCTCGCCGCGGACGAGGTGAAACCGTTGTCACGCGGCGGTTTGCGGCTGATCGACGCGATGCTGGGCGCGTTGCTCGACGCCGGGCTCAGCGAGCAGCACGCCGCCCGCGGCTACCGGTCGCTGCTGGGCATGGTGTTCGGCGCGGTGCTGGTGGGCACGTCGGCGTCGGCGGGCGAAACCGCGGCGCCGCCCGTGGAATGGTTCCGCCGCAACGCAAGCGAGCGGGAAGTACCGCACCTGCACCGAGTGCTGCCCGCGCTCGTCGAGGTGGACTGCGTGCAGGATTTCGAGTTCCAGCTGGAACTGTTCTTGAACGGCCTCGCCAACAGCGGACGCTGCTCCTAGAGACTGTTTTCGAGTGGTTTGCGTGGCGGTGCAGGTAGGGGAACCTGAGGGGTGCGAGCTGACGGCCCACGGCAAGCGGCTCCGCCGCTTCTAAAACACTTCCTAGCGGTCGCCCCGCTGGCGAAGGCCGATCCGCCGCCAGCTCCGGCGGCGGTTGCGATCCTGGCTGTCCGGCGGGAAAGTACGCACGCCGCGGACCACGTGGCTGTTCGTGCCGGGACGCGGCAGGCGCATGTTGAGCCCGCTCGCGCCCGCGACCTTCGGCAGCTTCGGGCGGCGCAGCCGCAGCCTGCGCGTGCTCCGCGAACGGCGGATGGCGCGGCGCTCCCGCAGCGGCACGTTCCACGCCTCCGGGTGGTTGGCCAGCCAGTGGTACCGGCGCACGGCGTACGGGATGTGCACGAGGTAGATCAGCAGCGCCGCGGCCAGCGCGACCAGCGGGTACTGGATGATCGCCGCCGCGAGCAGGCCGACGCCCACCAGCAGCGGGGCGATCGCCTTCGCCGGTGCCCTGACCGTCTTCAGCGAAAGCGTCGGGATCCGGCTGATCAGCAGCATCGAGATGCCGATCGTCCACACCCACACCACCGGTTTCGCCGACCACCAGCCATCGCCCCATTCGAGGGTCAGGATCAGCGGCAGCAGCGCCAGCAGCCCGCCGGCGGGCGCGGGCACGCCGACGAAGAATTCGTTGGCGTACGGCGGTTTGTCGACCTCGAGGAGGGTGTTGAACCGGGCCAGCCGCAGCACCATGCACACCGCGAACACCAGCGTGCAGATCCAGCCGATGCCCTGGGTGTCCGTGTGCCAGATGTAGAGCACCAGCGCGGGCGCGACGCCGAAGGAGATCGCGTCGGACAGCGAGTCCAGTTCCGCGCCCATCTTCGAGGTGGCATCGAGCAGCCGCGCGATCCGGCCATCCAGGCTGTCCAGCACGGCGGCCACGCCGATCGCCCCGATGGCGAGCACGTAGTTGTGGCTCAAGGTGAACTGGACCGACGAGAGGCCGGCGCACAGCGCCAGCACCGTGATCGCGTTCGGCAGCAGCCGGACGCCCGGGGTCACCACGCGGACCATGACTAGACCTTCCCCTGGGGGAGCTCGGCGAGCGGGGTTTCGCCGCCGATCGTGCGCTGGCCCTTGCTGACCAGTACCCGGCTGCCCGGAGGGAGATACAGGTCCACGCGGGAGCCGAAGCGGATCAGGCCGTAGGTCTGACCGGCCGCGATCTTGTCGCCCTCGGCCGCCTGGCACAAGATGCGCCGCGCCACGAGTCCCGCGATCTGGACCACCACCAGCTCGTGGCCCTCGACCGTGCGCAGCAGCATCGAGTTGCGCTCGTTGTCGGCGCTGGCCTTGTCCAGGTCCGCGGACAGGAACTTGCCTGGCCGGTAGGCGATCCGCTCGACCAGCCCGCTCGCCGGCGCGCGCTGGACGTGCACGTCGAAGATCGACAGGAAGATGCTGACCCGCAGCCGCGGCTCGTCGGGCAGGCCCAGCTCCGGCGGCGGGGTGGCCTCCTCGATCAGCGAGACGAGCCCGTCGGCGGCCGCGAGCGCGAGACCGGAGCGCTCCGGCGGCACGCGCTTCGGCTCGCGGAAGAAGGCAGCGGTGGCCAGCGTCGCCAGTCCGGCGGCCGTGCCCAGCGGCTTGGACAGCCGCCTCAGCAGCAGCGTCGCCGCCAGGCCGCCGACCACGAACGGCCTGCCGGCCGGGTGCATCGGGGGGAGTGTTTCGCGGGCCAGCTGCAAGGCGTGGGCAACCGGATTGCTCGCCTGCTCGGGCAGGTTGGGGCTCATCTGCTTCCCATGGGTTGGCTCAAAGGTAACCGGTTGGTATCGACCAAGCGGGGACGAGCTTGGCATTCCACCGATCCGGGTATCCACGCTACCGCCAGGTCTCCAGCGGCCCGGTGCTGCGTCCCCGCAGGCGGCTTTCCCACCTCGCGTTCGACCGGCAGAGATACCCCCGTTCGGGTGAACCCGGGTGGGGAGGTAGTGCTAACGCACGGTTGCCGACGGCGATGCAGAAAGTAGTAACAGCAGAGAGGAACCGTCATGGCCACCCCGGACTTCGCGCTCGACGAGCGTCTTGGCCGGATGCTCGAAGCCTGGCGGAGGGACATCGGCAGCGTGCCGTTCCCCGAAGTGGTGGATCTCGCCACCGCGGTCGCGATCGTCCGCGCCGGACAGTACCGGAGCAACGCCTCCCCCGACGAGGCGCCGATCCGGCTGGGTGACTGAGCACCCGGTCGGGAGAGTTTAACCAAGGTGCAGCTTCCTGTGACCTCTCGTACGCAAGTTGTTACAAACCGTCACTCGCGCCGGACGAGCCCCAGCGCGAGCCGGAGAATGCCGAGCAGCACCACCGCGCCCAGCACGGCGACGCCGAAGCTCGGGAAGTCGAAGCCGAAGTCCTTCTCGTGGCCGGTGGCCAGCCGGTAGATCAGCCCGCCGAGCGCGGCGCCGACCACCCCGACGAGCACGCTGACCAGGCAGCCCTGGCGACGCCGGTCGCGGCCCCCGATGACCAGGTTCGCCGCCCAGCCCGCCAGCGCGCCGAAGACGATCCACGAGAAGAAACCCATCGGCACAGCCTAATGGCGCGCGAAGAATCAGAAGAGGAGTACGTCGACCTCGCTGCCTTCGGGCGCCTCCGCCACGTCTTCCGGCAACACGATCAGGCAGTTCGCCTGCGTGAAGGCCGCGAGCAGGTGCGAGCCGGGGCCGCCGCGCGGGCCGACCATGCCGGTCACCTCGCCTTCCTTGTGCCAGTAGTACCCGCGCCGGAACTGGCGCCGCCCGGAGGGCGACTTCAGGCTCTCGGTCAGCCGGGCCCGCACGCGGTGCCTGTCCACCGCCGTGTGCCCGAGCGCGGACAGGATCGCCGGGCGCAAGAACACCTCGAACGAGACGAGCACGCTCACCGGGTTGCCCGGCAGCGTCACCACCGGCACGTCGTGCCAGCGGCCGTTGCCCTGCGGGCCGCCCGGCTGCATCGCGACCTTCGTGAACGTGACGCCAGCGCCGGTGAGCGCGTCCTTGACCACTTCGTACGCGCCGGCACTGACTCCGCCGGAGGTGACCACGAGGTCGGCCGCGGCTAGTTTCGGCTCAATGGCAAGGCGGAACTCGTCGACGTCGTCGACCACGCTGCGCACGATCTCGACCTCGCAGCCCAGCGCCGTGATCCCGGCTTCGAGCATGATGCTGTTCGACTCGTAGATCTGCCCGAACCGCAGTTCCTCGGGCGGCACCACGAGTTCCGAACCGGTCGACACGACCAGCACCCGCAACGGCGCCCACACCGTCAGCTCGGCCAGCCCGACAGCCGACGCGAGCCCGAGCTGCGCCGGGCCGAGCACCGTGCCCGCCTTCAACGCGACAGTGCCCTTGCCGACGTCTTCGCCGGCGTGCCGGACATGCGTGCCCGCCGCGGACTCCTGGCTGATCCGCACCTTTTCCGTGCCGCCGTCGGTGTGCTCGACCATCACGATGGCGTCGGCGCCGGGCGGCATCGGGGCGCCGGTCATGATCCGGTGCGCGGTGCCCGGCGTCAGCTCGGGCACTTCGGTGCGGCCTGCCGGAATGTCCGCGGTGACGGGGAGTTCGACCGGAGCGTCCGCGCTCGCGCCCGCGACATCGGCCGCGCGCACGGCGTAGCCGTCCATCGCGGAGTTGTCGAAGGGCGGCAGTGCGACACCGGCCAGTACGTCCTCGGCCAGCACCAGGCCCGCACACGCGCTCAGCGGCCTGCGCACCGGGTCCCGCCTGCCGAGCAGCTCGATCACGGTGGCGCGGTAGTCGTCGACGGAAATCACGTGCACCATCCTCCCCCGCCCGGATGCTCGTGCAACACTCTCCCCGTTTGATCGGTTCAGGGGGAGGCGGAGTGCAGGTCCACACGCGGCACACGCCCGCGTTCGGCGTCGCGCGGGTCAGTCTCGCGGCAGGCGAGGCGGTTCAGGCCGTGGGCGACACGATGATCGCCAGCAGCTTCGGCGTCACCGAGGTGACGCAGTCCAAGGGCGGGATGCGCGGGCACGGCAAGGGCGCGCCCTCGGTGTTCACCGCGCCCGCCGAGGGCGGCTGGGTGGACCTGGCGCCGGAGGGGGCGGGCGACGTGTACCCGCTCGAACTCGACGGCCGTACCGGTTGGAACGTGGCGAAACAGGCCTTCCTCGCCCGGCCGTCCACGGTCCGCGTCGACCACGCGTGGCAGCCGCTGCAGGCGTTGTTCGGCGGGGACAACGGTTTCCTCGAGCACTACAGCGGAACCGGCCCGCTCGTGCTCGCCTGCGCCGGCCCGGTGGACGCGTTCAAGATCGAATCGGGGGAGCTCATCACGATCCGGCCCGGCTTCCTGCTGGCGTACCCGGACACCGTGCAGACCCGGCTCCGCGCGGTCGATCCCTCGGGCCCGCAATCGATCCGGACGGGCGAGGGACTGGCGCTCGACTTCGCCGGCCCGGGGACCGTTTTGGTGCAAGCGCGTAAATCTCGCTGATTGACCATTGCCCAGGGCTGTTATTCCGGTAGCGTGATCGCATCTCGGGATCCCGGTTCCCCCGGTCTCCCAGTGTTCTTTCGCCGCAAGGAGGACGCCGTGGCAGTCGGCACGGTCAAGTGGTTCAATTCCGAAAAGGGCTATGGGTTCATCGCGTCACCCGACGGCCCGGATGTATTCGTGCATTATTCGGCCATTCAGTCTGATGGATTCCGCACCTTGGACGAAGGTGACAAGGTGGAGTTCGAGATACAGGCCGGCCGCGACGGGCGAAGCCAGGCGGCGGACGTCCGAAAGCTCGCCTGAGAGCTGCGGCTAGGCTGCGCTGTGTGACAGGCGATGTGTCGGGGGACCTCACCGGTCGCCGGCTGGGCAACTACCGCATCGACGGGGTGCTCGGCAAAGGCGGCATGAGTGTCATGTACAAGGCCACCGACGTCCGGCTCGGGCGCAAGGTGGCCTTGAAGGTCATCGGTGAGCACCTCGGTGCCGATGCCGAGTTCCGCGAACGCTTCGTCGACGAGGCACGCAACACCTCGGCCATCGACCACGCCAATGTCGTGCCCCTGTACGACTTCGGCGAGATCGACGGCATGCACTACATCGCCATGCGCTTGGTCGACGGCGCGGACCTGGCCAGCCTGATCTCCGCCGGTCCGATTTCCCCGGACCGCACACTCCGCCTGCTCGACCAGGTCGCGGACGCGCTGGACAGCCTGCACAACCGCGGCCTGGTGCACCTGGACGTCAAACCGGCCAACGTGCTGGTCACCAGCCGGGAGTCGGCGCGCGAGCACGTCTACGTCGCCGACTTCGGGCTGACCCGCCGTGGCGCCACCGGGCACCGCACCAGGGGCGGGGACTTCCTCGGCTCGCCGACGTACGCCGCGCCGGAGCATCTGCGCGGCGAACCGCTCGACGGCCGCACGGACCAGTACGCGCTGGCTTGCGTCCTCTATGCCTGCCTCACCGGCGGGCCGCCGTACCAGGGCGACGTGCCGACGGTGATCAAAGGACACCTCGCGGGCGAACCGGCGCCGGTCTCGCGGCAGGGTGGGCTGCCGCCGTCGATCGACGAAGTGATCCGCAAGGGGATGGCCAAGAACCCGGCCGACCGCTACGACAACTGTGTGGAGCTGATCTCCGCCGCGCGCAAGGCGCTGGGCCAGACGGCGACGCCCGACACGCCGCAGGGAACACCGCAGGCCGGAACACGGGAGGCAGCCCAGATGCAGCCGTTCGGACAGCAGCCGGGTGGCCAGCCTGGTCAGCCGCCGCAGCAAGGCCAACCCGGCCAACCTGGTCAGCCGCTACAGGGGCAGCCCCATCAGCAGGCGCCGCCGCAGCAGCAACCGCAAGGCTGGGGACAGCAGCCGCCCCAGTACGGCCAGCCGCAGCAGCCTTACGGCCAGCCGTACCAGCAGGCCCAGCCGTACGGGCCGCCGCAGGGTTACGGCGCGCCGCAGCAGTACGGCGCCCCTGGTTACGGGGCGCCCGGGTACGGGCCGCCGGGGTATCCGCCGCATCAGCAACATCAACAGCAGCAGCCGCAAAAGAAGAGCAGCCTCCTCTGGCTGTGGATCGTCGTCGCGGCCATCGTCGTGGCGGGCGGGATCGTCGCGGCCATCTTCCTGATCGGCAAGGGCGGCGGCACCGAACCCACCACCACCGCGCCCGTGATCCCGGTCGGCCCTTCCGGCAGCCAGACCGCCGGCCCGTCTTCGAACAACCCGCCGCCGCCCACCATCTCGATCAAGCCCTCCTCCTGACCTGTGGTTCTTGCACTCTCCCCCGGAGAGTGCTAAACACGGGATTGGCACTCGGCACCGTCGAGTGCCAGGCAGGCGGTCGCCGATCGTCTGCCTGAAGGTCGGGACGGTGAGGCCGGACTCGGGATACCGAGCGAGGTCGTCCGTCGCGGGCACCGAGCCTGGCCGAGGACGTGTCCTGCTGCAGGCAAGTAATGGCTACGCAGCGCCCAATACCGGAGGACAACACCGCAATGGCCAAACTGATCGCGTTCGACGAGGACGCCCGCCGCGGTCTCGAGCGTGGCCTCAACACCCTCGCCGAAGCCGTCAAGGTGACGCTTGGCCCTCGTGGCCGCAACGTCGTGCTCGAAAAGAAGTGGGGCGCGCCGACCATCACCAACGATGGTGTCTCGATCGCCAAGGAGATCGAGCTCGAGGACCCGTGGGAGAAGATCGGGGCGGAGCTCGTCAAGGAGGTCGCCAAGAAGACCGACGACGTCGCGGGTGACGGCACCACCACCGCCACCGTGCTGGCCCAGGCGCTCGTGCGCGAGGGTCTCCGCAACGTCGCCGCCGGCGCCGACCCCATCAGCCTCAAGCGCGGCATCGAGACGGCTGTCGAAGCCGTCGTCGAGCAGCTGCACAAGGCCGCCAAGGAGGTCGAGACCAAGGAGCAGATCGCTGCCACGGCCTCGATCTCGGCCGCTGACCGCACCATCGGCGAGCTGATCGCCGAGGCGCTCGACAAGGTCGGCAAGGAAGGCGTCGTCACCGTCGAGGAGTCGAACACCTTCGGCCTCGAGCTCGAGCTCACCGAGGGTATGCGCTTCGACAAGGGCTACATCTCGGGCTACTTCGTCACCGACGCCGAGCGTCAGGAAGCCGTCCTGGAGGACCCGTACGTCCTCCTGTTCGGCTCGAAGATCTCGAACGTCAAGGACATGCTCCCCGTCCTGGAGAAGGTCATGCAGTCGGGCAAGCCGCTGCTGATCATCGCCGAGGACGTCGAGGGCGAGGCGCTCGCCACGCTGGTCGTCAACAAGATCCGCGGCACCTTCAAGTCCGTCGCCGTCAAGGCGCCCGGCTTCGGTGACCGCCGCAAGGCCATCCTGCAGGACATCGCGATCCTGACCGGTGGCCAGGTGATCAGCGAGGACGTGGGCCTCAAGCTGGAGAACGCCGACATCACCCTGCTGGGCCGCGCCCGCAAGGCCGTCATCACCAAGGACGAGACGACCATCGTCGAAGGTGCCGGCGACGCGGACCAGATCCAGGGCCGGGTCAACCAGATCCGTGCGGAGATCGAGAACTCGGACTCCGACTACGACCGCGAGAAGCTGCAGGAGCGGCTCGCCAAGCTGGCCGGCGGCGTTGCCGTCATCAAGGCCGGCGCGGCCACCGAGGTCGAGCTGAAGGAGCGCAAGCACCGCATCGAGGACGCGGTGCGCAACGCCAAGGCCGCCGTCGAGGAGGGCATCGTCGCCGGTGGTGGCGTGGCTCTGCTGCAGGCTGCCGAGATCGCGTTCGCGGGCCTGAAGCTCTCGGGTGACGAGGCGACCGGTGCCAACATCGTCAAGGTGGCGGTCGAGGCTCCGCTGAAGCAGATCGCGGTGAACGCCGGCCTCGAAGGCGGCGTCGTGGTGGAGAAGGTCAAGGGCCTGCCCCAGGGCCACGGCCTGAACGCCGCCACCGGTGCCTACGAGGACCTGCTCGCCGCCGGCGTGCCGGACCCGACGAAGGTCACCCGGTCCGCGCTGCAGAACGCCGCCTCCATCGCGGCGCTCTTCCTGACCACCGAGGCCGTCGTCGCCGACAAGCCGGAGAAGGCTGCCGCCGCTCCGGCCGGTGACCCGACCGGTGGCATGGGCGGCATGGACTTCTAAGTCCTAGCCGACTGAGCACGAAGGCCCGGGCGGGGTTTCCCGCCC
The DNA here is from genome assembly GCF_007713735.2 of Amycolatopsis acidicola. Lineage (GTDB taxonomy): Bacteria > Actinomycetota > Actinomycetes > Mycobacteriales > Pseudonocardiaceae > Amycolatopsis_E > Amycolatopsis_E acidicola. Next base: position 60,623 of record NZ_VMNW02000015.1, on the reverse strand, counting down.
GGGCCTTTCGCTGTCCACGGGTCAATCGTCGCCGCCGGCCTCCGGGGTCAGCACCCAGGCGGCGGCATAGATCAGGATCGGGGCGCCCGCGCCGAGCACGGTGGCGGCGACCAGGCCGATCCGCAGCAGGGACGGGTCGACGCCGAGGTAGTCGGCCCAGCCACCGCACACCCCGGCGACCATCCGGTCGCTCGTGCTGCGGTGGAGCTTCTTGACGGTGTTCGCGGTGTTTGTCATGACTCCATGTTCGGCCGCGAAACCCCTTGGCACATCGGGGATCGGCCCTGAGCGGACCCGGATCCGCGACCCTGAGCTGGAGCTGCTCCACATGTTCATGAGCTCGTCCCGGCGTTAGAGTCGGGATCATGGCGGGATCTTTGCTGGGCACCGAGGTACGCAGGGTCGAGGATCCGGAGCTGCTGCGCGGCCACGGCACCTACGTCGGCAATCTGCAGATCGAGGGCGCGTTGCACGTGGCGTTCGTGCGTTCGCCGTTCGCGCACGCGCTGATCAACTCGATCGACGTGACCGAAGCGGCGAAGGCGCCCGGGGTGGTCGCCGTCTACACGGCCGAAGACCTCGGGATGCCGGAGTTGCCGGTGTTCATCGAGGTCAACGCGCAGTGCGCGCGCCGCCCGCTGGCCACGGAGCGGGTGCGTTTCGTCGGCGAGCCGGTGGCGGCCGTCGTCGCCGAGACGCCGGTGGCCGCGGCCGACGCGCTGGAGCTCGTGGACGTCGACTACGAGCCGCTGCCCGTCGCGGTCGACCCCGAGAGCGCGCTGGAACCCGATGCGCCACAACAGTTTCCCGAGCTCGGCTCGAACATCGCCGCCGGTGAGCGCGACGAGGACGAGGCCGCCGTGCTCGACGGCGCCGACGTCGTCGTGCGGGCCAGGATGGAGAACCAGCGGCTCGCGGTCGCCCCGATGGAGGGCAACGCGATCGTCGCGGTCGTGCCAGCCGACGACGAGTTCGACGCGACCGTGCACGTCTCCACCCAGATGCCGCACGGGTTCAAATCCGCGGTGCAGAAGGTGTTCGGCTGGGACGCCGACCGGATCCGCGTGGTGACCCCGCACGTCGGCGGCGGTTTCGGTGGCAAGGTCGGCGTGGTCCCCGAGCACGCGGTCGTGATCGAGGCCGCGCGCCGCCTCGGCAAACCGGTGCGGTGGACCGAAACACGGTCGGAGAACCTGCAAGCCATGCCGCAGGGGCGGGCCCAGGTGCAGTTCGGCGAGCTGGGGTTGCGTTCGGACGGCACGATCGTCGGCCTGCGGTGCCGGGTGATCGGCGACGCGGGCGCGTACGCGGGCTTCGGTGGCGCGCTGGCGCTGGGCCCGACGAGGACGATGTCGCAGGGTGTGTACCGGATCCCGAAGATCGCCTACGCCGGGATAGCGGCGTTGACGAACACCGCGCCGGTCGGTGCTTTCCGTGGCGCCGGGCGTCCCGAAGCGGCCGCGATGCTGGAGCGGTTGATGGACCTGGCCGCGGCCGAGCTGGACCTGGATCCGGCCGAGATCCGCCGCCGTAACTTCCTGCGGCCGGAGGAATTCCCCTACACGACGGTGACCGGCGCGGGCTACGACACCGGCGACTACGACCTGCCGTTGCGCGAAGCGTTGCGGCTGGCCGGGTACGAGGACCTGCGCGAGGAACAGGCGCGGCGAATCGAAGCCGGCGAGCCGGTGTTGCTGGGCATCGGGATGAGCGCGTACGTCGAGATCACCGGCGGCGGCGCGGGCGAATGGGCGTCCGTCGAGGTGCGGCGGGACGGTGGCGCGTCGATCAAGGTCGGCACCTCCGGGCACGGGCAGGGGCATCCGACGTCGTTCTCGATGATCGTGTCGGACCTGCTGGGCATCCCGATGGAGTCGGTGACGTTCCTGCAGTCGGACACCGCCGCCGTGCCGCGCGGTGGCGGGACGGGTGGTTCGCGCTCGCTGCAGGTCGGCGGCAGCGCCATCCGGCAGGCCGCGGATCTGGTGCTGCAGCGGGCAAAGGAGCTGGCGGCGTCGCGGTTGGAGGCTTCGGTCGAGGACATCGAGCTGACCGAGGACGGCCGCATCGGCGTCGCGGGCGTGCCGACGGCGACGATGAGCTGGGCCGAGCTGGCGAAGGCCGCCGAGGACGACGGCGAACCCCTCGCCGTGGAGACGGACTTCAAGCCGGGCGGGGCGACTTTCCCGTTCGGGGCGCACGTTTCCGTGGTCGAGGTGGACACCGAGACCGGCTACGTGCGGCCGCTGCGGCACATCGCGGTGGACGACTGCGGTCGCGTGCTGAACCCGTTGATCGTGCGCGGACAGCAGCACGGCGGTGCGGTGCAAGGGATTTCGCAGGCGTTGTGGGAGCAGGTCTCCTACGACGAGGACGGAAACCCGATCACCGCGACGTTCGCCGACTACCACGTGCCGTCAGCAGCGGACGTGCCGAACCTCGAAGCGTCCAACACGGAGACGCCGTCGCCGCGGAATCCGTTGGGCGCCAAGGGAATCGGTGAGTCCGCGACGGTCGGGTCCACCCCGGCGGTGCAGAACGCCGTGGTGGACGCGCTGCGGCACCTCGGCGTGCGGCACATCGACATCCCGGCCACGCCGCAGCGGGTGTGGAAGGCGATCCAGGCCGCGCGCGGCGGCTCGCCGATCTCACCGTGGCGCGAACCGCCCGCCGCCTTCGACACCCTGCCGGTCCGTTCGGAATCCGCCTCGGCGGATGCCGACGAGGCCGTTGCCTAAAGCGCGCGCACCCGCGCCAGCCTGTCGAGCCAGGCCGCGTGGGTGGCGTCGTCGGCGGCGAAGCCTTGTGCCACATCGGGTTCCGGTGCCGTGCGGAGGACTGGCAGGTAACCGTCCACAGGGGACAGTGAGGCGCTCGTGACGTCGCCGGTCAGCAGGGAGCGGGTGCCGAGCCCGCAGGCGAAGTCGAGCGTCGGCAGCGCGCCCGCCAGCGCCAGCCCCGCCGCCAAGCCGACGCTGGTCTCCACCGCGGAGGAAACCACGCACGGCAGCCCGCACGCCTCGGCCACCTCGAGCGCGCGCCGGACGCCGCCGAGCGGGGAAACCTTGATCACCGCGACGTCCGCGGCACCGGCGACGGCCACCTTCAACGGGTCCTCCGCCCGCCGGATCGATTCGTCGGCCGCGATGCGCACATCCACCTGACGCCGCACGGCTGCCAGCTCCTCGACCGATGGGCACGGCTGCTCGACGTACTCCAGTCCGCCCGCGGCGCGCTCCAGCTCACGGATCGCCTTGACCGCCGTGTCGACGTCCCACGCCGTGTTCGCGTCCACCCGGATCGCGCCCGCCGGGCCGAGCGCGTCGCGCACCGCCGCGACCCGGTCACAGTCGTCCACAATGGACGAACGGGGGTCGGCGACCTTCACCTTCGCCGTCCGGCAGCCGGACGCCGCGACGAGTTCGCGTGCCCGCTCCGGCGCGACCACCGGCACCGTGGTGTTCACCTCCACGCGGTCGCGGACCGGGGCGGGCCAGCCCACCTCGCTCGCCTCGACGGCGGCGGCGAGCCACGGAGCGCTCTCGGCGTCGGAGTAGTCGGCGAACGGGCAGAACTCGCCCCAGCCGGCCGCGCCGCGGAGCAGGACCCCCTCGCGGAGGGTGATGCCTCGGAACCGGTTGCGCATCGGGATGGCGTAGACGAAGTCCATGCCGGTGATTGTCTCAGCACCCGCTAATGGACCTTTTGGTTAATTAGCCTTACGATGCGAGTGGAGGTGGTCTGATGAGGGCGGTTGTGCTGACCGAGCCGGAGACGATGCGGCTGGTCGACCTGCCGGAACCGGAGTGCGGCCCGCGTGACGTGGTGGTCCGGATGCGCGGGCTCGGGCTGTGCGGCTCGGATCTCGCGGTGTACTCCGGCCGCCGCCGGGTGGCGGAGACGCCGTGGCTGATGGGGCACGAGGGCGTCGGCGAGATCGTCGCGGCCGGAGCCGAGGTCACCGGCCGAACGGTCGGGCAGCAGGTCGCGATCGAGCCGAACTACTGCTGTGGCCGCTGCCCCGCCTGTGTGGCGGGGTTCACGTCGGCCTGCCTGAACCGGGTGATCGTCGGGATGAACCACCCCGGCCTGCTCGCCGAGTACGTCGCCGTGCCCGCGGAGTTCACCTGGCCAGCGGCCGCCACGGTCGCGCTGGACGACCTCGTGTGCACGGAGGCGCTGACCGTCGCGCGCTCGGCCATCCGGCGCTCCGGTGCCGGGCCCGGCCAGCGGTGCCTCGTCGTCGGCGCCGGATCGCAGGGATTGTTGCTGTGCCTGGCTTTGCGGGAGCTCGGCGCGATCGCGACCGTGCAGGAACCGCACGAAGGCCGGGCCGAGTTGGCGCGCTCTTTCGGTGCCGAGCTGGTGCGCGAGTCCGACGACGGGTTCGACTTCCTGTTCGAGACCTCCGGGGTACCGCAGGCGCTGCACGCCGGGCTGGCGAAACTCGCGCCGGGCGGGACGGCGCTGCTCGTCGGCATCAGCGACCGGCCGATCGAGGTGACCAGCGCGGATCTGGTGTACCGGCAGCTGACCGTGCGCGGATCCCTGATCTACGACCACCCGGCGGACTTCGCGGACACCGTCGCCGTGCTCGGCCAGGGCCGGATCACGCCGGGCAAGGTGCTGCAGGCCAGGTTCCCGCTGGCCGACGCCGCCGAGGCGTTCGCGAGCGTCCGGTCGGTGGCGGGGAAGTCCTGGATCTCCTTCGACTGAGCCCGCGGCGCGGTCACGTCCGGCACGATGTTTCGCCCCGGCGGGTGAGCGGGTATTGCCAGGTCAACACACTTTTCGACGGAACGAAAGGAAGTGCGACGTGGCTGACCGGCTCGCGGGCAAACGAGTTGCTTTCGTGGTGGCGCCCGAAGGGATCGAACAGGTCGAGCTGACCGAGCCGTGGCGGGCGGTCAAGGAGGCCGGCGGCACGCCGGAGCTGCTCTCCACACAGTCCGGCACGGTGCAGGCCTTCGACCACCTCGACAAGGCGGACACGTTCCCCGTGGACAAGGTGATCGGAGATGCGTCCGCCGGGGACTACGACGGTCTGGTGCTGCCGGGCGGCGTGGCCAACCCCGATTTCCTGCGTACGGACAAAAGCGCTGTTTCGTTCGTCGGGGAATTCTTCCGGCAGCAGAAGCCGGTTGCGGCCATCTGCCACGCGCCGTGGACCCTCGTCGAAGCGGACGTGGTGCGCGGCAGGCGGTTGACTTCGTGGCCGAGCCTGCAGACGGATCTGCGCAACGCCGGCGCGGAATGGGTGGATGAGGAGGTCGTGGTGGACAACGGCCTGGTGACCAGCCGCAATCCCCACGATCTGCCGGCTTTCTGCGCGAAACTCGTGGAGGAAATCGCCGAGGGCAAGCACACCAAGCAGTCGGCGAGCGCCTAGGCAAGCGAAGGCGCCGGGGCGCGTGTTCACTCGGGGAGCGCGCTTCGGGCCTTCGTGGGTGTTCAGCCGCCGAGACGCGCGGCCAGCGCCATCGCGTCGGCCGGGGCGTGCACCTTCATGTCGTTGTCGAAGTACACGTAAACGTCTTTTCCTTGCCAGGAACGGATTTTCTCTGCCCACCCCTCGAGCGCTCGTTCGCTGTAGCCGCTGGCGTACAGCTCCTTGTCACCGTGGAGACGTACGTACACGAACTCCGTCGTGACCTCCTTCAGAGTGACCCAGGTGCCTGCCGAATCGGCTATCACACAGGCGATGTCGTTGTCCGCCAGCAGTTTCGGGAAATCGGGGTGCTCGAAACTGGAATGGCGGACCTCCAGCGCATACCGGATCTTCCGGTCGGGGCCGGGCTTGGTGTGCGCTTCCCCCTTGAGTTTGTCGTCGTGCTTCCGGGCCAGCGCGGCGGCCGCTCGCGCCGTCCGGGGCAGCTGGTCGAAGAAGGCCGTGAGCTGTTTCGGCTCGTAGGCCAGGTTCGGCGGCAGCTGCCAGAGGATCGGGCCGAGCTTGTGGCCCAGCGCGAGCACACCGGAGGCGAAGAAGTTCGCCAACGGTGTTTCCACGTCCCGCAGGCGCTTCATGTGCGTGATGAAACGCCCGCCCTTGACGGCGAACACGAAATCCTCCGGTGTCTCCGCCGCCCAGGCCCGGTAACGCTCCGGCCGTTGCAGCGAATAGAACGAACCGTTGATCTCCGCCGTGTTCACCTGGCGCGACAGGTACTCCAACTCGCGGCGCTGCGCCAACCCCTTGGGGTAGAAGACACCGCGCCACGGCGGATACCGCCAGCCGGACGTGCCGATCCTCAGTTCCGCGATGGAAACCTCCCTAGTCCCAGGAGAAACGCCAGTGCCTGCGGTGCACGAGCCCGCTCGCGTACTCGCGCAGGTTGCCCGGCTGGCCGGAGAAACTGCGCTCCGAGAACGCCCGGTGCTCGGCCGCCACCACCAGCGCGCGGCCCTGCAACCGCGGCGGCGCCGCAACCGAGAGCTCCAGCTCGTCGAACCCGAGCACGATCAGCGTGGCGCCGAACCGGTCTTCCCAGCTGCGCAGCACGGCGGAGATGACCGCGACCTGGTCGGTGGACTTGATCATGCCCGTCCAGCCCAGCGCGGCCGGCACGTCCGCCGGACGCTCGACGCGCACCAGGCCCAGCCGGTACGTGCCGCGGCGGGCCAGGATCGACCCCGTGTTCCCCGCCTCCGCCAGCGGGTCGACCCGGAGCGTGGATTTCCTTGCCAGGCCAGGGAAAGCGGCCCCGTACGGGCGCAGGCAACCGGTGCCGCCCGTGCAGCAGAACGGATCCCACCAGCGGCTCAGCGTCTCCGCCACGTCGATCTCCTCGACCTCGTGCAGCGCGGGCGCGAGCCTGCCGCGGTCGTCGATCCAGTCCTCCCCGTTGGCCGCGAAGCGCTCGTCGTGCGGCACCAGCACGGGCCAGAGCCCGGAGCGTTCGAACGCCGCGATGCAGTCCCGGAAGCGGCCGGGCTCGGTCAGCGGCTCGTCGGACAGCCACATCGGCCCGTGCCACCGGCCCGCGGGCAGGTCGAGAGCCGGTGCGGTGTCGATGGAAGTGATCGTCATCTGGTCCCCTCGGCGGTTCGTTTCACCAACGCGTCCGAACACTAGTTCGAGGGTACGACAGTTTTGGTCCGGCGATGACGGGCGTACCCGAGCAGCGCCAGCGTCAGCATCCAGCCGCCGGTGACCGCGACGGAGATGGGCAGCAGCAGGAAAAGCCGCTCGCCGAACACGAGCGCGAGCACCGCGACCAGCAGGCAGAAACCGGTGGTCAGCGGTAGTGCGGCGGGTTTTCGCCTCGCTACGACCAGCGGCAGCCCGCCGAGCGCGATCGCCGCCAGGCCGAACAGGGACTGGGCGCTCCCGCCGGAGATCCACAGGACGAACCAGATCAGCCCGGGTACCGCCGCGATCGCGAAAACCACCCATAAGAGGTGCCGGGACATCCGCTCGATGGTCTCGCCGTCCGCGTGCCGCGCGACGAGGAAGGCCGCGACCGCGAGCACCAGGATGATCATCACCGCGCCGACGAGCAACGCCGGTACCGCCCGCTGAATTCCTTGCGCACCAAAGAAATGCGCGCTGCCCAGCGTGCTGATCACGCCCGCCGCGCAGGCGGCGACGAGCGCTGTCACGTAGCGCGGCAGCAGCGCCGAGGTAGGGAACCCGTGCTGCGTCACGAGCCCAGAGTTCCACGGCCGACGTAAAATCATGCTTCGCTTCCCGGCCCCGGGTCGCTAGTCTCGCCGGGTGAAGCCCATCCTCGTGCCTTTCCACCAGGACGAACTTCTCCCGCCGGAAACCCTCCCGGTGCCCGTCGCACTACCCCTCGCACCTCAGCTCGCCGGTACCGACCGGTGGGCGCGCATGGCCGAGCTGTACGACTGGCTTGCCGACGAGGTCGCCGGGGAGATCCGCGTGGGCAAGATGCCGAATGTGGTTTCCGGGGACTGCCTGGTGATGCTCGGTGTACTCGCCGGTGTGCAACGCGCCGGCCTGAGCCCGTCCGTCCTGTGGCTCGACGCGCACGGCGACGTGCACACCCCGGAGAGTTCCACCTCCGGCTACCTCGGCGGCATGGCGCTCCGGTTCCTGCTCGGCGCCGCGCCCGACGCGCTCGGCAGGCTCGGTCTGCGCCCGCTCGCGGAGGAAAACGCGACGCTGGTGGACGCGCGGGACCTCGACCCGGCGGAGGCGGTGTACCTGGCCTCCGCGCAGGTCCGGCACGTGCCGCTGGCCGAAGCGCGGGCGCCGGACGGGCCGGTGATCCTGCACGTGGACGTCGATGTGATCGACAGCGGCGACCTGCCGGGGCTGCGGTTCCCCGTCTCGGGCGGGCCGTCGAAGTCCGCGGTGGTCGAAGCCGTCCGCGCGATCCGGGCCGGGGGCAACGTCATCGCTACGCACATCGCGTGCCCGTGGATTCCGGTGCAGGACCAGGAAAACCGGGCCGCGCTGCTGCACGAGCTGCTCTACTCGCAGCCGGTTTCGCCGGGCAGGTAGGCGTCGGCGTGCCTGCGATGGTGCTGTGGTGTGCGCTGCTTCGCCTACTCGCCGTCGATGTCGTCTGACAGGTAGGCGTCGGCGTGCCTGCGATGGTGCTGTGGTGTGCGCTGCTTCGCCTACTCGCCGTCGATGTCGTCTGACAGGTAGGCGTCGGCGTGCCTGCGATGGTGCTGTGTCGTGGCGCTGCTTCGCCTACTCGCCGTCGATCTCGTCTGACAAGTAGGCGTCGGCGTGCCTGCGATGGTGCTGTGTCGTGGCCCTGCTTCGCCTACTGGCCGTCGATGTCGTCTGACAGGTAGGCGTCGGCGTGCCTGCGATGGTGCTGTGTCGTGGCGCTGCTTCGCCTACTGGCCGCCGATGTCGTCTGACAAGTAGGCGTCGGCGTGCCTGCGATGGTGCTGTGGTGTGCGCTGCTTCGCCTACTGGCCGCCGATGTCGTCTGACAAGTAGGCGTCGGCGTGCCTGCGATGGTGCTGTGTCGTGGCCCTGCTTCGCCTACTGGCCGCCGGTTTCGCCGGGCAGGTAGGCGTCGGCGTCCCTGCGATGGTGCTGTGGTGTGCGCTGCTTCGCCTACTGGCCGCCGGTTTCGTCTGACAAGTAGGCGTCGGCATCCCTGATCGTGTAAGCGTAACCCTGCTCCGCCAGGAAACGCTGGCGGTGGGCGGCATACTCGGTGTCGAGCGTGTCCCGCGCGACGACCGAGTAGAAGTGCGCCTGCCGTCCGTCGCCCTTCGGTCGCAGCAGCCTGCCCAGCCGCTGAGCCTCCTCCTGCCGCGAGCCGAAGGTGCCGGACACCTGGATCGCCACCGAGGCCTCGGGCAGGTCGATCGAAAAGTTCGCCACCTTCGACACCACGAGCCGGTCGATCTCGCCGCGGCGGAACCGGTCGAACAGCGCCTCGCGTTCCTTGTTCTTCGTCGAGCCCTGGATCACCGGCGCCTCCAGTTCCGCGCCCAGCTCCTCCAGCTGGTCGAGGTACGCGCCGATGACCAGCGTCGGCTCGCCGGCATGTTTGTCCACAATAGACTTGATGACCGCCGTCTTGGTGTGCGCCGTCGACGCGAGCTTGTACTTCTCGTCGGACTCGGCCGTCGCGTACAGCAGCCGCTCGTTGTCGGTCAGCGTCACCCGCACCTCGATGCACTCCGCGGGCGCGATCCAGCCCTGCGCCTCGATGTCGCGCCAGGGCACGTCGTACCGCTTCGGGCCGATCAGCGAGAACACGTCGCCCTCGCGGCCATCTTCCCGCACGAGCGTGGCCGTGAGCCCGAGCCGCCGCCGGGACTGCAGGTCCGCCGTCATCCGGAACACCGGCGCCGGCAGCAGGTGCACCTCGTCGTAGACCACGAGCCCCCAGTCGCGCGAGTCGAACAGCTCCAGGTGCCGGTACTCGCCCTTGGTCTTGCGGGTGACCACCTGGTACGTCGCGATGGTGACCGGCCGGATCTCCTTCTTCTCCCCGGAGTACTCGCCGATCTCCTCCTCGGTCAGCGAGGTGCGCGCGATCAGCTCCCGCTTCCACTGCCTGCCCGCCACGGTGTTGGTGACGAGGATCAGCGTGGTCGCTTGAGCCTCCGCCATCGCGGCCGCGCCGACGAGCGTTTTGCCCGCGCCACAAGGCAGGACGACCACGCCCGAGCCGCCGGCCCAGAACGCTTCCGCCGCCTTGCGCTGGTAGTCGCGCAGCGCCCAGCCCTGCTCGTCCAGCGACATCGGGTGCGCTTCGCCGTCGACGTAGCCCGCCAGGTCCTCGGCGGGCCAGCCGACCTTGAGCAGCGCCTGCTTGAGCCGGCCGCGTTCGGACGGGTGCACGATCACCGTGTCGTCGTCGACGCGCGCGCCCAGCATCGGGCTGATCTTCTTGTTGCGCGCCACTTCTTCGAGCACCGCGCGGTCGGTCGTGGTCATCACCAGGCCGTGCGCGGGGTGGTTCGCGATCTGCAGCCTGCCGAACCGGCCCATCGTGTCCACGATGTCGATCAGCAGCGGCTGGGGGACCGGGAAGCGCGAATACGTGGTGAGTGCGTGCACCACCTGCTCCGCGTCGTGCCCCGCCGCGCGGGCGTTCCACAGCGCGAGCGGGGTGACGCGGTAGGTGTGCACGTGCTCGGGCGCGCGCTCCAGCTCGGCGAAGGGCGCGATGGCTATCCGGGCGTCCCCGGCCTGCGCATGGTCCACCTCGAGCAGCACTGTCTTGTCGGATTGGACGATCAGCGGGCCATCAGTCACGTCCTCCTTTATACGGCGCCGCCGAACCACTTCGTCAGCGCGTCGGTCACCGGGCCTTCGCCTGACCAGCAGACACGGCCGTCGGGCCGGTACAGCAGTGCGTCGAACTCCACGTCCGCCTTCGCGCGCACCACGTCGACCCGGCCCGCCCAGCCGGACGGCCACTCGTGGTCGCCGAGGTCGAGCAGCAGCCCGCGCCCGGAGCGGAGCAGCTCCGCCGGCCGGCCGGGACCGTCCGCGGTGGTCAGGTCGAAGTCCGGCAGGCGGCCGGGTGCGTCGAGGCCGGACATCATTCCGGCGAGGTAGCGGTTGGTGTCCGGCAGGCGAAGCAGGTCCGTGAAGATGTCGCGCAACGCGCCCACATCCGCTCGCCGGTCGTGGTTCGCCAGCACGCGCTGCGCCGAGGTGTGGTGCAGCACCCGCGCGGCCGCCGGATGCCGTTCCTCCTGATAGGTGTCCAGTACGTCGACCTCGCCGCGGATCTTCGCGGCGAGCTTCCAGCCGAGGTTGAACGCGTCCTGCACGCCGAGGTTGAGGCCCTGCCCGCCGTAGGGCGGGTGGATGTGCGCGGCGTCCCCGGCGAAGAAGATCCGCCCCTGCCGGTAGTTCTCCAGCTGGCGGGTGGCGTCGCCGAACCGCGAGAACGTCAGGACTTCTTCGAGCACGGTCTCTTCGCCGTAGATGATCCGCAGCGCTGTCCGCACGTCCGGTTCGTCGGGCCCGCCGAAGGTGAACCGGTACCTGCCGTCGCCGACCGGGACGAGCATGCCCCAGTAGTCGCCGGCCTCGCGGGTCAGCGTGCTGATGTGACCGGACTTCTCGGGCACCAGCTCGGAGACCGACGACAGCCGCACGTCGGTGAGCACGGCACGGAAGGTGCCCGGTTGCCCGGGGAAGGGCAGGTCGAGCAGCTTCCGGACGCTGCTGTGCGCGCCGTCGCAGGCGACGAAGTACTTGGCGCGCAAGGTTTTCCCGCCCGCGGTCACTGTCACCCCGTGTTCGTCCTGCTCGACGGCGGTGACCTCGTGACCGCGCAACACCGGCACACCGGCGGCACGCTCCAGTTCCTCCTCGATCATCCACTGTGGAATGGAGATCGGATAGGGATGCCTTGTCTGCCAAGGGGTTGCGTCGAGTGGAACGGGCAGTAGCGCGAAGTGGCCACCGACCTCGTCGCGCGGCAGTGATCTGGCGACCATCGGGTCCAGCAGGCCGCGCATGTCCAGCAGTTCGCTCGTGCGCGCCTGGATCGCGCCGCCCTTCGTCTGCTCGATCCGTTCGGTCAGCCGCTCCACCACGGTCACGTCGAGCCCGGCGAGGCGCAGCTCGTTGGCCAGCGTCAGCCCGGTCGGGCCCGCCCCCGCGATCAGCACGTCCATGAAAACTCCTCCCAGTGCAAAAGTAGACTAAGTGCAAATTAGCACCAAGTGCTAACCTCTGCCAATGAGCCTGCGTGAACGGAAGAAGCTGCGAACCCGCGAAACGATCTCCAACGCGGCCATCGAGCTGTTCCTGAAGCACGGGTTCGACCAGGTCTCGATCACCCAGGTCGCGGACGCCGCCGAGGTCTCCCGGCGCACCCTGTTCGCCTACTTCCCGACCAAGGAGGACCTGGTCATCGAGCGGTTCGCCGACCACGAAACGGAAAGCGGCCGGGTCGTGCGGGCGCGCGCGGACGGCGTGACCCCGGTGGCGGCCCTGCGCGAGCACTTCCTCGCCGGGCTCGCGGCGCGCGACCCGATCACCGGGCTCAACGACGTGCCGGAGATCTTCGGGATCTACGACCTCGTCCTGCGGACCCCGTCGTTGACGGCGCGGATGCTGCAGTTCAACGGCAACGGCCAGCGGGAGCTAGCCGAAGCGCTGACCGAAACCGCCGGCCTGACCCCGCTCGTCGCGCGGCTGGCCGCGGCGCCGGTCGTCTCGGTGCTGTGGACGCTGGCTTTGGCCAACCACGAGCGGATCGCGAGCGGGACAAGTGCGGACGACTGCTACGAGCACGCCGTCGAGGCGGCCGCGCAAGGATTTTCGTTGCTGGAGGACGGGCTAGGGAGTGTCGGCCTTCGGTAGCAGCGAGGGCACGTCGAGCCGTTGCGAGAGCATTCCGGTGTCGTGCATCAGATCGGCCACGCGTTGCAGGCGCACGCCGTTGAGCGAGGTCGGGTACACGCCGAGCGCGACGAGCGCGGCCGTGGTGTCGTCCACCCCGGCCACCCGTGGCAACGCCGCGCGCACCACCGACTGGTCCGACGCGCGCTGCTGCGCGTCGCCCAGCACCTGTCGGAACGCGGCCAGCGTGTGCGCGTTCGCCTGGGCGAACAGGCCGGTCGAGGCGTACGAGCTGACCGGGAAGTCCATCGTGGCGCCGCGCGAGGAGTCGGCGAGCACGCGTGCGCCCAGCTCCTGCTGCGCCTTGGTGCTGTAGGGCTCGATCATCAACGCGGCGTCCGCGGCGCCGCTCTGCAGCGCGGCCGGCATCTGGTCGAACGTGCGGGTCACGAACTTGACCTTGGTCGGATCGCCGCCCGCGGTGGCGATCATCGACCGGGTGGCCAGCGCGCCGAAGTCGGTGGCCGAGTCCACCGCGATCCTCGGCGACTTCTTGCTCGACAGGTCGGTATAGCCCGAGCCCGGCAGCGTCACGAGCACGTCGGTGTAGGGCGCGGAAGTATAAGCCTCACCTTGAAGCTGGAGCGCGGTTCCGGCCGCCGCGGCGGTGAAAAAGGCCACATCAGTGGCGAACGCCACATCGACCCTTCCGGCCGCGAGGTCATCGAGCGCGTTCTGTGAGTTCTGTTCCTCGACGAGCTCGAGGTGCAGGCCCATCCGGGTGAAGGAACCGTCCGCGACCGCTATCCGCAGTGGCGCGGTATCGATCGGGTTACCCACCCCGACCCGCAGGTCGGTGCGCTCCAGCCTGCTCTGATCGGGTGAGCCGCCGGAGCCGAACGGGCCACTGCAGCCGGTCACGAGGAGGAGCGCCGCGACCACCATGATCGCTACTCCCCGCATTCGACCCCCCTGCCGAGCGACACGAAATCCGGACGTGGGTGGAGCTTAGGATCTCCGCCCAATACCATCGCCGACGGACTGCACCGAGAGTAGACAACGGCCGAGCCCGTCCCACGCTCTAGTAGGTTAGCGATCCCGCGCCGGTGACGGTCCGTGTTCGGTTCACAGCTAGCGAAGGAAATCGATGGTCCGTCGGCAGAAGCGTCACAACGCGGGTGACGCGCCGGACCGGCGGCCCGAGATCCAGGTCGGTGGCCGGTGGCGGCTGCGGAACTGGCGCCTGCGCACGAAGCTCGCCGTCGTCCTGCTGATCCCCACGGTGAGCGTGCTCGCACTCGTCGGTGTCCAGGTGCGCGGCGACCTGAACCACGCCGACGAACTCGCCCAGCAGGCCGCGCACGGCCGTGTCGACGGCGCCGTCAACGACGTCATCCACCAGCTCCAGCGCGAGCGCGACCTGAGCGTCAAGTACGTGGCGGCCGGCCGCAGCGGCGACCTGGCCGACCTACGGGACCAGCGCGACAAGGTGGACGCCTCGATCGGTGCGGTCGACAAGTCCTTCGACACCGAACGAAGCAAGCTCTCCGACGACGGGGCCGCGAGCCTGCAGGCGACCATCGCACGGCTGGACGTGCTGACCGGGCTGCGCTTCGCGACCGAGCACTCGAACCTCCCCGCGGACGCGACGCTCCGCTCCTACAGCGAGCTGATTTCCGGGATACTCGACATCTCCGACCAGTCGGTCGCACAGATCACCGACCCGGAGCTGTCCCGGCTGCGGCTCACGGCCAACGCACTCGCGCGCGTGAAGGACCAGATGTCGGTCAAACGCGCCGTGCTCGCCGAGGGGCTCGCCGAAGGGAAGCTGTCCACTGATGAGCTGCGCGCGCTGCTCGGCGCGGACGCCGAGCTGAACGCCGCCCGCAGCGACTACCGCAAGTTCGCGACCCCGGCCGAACAGCGGATGTACGACGACACCGTGATCGGGCTGATCGTCGACACCGGCAACAACATGGTCGAGTCCGCGATCACCCGCGCCGAGAGCGACCAGAACCTCGCCGGGCTGGACCCCCAGCAGTGGGACACCGCGAGCACCTACACGATCAACCTCGCGGAGAAGGTGCAGCAGGCGCTGCAGTCGGAAACCCAGCAGCGGTGCGATTCCCTGGCCTCCGACGCCCGCCGCTCGGCGATCGTGAACGCGGGCATCGTGCTCGGCGTGCTGCTGCTGTGCATCGTGCTCGGGGTGGTCATCGCCCGGTCGCTGCTGCGCCCGCTGCGGGCGCTGCGCGCCGGCGCGCTGGACGTCGCCGAGCACCGCCTGCCTGCCGCCGTGGAGGACATCCTCGCCGACCCGCATCCCGAGGGCGCCGCGCGGCGCCGGGGCATCGAGCCGGTGCCCGTGTTCAGTCGCGAGGAGCTGGGTCAGGTCGCGCGTGCGTTCGACGCGGTGCACGGGCAGGCGGTCCGCCTCGCCGGTGAGCAGGCCTCGCTGCGGGAGAACATCAACGCGATGTTCGTGAACCTTTCCCGGCGCAGCCAGGATCTCGTCGAACGCCAACTGTCCGTTTTGGACCGGATGGAGGCGGGCGAGCAGGACCCGGAAACACTCGGCGGGCTGTTCGAACTGGACCACCTGGCGACCCGGATGCGGCGCAACAGCGAGAACCTGCTCGTCCTCTCCGGGCACGACCTCGGTGACGACCGGGACCAACCTGTCGCGGCGGAAGAGATCATCGGTGCCGCACTGTCCGAAGTGGAGCATTACCAGCGGATCGAGCTGACCGCGACGCCGGAGCTGTCGATCACCGGCGCCGCGTGCAGCGACCTCGTGCACGTGATCTCCGAGCTGCTCGAGAACGCCACCCTGTACTCGCCTGCCGACACCACCGTCACCGTGGTCAGCTCGATCACCGCGGACGGAGCCTGGGAGGTGCACATCACCGACTCCGGCGCCGGGATGCCGGAGCCGGAGATCCAGCGCGCCAACGCCCGCCTGGCCAGACCGCCGGCCGTGGACGTCGAGGTGTCCCGCCGGATGGGGTTGTTCGTGGTGGCGACGCTCGCCGGCAGGCACGACATCAAGGTGCGCCTGCGCTCGGACGTCGGCGGCGGGCTGGTCGCGATCGTCGTCGTGCCCGCGGAGCTGGTCGTCGAACACGCGCCCGCCCGGCGGGCCCCGGAGCCAGAGCCGATCCTGCTGCCCGATCCGGCACCGGAGTCCGAACCCGAATTGGCGCTGCCCGCGGTGCCCGACGAGGCGCGTCGCGCACCGGTGGAGAGCGAGCGGGCGCCGGAATGGCCGTCGGACGACGAGGAGCCCGGATCGTCGCACTACCTGGAAGAGGACGAGCCGACCGAGCGGATGCCCGCCTACCAGGCCGTGCTGTCGCAGTGGTTCCGCACCGGTGAGCACTGGCCCGTGCGCGACGAGCCGGACGAGCCCGAGTGGCCCGCCGAGGACGAGCCGGACCGGGGCGCCACCTCCGGGCAGCTGAACGGGGTGCGCGGCCCCGCGGCCACCCCCGTCGATCCGCCGACTTTGCAGCTGGACCCGGACTCCGTGCGCGGCCGGATGGCGCGGCTTCAGGACGGTTTCGCCAAGGCCAAACAAGCGCGTTCCGGTAGTCGCACCGACCCCCGGTAATCCGCTATTTGCATTCTGCACTACGCCGAATAGGCCACGATTTTGTGATGACCGTTACGGCGAATAGCCGGACCTTTATCACCCGTTCGCCGAATCTCCTTCTCGAAAGGCATTGACGAGATGCCAATACAAGGAGCAAACTCCTGCCGCACGGTTGGGTGTGAATGCGGGAGGACGGACGGTGCGGGCACTGGTCGTGATCATGGCGGCAGTGGGCGCACTCCTTGTCCCGGCGGGCGCGCAGGCGGCCACCGGCCCCGCCCTCGACGTACCGGAGTCCACCCTCGACGCGGCTCTGAACTGCTCGGATGGCATCTCCGACGCGCAACGTGACCCGGTGCTGTTGGTCCCGGGTACCACTCTGACCCCGGCCGAGTTCGATGGGAACTACGCGCGTGCGTTCGCCGCGAAAGGCTGGCCGTACTGCACTATCACCCTTCCCGACCACGGGATGGGTGACATCCAGGTGGCTGCGGAGTACGTGGTGCACGCCATCCGCACGGTCAGCGCCGAGGCCGGCCGCAAGGTGAGCCTGGTCGGGCACAGCCAGGGCGGGATGATCCCGCGCTGGGCGCTCAAGTACTGGCCTGACACCCGCGCCGACGTCGCCGACCTGGTCGGACTTGCCCCGTCGAACCATGGAACCTTGATCGCGCAAGCGGTCTGCCTGCCCGGCTGCGCCCCGTCGTTCTGGCAGCAGCGGACCGGTTCGGCGTTCATGACCGCGCTGAACAGCGGTCCCGAGACCTGGCCGGGGATCGACTACACGAACATCTACACGGCGCTCGACGAGGTCGTGACCCCGAACTTCGACGAAAACGGCAGCTCTTCGCTGCACACCGGGCAGGGCCGGATCAGCAACATCGGCCTGCAGCGGGTCTGCCCCGCGCACGTGGCCGACCACCTGACCACCGGAACCGTGGACGCACCCGCGTTCGCGCTGGTCCTGGACGCGCTCACGCACCAGGGCCCGGCCGACCCCGGCAGACTCCCGGCCGGCGCGTGCGCGCAGCCGGTGATGCCGTACGTCGATCCGGTCGCGTTGCCGGTGAACGAGGCGAATCTCGCGACGACGGTGGCCACTCAGGTCGCGCTTTATCCGCACGCACCGGCCGAACCGGCGCCGAAAAGCTATATCAGATCATGATCAAATCGGCCTGTTGCGGTTACCGCGATCTGCGATAGGTTGCGCCCCGGGTTTGATCTGCCCGAAAGCAACACCCGTTCGTGTGTAATATTACCGCTCTGTTCCTTACTACCAGTAATTGATCCATCACCGAAGATGATGGATAACGCCGCGTCAGGAGCGTCGGAATGTCCTTGTATGGAAGCGCCACCACTCGCCGTAGATTCGTCAGGCTCGCACTCGGCGCCACTGTCGCCGGGCCGCTGGCCGCCTCCGCCGGGTGCAGCGCGCTGAACGGTTCGAGCTCGGGCGACAACTCGTCCGACAGCAGCTCGGGTGGTCTGGAGAAGACCAAGCTCAACGTCGGCATCCTCACGGGCCAGCAGGGTGTGTCGACCAAGCTCGCGGAGAAGTACGGCTACTTCAAGGACCAGGGCCTCGAAGTCACCAGCAAGATGTTCGCGTCGGGGCCGGCGGCCTATCCCGAGCTCCTCAACGGGAACATGGACTTCATCATCACGAACTACATCTCGTTCTT
This sequence comes from Amycolatopsis acidicola, assembly GCF_007713735.2. GTDB lineage: Bacteria > Actinomycetota > Actinomycetes > Mycobacteriales > Pseudonocardiaceae > Amycolatopsis_E > Amycolatopsis_E acidicola. Next base: position 42,601 of record NZ_VMNW02000015.1, on the reverse strand, counting down.
CCAGGCCATCGCACAGAAGACGGTGCAGGCGAAGATCGTGGTGGACGTCGACCAGCTGAACGAGAACGGCCTCGTCGTGATCGCCAAGCAGGGTTCGGGCATCAAGGAGGCCAAGGACCTGGTCGGCAAGAAGGTGTCGATCCACCAGTCCGCCTCGGTGGCCGACGTGCTGCTGCGCGCGACGCTGAAGGACCACGACGTCGACCCGAACTCGGTGCACTACCAGCAGATCAAGTTCCCGGACATCCCGGCGGCGATCCAGGCCGGCACCATCGACGCGGGCGTCGAGCTGGAGCCCTACATCACCCAGGCGGAGAAGCAGGGCGCCGAGCCGGTGCTCAAGATCGTGACCGGTTCCACGGCCAACATCACCGCGGCCGGCTACATCGCGCTCGACTCGTTCATCGAGAAGAACCCGAAGACCGTCGCGGCGTTCCAGCGCGCGATGGTGCCGGCGCAGAAGGCCGCGGCCGACCGCACCAAGCTGCTCGAGGTGCTGCCGGACCTGACCGGGGTGGACAAGGACACCGCGTCGCTGCTCAACATCGACACCTTCCCGACCTCGGTCAGCGCTTCCCAGCTGCAGCGGGTGATCACCGTCATGCAGAACTACGGTGGCCTGACCGCGCAGCTCGACGCGAACCAGTACATCGTGCCGACGCCCCAGGTCTGAGAAGAGAACGACGATCGTGCGAGTTGCGCTACGCAGGCTCATCGGCCTGATCGCCTTCCTGGTGCTGTGGGAGGTGATCGTCCGGGTGGGCCTGTTGCCGTCGAACGTCCTGCCACCGGCGTCGACCGTGCTGGTCCGGTTCGCCGGGCTGTTCGGCAACGCCGATTTCATCACGGGTGCGGTGTCCACGCTGCTGTCGTGGGCCATCGCGCTGGGGCTGACGGTGCTGATCGCCGTCCCGCTCGGCGTGCTGCTCGGCAGCGTCCGCTGGTTGCGGCTGAGCATCAGCCCGATCGTCGAGTTCCTGCGGCCGCTGCCCGCGGTGGCGCTGATCCCGCTGGTGATCCTGTTGCTGGGCAGCGACGCCCAGACCAAGATCACGCTCGCCGTGTTCGCCTCGGTGTGGCCGGTGCTGTTCAACACGATCTACGCGATGGGTGAGATCGACCGCCAGATCCTGGACACCGCGCGGGTGTACCGGACGCCGCCACTGCGGCAGCTGTTCACCGTGCTGCTGCCCAGTATCGCGCCGTTCACCATGACCGGTGTCCGGCTCTCGGCGTCGATCTCCCTGATCGTGCTGGTGACCACCGAGTACCTGACGCTCGGCACGGTGGGCATCGGCCAGTTCGTGTACTTCTCCGGCACCACGTCGGGGCGGATGGACATGGTCCTCGCGGCGACGGTGTTCATCGGGCTGGCCGGCTACCTGGTCAACTCCGGGCTGCTGGGGGTCCAGCGGCGCTGGCTCGGCTGGGCCGCGGCGGGAGGTGCGGTGTGACCCGCTCGAAGTGGTTCGACTTCGGCAGGCGCTGGCTGGTCTTCGTCGCGTTCCTCGTGGTGTGGCAGCTGGTGACGAAGGCGGTGGACGACCCGTATTTCCCACCGCCCACGGACATCCTGGCGGCGGCGAAGGACGCGTTCTTCGGCAACACCGCGCTGACCGACGACATCCTGCCCAGCATCGGCCGGATCCTCGCGGGCTGGGGCATTTCCGTGGTGGTGGGCGTGCCGCTCGGGCTGGCGCTGGGCCGTTCGCCGGTCGTCACCGACTACGTGTCCCCGATGTTCTTCTTCGCCAGGTCCGTGCCCGCGGCGCTGCTGGTGCCGGTTTTCCTGGTGGCGTTCGGCATCGGGCCGCGGATGGAGATCATCACGATCCTCTGGGGCACCATCTGGCCCATCCTGCTCAACACGATCGACGGCGCCCGCGCGGTGGACGACGTGAAGATCGAGACCGTGCGCGCGTTCCGGATCAGTCGCGCGGACTGGATCTTCGGGGTGGTGCTGCCGACCGCGCTGCCCAAGGTGTTCGCCGGTATGCGGCTCGGGCTTTCGCTGGCGATCATCCTGATGGTGGTGGCGGAGCTGATGGGCGGGAGCACCAGCGGGATCGGCTACCAGATGATCCTGACGCAGAGCAGTTTCGTGCTGTCCCAGATGTGGGCGTGGATCGTGCTGGTGAGCCTGCTGGGCTACGTGGCGAACCTGCTGCTGTCGATGGCGGAGCGCCGCGCGCTGGCATGGCACCCCGGCTTCCAGACCGAAGCGGCGATGTGAGGCTCTATATATAAGGAGTAAGTGACAGCGGCCGCGAACCTGTCCCGGTCCGCGGCCGCCTGTCGGGTGCCGAACCCTCAGCCGCCGTAGCGGATCTTCACGTCGATCAGCGTGGGCACGCCGGACGCGATCGCCGCCGGGACCGCCTTGCGCAGTTCTTCCGGCGTCTCCACGAGTGTCGCGTCGCAGCCAAGGCCGCGGGCCAGTCCGCAGAAGTCGATGCCACCCAGATCGGCACCCGGCACCTTGCCGCGCCCTGACACGTGCGCGTGTTCGCGGACCGCCCCGTATTCGGAGTTGTCCAGGATGACGAAGGTGACCGGGATGTTGTGCTGCGCCGCGGTCCACAGGCCCTGGATGCCGTACATGCTGGAGCCGTCGCCGAGCACGGCGACCACCGGGCGGTCCGGCACGGCCATCTTCGCGCCGATCGCCGCGGGCAGGCCGTAGCCGAGCACCCCGCTGGCCATCGTGAGGAACCCGTCGCCTGCCGCGTTGATCGGCAGGTAGCGCTGGATGTCCGGGCGCTGGCTCGGCGCCTCTTCGACCACGAGCACGTTTTCGGGCAGCAGCCGGGAAAGCTCGTCGTTGACGAAGGCACCGGTCATCGCTTCGCCGACCGCCGGTGCGGGCGGGCGCGGGGCCTGTTCCCGTGGTGCGGGCAAGCTGCGGGAGGTTTCCGCATCGACGAGCCCGTGGAGCGCGGTGATCGCGGCGCGCGGGCTCGCGAGCACCGGCGTCGCGTGCGGGGCGCGGGCGAGCGCCTCGGAGTCGTCGTTGATCAGGTACAGCGGCGGCAGCTCGGCCACGTCGTCCGGTGAGGGCACGTGATAGGTGAACGCCGGGGCGCCGATCACGACCACGAGGTCGTACCGCGAGAGCACCTCGTGCGTCATCTTGCGGCTGGGCTTGAGGAATCCGCCGAACTGCGGGTGGTTCTCCGGGAACGAGCTGCGCGCGGAGAACGGCGCCGCCCACACCGCGGCCTTCGTCCGCTCGGCGAGCGCGATCATGTCCGGCACGGCGTGGTCGATGTCCACGGCCGCGCCCACCACGATGGCGGGCCGCTCACTCGCGTCGAGCGCCTTGGCCACCTCGGCGACGGATTCGGCGTCCGGCGCGAACCCGCGCACGCGGGGCCTGGCAGGCAAGGGTTTCGCGGGCTGCTCCCAGTCGTCCGCCGGGATCGACAGGAACACCGGACCGTACGGCGGCTGCGTCGCGACCTGGTACGCGCGGGCGAACGCGGCGGGCACGTCCTCGGCGCGGGCGGGCTGGACGCTCCACTTCACGTACGGCTTGGGGAACTCGGGCGCGTCGATGGCGCCGAGGAACGGGTCGAACGGGAGCATCGAGCGCTCCTGCTGACCGGCGATCACGATCAGCGGCGCGCGGTTCTGGTGCGCGGTGACCATGTTGCCCAGCGCGTGCCCGAGCCCGCCGGCGGAGTGCAGACTGAGCACCGCGGGCCGGTCGGTGAACTGGGCGTAGGCGTCGGCCATCGCCAGCACCGCGGACTCCTGCAGCCCGAGCACGTAGGTGAAGTCGTCGGGCCAGTCGGCGAGGAACGGAACCTCGGTGGTGCCGGGGTTCCCGAAGACGGTGGTGATCTTCCATTCGCGCATCAGGTTGCGAACGACGTCCCGGACGGTCGGCGCGGTCATCTACGAAGTCCTCTCTTCGGTTTTGGTCTCCTGCTCCGACAGCTCCCACTCGGCGATGTCCTCGGCCGCCGCCTGTGCCTCGTCGGTGCGGTTCCGCAGCAACCGGGCGACTTCGGCGCGAAGCGCGACGAACTCCGCGGACTCGCGGGTGCTGATCTGGTCCCGCTCCGCGGGCAGGTCCACCTTGAGGTCCGCGACGATCGACGCCGGGGACTTCGACAGTACGAGCACACGATCACCGAGGTAAACGCTCTCGTCGATGTCGTGGGTCACCAGCAGCACCGTGCTGCCCTGCTGCTGCTTCACCCGGCGCAGCAGGTCCTCCAGCTCGAACCGGGTCTGCGCGTCCACCGAGGCGAAGGGCTCGTCCATCAGCAGCAGCGCGGGACGGCTGGCCAGCGCCCGCGCGATGGACACGCGCTGCTGCATCCCGCCCGAGAGCTGCCACGGGTACTTGCGCGCCGCGGCCGAGAGACCGACCGACTCCAGCGCCTCGCGGGCCCGCGCCCGGCGGTCCGCCCGGGGAATTTTGGCCGAGCGCAAGGGAAACTCGACATTTCCGGCGACCGTGAGCCAAGGGAACAACGAGCGGCTGTAGTCCTGGAAGACCACCGCGAGGTCGCCGGGCACGCCCTCGACCTTGTCCCCGTGCAGGCTGATCGTGCCGCCGGTGGGCTTGATCAGGCCGGCGATGCACCGCAGCATCGTGGACTTGCCGCAGCCGGACGGGCCGACGATGCACGCCAGCTCCCCGGTCTCGACGGTGAACGACAGGTCACGAACGGCGGTGTGGGCACCCTCCCCGCCGCCGAAGCGGTGCTTGAGCCCGCTCACCTCGAGCATCGTGGGCACTTGCTGTCTCCTCGTCTCGTGTTGGCAGGCCGGACGATCCGGTAAATGGGTGACAAATATCACCCATAATGATCGTCGGGATGCGGTTGTCTACTCAGAGTGGTTTAACCGCGTTCAAGCTTGGGAAGTTCTATCAGGTCAGCGACGTGGATGGAGATCATGTCGCGTGGCCTTTGCCCAGGAAGGGTTACATCTTCACCGGCTCTTCGCTACCCTCTGCACCTGCAAAAGAGGTTTGGACCCCAATGCTGGCGGGATTGACGGTGGTACAGCGGTGCCGAGAGAAGACGCCCCACACATAGCGGGGACTCCTGCGCAGCAGACTTCGACGCGCTCCAACGGGTCGCGTTTGAGCCTACGAAACTGGAAGCTGCGCTCCAAGCTGGTCCTGGTCCTGGCGGTGCCGACACTGACCGCGCTCGTGCTGGGCGGCCTGCGGGCCTACGACGAGCTCCATCAGGCGGACGAGTTCAGCCAGACCACGACCCAGGTCGACGTGGCCATCAAGGTCACCGACGTGATCCATCAGCTGCAGAGCGAACGCATGCTGGCTGTGGCGAAGATCATCACGCCGGGTGACGTCGATCTCCAGAGCGCGCTCAACAGCCAGATCCGCCAGGTCGACCAGTCGGTCGCCGAACTGCGGAACTCGGCTTCGCAGCTCCAGATCAGCGACGCGGCGAGCAAGGAACGCTACGACAAGGGCCTGCAGCGGCTGGACACCCTCGCCGCGCTGCGCACCACGGTCAACACACCCCCGTACTCCGAACAGGCCGCCTTCACGACCTACTCCTCGATCCTCGACTCGCTGGTCCAGCTGGGCCAGGAGGTCACGATCGCGGTGAACGACCGCGACCTGCTGCGCCAGGGCACCACCCTGCAGTCACTGAGCGAGGCCAAGGAGTTCTCCTCGCGCCAGGACGCCGCGATGGAGATCGCGACGATGCGCAACGAGTTCACCGGCCTCCTGATCGACCAGGTGCGCCAGGCGCAGGCGAGCGCCGAGGCCGCGACCGACCTGTTCAAGGCGAACGCGGACGTCGACCAGCTGCAGCTGTTCAACGACACCGTCAGCGGTCCGGACGTGGACGGCCGCGAGCGGCTGGCCTCGAGCGCGCTCGCGCGCGGCTCGGAAGGCGCGCCGCCCGGCATCAACCGCGACGAGCTGGTGGCCGACAGCACCGGTGCGATCAACAAGATGCGCACCATGGAGAGCGACCTGCTGTCCAACCTGCGCGCCAGTTCGCAGGTGCTCGCCGACGGCGCGTACGCCGCGGCGTGGCGCGACATCGGCATCGTGCTGCTCGTGCTGATCGGCGCGCTCGTGCTGACGTTCCTGATCGCCCGGATCATGCTCCGGCCGCTGCGCGTGCTGCGGACCAGCGCGCTGGACATCGCCTACACGCGGCTGCCGGAGACGGTGAACAGGATCCTCGAGGACCCGGACCCCGTCGCGGCGTCGGCCAACGCGGTCGACCCGGTGCCGATCACCACTCGCGAGGAGATCGGCGAAGTCGCCCGGTCGTTCGACGCGGTGCACGAACAGGCCATCAAGATGGCGGCCGAGCAGGCACTCCTGCGCGAGAACGTCAACGGCATCTTCGTGAACCTGTCCCGGCGTTCGCAGCGGCTGGTGGAACGCCAGCTCGGCGTGATCGACCGGCTCGAGGCCGACGAGCAGGACCCGGACCACCTCGCGAGCCTGTTCGAGCTCGACCACCTCGCGACCCGGTTGCGGCGCAACGGCGAAAGCCTGCTGGTGCTCTCCGGCGCCGGCTTGGCCAAGTCGGTGCCCAAGCCGGTCTCGGCCGCCGACGTCATCGGCGCCGCGGTGTCGGAGATCGAGCAGTACGCGCGCGTCGAGGTCGGCGTGATCCCCGAGGTCGCGGTGCGCGGGCTGACCGTGCACGACCTCGTGCACCTGCTCGCCGAACTGCTCGACAACGCGACCTACTTCTCCGAGCCGGAGACGAAGGTGAGCGTGCGCGCGGTGGTCACCCGCCGCCGGTCGCTGGCCATCCAGGTCACCGACCGCGGGGTCGGCATGTCCGAAGAGCAGATCTACGAGGTGAACCAGCGCCTCGCCGACCCGCCGGACCTGGACGTGTCGGTGACCCGGCGAATGGGCCTGTACGTGGTCGCGCGGCTGGCGCAGCGGCACGGCATCGAGGTCCGGATCCGGGAGAACGAGGACATCGAAGGCGGTGTCATCGCACGGGTCGTGGTGCCGGCCGAGCTGCTCGGCCCGGTCGTCGCGGAGACGCCGCAGCTGCCGCCGCCGACCCACGCCGAGACGTCGCTGCCGCAGATCCCCGCGGTGCCGGCGCAGCGCCCGCGGCCCGCGTCGGTCGACGCCGAGCAAACCCAGACACAGCACCAGGTTTCGGACGGTCCCGGCGGGCTGACCCCGCTGGCGCAGCCGATCAGCCTGGACGATCTGGTCGCCGGTTCACCGAACGCGGCCTTCCTCAGCCGCGGCACCGGCAAACCGGGACCGAGCCCGGCGAACCCGTCCAACGGGCATTCGCCGACCGAGGGCACCTCCCGGTTCACCCCGCTCCAGCTGCCGAAGCGGGAACCGCAGTACGTGCCGGTGGCTCCGCCCGAGCCGCCTGCCGAGGAACCGCCCGACCACGAGAGCGGTGTGCTCGAGGACGACCAGCCGACCAAACGGCTGCCGATCTACCAGTCGGTTGTGTCCCGGTGGTTCAGTGAAGAGGGCGACGACGACCAGGACGTCCGCGGGGAGGAGCCCGAACGGCCGATGACGGGAGACCTCGGCGAATCGATGGCCCAGCAGCAGCCGGAGGAAGCGGAACCGGAGCCGGAACCCGAGCAGCTGGAGTCCACGCCGATGCTGGACGAGGTGTGGCGCAGCGCGGCCGACGAGGGCTGGCAGGCCGCGCAGTCGCTACTGGATCCCAAGGGCGAGGAGATCACCACCGCCGGGCTGCCCAAGCGGGTGCCCAACGCGTACCTCGTACCGGGTTCGGTCGGCGCCGGCGAGTCGTCGGGAGCGTCGTTCACCGACACCACTTCGGGCAAACCGGGCCACAGCGCTATCGCGAGGTCGGCTACCGCCGCGCGTGATCGTATGGTGAGCTTCCAGCGTGGGTACACATCCGGACGGCACGCGCTCAATGACCACTCGGGCCGTCGGGCCGGAGAAGGCGTTTCGGTGACTGGCGGGGAGCTGTCCCTGCCCGAATACGGCAGTGAGGAGTGACGAGTGACACGGCCGGGTTCTCTGCAGCCGAAAGGCTCGAAATCTCAGGGTTCGCAGAACGGTTTCGCCTGGCTCATCACGGACTTCGTGCACCGCGTCCCCGGCGCGGCACACGCGGTGGTGGTGTCCGCGGACGGGCTGATGCTGGCCGCGTCCCGCGGCCTGCCCAAGGACAGGGCGGACCAGCTGGCCGCGGTCGCGTCCGGGCTCACGAGCCTGGCGCGGGGCGCGGCGAAGGTCTTCGAAGGCGGCCCGGTCGCGCAGACCGTGGTCGAAATGGCGAACGGCTTCCTGTTCCTGATGTCCGTTTCGGACGGTTCCTGCCTGGCTGTGCTGGGCTCGCCGGACAGTGACATCGGTCTCGTAGTCTATGAGATGACGTTGCTCGTCGACCGCGTCGGACAACAGCTGACGCCCGAGATGCGGGCCCAGTTGCAAGGGGCCGTGCGCGGCTAGCGCCGCGTGACGAAGGGACTGGAGTGGACGCGGGCCAATCAGCGGACTTGGACGGGGACCGAATGGGGATGGGCTCCACGGCTTCCGGCTCGGATCCGGAGGAACCGCGGAACGCGCTGGCCGACGAAGACTGGACGCAGTTCCGGGCGAGGGTCGACCGGGAGTGGCGGCAGCGCCGCGCTGCCGGCGCCGGTGCCGACGAAGGCGATTTCACGGGCCGGCAGGCGGCCTATCAGACAGGGGAGTTCCGCACGCCCGATTTCGGGGACCGGCTGATGTCGGGCCCCGGCTCGGAGCTGTTCGGCGGCGCGCCCGACAGCGGGCAGCCGAGCGGCGAGTTTTCGGCCTTCCCGCCGATCGCGCCGGGGCCGGGCCCGGCGAGCTACCCGAATCACCCGAGCCACCCCAACCATCCGAGCCATCCCAGCCTGCCCGCGGTCCCGACCTCGATGCCCGCCGCGCCCGCGGAGACCTCCGGGCTCGTCCGGCCGTACTTCCGGACCGGCGGCCGGACGAAGCCGACGTACGATCTCGCGATCGAGGCGCTGGTGTCGACGAGCGAGCGCGGGCGCTCGCTGGACCGGGTCCGGGTGCCCGAGCACCGGTCCATCTGCGGGCTGTGTCTGGACACGCGCTCGGTGGCCGAGGTGGCGGCCTATCTACGATTGCCGCTTGGAGTCGTTCGTGTACTGATCGGTGACGTGGCCGGGCTCGGCCTCGTCCTGGTGCACACCGCGACCGTCGCGGTCGGTGATCGTCCCAGTATCGAATTCATGGAGAGGGTGCTCAGTGGGCTTCGGAGAATTTGACTCCGACGCGAACACGTCGGCGGCCATGGGACCGACCCAGTCGGCCAAGATCGTGGTGGCCGGCGGCTTCGGTTCGGGGAAGACCACCCTGGTGGGTGCGGTGTCCGAGATCGACCCGCTGACCACGGAAGCGCAGATGACCGAGGCCAGCGTCTCGGTCGACGACGTCAGCAACACCCCGAACAAGGTCACCACCACCGTGGCCATGGACTTCGGCAGGCTCTCGCTGGATTCCGACCTGGTGCTCTACGTCTTCGGCACGCCGGGGCAGCACCGGTTCTGGTTCATGTGGGACGACCTCGCGCTGGGTGCCATCGGCGCGGTCGTGCTCGTGGACACCCGCAGGCTGGCCGACGCGTTTCCCTCGATCGACTTCTTCGAGAACCGGAAACTGCCCTACATCGTGGCGATCAACTGCTTCGACCGGCTGCTGCACCACCAGATCGAGGACGTCCGTCACGCGCTCACCATCGCGGACAACGTGCCGATCATCGCGTGCGACGCGCGGGACAAGGACTCCGCGAAGCAGGTGCTGATTTCGGTCGTGGAGCACGCGATCCTGCGGGACACCGCGCTGCAACAGGCCTGAGTAAGCGGACGGGCACCTTCGGAGTACGGCCGTTGGGGTGAAGGATGGGCATCACCCGCCGTCGTGGGTCGACAAGGCCGCTGTGAGGAATACGCTGGCAAGGAATAATCGGGACTACCGCTTCGATCGGCGAGGAGGTAACCAGTGACGGCGCCGGCTCAACACGCGGGCAGCTTCGGCTGGCTGATCACCGATTTCGTGCGCAGGGTCCCCGGAGCCGCGCACGCCGTGGTCGTGTCGGCCGACGGTTTGCTGCTCGCGGGTTCCGACGGACTGCCCAAGGACAGGGCCGATCAACTGTCCGCTGTCGCTTCCGGGCTGGTCAGTCTCACCCACGGGGCCGCGCGGTGCTTCGACGCGGGCTTCGTGAACCAGACCGTGGTCGAGATGGAACGCGGCTACCTCTTCCTGATGTCGGTCAGCGACGGCTCCTGCCTGGCCGTGCTCGCCGCGCCCAACTGCGACATCGGCACGGTCGCGTACGAGATGACGCTGCTGGTCGACCGGGTCGGTCAGCAGCTCACGCCGGAGCTGCGGATGCAGCTCCAGGGTGGTGTGCGCGGGTAGCCGATGCGAGGAATGCCGAACGGGGCCGCGGGCCCCGAAATCGATGCGTGGGAAGCCCTCCACCAGGGCGCGGACCGTGAGCCGCTGGACTCGCCGGCACGGTTCAAGCTGAACCGCTCCGCGGTGCTGACGGCGGTGCGTTCGCTGGCGGGGGTGAAGCGCCAGGCCCAGCCGGTGCCGCCGCCCCCTTCGCCGCCGCGGCAGGCGCCGCCGAGGTCCGTCGGCCCGGTGGGCCGTCGCACCATGATGCGGCCGTACGCGCACACCCGCGGCCGGACGAGGCCGGACTACGACCTTGCGCTCGAAGCACTCGTGTCCACGAGCCACCGCGGACGCCGGTACGAGGGCGCGGTTTCGGTGCAGCACAGGCGAATCTGCGACCTGTGCGTCGAACCGAGGTCCATCGCGGAGATCGCCGCCTTCCTGCTGCTGCCGCTGAACGTGGTGAAGGTCCTGGTCAGCGACATGGACAACCTGGAGCTGGTGATGATCCACCAGCCGGGGCTGTCCTTCGGGGACCGCTCTTCGCGCGAGTTCATGGCCCGGGTGCTGGACGGACTGCGCGGCCTCTGATCCCCGCCAGAAAGCCCCTCCCGCACATATTCGCCGCCCTCACGCACGCATTGGCCCCTCCAGCGGGCGTGTTGGCGGTTCCGGTGGGTGTGTTGGCCCCTGCCTCGGGTGTGTTTGCCGTTCCGGTTGGCATGTTGGCGGTTCCCGCTGGTGTGTTGGCTGGTCCCGCGTGGCGCTCGCCGATCCCGGTCTCAGTCCTCTACCAACGCTGCGGAAGTGATGCGGTGTAGGGGGAAGCGCTGATCATCCGTGCTCATCAGCACCCCGCCGCCGACGTGGGCCGGGGTGACGATCCGCTGGCTTGCTGTCCCATGCGAGTCCACGAAACCGATCCACACCTCACGTTGTTCGCGGGTGGCGCGGGCGAGCAGGGCCATCGTCGCGGAGGTGTCCGAGCCGCCACCGCCCGCGGGCAGGCGCACTTCCGCGCCCCGGCGCCTGGTCGCGGCGCGGTCGCCTGCTCGGAGGTGGGCGATCACGGACTCCAGCTGCTCCGCGCTGGCCCCGGTCGGCTCGGCCATCACGCGCCGGGTTTGCTTGGGGCGCGCGGGAATCCGGCGGCCGTTCGGGCGCAAATCGAGGACCCGCCCGGCCGCGTCTTCCGCTGCGGGGGCGAACCCGCCCGCGCGCAGTCCGTCGAGGACCTCGGCCAGTGGGGCGGGGCTCACCAGCACCGTCGGCGCGATCTTGCGCAGTTCGTACTCCCCTGCGACCGGGTTGCCCAGCACCTCCGCCAGCAGAACCTCGTCGTCACAACGCAAAAACGACGCTGCGGCGCCGCCGCGCAGTCTGCCGTGTCTGCGCGCGACGTCGTCGATCAGGTAGGTCAGCGACTGCGGCACCGGGGTGGCCGAACGCGCGCGGAACAGCCCGTGCAGTTCGTCGGCGGTGCGGCCCGCGTCGAGTGCTCGGCGCACGGTGCCTTCGGTGATCCGGTACACCGTCGCGTGGCCCGCGGACTCCACGTCCGCCACGGTTTTGATCTCCGTGGCCAGTTCCGGCTCCAGCGGGCCGGGCGCGACGACCGTCAGATCCGCTTGCACCAGAACATGATCGATCGGGGCGGGCATCGCCTCGGCCATCGCCTCGAGTGCGCCGCTGCGGTTCTCCACCAGCAGCGCCTTCGCCGCCGTGGTGAGCCCGCCGAGCGCGACCATGCCGAGGACCGACGCCTCCGCCATCGTCCACCGCACCGTCTCGTCCCGCAGCCGGCCACCGCGCCGGGGCGCGCGCCAGGCCAGGACAGCCACCAGCTCGTCGACGCTCTTCACACCCGAGCCCGGCGGCAGTTCTTCGAGACTTTCCAGCACCCGCCGCCGGTTCACGGGCGCGAGCGGGCGGCGGAGATCGTCCGAAAGCGGGGCCATCGGCTTGTCCTTGGCATCCCGCTGCCCGGCCAGACCCGGCAGCCGGGGCAGCTCCAGCCACGCCTGCGCCAGGATGAGCCACCGCTGCCCCGGCGCCGAAGCGAGCCAGGAATCGGTGAGCGTGGTGGGCACCCATTCCGGCGTGGTCGAGCCGCTGTCGGCGACGAGACCGGCGCCGACAGCCAGCTCCGCGAGCAGCGTGGCCCGCGCGTCGTCCACGTCCAGTTCCTTGGCGGCCTTACGCAGTTCGCGCACGCCGAGACCGCCTGCCTTGAGCACCGGCGGCGGCTGCTCGGACCACAGGGTGAGCAGGGATTCCAGCTGCCGCAGGAACTCCGCGGCCTCACCGGCGGCCGCTTCATCCACAGTGGACTGACTGTGCGGGTTCGTCGGCAGCGGAGGTTCCTCGACCGCGTTCGGCGAAACAGCCCGCCCGCCACGCAGCGCGATGCCGAGCTCGCGCGGCAGCTCGACCGTGTCGTTGTTGCGGCGCAACAGCAATCCGCGAGCGAGCAACCGCTGCACGGGCGTTTTCGCTTGCTCCAGCGGGATTTCCACCGCGGCGTCCCGGCTGCGCCCGATGGGCGGGCCGGACGCGAGCGCGCCGAGGACACCGCGTTCCTCGTCCGTCAGCTCGGCAAGGTCGAAACCGGCCAGTTCGGGCACCGAGGCCCCGAGCCCCGCCGGGTACGGGCCGACGATCTCCCGCGTGACCGGCAGAACGCGAAGCGCGTCGTCGTCGCCCCAGGCGATGGCGCGGGCGCGCAGTTTGGCCAACGCCGGCGCCGGATCGGCGCCCACCAGCTCGGCGACCGGCGCCAGCGGCACCGGCTGCGTGTCGGCGTCGGCGACCAGCAGGGCGTCGAGCACGCCGAGGGTGAAGGTGTCGAGATCCTCCAGCGCCCGCGCGGCGGAACCTGCCGTGCCCGCGCGCGTGGCGAGCACTGTGCTGTCGGAAGGCGGTGGGGTGGCCAGGTCGCGCCTGGCCTGCAGGAGCGCGGCCAACTCGTCGTCGGACGCGGAACGCAGCCAGTCCGCCAGAGAGGTCGCGGGCATCACGTAAGAGGATACCGCCCTGATCTCTGCCCACCGCTCGCGTTGAGGCAAACTGAAAGCGCACAGGCACAGGCCAGACCCGGGAGGACGACGTGGCCAAGGAAAACGGCAAAAAGGCCGGACGGATCGACCCGACCTGGCCGGAGGTTCCCGAGGGCGAGCACCCGGTGAGCGAACTGGCTGCCGACCGGCAAGGCGCGCTGTCGCCGTACGGAGACACCACGTTCCCGCTGGAAGCGGTGCCCTATGAGCACCCCGAAACACAGATCAACAAGTAAGGGGTAACGACAGTGCCGGTTCCCGGCCCCGGTTATTCGATCACTGTCCGTGTCGAGGCGCCGCCGTCGGCGAGCGCCGCGGGCGATCTCACGACCGCCGTCGGCCGGGTGGGCGGCGTGCTCACCGCGTTCGACGTCGTCGAGTCGAACGCCGACGCGATCGTGGTCGACATCACCGCGAACGTCTCCAACGCCGACCACGTCGACGACGTCACCAAAGAACTCGACTCGCTGCCCGGCGTGCGCGTGCGCAAGGTTTCCGACCGCACGTTCCTCATGCACCTCGGCGGCAAGCTGTCCGTGACGCCCAAAGTCCAGCTCCGCAACCGTGACGATCTGTCCCGCGCGTACACCCCGGGCGTGGCCCGCGTCTGCCGCGCGATCGCGGCGAACCCCGCCGACGCACGCAGGCTGACCATCAAGCGCAACACCGTCGCCGTGGTCACCGACGGCTCGGCCGTGCTCGGCCTCGGCAACATCGGCCCGGAGGCCGCGCTGCCGGTGATGGAGGGCAAGGCGGCGCTGTTCAAGAAGTTCGCCGACGTGGACGCGTGGCCGGTCTGCCTGGACACCCAGGACACCGAGGAGATCATCAAGATCGTCAAGGCGCTCGCGCCGGTGTACGCGGGGATCAACCTCGAGGACATCGCCGCGCCGCGCTGCTTCGAGATCGAGGCCAGGCTCCGCGAGCAGCTGGACATCCCGGTGTTCCACGACGACCAGCACGGCACCGCGATCGTGGTGGTCGCCGCGCTGCGCAACGCCCTGCGCGTGGTCGGCAAGAACATCGAGGACTGCAAGATCGTGGTCAGCGGCGCCGGTGCCGCGGGTTCGGCGATCATCCGGCTGCTGCTGCGCAAGAAGCCCGCCGACGTGATCGCCGCCGACATCAACGGCATCGTGCACGCCGGTCGCGGCGACTCGGACGAGAACCTCCGCTGGCTGGCCGAGAACACCAACAAGGACAACGTTTCCGGCTCCCTGCACGACGCGCTCGTCGGCGCCGACGTGTTCATCGGCGTGTCCGCGCCGAACCTGTTCGGTGCGGAGCAGGTCGCGACCATGGCCGACAAGGCCGTGGTGTTCGCGCTGGCCAACCCCGACCCGGAGATCGACCCGCTCGAGGCGCAGAAGCACGCCGCGGTCGTGGCCACGGGGCGCAGCGACTACCCGAACCAGATCAACAATGTGCTCGCCTTCCCCGGCATGTTCCGCGGCCTGCTCGACGCGCAGGCGCACGACATCGACGACGAGATGCTGCTCGCCGCGGCGAACGCGATCGCCGACGTGGTGGACGACCGGCTCAACGCCTCGTTCATCGTGCCCAGCGTCTTCGACTCGGCCGTCGCGCCCGCGGTCGCGGACGCGGTGAAGGCGGCCGCCAGGAGGACCGGCGCCGGGAGCTAGTGTCGTTGCGTGAGTGAACTGAGCCACGTCGACCGCACGGGTGCGGCCCGGATGGTCGACGTCTCCGGCAAAGAGGCCACGGCCCGCACGGCGATCGCGACCGGCGTCGTGCGGACCACGGCCGAGGTGGTCGGGCTGCTCTCGGCGAACGGCCTGCCCAAGGGCGACGCGCTCGCGACGGCGCGGATAGCCGGGATCATGGGCGCGAAGAAGGTGCCGGACCTGATCCCGTTGTGCCATCAGGTCGCGCTGTCCGGGGTCAAGGTGGAGTTCGAACTCGGCGAGGCCGAAGTGCGGATCACCGCCACGGCCAAGACCAAGGACGTCACCGGGGTCGAGATGGAAGCGCTCACGGCCGTGGCCGTCGCCGGGCTCACGGTGCACGACATGATCAAGGCCGTCGATCCGGCCGCCACTCTGGACGAGGTCCGGGTGGAGCGCAAGGACGGCGGGAAGACCGGAGTCTGGGAGCGGCCATGAAGCGCACCGCACGGGTGATCGTCGCGTCGAACCGCGCGTCCGCCGGGGTCTATGCCGACCGCACCGGGCCGGTGATCGCGCAGTGGCTGACCGAGCACGCGTACGACGTGCCCGAGCCGCTGGTGGTGCCGGACGGCGAAGCTGTCGGAAAGGCGCTGCGCGACTGCCTCCACGACGAGGTCGACGTCATCATCACCACCGGCGGCACCGGAATCTCCCCGACCGACCGCACCCCGGACGAAACCGCGGCGGTACTGGACCACCAGTT
The DNA here is from genome assembly GCF_007713735.2 of Amycolatopsis acidicola. Classification (GTDB taxonomy): domain Bacteria; phylum Actinomycetota; class Actinomycetes; order Mycobacteriales; family Pseudonocardiaceae; genus Amycolatopsis_E; species Amycolatopsis_E acidicola. The sequence continues at coordinate 26,776 of NZ_VMNW02000015.1, read as the reverse complement.
GCCCGGGCTCGCCGAGGCGATCCGCACGGCCGGCCTGCCCAAGGTCCCGACGGCCGTGCTGTCGCGCGGGCTCGCCGGGGTGGCCGGCCGGACGCTCGTGGTGAACCTGCCCGGCTCGCGAGGCGGGGTGAAGGACGGGCTCGGCGTGTTGGACGGCGTGCTGGAACACGCCGTGGACCAGCTCGCGGGCGCCGACCACCCGCGCCCGGCGGATCCCGGCCCGCTCCCGGTGCACACCGCGTCGGTGAACTCTCCGCGGATAGCCCTGGCGCAGGTGACGGAGCAGCCGCTGTCCGTCGAGGCGCACGCCGCGCTCGTCGACGACCAGGCGGCGGGTGCCGTGGTCAGCTTCGGCGGCGTGGTGCGCAACCACGATGGCGGCAAAGCGGTGGAGACCCTGTACTACGAGGGGCACCCGAGCGCGGGCGATGTCCTGGCCCGGGTTGTGGCCGAGGTGGCGGCTCGCCGCGAGGGCGTGCGCGCGGTGGCCGTGAGCCATCGGCTGGGCGCGCTCGGTATCGGCGATGTCGCGCTGGCCTGCGCCGTGGCCGCCGATCACCGGGCCGAGGCCTTCGCCGTGTGCGCGGAGCTGGTGGACGAGGTGAAAACCCGGCTGCCGGTGTGGAAGCACCAGCACTTCGCCGACGGCTCCGACGAGTGGGTCAATTCGCCCTGAGCCCGCGGGGCGCCTGTTCGCGGCTCTGAGGGCGTTGGAGCGCCGGGGGGTCTGAAGCACCCCGGCGGAAAGCCATTCGCCGATTGTGCGGCTTTTCAGGCGCTTTTTCGTATCGCACGGGTGGGTGTCACCCTGACGCGCCGAAGGCCCCACCGCCCGGGGGATCGGCGGTGGGGCCTTCGGTTTGCGCATCGGGGCTTCGTAAAGCTCCTGAACCCGCGGGACTCAGGGCGTCACGCACCCGCGATCTCGCGATCGCGCGACGGGTGACCTGCGAGAGGGCACCGCGTCAGTGGCCTTCAGCAGGTCACTTGGTGGCGATCTTCTGGCCAACGAGGATCATGTTGGCGTTGGGGATGTACTGGGAGTTCAGCTGCTGCAGCTTCTGGTAGCCGCCCTGAACGCCGGTCTTCTGCGCGATCTTCGACAGCGTGTCGCCCGCCACGACGGTGTAGTCACCGTTCGGGTTCGAGGTCGGCAGGCTGGTCGCCGCGGGGGCGGTGACCTTCTTCGTGGTCGAAGTCGTGGACTTCTTCGGGGTGGCCTTCTTGGTGGTGGAGCTGGTGCTCTTCTTGGCCGAGCTCGACGAGGTCGAACCCGCCTTCTTGCCACACACCGGCCACGCGCCGACACCCTGGCCCTGGAGGACCCGCTCGGCGACCTGGATCTGCTGCTCGCGGGACGCACCCTGCGGGCTGCCGGTGCCGCCGTAGGCCTTCCACGTGCTCTGCGTGAACTGCAGACCACCGTAGTAGCCGTTGCCGGTGTTGGTGCTCCAGTTGCCACCGCTCTCGCACTGCGCGATGGCGTCCCAGTTGACGCTGGAGGCCTGCGCGGGGGTCGCGGCGATGGCCAGCGGGGTGCCGACCGCGATACCCGCCACGGCGACGCGGGCGATGTTGCGGGCGGCAGGGGACATCTTGCGGTGCTTGCCTCGGTAGGACATTTCGAAATATCTCGGGCTCCTGCGCCGTCGAGCCGGACCACCAGGGGACCAGGCTTACAGGCGCGCCCTTTCGGGGCGCGGGGTCCACCCGGCGGGATCCGGGCTTACCAACGCGGTCCTCGGTTCGGGGCCGTGGACCGTGTCCCTTCCGTCCCTGCCCTGAAGCTACTTTCGCTCGGGGTATTTGGTCCGGGATTCCGCCGGGCAGGGTTTGGCGCTTTCGGAATCCCGGTCTTGCCGTGACTGGTCGGGGCCAGCCGAAAAGCGACGGTACGTAACTGCGGGCGTGATCGGAAATTATCCGGTACGTGACCTACATCACAGTAACAAGGCGCAACCTATGACGATTTGGATGTTTTTCCAGGTCAGCGAGCCGTTACCTCGCCGTTTCCTTCTCGAGATATTTCACTGATCGTGAGGTCTGGGTCACGTCGTTTCGGCGCGACTGGTCCGTTGGTGCAACGCTCCGAACGGACTGGGGAACCGTTGCTCAACCGCCGGCGAACGGCGGGAGAACGTCGAGTTCCGCCCCGTCCGGAAGGAGCCGGGAATGATCTCGGACGGCGATTCCGTCGATCAGGAAGCTCGCCGCCTCGAGCACGCGGGGCAGGCCGACGGGATGACGCTCGCGCAGGACGCCCAGCGCCTCGTGCACGGACACGCCCGCCGGCAGCAGGACGGTCTCCTGCTCGACCCCGGCGGCAGCCCGCGCGGACGCGAAATAACGCACCAGCACCGTGGTCACGCCGCCTCAGCCCCCGATCGCGCTCATCGGCCGGATCGGCTGCGCGAACCCGGCGTCGTTGATTTCGTGCCCGGCAAGTTTGCCCCACATGGTGAGCCGCCAGGCGCGCGCCACCTCTTCGTCGTCCGCGCCGCCGCGAAGGAGCGCGCGCAGGTCCGTCTCGTCGTTGCTGAACAGGCAGGATCGCACCGCGCCGTCGGCGGTGAGCCGGGTGCGTTCGCAGGCCGCGCAGAACGGCCGCGTGACCGACGCGATGATGCCGACGTCGGCAGGGCCGCCGTTCACCAACCAGCGTTCGGCGGGCGCCCCGCCGCGTTCGGCGGCGCTCGGTGAGAGCGTGAACTCCGCCTGCAGCCGCGCGAGGATCTCCGCGGCCGTGATCATGTTGCGGCGATCCCAGCCGTGCTGGGCGTCCAGCGGCATCTGCTCGATGAACCGCAGGTGGTAGCCGTGCTCGAGGGAGAAGCGCAGCAGCTCCGGCGCCTCGTGCTCGTTGATGCCCGGCAGGAGTACCGCGTTCACCTTCACCGGGTCCAGCCCAGCCTCGCGCGCCGCGGCGAGTCCGTCGAGGACATGGGAGAGTCTGTCCCGGCGGGTGATCGTGCGGAAGGTGTCGGGGTTGACGGTGTCGAGCGAGACGTTGATCCGGTCCAGGCCGGCGGCGGCGAGCGCGCCCGCCCGCTTCGCGAGGCCGATTCCGTTGGTGGTCATGGAAAGTCGCGGCCGAGGGCGCAGCGCGCCGATCCGCCCGATCAGCTCTTCCAGGCCCGGCCGCAGCATCGGCTCGCCGCCGGTGAGCCGGATGTCGGTGACGCCGAGGCGCTCCACCGCCACCCGCATCAGGCGCAGCAGCTCGTCGTCCGTCAGTACCTCTTCTTTGGGCAGCCACGGGAGGCCCTCGGCGGGCATGCAGTAAGTACAGCGCAGGTTGCACCGGTCGGTGAGTGAGACGCGGAGGTCGGTGGCCACCCGGCCGAACGTGTCGACGAGAGCGGGCGTGTCCGGTCTGGGCGCGGACACGTCGTGGAGACCCGGGACGCGGGGCAGGCCGAGATTTACCGCACTCATTGACACCAGCCTAACCCGCGTCAAGGTACCGGGACGATCACTAGAATATTTAGGACAGTGAGTTTTTCGAACGCCGAGACTTGTCCGGGGGAAGGAAGCGCGATGGCGGAGCCGCCGAAGTACCCGGTGCCGCCCGCGGTGCTCGAGCGCTTTGCCGAACTCGGCAGGGAAAGCAGCACGCTTGCGGTGCTCCGGCACGCGCGGATAGCCGAGCGGATGGGCCTGTCCGGCACCGACCACAAGGCGCTCGATCTGGCGGCCCGCGAGGAGGGCCCGCTGACCGCGGGCCGGATAGCGCAGCTCACCGGGCTGTCCACCGGCGCGGTCACCGGGGTGATCGATCGCCTGGAGCGCGCGGGTTTCGTCCGCCGCGTGCGCGACACCCGGGACAGGCGCAAGGTGCTCGTCGAGATCCTGCCGATGGACGAGGAGAAGTACGCCCCGTTGTTCGCTTCCGCGAAGTTCGCGATGGAACGGGTGCTCGAGCGGTTCAGCCCGGCGGAACGCGAGGTCGTGGAGCGATACGAACGCGAGCTGGCCGATGCGATCCGGGCGGACATCTTCGACTCCGAGGACGCATAGCTTTTCCGCAGGCACGGAGATAATCTGCCCCGCATGCCGCAATTTCGGTTTTCGGAAGCAGCCGGGCTGCTCGGGGTCAGCGACGACACGGTACGTCGCTGGGTGCGCGCCGGTCAGCTGACCGCCGGCGTGGATTCGGTCGGCCGCAAAGTGGTCGACGGAGCCGAGCTGGCCGCCTTCGCCCGCGCTCAGGCCGCGCAGCCCGACGATCCTTCGGACATCGGGCGTTCCGCACGCAACCGCTTCGTCGGGCTGGTCACGGAAGTGACCTCGGACAAGGTGATGGCGCAGGTCGAGATCCAGGCCGGTCCGCACCGGGTGGTCTCGCTGATGAGCACCGAAGCGGTCCGCGAGCTCGGTCTCAAGCCGGGCGTCCTCGCGGTGGCGGTGGTGAAGGCGACGACGGTCGTCGTCGAGACTCCTGGAGGAGAGCGTTGAAGAAAGTACTGGCGGGACTGGCCGGGCTCGCACTCGTGCTCACCGGCTGCGGTTCCTCGAACGGCAACGCAAGCGGCAGCGGCGGCACCAGCAGCGCCCCGCAGGCACAGACACTGACCGTCTACGCGGCCGCTTCCCTCACCGAATCCTTCAACGCGCTGAAGACCGAGTTCGAGGCGGCGCACCCCGGCGTCACCGTGAAGTACAGCTTCGGCGGCTCGTCCACGCTCGTGCAGCAGCTGACCAACGGCGCGAAGGCCGACGTGTTCGCCTCGGCGGACGAGGCCAACATGAACAAGGCCGTGCAGGGCGGGGTGGTCGACGGCACGCCGACGATCTTCGCCACGAACAAGCTGACCATCGCCACCCCGCCCGGGAACCCCAAGGGGCTCAAGACCTTCGGCGACCTGGCCAACGGCGGGCTGAAGGTCGTGGTCTGCGCGTCGCAGGTGCCGTGCGGTTCCGCGACGGAGAAGGTGGAGAAGAACACCGGCGTCACGCTGAAGCCGGTCAGCGAGGAGCAGGACGTCAAGCAGGTGCTGGCGAAGGTCGAGTCCGGGGACGCCGACGCTGGCCTGGTCTACGTCACCGACGCGAACACCGCGCAGGGCAAGGTCGCGCAGGTGGACTTCCCGGAGTCGGCGCAGGCGATCAACAACTACCCGATCACGGTGCTGAAGGACGCGCCGGCCGGTGACCTCGCGAAGCAGTTCGAGCAGTTCGTGCTCGGCGCGCAGGGCAAGGCGGAGCTGACCAAGGTGGGCTTTGGCACGCCGGCCCAGTAGCCGGTCCGTTCCGCGAGCGAAGGTCCCGTGGGTGCTCTGGGTGCCCGCGGGACTCGCCCTGCTGCTGGTCGTGCTGCCGGTGGTCGGGCTGCTCGTGCGGTCCGACCTGTCCCGGCTGCCGACGCTGATCGTGTCGGACGCGGCGGTGGACGCGTTGGGGCTTTCACTGGAGACGGCCGCGATCTCCACCGTCGGCTGCGTGGTGCTCGGGGTGCCGCTGGCCGTCGTGCTCGCGCGTTCACGGGTGCCCGGGATCAGGGTGCTGCGCTCGCTCGTGCTGCTGCCGCTCGTGCTGCCGCCGGTCGTCGGCGGGCTGGCGTTGCTGTACCTGTTGGGGCGCAAGGGTTTCCTCGGCTATCTGCTGGACACCGCGTTCGGCGTGACGGTGCCGTTCACCACGGCGGCGGTGGTGATCGCGCAGATCTTCGTCGCGATGCCGTTCCTGGTGGTGAGCCTCGAAGGGGCGTTGCGCAACGCCGGTGACCGCTACGAACAGGTGGGCGCGACGCTCGGGGCCAAGCCGTGGACGGTGTTCAGGCGAGTCACCCTGCCGCTGCTGCTGCCGGCGCTGGGGTCCGGCGCGGTGCTGAGTTTCGCCAGGGCACTGGGCGAGTTCGGGGCGACCATCACGTTCGCGGGCAGCCTCCAGGGCGTGACGCAAACGCTTCCGCTCGCCGTCTACACCGAGGCCGAGTCCGATATAGACAGTGCGGTCGCGATGTCGCTGATACTGATCGTGGTCGCCGTCGTCGTGATCACGGTGGCGCGGCCGCGGGCGCTGGAGGGCAACCCGACGTGATGTTGCGGGCCGAGATCGAGCTGAGGCGGGGCACCTTCGAGCTGGAGGTGGACTTCGAGGTCCCGGCCGGAACGGTGCTGGCGATACTCGGGCCGAACGGTTCGGGCAAGTCCAGCCTGCTCGGCAGCCTGTCCGGGCTGTTCCGGCCGCAGCGGGCGGAGATCCGCCTCGGCGACCGTGACCTGCACGGACTGCCGCCGCACGCCCGCTCGGTGGGGCTGCTTTCGCAGGATCCGCTGCTCTTCCCGCATCTGTCCGTTGTGGACAATGTGGCGTTCTCGCCGCGGTCGAAGGGGGCGTCGAGGGGCGAAGCGAAGCGGATCGCCCGGCGCTGGCTGGCTGAAGTGGACGCCGCGGAGTTCGCCGACCGCAAGCCGCGGCAGCTCTCCGGCGGCCAGGCGCAGCGGGTGGCCGTGGCGCGGGCGCTGGCGGGAGAACCGGATCTGCTGCTGCTCGACGAGCCGATGGCCGCACTCGACGTGGACTCCGCCCCGGCGATCCGCGGTCTGCTGCGGCGGGTGCTTCGCGCCGACAGAAGCCGAGCGACCGTGCTGGTGACTCACGATCCGCTGGACGCGCTCGCGCTGGCGGACCACGTGCTGGTGCTTTCGCGGGGCAGGGCCGTCGAACGCGGCCCGACGCGCGAGGTGCTGGCCGCTCCGCGAACGGCGTTCACCGCGCGGATCGCGGGGCTGAACCTCGTGCCCGGCACCGCGGCCGAGGGCGGGCTGCAGACCGAAAACCGGTTCGTCGCCGGGATGCTCGCCGAAGACGTCGCGCTCGGGGAACCGGCGGTCGCGGTGTTCGCGCCGAGCGCCGTGGCCGTGTACCCGGCGGACGACGGCCATCCCGGCAGCCCGCGCAACACGATTCCCACCGTGGTGACGGCGGTCGAACCCCATGGCCCGGTGGTCCGGCTGCGCACCGAATGCGGGATGTCCGCCGATCTGACTCCCGCGGCCGTGGCCGACCTCGGTCTGGAGCCGGGCACGCCGGTGCAGCTGTCGATCAAAGCCACGACGGTGACGGTGCATCCCGCTCTCGGCCAATAAGGTGGGGGTATGACGCAATGGACGTACCTGACCGACATGGACGGGGTGCTGGTGCACGAGGAGCACCTCGTCCCGGGTGCCGACGAGTTCCTCGCCGAACTGCGGGCGAACGACGCGTCGTTCCTGGTGCTGACCAACAACTCGATCTACACCCCGCGTGACCTGCGGGCGCGGCTGCAGCGCAGCGGGCTGGACGTGCCGGAGGAGCGGATCTGGACCTCCGCGCTGGCCACCGCGAAGTTCCTCGACAGCCAGCGGCCGAACGGCTCGGCGTTCGTCATCGGCGAAGCGGGCCTGACCACGGCGCTGCACGAAGCCGGGTACGTGCTGACCGACCGCGACCCGGATTACGTCGTGCTCGGTGAGACGAGGACGTACAGTTTCACCGCGATCACCAGGGCGATCCGGCTGATCGAGGGCGGGGCGAAGTTCATCGCCACCAACCCCGACGCCACCGGCCCGAGTCTCGAAGGGCTGCTTCCTGCCACCGGTTCCATCGCCGCGCTGATCGAGCGGGCCACCGGGCGTTCGCCGTACTACGTCGGGAAGCCGAACCCGCTGATGATGCGGTCCGCGTTGCGGTCGCTTGGCGCGCATTCGGAGAGCACGATCATGATCGGTGACCGGATGGACACCGACGTGCACTCCGGGATCGAGGCGGGGCTGCAGACCATTCTGGTGCTGACCGGGATCTCGACGAAGGAGTCCGCCGAGCGCTATCCGTACCGGCCGACGGTGGTGCTCGATTCGATCGCCGACCTGGTGGGCCGCACCCAGGACCCGTTCGGCGACGGGCTGCTCTCCCGGGAGTACTGAGCAGGGCTTATGGTCAAACCGTGGATGTCCCGACTTACGCCGTAGGTGACGTGCACGGGCACCGGGAAGAGCTGACCGACGCCCTGCGCGGGAAGAAGCTGCTCGACGAGAACGACGACTGGTGCGGTGGTGACGCGCACCTGTGGTTCCTCGGCGACTTCGTGGACCGCGGCCCGGACGGGGTCGGCGTCATCGACCTGGTGATGCGGCTGGAGGAGCAGGCCGCCGACGCCGGCGGTGCCGTGCACATGCTGCTGGGCAACCACGAGATCCTGCTGCTCGGGATGTACCACTTCGGCGACACGGAGGTGCCGTCGGATTTCGGGCCGCGGAGCTTCGCGCGGAGCTGGGAGATCAACGGCGGGCAGCTGTCGGACCAGGACGCGCTCACCGACGACCACATCGAGTGGCTGAGCACGAGGCCGCTCGTCGCGCACAGCGGTGAGCACCTCCTGCTGCACTCGGACACCCTCGAGTACCTGGACTGGGGCGACACCGAGGACGAGATCAACGAGACCGCGCAGGAGATACTGGCGGGCAACGACCTCGCGGCCTGGTGGGACGTCTGGCGCCGGATGACCACGCGCTATGCCTTCCGCGGCCCGGACGGCGCGGAGGTCGCCGAGCGCCTGCTCGAGGTGCTCGGCGGGGAGCGGATCGTGCACGGGCACAGCGTGATCGCCGACCAGCTGGGCATCCACCCCACCCAGATCGAGGCCCCTTTTCTCTACGCGGGCGGAAAAGTACTAGGCATCGACGGCGGTTTGTTCGCGGGCGGCCCCTGCCTGATCGTGCCGCTGCCCTGGGAACCAGAAGACTAGGGACCCACCCCAATAAACCGGAACCCGGCAACGCGAAGCGAGCCGTCCCACCGACCACACCCCGCGGCCACGCGCGTCCGTTGCTGCCGCAACGCCCCCACACAAATCAAGGAGCCGGAACGATCTCCCGCCCCAGCGGTACCAGGCTGACCGGGATCATCTTGAAGTTCCCCAGTCCCAAGGGAATCCCGATGATCGTGATGCACAGGGCGATGCCGGTGAGGATGTGCCCGAGCGCCAGCCACCAGCCGGCGAAGATGATCCAGATGACGTTCCCCAGCACGGACGCGACCCCGGCGTCACGCCGTTCCACGAGGGTGCGGCCGAACGGCCAGAGCGCGTAGTTCGCGACGCGGAAGGACGCGATGCCGAACGGGATCGTGACGATCAGGATGCAGCAGATGATCCCCGCGACCAGGTATCCCAGCGCCATCCAGAATCCGCACAGCACCAGCCAGATGACGTTCAGCAGTACGCGCATTCAGACCACCAGCTCCCCGCTCATGACTGTCACGGCCTGGCCGGCGAGCCCGACGCGCTCGCCTCGGAGGTGGGTGCGCACCACGCCGCCGCGCTCCGACGCCTGCTCGCCCGTCAGTTCCACCCGCCCCAGTTCCCGCGACCAGTAGGGCGAAAGGGTGCAGTGCGCGGAACCGGTGACCGGGTCCTCCGGTACGCCGACCGCGGGCCCGAAGACGCGGCTCACGAAGTCGATCCCCGGTTTGTCGCCGGGCGCGGTGACGATCACGCACCGGGCCGGCCAGGACGCGATCACGCCCAGATCCGGCTTCACCGCACGGACTTCCGCCGCCGTGCTCGCGCGGACGAGGATGTCGGTCTTCCCGCGCAACACGCCTTCCACGGTCACCCCGGGCAGCGCCGCGGCCACGTCGTCCTCGGCTGTTTCCGACGGGTCGGCCGGGAAGTCCATGTGTACCCAACCGTCGTCGGCCCGCGTGCGCAGTTCACCGCTGCGGGTGAGGAAAACCTGTTCGCCACCGAGGATGTGCCCGGTGGCCAGCGTGGCGTGGCCGCACAGATCCACCTCCACCGCGGGCGTGAACCACCGCAGCGGCCGCGGACCCTCGCCGACCTCGACGAACGCGGTCTCCGGGTGCTTCAGCTCGGCCGCGACGGACTGCATCCAGGCCGCGTCGGCGGGCTCGTCGAGGAGCACGACCCCGGCGGCGTTGCCGGCGAACGGCGTGTCGGTGAAGGCGTCCACGATGTACAGGCGCATATCGCCACCATAGACTCGAACCCGTCAACGTCGACGATCTCCAGGAGGCATCATGCCTGGCGTACCCGCGGTGCCGAGCTACTCGTCCGGTACCTCCGACGTCCCGTTGCTCGGTGACACGATCGGTGGCAACTTCGACCGCACCGTCGCGGCTTTCGGTGATCGTGAGGCGATGGTCGAATGCCAGACCGGGCGCCGCTGGACGTACGCGGAGCTGTCCGAGGTCGTGGACGAGCTGGCGCTCGGGTTGCTGGAGCTGGGGATCGGCAAGGGTGACCGGGTGGGGATCTGGGCGCCGAACTGTGCGGAGTGGACGTTCACGCAGTACGCGACCGCCCGGATCGGGGCGATCCTGGTGAACATCAACCCGTCGTACCGGTCGCATGAGCTGGAGTTCGTGCTGAACCAGGCGGGGATCCGGTTGCTGGTGTCGGCGGAGAGCTTCAAGACCTCGGATTACGCCGGGATGATCGAGGAGGTGCGGCCGCGCTGCCCGCGTCTGGAGCAGGTGGCGTTGATCGGTGGGCCGGTGTGGAATTCGTTGCTGGAGAACGGAAAGGCCGCCGACCGGGCCGTGCTGGACGAGATCGTGTTGTCGGCCGATGACGCGATCAACATCCAGTACACCTCCGGCACGACGGGGTTCCCGAAGGGCGCGACCCTGTCGCACCACAACATCCTGAACAACGGGTTCTTCGTCGGGGAGTTGTGTCATTACACGGAGGCGGACCGGATCTGCATCCCGGTGCCCTTCTACCACTGCTTCGGCATGGTGATGGGCAACCTGGCGGCGACGAGTCACGGGTCGTGCATGGTGATCCCCGCGCCGGGTTTCGACCCCAAGGCCACCCTCGACGCGGTGGCCACCGAACGCTGCACGTCGTTGTACGGCGTGCCGACGATGTTCATCGCCGAGTTGTCGCATCCGGGATTCGAGGGTTACGACCTCTCCAGTCTCCGCACCGGGATCATGGCCGGGTCGCCGTGTCCGGTGGAGGTGATGAAGCAGGTCATCGAGCGGATGGGGATGGCCGAGGTCTCCATCTGCTACGGGATGACCGAGACGTCGCCGGTGTCCACCCAGACCCGTGCGGATGACAGCATTGAGCGCCGGGTGTCGACGGTGGGGCGGGTGATGCCGCATCTGGAAGTCAAGGTGGTCGACCCGGAGACCGGCCTGACCGCGCCTCGCGGCGAGCCCGGAGAACTGTGCACCCGCGGGTATTCGGTGATGCTCGGGTATTGGGAGCAGCCGGACAAGACCGCCGAGGCGATCGACCGGGCCCGCTGGATGCACACCGGAGACCTCGCGGTGATGGATGCCGAGGGGTATGTGAACATCACCGGCCGGATCAAGGACATGGTGATCCGGGGCGGGGAAAACGTGTATCCGCGGGAGATCGAGGAGTTCCTCTACACCCACCCCGACATCCTCGACGCCCAGGTGATCGGCGTGCCGGATGAGCGGTATGGGGAAGAGTTGATGGCGTGGATCCGGATGCGGGAAGGGAAAACCCCGCTCACCGCGGAAGCGGTGCGGGAGTTCTGCACCGGGAAACTGGCCCACTACAAGATCCCGCGTTACGTCCACATCGTCGACGAATTCCCGATGACCGTGACCGGGAAGATCCGCAAGGTCGAAATGCGGCAGCAGGCCGTTTCCTTGCTGGGCTTGGAAAAGGCGGCCGCGGCCCGGCATGCCTGACGGGCCGCGGCCGTCGGCTCAGCCCTGGGCCATGATCTCCGCGAACGCCTTCGCGTCCTCCTCGCCGAAGGTGTCTTCGAGGCGTTCCGGGGAGTAGTCGACGTCGATCTGCTGCACCGGCACGCCGCGCGCGGACTCGATGGCGCCCAGCCGACGTTGCGCGCGATCGGCGGCGTAGTCGAGGAACTCCTGCGGGTCGTTGTCGAACGGGCGGGGTTCCTCGAACTGCTCGTTGACCCACTGGATCATGCCGAGCGCGTGCGGCAGCAGCTCGTTCATCCGCTGCTGCACCGCTTCCCACAGCGAATCGTCGGCGGCGATGTGGCGGCGGCAGGTGAACGTGCCCCACGCCATGTGCCGGCGCTCGTCGTCGCCGATGTGCTTCACCAGCTTCTGCATCCCGGGCAGGATGCCGCGTTTGGTGCAGACCTTCTGCCACGCGTAGTACCCCGTCAGCGCGAGGCTGCCTTCGATCACGTGGTTGTAGGTGACGCTCGCGCGGATCTGGTTCAGCGGGCTCGGGTCGGTGGCGAGGATGCCGAGCGACTCCGGCAGCTCTTCGTAGAAAAGCTTGCGGTAACTGGGATTTTCCGACACGTACGAAGTCAGGTCGTCGGTCAGCCCGACCGCGTCCATCCAGCGCCGGAAGACCTCGGTGTGCTTGGCCTCCTCGAACGCGAACTGCGTCAGGTACATCTCGTCGCCGAAGCGGCCTTCGGCGGCCATCGCCCGCATGAACGGCTGGATGTCCTGGGTGACCGCCTCTTCACCCGCGATGAACTGCGCGCACAGGTACGTGGCGGAGCGCCGTTCGTCGTCGGTGAGGGTGGCCCAGTCGGCGCCGTCCTTGCTGAAGTCGATGTCGGCCGGGTTCCAGAACTTGGCGTTGCCCTTGGTGAACAGCCGAAGCGGGAACGAGTCCCAGTTCAGGCCGCCGGCGCGCAATGAGGTGAATCCGGTGCGGTGTGCCGCGAGCAGGTCGGTCATTTCTCACACTCCATTGTGGACAAATGGTGGGCGATGGCCGGGGAGACCGCGGCGCAGACCATGTCGGCCGCTTCCGCCGCGGAATGGGTCGGCAGCACGAGATGGCTCAGTGCCAGCCGGGTGACGGTTTCGGCGAGCAGCACCGCGGTGCTCTCGTCGAGTGCGGGCAGGAACTCCCGGTAGTGCGCGGCGGCCATTTCGACCGCCGCGGAGAGCACCGGCTCACCTCGCGTGGTGAGCAACGGCAGCAGGTCCTCGCCGGCCTGGGTGCCCAGAGCCGAGGCGACCAGCTTGTTCTCCCGCCCGTGTTCGATGGTGAAGACGACCGCGCGGTGGATCCCGGCGAGCAGGTCCGGCGCCGCGTCGAACCGGGTCCGGATGCCCTCCAGGAACTCCGCCGTCGTCCGCAGCGCGACGGCCTGCACGAGCGCCGTCTTGTTGCCGAACTCGTTGTAGACGGTCTGCCTGCTCACCCCGGCGGAGGACGCGACGTCCGCCATGCGCAGGCCGGCGTGACCCTGTGTGGCCAGCAGCCCGGTCGCGGCGTCGAGCAGCGCTTCCCGCAGTGACGCCTTGGTGCGCTCCGCGAAGGAGGAAGTGATCTCAGCCACAGGCCCAGCTTGACACGGTGGCGGGAAATGTCAAGCGGGTGGACTCGATTGGCTTACGTGTAAAGACGGTTACGGTGGTCGGCGTGGGGATGACCGTGGGCTTCGACCTGGACATGACGCTGATCGACCCGAGACCAGGGATGATCGCGGTGATGAACGCGCTCGGCGAGGAGGCCGGGCTGCCGCTCGACGGCGAGCACTTCGCGAGCAACCTCGGCCCGCCGCTGGACATGGTGCTGAGCGAGTTCGGCGCCCCCGCCGAACGCATCCCCGCGCTGGTCGCCCGTTTCCGTGAGCTGTACCCGGAGATCGTCGTCCCGAAGACAGTGGCGCTGCCCGGCGCGCACGCCGCGCTCGACGCTGTCCATGCCGCGGGCGGCAGAACCGTTGTGGTGACTGGGAAATACGGCCCGAACGCGGCGTTGCACGTGAAGGCGCTCGGCTTCGCGGTGGATGTGCTCGTCGGTGAACTGTGGGCGGCGGGCAAAGCCGCGGCGCTGCGCGAGCACGGCGCCGAAGCCTATGCCGGAGATCACCTCGGCGACGTACGCGGAGCGCTCGCCGCCGGTGTGCTGCCGATCGGGGTGACCACCGGGCCGTGCAGCCGCCAGGAACTCACGGCCGCCGGCGCGGAGGTGGTTTTCGACAGCCTGGAAGAGTTTCCGGGCTGGCTCAGCTCTTACGGTGCTCCCGCACCAGCGCGATGAGCCCGAGCAGGATGCCCAGCGGCGTCAAGACTCCGGCCGCCGCGCTGAGCCACACCGGCAGGTCGCGCAGTCCGGCCGCGAACATGACGAACACGACCAGCACGGCCAGTACGCCCAACGCGAACACCCCGATGCCCACTCGCATCAGCCAGGGCTTGCGTGGTTGGGTCTTGGCCGCAGTTTCCATGCCCCAAGGTTAGAACGCTTGGCCGCTTCTCCCCAGGGCGCATACCGGGATAGGCTTTACGGCACGCGTCCTGGGTACGCCCCCGGGGCGCGTTCGTCGTGCGGGGCACGCGAGTGGACCGAGCAGAGCGAAGGAACGGTGAGGGCAGTGCCGACCGGCAAGGTCAAGTGGTACGACGCGGAGAAGGGGTTCGGCTTCGTCACCCAGGACGGCGGCGAAGACGTCTACATCCGCAAGACCGCGCTACCCCAGGGGGTAGAGGCACTCAAGGCCGGGCAGCGGCTCGAGTTCGGCGTCGCCGACGGGCGGCGCGGGCCGCAGGCCCTTTCGGTCCGGCTGATCGACTCGCTGCCGTCGGTGGCCGAAGCCCGGCGCCGGCCGGCGGAGGAGCTGCACGGCCTGATCGAGGACATGATCAAGCTGCTGGAGATGAAGGTCCAACCGGATCTGCGCCGCGGCCGCTACCCCGATCGCAAGAACATCAAGCGCATCGCCGAAGTGATGCGTGCCGTAGCCCGCGACCTCGACCCGTAAACCCTGGGCCCGCGCGGCTTCGCCCCGCTCCGCCCGGCGTGTTGGCCCCTGGCGCTGGCGTGTTTGCCGTTCCCGCTGGCGTGTTTGCCGCTGGCGTGCGCGTGTTTGCCGCTGGCGTGCGCGTGTTTGCCGCTGGCGTGCGCGTGTTTGCGGCTGGCGTGCGTGTGTTGGCTGCGGGCGCTGGTGTGTTGGCCGCTGGCGTGCGTGTGTTGGCTGCGGGCGTTGATGTGTTGGCGGCGGGCGCTGGTGTGTTTGCCGTTGGCCCGCGCGTCGGCCGGTCGTGCCGGTGCGTTGGGCCGCCGCGTTCGGTTTACGTGTCCGCCCGTCGACGGTTGCCGTGCCTCGTCGCGCCCCGGTCGGCCAACACGCCGACGGGGGCGGCCAACATGCCCGCGGGACGGGCCAACACGCCGACGCCACGGGCAAACACGCCCGCGAGAGGGGGCAAGACGCCGGCGCCGCGGCTCAGGGCTGGATCTGCAGCGACCAGTAGGCGCGCGCGACCAGTTGCGGGTTGCCGCTTTCGTCCAGGATCGGGTTGCCTGCCTGGTCTGCCGCGTACGCCGCGCCGAGTTGCTGCACCTCGACCACCACGAGCTGGTCGGCCGGGTTGTCGGCGGTCGCGGTGTAGGCGAGGTGGCTGCTCGGCGAGAAGTACTGCTGCTTGATCTTCGGGGTGCCGTCCGGGTCGAGGTATTGGACGTTCACCAGCCACGGGGTGTCGCCGACCTCCGAGGGCACCGAGATCTGCACCGGCTTGCCGGGCCGCACCCGCAGCGCCACCGTCGCGTCCGGGTACTTGTCGCAGTTCTGCACCAGCGCGTCGCAGTGGATCAGGGGCTTGGCGTTCACCGTGTGCCCGTCGCCGAAGAACGTGACTTCCGGCGGGCCGACGGAGGTGGAACAGCCGGTCAGGACAAGAGCCCCGGCAGCAAGAAGACCCATGATCCGAGAACGCCGCATGGCTCAAACAGTATTAGGCGAGCGTGCGGGCCGGACGCTCGGGCCGCTTCCGGCCGAGCCACGGCAGCAGCGAAGCGCCCCTGTGCATCAGCAGCGTCTGGGTGCCGCCGAGCGCGACGAGCAGCGAGACCACCAGGAATCCCAGCCAGTATGTCGGGGGCAGCAGCAGCCCCATCGCGCCGCCGAAACACCAGGCCAGCTGCAGCACCGTCTCGGAACGGCCGAACGCCGACGCGCGGGACTCCTCCGGCAGGTCCGCCTGGATCGAGGCGTCGAGGCTGATCTTCGCCAGCGCGCTCGAAGTGGAGCCGACGAGGCCGACGATCGTGGCCGTGGCTATCCCGGCCAGCACCGTGGCCAGAATGGTGGACGCCAGCGTCGCGGCGACACAGCCGAGCACGACCTGCGTGGGATGCCCGAACGACAGCCGGGAACCGAGCGCGTT
Source organism: Amycolatopsis acidicola (assembly GCF_007713735.2). GTDB lineage: Bacteria > Actinomycetota > Actinomycetes > Mycobacteriales > Pseudonocardiaceae > Amycolatopsis_E > Amycolatopsis_E acidicola. The sequence goes on along the minus strand of NZ_VMNW02000015.1, from coordinate 10,669 downwards.
GCCGATGAACCCGCCGACGCCCGCCGCGGCACCGATCAGCCCGAGCAACAGCAGCTGCATGAACGGACTCTGCCCGTTCTGTTCCGCGTGCGCCTTCACCGCGAAGGCCGCGAACATCATCAGGAAGCCCGTCAGCACGCGCACGGAACCGTTGCCCCACAACGAAACCACGACGTCGCGGCTGAGCGGCTGGCGTTTCCGGCTGGTGGGCTGGGCTTTCAGGGTGGCAGGCACCTCGCCCGCGGTCACCTCGACCCACGACGGGATCCGCATCGACTGCACCGCGGCCGCGACACAGATCAACGCTGTGAAGTACAACGCACCCGAGGAGCCGATCAGCGAGTTCACGCCACTCGCCACCGCGCCGAACACCCCGCCGGCGGCGAGACCGAACACGGTGAGCCGCGCGTTCGTCTTCGACAGCGTCACTCCGCGCGGCACCACCCGCGGCGTGACCGCGGACTTCAGCACCGTGAACGACTTGGACAGCACCATCATCCCGAGCGCCGCCGGGTACAGCCCCCAGTCGTCGAAGTGCATCGCCATCAACACGGCCATCAGGCCCTGGCCGATCGACGAGACGCACATCGCGAGCCGCCTGCCGCGCTGGATCTTGTCCAGCGCCGGGCCGATCACCGGGGCGACGAGCGCGAACGGGGCGATGGTGATCAACAGGTACAGCGCGACCCGGCCGCGGCTTTCACCGCTGGTGGCCGCGAAGAACAGGGTGTTCGCCAGCGCGACGGCCATCGCCGCGTCGCTCGCGTAGTTCAGCATCACCGCGTACGTCAGCGAGGTGAGCCCGGACTTGTCGGCGCCGTCGGCCTTCGTGGCGCGCTGGAACGCTCCGACGGCCTTGCCGCCGAGCTCGCGGCTGCGCATCGCGGCGACGCGGGTGACGGTGATCTTCTTCGGTACCCGCGGCATCGCCCCCGCGGTGGCCTCGGTGCGGTTCGCCTGCTGGGTCTCGTTCGGATCCGGGCGGTGGCCGGCCGGGTAGCCGTCGGTGTTGTAGTGCTCGTACAACGGTTCCGTGCGGCGCGGCGGCGGCTCAGCGCCGGGAGGAGTCGCGCGAGGACGCGGCGGCGGAGGCGGCGGGTACGGCCGCGCGCCGCGCGGCGGGACCGAAGAACGGACGGCGCCGGTGGGCGCTTCGTCCGCAGTGGGCACGCGTTCGCGGGGCGGCTCGGCGTGGACTCGTTCGGACGCGGGCGGGCCCCACGGCCTCCCGGCCCCCGGTTCCGGTGTCCACTTCCGTTTGCGCCCCACGTGTCAATCTTGCCTCATCAGGTCGCGGACGTGCTCATTGATCAGGCAACGGGCACGAATTTCACCTGGAACAGGGTCGGCCAGTACTTCCCGGTGAGCAGGAACTCGTCGGTGCCGGGCACCGCCGCGATGCCGTTGAGCACATCCGCCTGTGCGCGCTGGGCGTCGGTGAGCAGCCCTGACGCGTCGATCCTGCCGGTCACCCTGCCGCTGCCGGGGTCGATGCGCAGGATCTCGTCGGTCTGCCAGACGTTCGCGTACACCGCGCCGCCGGCGCACTCGAGTTCGTTGAGCTGCGTGAAGGTCTGCCCGCCGTCGTGCACGGTGACGGCGCCGGTTTCCGCGAACGTCTTCGGGTCGCGGAACGTCAGCTGGTCCGAACCGTTGCTCATCACCAGCCTGTTCCCCTCGTGGCACAGGCCCCAGCCCTCGCCCTGGTACGAAACGCGGCGCAGTTCGGCGAGGGTGCGCGCGTCCCGCTCGATGGCGAAGCCGTCCTTCCAGGTCAGCTGCCACAGCGTGGAGCCGAGCACGGTGATCCCTTCGCCGAACAGCGGGTACGGCAGCGACACGGTGTGCGTCGGCGCCTGGCCCGGCGGGCCGTACCGGGCGGTGGAGGTGCCGGAGATCCCGGTGCTCTCGTATAACGATCCGTCTGCGATTTCCAGGCCCTCGGTGAACGCGGACGTGTCGTGCGGCAGCGTCCCGACGACCTCGGTACGCAGCGACGGAGCCGGATCCGCGGCCTGAGGTGCGGCTGCGCCGCACCCCGCGAGAGCCGCCACCAGGGCGAGAGAGATCGGGATCAGGGCGCGCACGCCTACACCCTGACATGACCCACGTGAATACGCCGCTGCACAATGAGGACCATGACCCTGCTGCTGACCCTGGACGACGGTTCCGTACAGCGGGCCCTCACCGACGCCGTCGAGCTCGCGCGCGAGGCCGCGGTCGCCGAGGCGGGGGCCGAGCAGGTCGGCGCGCACGAGGGCGTGTACCGCGAGGACGCCGTCTCCGCGACCCACCTCTTCGAGGCGGCCGTACCCGGTTACCGCGGCTGGTGCTGGTCGGTCACGGTCGCCGCGGCCGGGCCGGAGCTGCCCGTCACGGTTTCCGAGGTCGTGCTGACCCCGGGCCGCGAGGCGCTGGTGGCGCCGAAGTGGGTGCCGTGGGAGCGCCGGGTCCGCCCCGGTGACCTCGGCGTCGGTGACATCTTCCCGACGGAGGACGACGACCCGCGGCTGGTGCCGGCGTACCTGCAGTCCGACGACCCGGCGGTCGAGGAGGTCGCGCTCGAGGCCGGACTCGGCCGGGTGCACGTGCTTTCCCGCTACGGCAGGCAGGAAGCCGCCACGCGCTGGCGCGGCGGCGAGTTCGGGCCGCGCTCGGACATGGCGCGCAGCGCGCCGGAGTCGTGCGGCACCTGCGGGTTCTACCTTTCGCTCGCCGGGTCCATGCGGGCCGCGTTCGGCGTGTGCGGCAACGAGATCTCGCCCGCGGACGGCCGGGTCGTGAACGTCGAGTACGGCTGTGGCGCGCATTCCGAGATCCACGTCGAGACCACGTCCTCGGTGCCGGTCGCGGAGCTGGTCTACGACGACTCCCAGCTGGACATGGAACCGGTGCGTGAGCCTGCCGACTCCTGACCCGTTCGGCACCGGGGCGCTACGGGCCTCGGTGCGGCGCGCGTGGGCGGATTCGCCGACGCGGTTCACCGAGGACACCAACGCCGAACGCGATCTGCGGGTCGGCGCGTACCGGGACAGGTTGTTCGTCGAGCTGGCCCAGAACGCCGCGGACGCCTCCGCCGAAGCAGGCGTGCCCGGAGTCGTCCGGGTGTCCGTTGTGGACGGTGAGCTGCGGTTCGCCAACACCGGTGCCCCGCTGGACGCCCGTGGTGTCGCGTCGTTGTCGTCGCTGCGCGCGTCGGCCAAGGAAGGCCTGGTCGGGAAGTTCGGGGTCGGGTTCGCCGCGGTGCTCGCGGTCAGCAGCGCGCCCAGGGTGATCTCCCGCACCGGCGGCGTCGCGTTCTCCGAAGCGCGCACGCGTGACGAGATCGGCCAAGACGGCGAGGTGCCGGTGCTGCGGCTGCCGTGGCCGGTGGACGAGCAGGTGCCCGAAGGTTTCGACACCGAGGTGCGGCTGCCGCTGCGCCCGGAGGTCGACCAGGACGAGCTGCTGGCCCGGCTGGAGAGCGAAGTCGAGGACCTGCTGCTGGCGTTGCCCGCGCTGACGCGCGTCGAGGTCGGCGGGGTCTGGCAACGGTCCGAAGTGGACGGTTACGTCGAGATCTCCGCGCCGGACGGTGCCGTGCGCCGCTGGCTCACGCAGGAGGCGCCGGGCGGGTTGTGGGCCGTGCCGATGTCCGACGAGGGCCCTGAGCCGCTGGCCGAGGACGTGCTGCGCGCGCCGACGCCCACCGACGAGCGGCTGTCGCTGCCCGCGCGGTTGATCGCGAACATCCCGTTGGAGCCCTCGCGACGCCGGGTGTTGCCGGGCGCGGACGTGGTCGCGCCGGCTCGGGCGTACCCGGACCTTGTACGCAGGCTCGCGCCGGAGGACAGGCCTTCGCTGGTGCCCAGCGCGGGATTCCCACTGTCCGAAGTGGACGGAGAACTGCGGGAGGCGGTGCGCCGCGGCCTGGCCGAGCAGCCGTGGCTGCCCGCCGTCGGCGACGACCTCCCCGCCTCGGGCGCGCGGGTGCTCGGGGTCGAGTCGCCGGAGTTGGTCGAGCTGCTCGGTGATCTCGTGCCTCGGCTGGTCAAGCTGTCCGGGTACGACGTCGCGCAGGTGCTGGCCACGGTCGACGCCGACCGGCTGGACATCCCGGAGCTGGTCGAGCTGCTGACCGGCGTCGAGCGCCCGCCTTCGTGGTGGCATTCGCTCTACGACGCGCTGTTGCCGCTGCTCGAATCGCACGAGATCGCCAAGGACGAGCTCGGTGCCCTGCCCGTTCCGTTGGCCGATGGCCGGACGTTGCCAGGGCCCCGCGGCGCGCTGCTGTTCGGCTCCGGCGAGCTGCTCGATCTGCTGGCCGAGGCGGACGTGCTGGGCCTGCGGCTGGTGCATCCCGAGGCCGCGCACCCGTTGCTGGAACAGCTCGGCGCGAAGCAGGCGGACGCCGTCGAGCTGCTGGAGGCGCCCGGGCTGCGTGAGGCCGTCGAGCGCAGTGTCGAGGACGCGGAGTCCGGTTTGGACACACGTCCGCTCGCGGAAGCCGTGCTGCGCCTGGTGTCCGAGACGACCGTCGAGGGGCTGGGCGCGCTGGCATTGCCGTGCGAAGACGGCTGGCGGCGCGCGGACGAGCTGATCCTGCCGACGTCGCCGCTGCTCGAGGTGCTCGATCCCGACGTGATCGGCGAGGAACTTTCCTTGTTGGACAAGGACTTCGCCGAGCAGTGGTCGCCGGGCGTGCTGACTGCGGCCGGCGTGCTCGACGGGTTCCGGGTCACCGAGGACGGCATCCGCGACCTCGACCTGGTCGCGGACGACAAATGGCCCGAGGCGCTGCGGCTGCTGGAGTCGGAGCGGGAGACGTGGCAGGCGCTGCTGCACGGGCCGTCCGGAGAATGGTTGTCCCGCAACGCTTTGCTCGACGGCAACACGCCGGACGAATGGCGCCTGCCCGACGCGGAGTCGCTGGCCGGGCTGTACGACCCGATCCCGGATCTCGGCGTGCGGCCCGAGGTGCTCGTGGCTGTCGGCGTGCGCACGGAGCTGGTCGTCGAGGACATCGAGGATGCTGCCGACCTGCTGAACAGGCTGGGCGACGCGGACCGCACGGTCGCGCCGGGCGCCATCTCACGCGCGTACGGCGCGCTCGCCGCCGCGGAGCTGGACCTGTCGGAGCTGGACGCGCCGGAGCGGGTGCGGGCCGTCGACGGGACGGTGGTCGCGGCCGAGGACGCCGCGGTGCTGGACAAACCGTGGCTCGCCACGTTGTGGCCGGCGGACAGGCTGGTTGCCGCGGCGGAGCCCGAGCGGATCGCCGAGCTGCTGGACATCCCGTTGCTGAGCGAGTTGATCTCGGGGCGGCCCGGCGAGGGCGAGTTCGTGCCGTGGCGCGAGCTGACCGCGATCCGCCTGGTGGCGGAGCTGCTGGACCTGCCGTTGCCGGAAGGTGGCGTGCTGGTGCACGAGGAGTTGACGGTCGAAGTCGACGGGGTCAAGCGCGCCACGCCGTGGTGGGTCGAAAGTGGCGGGTTTCACGGGGAACATCATGCGGAGGATTCGTCGGCAGGGCTGGCCCGCGCGTTCTGCTGGGCGGCCGACCGCTGGGCGGACCGGCACCTCGTCACGGCCCTGCTGGACGACCCCGACCCGCTGACGCCCTGGAGCTAGGCGCCGGTCTGGGCTGAGCGGGAGCCGCGGCCTCGGGCGGCTCGCTGCCAGGCCATGATGCCCATTCCGATCAGGCTGATCACCACACCCGACAAACAGGTCCACAGCCACACGCTCGGGGTGTGCCCGCCGCCGAAGTCGTGGATCGCGAGTACGACGAAGCCGATCAGCCAGGCGACCGTCCCGACGATGACGATCGGGAACAGCGCGGTCAGCTGCGCGGGCAGCTCGGGCACCGGACGCAACGAGCCTTTAACATCCCCACCGTTGATCGGATCGGTCACGTCCGGAAGGCTACCGGCGAGTCACCCACGAGCACCACAAAGGCGGCGGTCATGGCGCAGCAGCAGGACACCGGACAGGAAGAGCGGCAGGCACCCCGATCGGGCCTCGACCGGTTCTTCAAGATCACCGAACGCGGTTCGACCACCGGCAGGGAGATCCGCGGCGGTCTGGTCACGTTCGTCGCGATGGCCTACATCGTGGTGCTGAACCCGTTGATCATCGGCAGCTTCTCGGCCGACAGCGCCAGCGCGCACAAGGACGTGCTCGGCAACATCCTGCCGTCGTCGCAGGTGGCAGCGGTGACCGCGCTGGTGGCCGGCGTGCTGACCATCCTGATGGGACTCGTCGCCCAGTACCCGTTCGCGATCGCCACCGGGCTGGGCATCAACAGCCTGCTCGCGGTCACGATCGCCCCGCAGGTCACCTGGCCGGAGGCGATGGGGCTGGTGGTGATCGAGGGCCTGATCATCGTCGTGTTCGTGCTGACCGGGTTCCGCACCGCCGTGTTCAACGCCGTGCCCGCCGCGCTGAAGTCCGCGATCGCGGTCGGTATCGGCCTGTTCATCTGCTTCATCGGGCTCGTCGACGCCGGGTTCGTGCGGCGGCTGCCGGACTCGGCGAACACCACCGTTCCGGTCGGGCTCGGCATCGACGGTTCGATCGCATCCTGGCCGACCGCGGTGTTCGTGGTGGGGCTGCTGCTCACCGGTGTGCTGGTGGCGAAGAAGATCCGCGGCGGGATCCTGATCGGCGTGCTCGCCACGACGGTCATCTCGATCATCGTCGAGTCGATCGTGCACGCGGGCCCGTCCAACGGCACCAACCTCACCGGCTGGAACCTCGGCTACCCGGCGCTGCCGGACAAGGTCGTCGGCCTCCCCGACCTGTCGCTCGTGGGTGACGTGTCGTTCGGGGCGTGGACGCGGCTGCCGATCATCACCGTGGTCCTGTTCGTGTTCACCCTGGTGCTGGCCGACTTCTTCGACGCGATGGGCACGATGACCGGGCTCGCGAAGGAAGCCGGGCAGCTCGGGCCGGACGGTCAGCTGCCGCGCGTCGGCCGCGCGCTGTTCGTCGAGGGCCTCGCCGGTGCCGCGGGCGGGTTCGGCTCGGCGAGCTCCAACACGGTCTTCGTGGAGTCGGCGTCCGGCATCGCGGAGGGCGCGCGGACCGGGCTGGCGAACATCGTCACCGGTGTGTTGTTCATCGCAGCCATGTTCCTCACGCCGCTGTACCAGTCGGTGCCGGTGGAGGCGGCGGCGCCCGCGCTGGTGGTCGTCGGCGCGCTGATGATCCGGCAGGTCCGCGACATCGACTTCGGCGACTTTTCCGTTGCGCTGCCCGCGTTTCTGACCATCGTGGTGATGCCGTTCACCTACTCGATCGCGAACGGGATCGGCGCCGGGTTCATCAGCTACGTGGTCATCCAGGGGGTCACCGGCAAGGCGCGGAAGGTGCACTGGCTGATGTGGCTCATCGCCGTGGCGTTCGTGGCGTACTTCGCAGTCGGGCCGATTCAGGACGCGCTTCGCTGATCGTTTGGTATGCTAACTATGTGTCCGATATGGCTGAGCGCGCATTGGCCAGCCGGCTCCGGCTGGCTGTGGTGCGACTCAACCGCAGGTTACGGGCACAGCGGATCGACCAGACCGTCTCGCTGACGCAGATCGCGGCGATGTCCACGCTGCACAAGTGCGGGGCGCTGACGCCGGGCAAGCTGGCCGCCAAAGAGGGTGTGCAGCCGCCGTCGATGACCAGGGTGATCACCGCGCTCGAGGAACTGGGGTTCGTCGAGCGCAGCCCGCACCCGACCGACGGCAGGCAGGCGATAGTCACGCTGACCGGCACCGGGCGGAAGTTCGTCGAGGAGACGATCTCCGTGCGTGAGGCCTGGTTGGACCGCAAGCTGGCAGGGCTGAGCGGAGCGGAGCGGGAAGTGCTCACGCAGGCCGCCGAGATCATCGACAGGATGGCGGGGAACGAATAACGGTGAGAGCCGACACGGGTAGCGAGCAGAAGTCATATCCGACAACGGAAGCTACCCGGGGGCAGGCGCCACCACCCCCCGAGCAGGGGACGGCGAAGAAGTCCAAACTGGACATGTTCGCCTCGCTGCGGGTCCGCAACTACCGGCTGTTCTTCTCCGGCCAGGTGATCTCCAACATCGGCACCTGGATGCAGCGCATCGCCCAGGACTGGCTGGTGTTTCAGCTCTCGGGCAACAACCCGATCGCGCTGGGCGTCGCGGTCGCGCTCCAGTTCATCCCTACCGTGCTGCTGTCGCTGTACGCGGGCGTGCTCGCCGACCGGGTCGACAAGCGCAAGTTGTGCGTCTTCATCCAGAGCAGCATCGGCGTGCAGGCGCTGGTGCTGGGCCTGCTCGACGTGACCGGGGTCGTCGCGCTCTGGCACGTGTTCGTGCTCTGCTTCGTGCTCGGCATCTTCAGCGCGCTCGACGTGCCCGCCCGGCAGTCGTTCGTCGCGGAAATGGTGGGGCGCAAGCAGATCACCAACGCGGTGGCACTGAACTCCTCGATCTTCAACATGGCCCGCATCGTCGGCCCCGCCATCGCCGGGTTCGCGATCACGTGGGTCGGCACCGGCTGGATGTTCCTCGCCAACGCCGCAAGCACGCTCGCGGTGATCACCGGACTGCTGCTGATGGACCCGGACAAGCTGTTCCGCGGCCCGGCCGTGGAGCGGGCGAAGGGGCAGCTGCGCGAGGGCCTCGACTACGTGCGCGGGCGCTCCGACCTGGTCACGGTGATGGTGCTGGTGTTCTTCGTCAGCACCTTCGGGATCACGTTCTTCACCTCGCTGGCGATCGTCGCCGGCAACGTCTTCGGCACCCAGGCCGACGGCTACGGCCTGCTCTCGACCCTGCTGGCGGTGGGCACTTTCACCGGTTCACTGCTGGCCGCGCGGCGCGGGGTGAAGGGAAACCCGCGGGTGCGGCTGCTGCTGATCGCGGCGTTCAGCCTCGGCGCGATCGAGTTCGTCACCGCGTTCATGCCGACCTATCTGGCTTTCGGCATCGCGCTGATCCCGCTCGGCTTCGCCACGATCACGTTCCTCAACACCGCGAACTCGCTCGTGCAGACCGCGGTCAGCCCGGAGATGCGCGGCCGCGTGATGGGCATCTACGTGCTCGTGCTGATCGGCGGCAACCCCATCGGCGGGCCGATGGTCGGCTGGATGGCAGACGCTTTCGGCGGCCGGTCCCCGTTCATCATCGGTGGGGCGATTTCGGCGTTGGCGGCGTTGGCGTGTGCGGTGGTGTTGGTGCGGCGTGGTGGGATGTCGTCGCGGTATCGGATGTCGGGGTTGCGGTTGTTGTTCGCTAATGGCCGAGCAGCGACGGCGGGATCGTCTCGTCGGGCTTTGTGAGCTGGATGGCCACGGTGTCGTTGGGCGGCCGGTCCCCGTTCATCATCGGTGGGGCGATTTCGGCGTTGGCGGCGTTGGCGTGTGCGGTGGTGTTGGTGCGGCGTGGTGGGATGTCGTCGCGGTATCGGATGTCGGGGCTGCGGTTGTTGTTCGCTAATGGCCGAGCAGCGACGGGAGCATCGACTCGGCGAGCTTTGTGAGGTCGGAGCCGCCCGAGAAGGTGACCGTCTGGGCGGAGTCGTCGGTCAGCTGCACCGACACCGAGTCGTCGGTGATCGACGCGGGTCTCCCCGCGAGCGTCTGCGGGAAGACGCGAGGCGAGACCTCATCGGTGTAGCTCACCTGCACGCCGCGCGCCGTGCACGTCCCGTCGAACTTGGGGCGGCCGGTGGCGTGCAGGCGTTCGGTCAGCGCGGTGCACAGCTGCCACGAGATCATCGGCCACGGTGAGTCCAGGATCCCGTGATCCGGCACCGGCTCCACGGTGCGCGCGGGGATCGCCTGACCGCTGCTCTGCTTCGGCAGGTCCGGCCCCGGCGCCATGGTCGCCTGCACGACGGCGTTCGCGACCGACGTGAGGAGGTCGTCCATCCCCGGCCCTGGCCCCTCGATGCTGCGGCTGACATCCAGGCGCAGGAAGGGCTTGATCTGCTCGGTGGGCGCGTCGTCGACGAGGCGGACGTTCATGCGCGCGTTGGATTCCGGCGCCAGCGCTTCGAGTTCCCCGCTGTGGCCCGCGATCTCGATCTGGTCGGGGTCCTGGAGGTTCGCCGGGGTGCCGTCGAGGTCGAGGCGGAGGTCGAGGGTGGCGGTGACGACGTGGCAGCCACCGTGCTCCACCTCGCGCAGCGTGGCGTCGCCGAGGAGCGCTTCCCAGCGCTGCTGACTGAGCGACTGACAGAGGACGTGCCCCGCCGTGTCCGGTGGGAGCGCGGCGACCATCTCACCGGTCGGGATCGGCACCGAGCGCAGCGCCTGGCCGTCCTTGCTGGGCCAGACCGAGGGCAGCGCCGGGATGGACGCCGCCTGCTCGCGGCCGTCGTTCGCCCACCAGTAACCGGCCGCGGTGGACACCGAACCGAACGACAGCAGAACGACCACCAGGACGATCAGCACGGTCGCGGTCTCACTCGCGTGGAACTTTCGCACTCCGCCTCCCCACGGCGCTCGTCCTGGTTGGCCACCGGCAAGATACCCGGCGCTGTTTTCGGCCCGTGTGCAGGTATTTGCTCACTGTGGTGAGGCGGCATGTGGTAGCGGAGTGGCGATGGTGCGTGTTTGCCGCTCCCGCTGGCGTGTTTGCCCTCGCTGTCGGCGTGTTGGCCGACGGCGCTGGCGTGTTTGCGGTCGCGGGTGCCCCCGGCATGTGCGCGGGTGGGGCCGACTC
>NZ_VMNW02000159.1 GCF_007713735.2 Amycolatopsis acidicola | reverse complement strand
GGGGTGTGGTCGGTGGGTGTTCCCGGCTTTCGTTGCCGGGTGGCGGTTCGGGTTCGTGGTGGCGGGTGGCGGTTTCGCGCGTGGGGCTGGGACTTTTCGTCGCATTTTCATCCATTCGAACGGTTTTTCGCTCATGGCTCTCCGTTTTGGGTAGAATGGTGTGGTGAATACGAACTGGGGAACTCTTACCGCCGATGAGGCGCTGGCCTGTCTTGCTGTCGCACAGCGGGAACTCTCTGCCGCGCAGGCGAAAATGGTGCGGGCGATGGCTCGTCTCAACCAACTCCGGCAGCGTGATCCCACGGTGGCGGATGAGATTTCCCTGGAATTGCACGTCACCCGGCAGATGGCCGCTGCCCGGCTTGAGTTGGCTGATGCGCTCGTCACGCGGCTGCCGTGTGTGCTGGCCGAAATCGAGGCCGGGAATACCGATCTGCACGCGGCGGCGAAAATTCATGATGCCACTTCGGCGTTACCGGACGAGAAATGCCGGGACGTGGACGCGGCTCTCGCGCCCCGGCTGGCGGGCCGGGATGCGACGCAGATCCGGCGGGCGGCCCGGGACCTCGTCCACCGGATCGACCCCGAGGGTTCAGGCGAGCGTGCGGCGAAGCGGCGGGAAGATCGTAGTGTGCGGATCGTCCACGAGGACGACGCGATGGCCAGCCTGACGGCGTACCTGCCCGCTGAGGTTGCTGCCGCCGGCTACTCGCGGATCGACCGGATCGCCCGCCATCGCAGGAACGGCGGTGACGAGCGCACCCTGGACCAGCTTCGCGCCGACACCTTGTCCGATCTGGTGCTGGGCACCGAACGCCACGAAGCGCGGGCGACGGTCTTCCTGCACGTGCCGATCGGCACCGCACTGGGTGTGACCGAGCGCGGCGCGTTCCTCGAAGGGCACGGGCCCATTCCCGGGACGATCGCCCGCGGCATCCTCAACGATCCGGCGAGCGTGTGGAAGAAAGTCCTGACCGATCCCGCTTCGGGCGCGGTGCTGGATGTCGGTCGCAAAACACGACGGCCCCCGGCTGCGGTGCGGGATTTGGCACGGGCACGGGACCGGGAATGCGGCGTCGCGCACTGCCACCGGCCCGCCCATCACTCGCAACTCGACCACGTCCGACGCTGGCGCCACCAGGGCCAGACCAGTGCCGCGAATCTGCACGCGCTGTGCGCTCACCACAACCGGCTACGGGAGAAACCCGGCTGGGACGTCCATTTCCACGACGCCACCGGCGAGACCACCATTACCACCCCGGCGGGGCGCAGCCTCCACGACCGACCCGAACCACTCCAGGATCCCGGCCACCCGAAGGCCGCATAACCCCGGGAAACTTCCCTGCGCGCTACGCGCGTCCGTTGCTGCCCCAAGCCCCACAAACCTCAGCGCAACGCCAAAGAACCTCAGCGAGCCACCAGAAACGCCGAAGTGGAAACCACCCCGCGCACCACGAACCGCGACTCCCCGCTCAGGTGCGCATCCAAGGCGTCCCGCACCCCGGGCCATCCCGGGTCCCCGTAGTCATCCATCACCACGACCGCCCCCGGCGAAGCGATGCGCTCCGCCCAGGCCAGGTCCTTCGCGACACCTTCACGCGAATGGTCACCGTCGATGACGATGACGTCGAACCCCTCCCCCACCGCGTCGCGCACCGAATCCTCGGTGGACAGTCCGCGTTCCACCCGCACCCGCTCGAGGTCCACGCCCCCGAACCGCAGGTTGGCGTGCAGCGTGCCGAGCGTGACCGGGGTGCCGGACGGGTCGGTGGCGCGCTCGCGTTCCGGCTGCAGCTGCACCGACTCCAGTGGGTCGACGATCACGAGGTCGTGCACGTGCCCATGACGCAGTAGCTGTTTGTGCAGTCCCGCCGCGAAAACACCGAACAGGGTGCCGATTTCCAGTACCCGCACCGGCTTTTCGCGCCGCCGCAGCAACAGGGGCGCCGCGACCAGTTTGCCGAGGATGTTGCTGGTGGTGCCCGCGATCCGGCCGACGCACCGTGCTTCGAGGTCGACGAGCATCCGGTACGCCTGCGCCACCTGCGAAAGCGCGTCCGGGACCCGTGTGGTCTCGCGCACCTGGCGGACCAGCTCGTCCAGCTGTTCGCGGGTCAGCATCCGGTCGTTGAGCCTGCCGTCCGGCCCGTACAACAACTCGGTGGTGACGTCACGCGCGGCGACGCGCGCGACGACGGCGGTGATCGCCTTGTCGGCAAGGGGACGGACCGCGGAACGTAGAGAACCCATGATGCCGCAGGGTATTCGCCGCGGCCCGATCCCGCTCGCCGATCAGGGCTCCAGGCAGATCCCGCGCCGCACGAGCTCGTCCACCTCGGTGCCGCCATATCCCAGCTCCGCCAGGATTTCCCGGGTGTGCTGGCCCAGCAACGGGCTCGGCGCCCGCACTTCGCCGGGCGTGTCGGACAGCCGGATCGTGATCCCGACCTCTCGGCACCAGCCGTACTCGGGGTGGTGGTGCTCGATGACCTGACCGGTTTCGGCCAGCGATTCCTCCCACAACAGCTCGGGCATCGCCGGGTCCTCACGCGGGATTTCCACCGGCACGCCGGCCTCGTCGAGCGCCGCGAAGGCCTCCGTGGTCGGCAGTTTCCCGAAAGCGTCCGCCAGCAGCGCGGCCAGCTGGTCCGGACCTGCCTGCCGGGCCTGCTCGGTGCCGAACTCCTCGATCCACTCCGGATGCCCCAGCGCGGTCGCGAGTTTCCCGAACCGCTCGTCGCCGAGCACCGCGATCATCACCCAGCCGTCCGCCGTGCGGTACAGCCGGTACAACGGCGACCAGCCCATGGTGTCCGCGTCGAGCTGATGCGCGTACACCGGGTTGCCCTCGCCGTCGGCGGCCATTTCGGTGCGCACGAACAGGCTCGAATGCAGCTGCGGGCTCTCCACGTACTGGCCCTCGCCCGTGTTCTGCCGCGACAGCAACGCCATCAGGATGCCCACCGCGCCGAGGAACCCGTTGTACAGGTCCTCGTTGCCCATCACCCGGCGGATCGGCGGGTTGCCCTCGCCGGAGCCGATGAAGTTCATCCCGGCGAACCCGGATTGCAGCGGGGCGAACGACTTCAGCGTCGACTTCGGCCCGGAGGAACCGAACCCCGGCAGGTACGCGTACACCAGCTTCGGGTTGATCTCGCGCAGCTGCTCGTAGCCGAGCCCGATCTTCTCCGCCTTGCCGGGACGGAAGTTCACCGCCACCACGTCCGCGTCGGCGACGAGCTTGCGGACCGCTTCCTGGCCTTCGGGAGTGCGCATGTCGATGCACAGCGCCCGTTTCCCGCGCTGCGACGCCTCCCACAGGTCACCCAGCGGCCGCATCTGGTCACCCGAGGGCGGCTCCACCTTGACCACGTCCGCGCCGAGGTCGCACAGCAGTTTCGAGCCGAACCCGGTGGCGAAGAACGAACTGAAGTCGACGATCTTCACCCCCGACAACGCGCCTCGCAGCTCGCCACCACCGCTCGGTTTCCAAGCCTCCGCACGGGAAACCGAGCACCCGTTGTGCGCGCCCACCGCCGGCGCCGGCTCCGGTTTCGCCGCGGGCGTGCCCGCGAACCGCACCGCCGGGCCGATCTGCCGCACCGTGCCGTAGTCGGGATCGTCGAGTTCGACGGCCACGCCGGCGTACCGCACCTGCTCGTCGTCGAAGACCTCGTTCGGCCGCAACACGGGCAGGCAAGCGATGTCCGCATCCGCGAACAGCCGCACCCACTCGTCACGCGGCTTCGATTTGAACGCCTGGGGCACGAGGTCACGCGCGATCTCGTACTCCTCGTCGTTCAGCGGCACGGACATCTCCGGCCCGTCGATCCGCTGCACCTTGTCGCCGAACCCGAGCAGGTCCATCATCCGCTGGTACGAACCGGGCCCGCCGGTGTGCGGGATCAGCCAGTTGCCGTCCGCGCATTCGAACGGGTCGGTGATCAAGCGCTTGCGGCCGAAACCCTGTTTCGTGCCGCTGCGCGCCAGGTACGAGATGTCCTTCTCGTTCCACCACCAGTTCATGCTGCAGATCGCGAGCATGCCGTCCAAAAGGGAGGTGCCGACCGACTGCCCGCGCCCGGTGATCTTCCGCGCGTGCAAGGCCGAAAGCACGCCGATCGTGGCGAGGAACGCGGTGCCGTAGGAAACGGTGGGGTGCCCGAGGAAGACCGGCCCGTCGCGGTGCGCGCGCTGCTCGGCCGTCATGCCCATCCGCGCGTTCAGCAGCGCCTCGTACCCCGGCCGTTCGGCCAGCGGACCCGAAGTGCCGTAGCCGGACAGAGACACACACACCAGCTCCGGGTGACGTTCCCGCAGGGCCGCGTGGTCGAAGCCGCCCGACTCCAGGAAGACGTCCGCGTTCGCGAGTAGTCCGTGCAGCGTCTCCTGTCCCTCCGAAGTGGACAGATCGGCGGTGACGCTCCACTTGCCACGGTCGGCGGTCTTGCGGAAGTTCTTCTCCACCAAGGGAACGTGCCCCGGCCGCTCCACCTTGACCACCCGGGCGCCGTAGTCGGCCAGCAGCATTCCGGTGATCCCGGACGGCATGCCCCAGCTCGCGTCCACGACGACGAGACCAGCCAGCGGACCTGCCATGTTCACTCCTCGCTCGTTCCGTGCGCGGCCACTTCGGCCAGTTCCCGCGCGAACTTCTGTTCCGCCTTGGCCCGCAGCGCGGGCACGTGGTACGAGGGGAACAGCCCCGGCTCGGGCTCGACGCCCTTCAGCAGCTGCCGCGCGATCGAGAGCTTGTGCAGCTCGGTCGCGCCGTCCACCAGGCCCATGTGCGCGCTCTCGGAAAGCCATTTGCCCAGCGGCAGTTCCTTCGAGATACCCAGCGAACCGTGCAGCTGCACCGCGCGCCCGGCCACGTTCTGCAGCACCTTCGGCATCGCCGCCTTGACCGCCGCGATGTCGGTGATCACCTTCTTGTAGTCGTTGTAGCGGTCGATCCGCCACGCCGTGCGCAGCACCAGCAACCGGAACTGCTCCAGCTCGATCCACGAGTCGGCGATCATCTCCTGCACCAGCTGCTGGTCGCCCAGCCTGCGGCCGCGGGCGGTGCGGGAAACGGCGCGGGACAGCATCATGTCGAGCGAGCGCCGCACCAGCCCGACGGTGCGCATCGCATGGTGGATGCGCCCGCCGCCGAGGCGGGTCTGCGCCACCTCGAAGCCCTGCCCGACACCGCCGAGGATGTGGTCGCGCGGGATCCGCACGTCCTCCCAGCGCGTGTAGGCGTGCGTGCCCTCTTCGTAGTCGTGGCCCCACACCCCGCTGTTGCGCACGATGCTCAGGCCCGGGGTGTCCGCGGGCACGATGAACATCGAGAGCCGCCGGTGCGGTTCGGCTTCCGGGTCGGTCACCGCCATCACGATGTAGAAGGACGCGAAGCGGGCGTTGGAGCCGAACCACTTCTCGCCGTTGATGACCCATTCGTCCCCGTCGAGGCGCGCCGTCGTCCGGAATTCGACGGGGTTGGAGCCGCCCTGCGGTTCGGTCATCGCGTAGCAGGACACGATCTCGTTCTGGATGAGCGGCTCGAGGTAACGCTCCTTCAGCTCGGGCGTGCCGTAGTGGGCGAGGATCTCGGTGTTGCCGGAATCCGGTGCCTGGCAGCCGAACACGATCGGCCCGCTGTGCGTGCGGCCCAGTATTTCGTTGAGCAGCGCCAGTTGCAGCTGCCCGTAGCCCTGGCCGCCGAGTTCCGGCCCGAGGTGCGTCGCCCACAGCCCCTGCGCGCGGACCTGGTCCTGCAGCCGCGGAATGAGCTTCCGCCGCAACGGGTCGGCGAGGTCGTAGGCGTGGGTGATCACCTGGTCGACGGGCTCGACCTCTTCGGTGACGAACTCTTCGGCCCAGTCGAGCACCTTCCGGTACCCGGGATCCGTTTCGAATCCCCAGCTCATGGAACTCCTTAGTGTCGGTTCGCCGGTCGTCATCGCGAAAGGGCCTGGCCGCCGTCGACCGGAACGACCGTGCCGGTGGTGTAGGAGGACATCTCGCCGGCCAGGTACAGCGCGGTGCCGACGATCTCCTCCGGCCGCCCGGCCCTGCCGAGCGGATAGCGGCGGAACTTCTCTTCGGCCGCCTTCATGTCCCAGGCCTTGCTGATGTCGGTGAGGAAGGGGCCGCACATGATCGCGTTGACCCGCACCTTCGGCCCGTAGGCCTGGGCGAAGCCGAGGGTCAGCAGGTTCAGCCCGGCCTTGGCCGCGCCGTAGGGCAGCTCGGCGACGCTGGGTTTGGCCGAAGCGGTGCTGGAGATGTTGATGACCGAGCCGCCATCGCCCCGCGCCATCCGGGAGGCCACCAGCGTGGTCAGCCGGAACGGGCCCTTGAGGTTGACGGCCATGACCTTGTCGTAGAGCTCCTCGGAGATGGTCTCCAGTGAGTCGTACAGCGGGGACATCCCGGCGTTGTTGACGAGCACGTCACACCGGCCGAACTCCTCGTACACGCGCTCGACCAGGGTGTCCTGCGCGGCCCAGTCGCCCATGTGGCACGACACCGCCAGCGCGCGGCGGCCGGTGGCCTCGCGCACCTCGGCGGCGACCTCCTCGCAGCGGTCGAGCTTGCGGCTGGCCACCACGACGTCGGCACCGGCCTCGGCGAAGGCCAGCACCATCTCGCGGCCCAGCCCCCTGCTCCCGCCGGTGACCAGTGCGACCCTGCCGTCCAGCCGGTGCCCGGCGAACCGCCCGTCGGTCATGCGCCACTCCTCAATCCATAAACATCAATAGCATTAATGTAAGCAAGGATGGGCGTGCGGACAAGCCCTGGCGCAAGACTCCCCCACGGGAGGCAATTGATGTATATGTTTAGCATCGGAAAACCACGGGAGGCACGGACATGACGGCAGCCGGACGCCCGAAGAAGACCGCGCTCCTCGTCGCGCAGCGGATCGTGGAGGACATCAACGCCCGCGGCAACCACGTCGGCGACCGCCTCCCGCCGGAGAAGGTCATGCTGGAGGACTACGACGTCGGCCGCGGCACGCTGCGCGAGTCCCTGCGCTTCCTCGAACTGCAGGGCGTGCTCACGCTCAAGCCCGGCCCCAGCGGCGGGCCGATCGTGCAGCAGCCCGACAGCACCGCGCTGGCCAACTCGCTGAGCCTGCTGCTGCAGTTCCAGAAGGCACCCTTCAAGACAGTCATCGAGACACGTGTCGCCCTGGAGCCCGCGATGGCGCGGCAGGCGGCCGAGCGGATGTCCGAAGAGGACGTGCAACGGCTGTTCGGGATCATCGACCTGGAACGCAGGCACGAGAACGACCACGCGGCGTTCCTCGAACAGACCAGGCGGTTCCACACCGCGATCGCGCACGGCTCGGGCAACGTGATCTTCGCGTCACTGTTCGTGGCGCTGTTCGACATCCTCGACGGCGCCGCCGTGGGCGTGCAGTACCCGGCGAGGCAACGGAAACTGACCATCGACATCCAGTCCGCGATCGCCACCGCCATACTCGAGCGGGACGGCGCGCGCGCCGAGGAGCTCATGGGCACGCACATGAGGGCGCTGGAGTCGTACACGAAGAAGCACTACGCCGAGGCGCTGTCGGCGCCCGTGACCTGGAGGACGTGAGCATGACCGCCCCGAGCCGCCCCATCCCGGTCCCCGACGAGATCACCCAGGAGTTCTGGGACGCCGTCCGCGAGCACCGGCTGGTGATCCAGCACTGCTCGTCGTGCTCCCGGTTCAACCACACGCCGAGCCTCACCTGCCGGTCCTGCGGCGGCGCGGAGCTTTCGTACCGCGAGGTTTCCGGGCGCGGCACGGTGCACTCGTACACCGTGATCGAACATCCGCCGGGGCCCGGTTTCGCCGATCTGGTGCCGTTCGTGATCGTGATCGTCGAACTGGCCGAGCAGCCGCGGCTGTTCCTCACCGCCGACCTGCTCGGCGTGGCACCGGCGGACATCCGGCTCGGCATGGACGTCGAGGTGACCTTCGAAGAGATCGGCGAGGGCTGCACGCTTCCGCAGTTCCGGCCGGCCGGGGAGTGAGCGGCAGATGCACGAGATTCGCGACAAGGTGGCCGTGGCCGGCGTCGGCTACAGCGAGCTGGGCCGGCGGCTGCCGCGCACGCTCGCGTCGCTGACGGTCGAAGCCTGCGACAACGCGATCGCCGACGCCGGCCTCACGCGCGCGGCGGTCGACGGTGTCGCCACCTCCCCCACGATGCCGCGCTACGGCGGGGAAAAGGGCACCGGCGAGGGGATCGACGTGGTCACCCCGTACTACCTGCCGGAGCTGCTGGGTATCACCGGGCAGATCCTGTGGACCGGCTCGACCAACGGCATGGTCACGCAAAGCCTGATGGACGCGGCGATGGCCGTTTACTCGGGCGTGTGCACGCACGCGCTGGTGTACCGCTCGCTGCACGTGCCCGCCGGCACGTATGTGAACTACGACAGCTCGCGCGCGGCGGGGCCGGACCAGTTCATGGCGCCGTTCGGCTACAGCATGCCGCCCGCGTGGGCCGCGACCGTGCTGCGCCGGTATCTGGATCTGTACGGTTACACGCGCGAGGATCTGGCGCCCTACATCGTGCGCAACCGGGAGCACACGCGGCTGAACCCGAACGGGTACTGGAAGGACAAACCCCTTACCGCGCAAGACTATCTGGACGCGCGGATGGTCGCGGACCCGATGACGATCCTGGACTGCGACATCCCCGTCGACGGTGCCGTGGCTCTGTTGCTGACCTCCACCGAGCGCGCCAGGGACCTGCGGCAGCCGCCCGCACTGCTCACCGGTTTCGCCGCGGCGACGTACCCGCATCCCGGCGGCGCGATCATGACGCTGGAGGACCTCGTCGACGGCGCGGAGGAGGTCGCGCGGCGGCTGTGGGACTCGTCCGGGCTGGGGCCGGACGACATCGACAATGCCCAGCTGTACGACGGGTTCAGCGTGTTCGTGCACACCTGGGCGGAGGGCATGGGTCTGGTCGGCCGCGGTGAGTCCGTCGCGTTCAGCCGGGACGGGCACACGGGGCTGCACGGGAAGCTGCCGATGAACACGGGCGGCGGCGCACTCGGCGAAGGCAGGCTGCACGGCATGACGCACCTCGCGGAGGCCGTCATGCAGGTCACCGACCGCGCCGGCGCCCGTCAGGTCCCCGGCGCCGCCCGCTCCCTCGCGACCATTTCCAACGGCCTGAGCAAATCGACGGCATTCATCTTCAGCCGCGACGCCTGACCCCGCCCCCGCGGGCCGTTTTTGCCTCCCCCGCGGGCGTGTTTGCCGTTCCCGCGGGCGTGTTTGCCGTTCCCGCGGGCGTGTTGGCCGTTCCCGCGCGCGAGTTGGCCGCCCACGCGGGCGTGTTCGCCCCCGCGCGCGAGTTGGCCGCCCACGCGGGCGTGTTCGCCCCCGCGCGCGAGTTGGCCGCCCACGCGGGCGTGTTCGCCCCCGCGCGCGAGTTGGCCGCCCACGCGGGCGTGTTCGCCCCCGCGCGCGAGTTGGCCGCCCACGCTGGCGTGTTCGCCCCCGCGCGCGAGTTGGCCGCCCACGCTGGCGTGTTCGCCCCTCCTGCGCGCGAGTTGGCCCCTCCGTCGGCGGTGCGGGTTCACGGGCCGCCGCCAGCGGCCAACTCGCCAACCCCGGCAGCCAACACGCCGACCGGAACGGCCAACACGCCGACTGGAGCGGCCAACACACGCACGCCAGCGGCCAACACCCGTGGCGCTAGGGGTAAACCGCGACGAAGCGGCCGTCGACGTCGCCCTTGCGGAGGCGTTCCAGGGCGTCCGGGATCTCCTCGAAGGTGATCGGCGAGATCTTGGCGGTCAGGTCCCCGGTGGCGAACAGGTCGTAGACCGCCGCGATGTTGCCGACCGTGCCGCTGCGCGAGCCGACGAGGGTGACCTGCTTGAACACCAGCGTGCCGGTCGGCAGTTCCGCCGAAAGCCTCCCCATACCCACCTGCACGACGGTGCCGAAGTCCCGCACCGTCTCGATCGCCGCGGCCGTGGTGGTGCCGAAACCGGCGAAGTCGATGATCACGTCGAGCTGCTCGCCGGCGAAGGCCGCGATGTCACCGGCCACGCCGTCGGCACCGAGTTCCTTGGCCAGCGGCCAGATCTGCTCCTTCTTCTCGGCGACGAAAACGCTTGCTCCCTGGAGCACGGCGATCCGCGTCCCCATCTGCCCGAGCCCGCCGAGGCCGATGATGCCGACCTTCTGCCCCGCCCGCACCC
>NZ_VMNW02000158.1 GCF_007713735.2 Amycolatopsis acidicola | reverse complement strand
GGGTTAGGTGGGGCAGCGAGTGCCGGGTGGGGGCAGGGTGCCGTCGACGAGGTAGGCGAGGCCGTTGACATCGACGCACTGGTTGCCGTGCAGGAAGGCCGTGTGCTGCGCGCCGTCGTAGGTGAGGAGGCCGCCGCCCATGTCGCCGGCGAGGTTGACGCCCGCCTGGTACGGGGTGACCGGATCGTTCGTCGACGAGATGACCAGCGGGGGCGGCAGGCCGGGCACCGTCGGATGATGTGGCTGGGAGGTGCTCGCAGCAGGCCAGGCGCCGCAGACGTCCGGCTCGCCCTCGTCGGGCCGGCCGCCGCCGAGGAACGGCGCGGCGGTGAGCATGCGCTGGTGGATCGCCTCGACCGCGCCCGGGTCGGTCACTCGCGGGTTGTCGACGCAGCGCACCGCGTAGTACGCGTCCTGCAGCGACGAGTAGCGCCCGTCGGCTCCGCGGTCGTAATAGCCGTCCGCGAGCTTCATCAGCACGCTGCCGTCACCGGCGCGGAGCAGGTTCAGGCCGCTGTTCAGGAGCGGCCACGACTGCTGGGAGTACATCGCCTCGACCAGCGCAGTCATGGCGTCGTCGTAGGAAAGCTTCCTTCCTCCCCCGGCCGGCGCGGGGTTGTTGCGTAAGGGGGAGATCAGGTCGGTGAACGTCTGCGTCGCTCGGGACGGGTCCTGGCCGATGGCGCAGCCGGCGTGCTTCGCGCATTCAGCGGCGAACATCCCGAATGCGCGGTTGAAGCCGTTTCCCTGTCCGACCAAGGAGTCCGCCTGGCTCTCGCTCGGGTCGATCGCCCCGTCGAGCAACAGGGTGCGGACGTTCGCGGGGAACGCCTCCGCGTAGCTGTAGCCGATCTGGGTGCCGTACGAGTAGCCGAGGTAGTTGAGCTTCTTCTCGCCCAAGGCCGCGCGCAGCACGTCGAGATCCTTGACGACGTCCCTGGTGCCGACGTTCGCCAGCACGTCCGCACCGGTGCGCTGCACGCACTTGCCCGCGAAATCCTTCGCCTGCGCCGCCCAGGCGGCAGCCGAACCAGGCGAGGTGCCGTCCCCCAGATCGTTCTGACGTTCGGCGTCCCGTTCCGCGTCGGTCAAGCAGTGCACGCGCGGCTGGCTCGCGCCGACCCCGCGCGGATCGAAACCGACGAGATCGAAGCGCAGGCCGATCGCGTTGCCGGACACCCTCTGCACGAGATGCGCCGCCGCCTCCATCCCGGAACCGCCCGGCCCGCCGGGGTTCATCACCAGCGAGCCGATCTTGTCCGTCTGGTCGGAAGCCTTGTGCCGCAACACACCCACGGTGATCGTCTGCCCTTGTGGGCGGGCGTAGTCGAGCGGCACGGTCAGCCGCGCGCACTCGACCCCGGGCGTGCGGAACGCGTCCTGGCTCTGCCCATTCGTCGCGTACGGCGCACAGTCACCCCAGACCAGTTTCTGGTCGTAGAACCTGTCGAACGCATGCACGTCCGACACCGGCGAGGGGTGCGGGGCCCGGCTCGGGGCCTGCGCGGTACTGCACGCCGTCAGCGCACAGAGCACCAGGCACACGACGGCCACGAGCCGCCAGCGACGGAAACGCATCTGTCACATCGTGCCAGCTCAGTCACTGTGCGGCACAACGCTTCCCGGCCGCGGGCAGTGTCCCGTCCACCAGATACGCCGTGCCGGCGTCGTCAACGCACGAGTTCCCCTGCAGGAAAACGGTGTGCTGTGTGCCCTCGAAGGTCAGCAGTGCCCCGTTCATCGCCTTCGCGAGGTTCACCCCGGCTTCATACGGCGTGGCGGGATCGTTGGTGGTCGAAATCACCAGCACCGGCGGCACACCGGAAACCTTCGGCTCGTGCGGCTCCGACGTGTTGGGCACCGGCCAGTACGCGCACGCGTCGAGCGCGGCGCCGTTCGGCCTGCCGTCGTCGAGGAACGGCGCGACCTGGTCGTACTGGTTCTCGGCGTTGAGGATCTCGTTCTTGTCGGTCACCCGCGGGTCGTCCACGCAGCGGATCGCGGTGAACGCGTCCTGGGTGTTGGAGTAGTGACCTTGCTGGTCACGTTCGTTGTACTGGTCGGCCAGCGCCATCAGCGTGGTGCCGCGGCCGCGCTTGAGCTCGTTGAGCCCGGTGTTCAACGGCTCCCACAGCTGCTGGGAGTACAGCGCCTGGATGGTGCCGAGCGTGGCGTCGTCGAAGGTCAGTTTGCGGCCGTCGCCGATGTTGACCGGGTTGTCGATCAGCGGGCGGACCAGATCCTGGTACGCCTTCGTCGCGTTCGCCGCGTCATTTCCCAGCGCACAGTCCTGCCGCGCCGCGCACCATTTCCCGAATTCCGTGAACGCCTTGCCGAACCCGGCGCCCTGGTTCACCAGTGACTCGGTTTCGTCCTCGTTGGGATCCAGCGCCCCGTCGAGCACCATCGCGCGCACGTTGCCGGGGAACGCTTCGGCGTAGGTGTAGCCGATCCGAGTGCCGTAGGAGTAGCCGAGGTAGGTCAGCTTCTGTTCGCCCAGCGCGGAACGGAGCACGTCCATGTCCTTGGCGACGTCGCGGGTGCCGAGGTTGGCGAGCATCGCCGTGCCGTGATCGGTGCGCTGGGCGCATTTGGTGGCGAAGTCCTTGGAGTCCGCTTCCTGCTTGGCCACGCCTTCCGGCGAGCCATCGGTGTCGAGGTCCTTTTCGCGATCGGCGTCCCGTTCGCTGTCGGTCAGGCAGTTGACCTCCGGCTCGCTGGCGCCGATGCCACGCGGGTCGAACCCGACCAGATCGAACCGCTGCCCCAGCTCCGAATTCGACATCTGCGACGAAAGGCTCGCGGCGGCCACCATCCCGGACGCGCCGGGGCCACCCGGGTTCATCACCAGCGCGCCGATCCGGTTGCCCGTGGCTTTGTGCCGCAGCACCCCGATGGTGATCGTGTCGCCCTGCGGGTTGGCGTAGTCCAGCGGGACGGTCAGCCGCGCGCATTGCAGATCTTGGCTACCAAAGGCGGATTTCGCGTCGTCGGAAGTCGCGTAGGGTGCACACTCACCCCAGGTCAGCGGCTGCGCGTAGAACTTGTCCAAGCCGGCGGGCACCGGCCCCACCGGACCACGGGACTCGGTCTGGTTCGGCTCCGCCTCCGGCGTGCTCGAATGTTCCGACGTGCACGCCGCGAGCGGGGTCAGCAGGCAGATACCGATCAGGACGACGACTCGCGCGGTTCGCGACCGGGCTCGCTGTAGGAGGGGCACGGCGTGATCGTGCCATCCTGGCGGGGAACACACGACCACCACCACCTCGTTGCCGGGTGGACGGTTGGAGAGAGACAGGAGACCGAGGGTGCCCGCACTGATCAGCCGAATGGGGAAGCGGCTGCGCCGGTTCATCGAGCGGCCGGGAAGCATCGAGCTGACCCACTACGAAGGGCTGCTGCCGGCGATCGGCGAACTCGAGGCGGAGGTCGAGGAGCTCAGCGACACCGAGCTCACCGAGCGCGCGGCGAAACTGCGGCTCGAAGCGGACTTCGACGACAAGCAGCTGATCGAGGTGTGCGTGCTGGGCCGGGAGGCCGCGCGCCGGGCGCTCGACGAACGTGCCTTCGACGTCCAGCTGCTGGGCACCATGGGCCTGCTCACCGGGCACGTCGTGCAGATGGAGACCGGTGAGGGAAAGACGCTGGCGGGCGCGCTCGCCGCGGCCGGGTTCGCGTTGCAAGGCAAGCGGGTGCACGTCGTGACGGTCAACGACTACCTCGCCCGCCGCGACGCGGAGTGGATGGAGCCGGTCTACAAGCTGCTCGGGGTGACGGTCGGCTGGGTCGACCCGTCGCTGAGCCGTGACGAGCGGCGCTCGTCCTACGAGGCCGAAGTGACCTATGGCGCGGTGAGCGAGATCGGGTTCGACGTGCTGCGGGACAGGCTCGTGACCCGCGTCGAGGACCTGGTGCAGCCCGAGCCCGAGGTCGCGATCGTCGACGAAGCGGACTCCGTGCTCGTCGACGAAGCGCGGGTGCCGCTCGTGATGGCGGGTTCGGTGGACCACGCGGTCGCCGACATCGAGGTGGCCAACGTCGTCCGGCGGCTGCGCCTGGGCCTGCACTACGAGACGGACTCGGACGGCCGCAACGCGTGGCTGACGACGGCCGGCGCTTCGGTGGTGGAGAAGGCGCTCGGCGGGATCGACCTCTACGGCGACTCCGGTTCCGACCGGCTGGCGGCGGTCAACGTCGCGCTGCACGCGCACGCACTGCTCACTCGCGACGTCGACTACCTGGTGCGCGACGAGAAGGTGCAGCTGATCAACACCTCGCGCGGCCGTGTCGCGGAGTTGCAGCGCTGGCCGGACGGGCTGCAGGCGGCCGTCGAGGCGAAGGAGCAGGTGGCGGCCACCGACCGCGGCGAAATCCTCGACTCGATCACCGTGCAGGCCCTGCTCGCGCGGTATCCGCGGGTGGCGGGCATGACCGGCACGGCGGTGGCGGTGGCCGAGCAGCTGCGCGAGTTCTACCAACTGGAAGTCGCGGTGATCCCGCCGAACACCCCGAACATCCGCGAGGACCACCCGGACCGGATTTTCGCCTCGCCGTCGCAGAAACTGCGGGCGATCGAGACGGAGATCCGGGAGGTGCACGAGACCGGGCGGCCGATCCTCGTCGGTACGCAGGACGTGGCCGAGTCAGAGGAGCTGGCGGAGAAGCTGGCGAAGGTCGACCTGCCGTGCGTTGTGCTCAACGCACGCAATGACGCCGAAGAGGCCGCGATCATCGCCGAAGCCGGTACTCACGGGGCGGTGACCGTGTCGACCCAGATGGCCGGGCGCGGTACCGACATCCGGCTGGGCGGCGCGGACGGCAAGGACCGCGAGCGGGTGGCCGAGCTAGGCGGGCTGCACGTGATCGGCACCGCGCGGTACCCGTCGAGCCGGCTGGACGGGCAGCTGCGCGGGCGGTCCGGGCGGCAGGGCGACCCGGGCAGCGCGGTGTTCTTCGCGAGCCTGAACGACGAGCTGGTGCTGTCGAACGCGCCCGATGTGCCGGACGGGATCCACGCCGACGAGGAGACCGGCGAGATCACCGACCCCGCGGCGCAGCGGCAGATCAACCACGCGCAGCGGGTCGCCGAGGGTGTGCACCTGGAGATCCACCGGAACACCTGGCGGTACACGCGGCTGATCGAGCACCAGCGGCACGAGCTGCTCAAGTACCGCGACAAGCTGCTGCGGACCGATCTCGCCGCCGAAACGCTGAAGGAAGCGGCGAAGAAGCGGTACGAAGAGTTCGAGGAGAAACTCGGCGAGGCGGAGCTTGAGCAGATCTGCCGGGAGATCATGCTCTTCCACCTGGACGAGCTGTGGTCGGACCACCTGGCGTTCCTCACGGATGTGCGGGAAAGCATCCACCTGCGGGCGCTCGCGCGGGAAACGCCACTGGACGAGTTCCACCGGCTGGCGATCCCCGAGTTCCGCAAGATCGTGCCGGGGATCGAGGAACGTTCGCTCCAGTCGTTCGAGGAAGCCGAGCTGACCGACGACGGGATCGACCTGGCGGCCTCGGGCGTGCGGAGGGCCAGTTCCACGTGGACGTACCTGGTGCACGACAACCCCTTCGACTCGGACTTCGAGCAGACGCTGAAGCAGGTGCGGAACCTGCTGCGCCGGAAAAAGGACTGACCGGGGAGCGAGGGATGTTCGCTACGGCGAGGTCGTAGCAAACATCCCTTGCTCGTTCCGTGGGGCACAATCCGGCTGTGGCGTCGCGGCGCGTGGGTGAGAATGTGCGTATGCCGCAACTACGGATCGCGCTGGCTCAGATCAACTCGACGGTGGGCGATGTCGCGGGCAACGCGCAGCTGCACGTCGATTGGGCGAAGAAGGCCGCTGAGGCGGGGGCACACGTCGTGGTGTTCCCCGAGATGTCCCTGACCGGCTACCCGGTCGAGGATCTTTCCCTGCGGGCCACGTTCGCGCAGGCGTCCCGGAAGGCGGTGGACGACCTGCCGCGGCGGCTGGTCGAAGCCGGCTGCGGCGATTTGCTCGTGTACGTCGGTTATCTCGACCTCGACGAGGTGGGCACCCGCGACGCCGCGGCCGCGCTGTACGACGGTGAAGTGGTGGGGCGGCAGTTCAAACACCATCTGCCGAACTACGGCGTTTTCGACGAGCACCGGTATTTCAAGGCCGGGCAGACGCTGGACGTGGTGCGGCTGCACGGGCTGGACATCGGCATGGTGATCTGCGAGGACATCTGGCAGGACGGCGGGCCGGTGACCGCGCTGGGCGAAGCCGGCGTGGACCTGGTGGTGTCGCCGAACGCGTCGCCGTACGAACGGTCCAAGGACGACATCCGGCTGCCGCTGGTCGCCCGGCGCGCGGCCGAAGCGAAGGCGCCGCTGGTCTACACGAATTCGGTCGGTGGTCAGGACGACCTGGTGTTCGACGGTGATTCGATCGTCGTCGGCGCGGACGGTGAGCTGCTCGGCCGGGCGCCGCAGTTCCTGGAGCACCTGCTCGTGGTCGACCTGGAACTGCCGGCGGGCGGACATTGCGCCGAGGGCGAGTTCGAAGGGATGCAGGTCCGGCGGCGAGTGCTCAGCACCGAACCCGTGCCGTCCTACGAGCCGGTGGAGGCGCCGATCAGCGAACCGCTTTCCGACGAAGCCGAGGTGTGGTCGGCCCTCGTCGTCGGCTTGCGCGACTACGTGCAGAAGAACGGTGCCCGCTCGGTGATCTTCGGGTTCTCCGGCGGGATCGACTCGGCAGTTTCGGCCGCGCTGGCGGTGGACGCGCTCGGGCCCGATTGCGTGTACGGCGTTTCGATGCCGTCGAAGTACTCGTCGGAGCACTCGAAGTCGGACGCGGCGGAACTGGCGCGGCGGCTCGGCTGCCACTTCCGGACCGAACCGGTCGAGGACATGGTGCGGGTGTACGTGGATCAGCTGAAGCTGACGGGGCTGGCCGAGGAGAACATCCAGGCGCGTACCCGGGGCATGCTGTTGATGGCACTGTCCAATCAGGAGGGTCACCTCGTGCTGGCGACCGGGAACAAGACCGAGCTCGCCGTGGGCTATTCGACGATCTACGGCGATGCGGTGGGAGCGTTCGCGCCGATCAAGGACGTTTTCAAGACGCACGTGTGGGAGCTTGCGCGGTGGCGCAACGCCGAGGCCGAGAAGCGCGGGGAGACGCCGCCGATCCCCGAGAACTCGATCAGCAAGCCGCCGTCGGCCGAGCTTCGGCCGGGGCAGCTGGACACCGATTCGCTGCCGGACTATCCGCTGCTGGACGACATCCTGGACGACTACGTCGAGGGCGACCGGGGGTACGCGGACCTGATCGCCGCCGGGTTCGACGCGGAGACGATCGACCGGGTGCTGCGGATGGTCGACCGCTCCGAGTTCAAGCGGCGGCAGTACCCGGTGGGCACGAAGATCACGTTCAAGGCCTTCGGCCGGGACCGGCGGCTGCCGATCACGAACGGATGGCGCGAGGGGACGCAGCGCTGACCCACCGGCTTCCGGTGAGCCGCGGCGGTTGGGAGCAAGGTGCATTTGCTCCAATCCGGCGCGTGGGAAGGTGCGTTCGCTCCGGCTGCGGCGGGGCCGAGCAAGGTGCGTTTACTCCAACTACCTGCCGCAGGTGAAGGATTTGCAGCAAGGTGGCTTTGCTACTGCTGATCGGTAGCAAAGCCACCTTGCTGCGTTAAGTGCTGGTGCGGGCCGAGGGCGGGGCGCGCGATGGCGCGCAGGAGCGCCCACACGGTGGCCTGGTTCGCCGAGATGACGGGCTTGCCGAGGTGTTGTTCGAGCGAGGCGATGAGGTCGTAGGTCGGCAGGGCGGTGCAGCTGATGAAAACGGCGTCGGCGGCCGGATGGTCGCCGGAAAGTACGAGATCGGCCACGCGGTCGTAGGTCACGTCTGGGAGTTCGGGGGCGGACAGGTCCAAGCCGCGGAGCGCCATCACATCGAAACCGGTCTCCGTCAGATACGCGCGGAGGCGTTCGCCGACCGGTTCCGAGTACGGGTGGACGACCGCGACGCGCCTGGCCGCGACGACCGCCAGCGCCTGGGTGACCGCACCGGCGGTAGTCAACGCGATCGACGCGCCACAGGCGAGCATTTCGTCGCGCAATGCCTTTTCGCCTTCGGTTCCACCGATGAAAGAGCAAGCGGTACAGGCATAGATCACGGCCTGCGCGCCGACGGCGGCGAGTTGTTTCGTGGGGCCCGCCAGGTAGCGAGCTGCGTTCAGTTCGGTGACCAGCTCCTGGGGATTGCGACTGGAGATCGGGTCGGTACGGGTGAGGTACACGGTCACGTCGGGCGGGACCCAGCGCCACAACTCCCTGTCCCGTGTGAAATCGAACGACGCCACCACGCCGACGCCGGTCTGAGATTCGGGACCCGGAACACGCTCCATGATCCCCAGGGTAGGAAGGTGCGTTTGCTCCAGCAGCCGGGCAGGGCAAGGCGGCAGCGCAGTTCAGGCTGGTGACGGCGACAGCAGACGACGTAGGACCGCTGGGGTTTCACCGGAGTGGGCACGTACGGTCCGCGTGAGGTGGGCCTGATCTGCGAAGCCGAGGTCGACGGCGAGGGCGGCAAGGTCCGACTCGCCGGCTTCGAGACGGTCCAAGGCTTTGCCGACACGGACACGATTCCGGTAGTGAGTGAGCGACACTCCCAGCTCGCGGGAAAAAGCGCGGCTCAACCGGTACGGCGAAACCTCGAGGCGCTCGGCCAACGGCAGCAAGCCGGGATGGCCGTCGGCGATGGCGGCGCGAGCCCGAGCGACAAGGGCGCTGTCGGAATCATGCACACCAACGGTGGCTCGGCGGAGTGCAACGCCAAGCAAGTGAAGCAGAGCTTCGACGACGGCGTAGTCGACGTCCTGCCCGCGCACAGCGGCGAGAAGGCGTCGGTGCGCGAGGTCGAGGCGCGCATCGACGTACACGTCACCATGTTCGGAGGCGCCGGTCATCGTGTGCCAAAGATCGGGACTCACCGTGATCGACGTACACACGTCTCCCCCGGCGGGATGCGCGAAGTACTCCTCGTCGCCGGGCAGGCTGACATAACCGACTGTCGGATCGACGTCGGCGACGCGTCCGGCCAGGCGGCGGCGGAAGCGCCCGCGCCGAACCAGGACCAGCCCGTGCCCTGACCGTTGTTCGGGCGCGGACCAGCCGCGGTGGTCGTCCTCGCACGACACCGCATACGCGGCAAACCCTGGCCGGGCGGCCAGTTCCACGGCAGCACGCATGACAACAAGCTAAGCCCCGGCTACGACAGTTCCCGTAGCGCAAGAATCTTCAAGACGGCCTGCACGACGAAGAGCAGACTGTGAGTGGCGTCCCGCAAGGAAAGGAACACCTCATGCCAGCCGCGCCCTCCGCCGACGTGGCCGACCGTGCCGACTCGGCCAGACTTGCCGCGCCTTCCAAGAAAGTCACTGGATGGGCCATCACCTCCCGTGATGTGAACATGTGTATTCGAGCGGGTCGCACCGGTCAGGGAGCGCCCCCGAAAAGCAACCTCCTTGTCTCGTGCCGGAGAATCGAGGCTTGATGACTACTCAGGGCTTCGCGGTGTTCGAGACCGCGATCGGACACTGCGGGATCGCCTGGGGCGAACGCGGTGTGCTCAGCGTGCGCCTGCCCGACCGGAGCCCACAGGTCACCCGCGCCCGGCTGCAGAGCCAGTTCCCCGAGGCCGGCGAAACCGAGCCCCCGGACCACATCCGGCACGCGATCGACGAGATGAACTCCCTGTTGCGGGGTGACCGCCTCGACCTCGCCGACATCGAGCTCGACCTTGAAGGCGTGCCCGAGTTCCATCGCCGCGTGTACGAGATCGCGCGGACGATCCCGCCCGGCAAGACCTTGACCTACGGCGACGTGGCGACCCGGCTGGGCATGCCCGGCTCGGCCCAGGCCGTCGGCCAGGCCTTGGGGCACAACCCTTTCCCCATCGTCGTCCCTTGCCACCGGGTGCTGGCGGCAGGCGGGAAGATGGGTGGGTTCTCGGCGCCCGGCGGGGTGGACACCAAGCGGCGGATGCTGGTCATCGAGGGCGCGCGGCCCGACGAGCCCACGCTCTTCTAACCCGGCTCCCAGGGCTCGACCCATGGCGCCGGCGGCCGCCCTTCGGCCGCGGCCAGCAGCGGAGGCGAAGTAGCGCCATCGATGTGTTCACGCACTATCTCGGCATGACCGGCGTGCCGGGCCGTTTCCTGGATCAAGTGCAGCAACACCCACCGCACCGACCAGACCACGACGTGCTGCGGGAACCACGACACCCCTTTCGGCACCGGGACCGGCTGGCCGAGATCGGCGAACCGCTTGACGGCCTTTTCCGTTGCGCTCGCGACCTTTTCATACCACGCGAGCACGTCGTCCAGCGTTTCTTCCTTCTCCAGCTGGAAATCCGCACCGGCAGCCGACCCGCTCCCCGGTGGGGAGCCGGTTCTTTGGCGCTGTAACAAGACATCCAGCCAACCTCGCTCGGTGATGGCGACATGCTTGACCAAGCCGCCGACACTCAGCGGGCTGCGGCTGGGCACCTGGCGGGCCTGCTCGTCGGTGAGGCCGTGTGCGGCGATGCGGAGAACATGGCGCTGCTGGGCCAGAAAGGCCAGCAGGCCGTCACGTTCACCGGCTACCGGGCGGACGATGGCGGGCATGGGCGACTCCTTTCGCGGATGTTTGCGGACAGGGTCGCACCGGGGTCTGACAGTTTTCGCGGACTTGGTCAGGATTTGGCTCTGGTGAAGGGAAAAGTGATGGTCTGGCGGATGGTGGTGCCGGTGAGCATCATGATCAGCCGGTCGATGCCGAGCCCGAGCCCGCCGGTCGGGGGCATGCCGTGTTCGAGCGCGGTGAGGAAGTCCTCGTCGAGTTCCA
>NZ_VMNW02000157.1 GCF_007713735.2 Amycolatopsis acidicola | reverse complement strand
GTCGCTGCCTGCCCCGGCGTTGGCCAACACACCAGCGCCGGGGGCCAACACATCGACGGGAGTGGCCAACACGCCGACGCGGGGAGCCAACATGGGGAGGGGGCCCGCGGCGCTTTTCGTTGTGGAGGGTCAGTGTCCTTGGAAGAACGCCAAGGTGGCGTCCAGGCCGTCGTCGCCGAACATCGACTCGAGGTTCGCTGCGGACTCGGCGGCCGAGTTTTCGCCGCGGGGGAACAACTCCGCTTCGTAGGCGGCGAGCGCGGCTTCGGTGTCACCGGGGTGCGCGACGATCGCGCGGGCGAGTTCGGCGCCGTCGAACATCGCGAGGTTCGCACCCTCACCGGCGAACGGGGACATCAGGTGCGCGGCGTCGCCGAGGAGCGTCACGCCAGGAGTGCGTGCCCAGCTGTGGCCGACCGGCAGCGCGTAGATCCGGCGCGGGACGATCTCGCCGCCGGCGTCACCGACCAGCGCGCGCAGATTTTCGTGCCAGGACCCGAATTCCGCCAGTACGGTCTTCTTCGCCGTCGCGGTGTCGGTGAAATCGATGATGTCGAGCCAGTCTTCGCTCGCGGTGATCGCGGTGTAGACGTGGAGGCTGCCGTCGGTTTCGCGGTGCGCGAGGAAGCCTTTGTTCTCCCCGAGGCTCATGAACATGCCCCCGCCGATCAGCGCGGCGGCTTGCGCGTACCCGGCGTCCGGCTCGCGCAGATCCGTTTCCACGAAGGAAATCCCGGTGTAGGACGGTTTCGCGGCCGACACGAGTGACCGGATCTTCGACCAGGCCCCGTCGGCGCCGATCAGCAGACCGGTGGTGATCACGGTGCCGTCGGCGAAGGTCACTTCGTGCTCGCCGCCGCCGAGCGCGCGCACGCCCGTGGCCTTCTTGCCCCAGTGGACGGTGCCGGGCGCGAGCGAGTCCAGCAGCAGCTGCCGGAGCTGGCCGCGGTCGACCTCCGGCCGGCCGCCATCGCCGTCGTCCTCTTGGGAGAACCGGACGACGCCGCTCGAATCGACGAGCCGGAACGCCTGGCCGCCTTCGTGGACGAGCGTGCGGAACCCGTCGTACAGCCCGGCGGCGCGCAGCGCGGGCTGGCCGGTGTCGTCGTGGATGTCGAGCATGCCGCCCTGGGTGCGGGCTTCGGCGTCCGGCTCCAGTTCGAACAGCGCCGCCTCGACGCCGTTGACCTGCAGGACGCGGGCGAGGGTGAGGCCGCCGAGGCCGCCCCCGACGATCGCGATCGGATAGTGGTTCATCACGAAACTCCTTGGCGGTAAAGGGAAAGTCAGTGCAGGATCCCCGCGGTGAGCACGTCGACGAACCAGTCGAAGCGGGCTTGCGGCGAGCCGGAGATCAGTTCGCCGGCGAGGGCGTGGATGTGCGGATGGGTCCGGGCGTCCGCGGTCTGGAGCGCGCGGGTGACCTGACTCCATTCGGCTTCGGTACGGCCGGCCTGGTCACGGGTCGAGTGCTCGGCGGCGGAGGCGGTGGTCAGCTGGAGGAGCAGGTCCACTCCCCAGGCCGCCTGCCTGTCGTCCGCGCCGCCTTCCTTGAGCAGCGCGAGGAGTTTTTCCACCAGCGCCAGGTAGTTCTCCCCCGCCGGGCGGACGGAGATCGCGGCGCGGGCCAGCGCGGGATGCTGGAACAGGACGCCGGTGCAGGACGCGAGCACCCCGGCCAGCCGGTCGCGCCAGGTCTCCCCCGCCGGATCGAGGTCGACCTCGCCGAGCAGTTCGTCCAGCACCGCCGCATGCAACTCGGCCATGCCGGCCACGTACACGTACAGCGACGCCGGGCCCGTGTCGAGCTCCTTCGCGAGGCGGCGCATGGTCACCTTCTCGAGCCCCTCCGCGCGCATGACGGCCACCGCGGTGGCGACGATGCCTTCGCGGCTCAAAGCGGGCTTGGCCGGGCGTTCGCGCCGGCTCACCGGAACTCGGGGGCTCATGACACCACTGTAACGAACATGTTCGTCACGAACAAGTTCGTTCGTCGTGACCTGCGACAACCTGCTTCCGATGGGGGGCAAGATCGGGAACTGCGCGCGCGGCGGCACTGACAAAACACAGCGCCCCGGACCACGAACCGTGGCCCGGGGCGTCGTGCAGCGACCTAGTGACCGTGCCCGTCGTTGACGACCGCACCGGTCTTCGGGTCCAAGGTGACCGCGGCGGCCGGCTTGCCGCCGAAGTCGAGCATGTTGTACAGCCCGCCCGCGCGGCTGTCGTACGAAGCGCCGCCGATCCGGCCGGTGCGCCAGTTGTCCTCGATGAACGCCAGGATCGAGGTCTGGTCGGTCCGGGTGTGGTCGACGAAGTTCGTCTTGGCATACGGCGAGATCACCAGCAGCGGCAGCCGCGGTCCGTAGCCGCACCGGTCGGCGTCGCCGCCCAGTTCGGACTTCTTCGCGGTGCACACCGCCGAGTCCTGGGCCCCATCGTGCGAGCCGTTGACGATCGCCGGGTCGGCGTGGTCGTACCAGCCGTCGGAGTCGTCATAGGCGAGCACGATCGCGGTGGAGGCCCAGTCCGGCGACTGCTGGATCTTGTTGACCTCGTTCACCACGAACTGCTGCTCGTCGAGCGGGTCCGAGTAGCCGGCGTGCCCGTCCTGGTACTCCGGCGCCTTGAGGAAGCTCACCGCGGGCATGCTGCCCGCCTGCAGCGAGGCGTCGAAGTCGGTCAGGTCGTACTGGTGGTTCGCCTGGTCGGTCTGCCCGATCGCGGCCACCGAGCTCGGCGGCAGGTGCTTCTCGTTCGCGGTGGACTTGTAGTACTGGAAGGGTTCGTGGTGCGGGCTGTAGTCCACAGAGGACTGTCCGCCCACGTTGGCGTGGGTGGCGCCGCAGACCGCGTAGCCGTTCGCGGACCCGGTCGGCCGAAACCCGCCCTGGAACCAGCCCCAGGTGACGCCGCGGTCGTTGAGCAGATCGCCGATGTTGCGGCCCTGCATGGCCATCAGGTTGTCGTCGGCGGTGTGGTTCTTGTCCGAACAGTCGTCGTAGGCCGGGTCGGGGTCGTTGATGACCGTGCCGACGCCGTGGGAGTCCGGCGAGACCACCGCGTAGGAGTCCGAGGTGGGCTCGTGCGTGGTCGAGGTGACCGCCTGCGCGCCGTGCGTGTTGCCGGAGATCAGGTTGAGCGCGCCCGGGGTCGACGGGCCGAACACCGTGTCGTAGGAGTTGTCGCTCAGCGCGTAGTTCTGGGCGTAGTTCCACATGCCGGTGACGGTGTTGCCGTCGTAGTAGTCCATCACCAGGCCGGGCTCGCCGAACAGCACGGGCTGGCCGGTGCACTTGTCCGTCTCGGTGTTCTCGACGAACTTGTCCATCTTGCCGCCGTCGACGGCCTTCTGCTCCGGACCGTAGTTGTGGTTCTGGTCGCAGGTCAGCGCCTGGTCCGGGCTCAGCCGCTTCGGGTTGTAGGCGTTGGGGTTGTCCGTCAGCAGCTGCGGGGTCAGCCCGTTGACCGCCGGGGTGTTCCCGGCGGCGGTGAACCGCGTGCCGTCGGTGTTGGCGGCGTTCGGGTAGGTGCCGAAGTAGTGGTCGAACGAGATGTTCTCGCCGAAGATCACCACGACGTGCTTGATCGGGCCGGCGGTCGGCATCTTCCCGGCGTACGAGGGCTGGCGCGGCTGGG
Source organism: Amycolatopsis acidicola (assembly GCF_007713735.2). Classification (GTDB taxonomy): domain Bacteria; phylum Actinomycetota; class Actinomycetes; order Mycobacteriales; family Pseudonocardiaceae; genus Amycolatopsis_E; species Amycolatopsis_E acidicola. The sequence goes on along the minus strand of NZ_VMNW02000157.1, from coordinate 7,356 downwards.
CGTCGGCCCCGCCGACCGCGGTGGTGACCGCGACGGCGGTGCCCGCCGCCACGACCAGCGCGCCCGCGCCGAGCAGCGCCCGCTTACGGCTCAACCGGCCGAAAGCTCTCTTCACTGTGTTCCTCCTGTGGTGGGAGCGGTTTCCCTCCGGTCAGGCCAGCAGGGCCCGGCCGAAGTGGTCGTCGGGCCCGGTGACCCCGGGCAGGGCGAAGAAGTAGCCGCCGCCGAACGGCGAGATGTAGTCCACGAGCGGCTCGTCGATCAGGCGGGTCTGGGTGGCCTCGAACTGGCGCGCGATGTCCTGCTGGTAGCAGGTGAAGATCAGGCCCATGTCGAGGTTCCCGTTCGAGTCCACGCCCCGGTCGTAGTTGCAGGACCGGCGCAGGATGCGGCTGGAGTCGGTGTCCGCGGTGCGCGGGTTGGCCTTGCGGATGTGGCTGGTGAGCGGGATGACCGTGCCGATCGGGTCCTGCGCGTACTGCGGGACGTCCTGCTCGTGCGCGCCGTCGAGCGGGGCGCCGCTGTCCCGGCGGCGGCCGAACATGTTCTCCTGCTCGGAAAGCGAGACGCGGTCCCAGAACTCGACGAGCATCCGGATCAGCCGGATCACCTGGTAGCTGCCGCCCGCGGTCCACGAGGGCTCACCGGTGTTCGCGGCCCAGACCAGCCGGTCCAGTTCGGTGTCGGCCGGGTTGGCGATGCCGTCCTTGAATCCCATCAGGTTGCGCGGGGTGCCCGACGGGCGCGGCTGCGAGCTGAACCCGTTGATACGCCAGCGAAGTTCCATCCCGCCGCGCGTCGCGCGCGCGATGTCGCGCAACGCGTGCACCACCGTGTCGGTGTCCGTCGCGGCGAGGGTCAGGCTCAGGTCGCCGTGGCACTGCGCGTCGTCCAGCGCGTCGTTGGGGAACATGCGCATCTGCGTCAGCTTCGCCGGTTTGCGGTCGGCGAGGCCGTAACGGTCGTCGAACAACGACGCGCCCACCCCGAGCGTCACGGTCAGGTCCCCGGCGGCCACGGTCGGGCCGAGCACGCCGGAGTCCGCGGGCGGCGCGGTGATCCCGACCGACGTGGGCGTGCCGCCGGCCGTCAGGAACCGGCCGCGGTCGGTGATCTCCCGCAGCAGGTCGGTCAGCTCCGCGCGGTCGGCCGCGATCACGTCGAAAGAGGCCACAATGGACTGTGCAGGCGGCTGCCGGAGGATGCCCGCCTGGTGGGTTCCGTGGAAGGGAAAGGTTTCCGCGGTGCCCGTCTGTCCCTTCGAGACGGCGTTGGCGATACCGATCCCCGCGCCGCCCGCCGCGGCCGTGACACCGGCACCCACCACCGCGCCGCGCAGGAACGAGCGGCGTCCGACGTCCCCGCTCACGAGACCCTCCTCGGCGACGTGATGGCCGCGATCGGCGCGAGGCGTTCGGTGAGTCCGCTGACGGCGCCGTCGATCTTCTCGTGCTGCTCCCGGCTCAGCCGCGCCACCGGGGTCCAGCCGCCATCCGGCCGCTGCGCCGAGCGGAGCGCGGACGCGGTGCGGTCAAGCCAAGTGTCCACTTCGGACATGTTCACGCGGCTGCCGAGAACCGGGCGCAGGACGTCGAGTACGGCCCTGGTTCCGTCCACATTGGCCAGTGCGGTGGCCAGGTTCGTGCCGCTGCCGTAGTCGGTGTGCGCGGTGAGTTCGAACTGCAGGGTGTTCTCCATGATCTCGTGGGCGCGCAGTCCCAGGTCGTTCGGGTCGATCTGCAGATCGCCGAAGGAGTCACCGAGGCCGTGCACGTCGCTGGCGAGCCGGTCGGCGACGGCGGCCAGCGCGCCCATGTCCTCGTTGTGCCACAAGCCGTTCTCGAGCCGGTGGAATCCGGTGAAGTCCACGTCGGCGGTGCCGCCGGGCAGTCCGTCCGCGGTGCCGTTGATGGCCCCGTCGGTGTCACCGAAGGCGTCGTAGGCCGCGCCGAGGCGCTCGTAGGTCAGATGTGCCTTGAGCCAGGCGGCTTCGCTCGCGGCGCGGTCTCCGGAGTGGACAGCGGCCTGCAGCGCGTCGGTCTCGGTCCCGAGTGTGACGAGTCCGCCGCCGACGTAGTTCTTGTAGTCCTGCAGCGGTTTGAGCAGATCGTTGCGGGTGACCGGGACGACGGCGGCGCCGGAACGTTCGTCACCGCCGGTGATCCGGACGCTCGGCCCCATGATCGGGTCGGTTTCCTCGGGCGCGCAGCGGAAGGCGTAGGTACCGTTGCCCAGCGTCACTTCCAGGGTCCGGGTGGTGCCGGAGCCGATGCCCTCGACCTCGCCGAAGACGGTGCCGGTGGCCGGGTCCACGAGATCGGCCTCCGCGGTGACCGCGCCGGTGTTGCGCAGCCGGAACGTCTGCGTGCCCGGCTTCGGATCGGTCCACCCCTGGCCGCACGAAGACCGTGAGACGGTGATCACGGGATCGCCACCGGAAGCCCGCGCGGTGCTCCGCCACACCACGACACCCACTGCCGCAAGGACCACCACAGCGAGCACCCCGCTGCCCCAGACCCAGCGCCTCACTGTGCTCCTATCGCTCGAACGGCTCAGATCGCGAAGCGGAGCGTAAGCGTCCAACGTGAATTCCGGGCGCTCTCAGGGAGTTCACGGCAGAGGTTCAGGAACTGTTCACGCGAGGTTCCCCCCAATTCGGACAGAACCGGCTATACGGCAGGAAAAAGCTACGGGCTCATCCCGTCGCCCGTGGCTCAGTCAGCGGGTGAACCGTTCGGCCGGCAGGGGGAAATGCCGTGCAGGACAATCGTTTCCGAAGCGGGCGAATCCTCAGGGCTCTCGCCGCGTCAGCACGAAGATCGGCAGCTCGCGCCCGGCGGCGACGCGCTCCATCTCGTAGCCGGGCCAGAACTCCAGCAGCCGCGCCCACATCCGGTCGTAGTCCTCGCCCTTCAGCGCCTGCGCGTGCACCGGGAACTCACGGCCTCGGACGCCGACGGTCGCCTCCGGGTTGGCGCGCAGGTTGAAGGTCCAGCCCGGATCGCGCTCGCGGCCCCAGTTGGAGCCGACGAGCACGATCCGGTCGTGATCGGGGAAGTAGAGCAGGTTCGTGGACCGCTCGAGCCCGCTCTTGCGGCCGGTCGTGGTGAGCCGGAGCGAGGGCAGGCCCGCTATCCCAACCAGCGTGACCCGGCCGCCGAACACCCGGTGCAGTCTCTTGTCCAGCCAGATGATGCCCTTGGCGAGGCTCATCACCCAGGGTTGAGTACCGAGTTTGCGGGCGAGTCGTGGTCGTAACGGTTTCACGACCCTATTTGACCACTAAGCCCCGCCGCTCCCCGCCCTGGCCAGCGAAACCCCGAAACGCGCCGCGGAATCGGTCCACCATCGTTCGAGCCGGAAACCCGCTTCGGCGAGCTCCGCGGCCACCCCGGCGGGGCGGAACTTCGCCGAGATCTCCGTGCGGATGTGCTCCCCTTCCTCGAACCGGACCACGAGATTCGCGCCCGGCACGTGCACCGTCATGTCCTCCTGGGCGCGCAGCCGCATTTCGATCCACTCGTTGGCCGCGTCCCAGTAGGACTCGTGGGTGAACTTCGCCGGGTCGAAGTCCGCGCCCAGTGTGGTGTTGATGACATGCAGCACGTTCCGGTCGAACTCCGCCGTGACTCCCGCGGCGTCGTCATACGCGCGCTCCAGCACCACCGGGTCCTTCACCAGATCCGTGCCCAGCAGCAGCCACTCCCCCTCGGCGAGCACGTCGCGCACCGAGCGCAGGAACTTCGCGCGCTCGGCGGGCAGGAAGTTGCCGATGGTGCCGCCGAGGAACACGACGAGCCGCGGCGACTCCCCCGGCAGCAGGCCGAGGTGCTCGGTGAAATCACCGACCACGCCGCGCACGTCGAGCCCCGGGTAGTCGGCGCGGATCGCCGCGACTGCTTCCGCGAGCGCCGTCTCGGACACGTCCAGGGGCACGAACCCCCGCAACGTGCCGTGCCCGCTGAGCCCGTCGAGCAGCAGCCTCGTCTTCTCGCTGGAGCCGGAGCCGAGCTCGACGAGGGTGCGCGCGCCGGTGACGCGCGCGATCTCGCCCGCCCGCGCGTCGAGCACTTCACGCTCGGCGCGCGTCGGGTAGTACTCCGGCAGCGCGGTGATCTCCTCGAACAGCTCGCTGCCGCGGGCGTCGTAGAACCACTTGGGCGGCAACCACTTCTGGGCCGCGGTCAGCCCCGAGCGGACGTCCACCACCAGTGCTTCGGCGATGCCGTCCGGATCGCGGTGCACGTCCAGGTCGAACTCGGTCATGACGCGGGACTCCGATCAGGATCGATGGGGAACAGGCGCACGGAGCCGCGCCGAGCGACGACGCCGTGGCCCTCGGGAACCGGGACCCAGCCCGGCCCCGGTTCGGGTGGTTCGGAGGCGACGACGACGGCGTCGCCCTCGGTGCGGTAGCTCAGCGCGTGCGTCCACGCCGTGGCGACGATCGTTTCGCCGTCAGTGAGCAGGAAGTTGAGCCGGGAGCCGGGGGCCGCCTGTTCGACGCGCGGGAGCAGCCGGGCGAACACCTCGGCCGGCTCCTCCCCCGCGGACAGCCTTTCCCGCACCAGCGCCCACAACAGCGCGCTGTCGGTGGGCGCCTCCAGCGTGAGCAGTTCGGTGACCGGGAGCTTCCCGGCGAGCTCGGCCAGCGAGTGCGGCCAGCCGGTGACCATGCCGTTGTGGCTGAACGCCCACCGCCCGCCGGTGAACGGCGCGCAGGCGGCCTCGGCGACCGGCATGCCGACGGTGCCGTTGCGTACCGCCGCGACGAACGCGGTGGTACGCAAGGACTTCGCCAGCACCGGCAGGTCCCTGTCCGTCCACAACGGACTGGCCCGCCGGTACCGGACCGGCTCGCCCCCGGTGTACCAGGCGAGCCCGAAGCCGTCGGCGTTCACCGTGCCGCCGCCGCGCATGTCCGCCGGGGCGTAGGACTGGTGCTCCAGCGAATGCGGCGCGTCGAACAGCAACCCGGCCGGCGAGCACGGTGGCCCGGCGTACGCCAGGTGCCTACACACCGGGCAGGTCCCTCGCGCAGCGGAAGCCGGAGAAGATCTGCCGCCGGATCGGGTAGTCCCAGTTGCGGAAGGTGCCGCGGATCGCGGCCGCGTCCGTGCCGAACGACCCGCCGCGCAGCACCTTGTACTCCGGCCCGAAGAACACCTCCGAGTACTCCCGGTACGGGAACGCGGCGAAACCCGGGTAGCCGTGGAAGTCCGAGCTCGTCCACTCCCACACGTCCCCGATCAGCTGGTGCACGCCCAGCGGCGAGGCACCGGCCGGGTACGCGCCGGCCTCCGCCGGGCTCAGGTGCGCCTGCCCGAGGTTGGCGCGCTCGGCCGTGGGCTCCTCGTTGCCCCACGGGTACCGCCGCGACTGGCCGGTGGCCGGGTCGAACCGGGCGGCCTTCTCCCATTCGCGCTCGGTCGGCAGTCGTTTACCCGCCCACGCCGCGTACGCCTCCGCCTCGTAGAAGGAAACGTGCATCACCGGCTGCCCGGCGGGCACCGGCTCGCGCACGCCGAAGCGGGTGCGCCACCAGCCATCCGTTTCACGCCACCAGAAACGCGGCGCGGTGATGTCGTGCTCCTGGCGGTACTTCCAGCCCGCTTCGCTCCACCACCGCTGCTGGTCGTACCCGCCCGCTTCGAGGAAGCGCACGTACTCGGCGTTGGTGACCGGGGTGGTGTCGATGAGGAACCCGTCGACCCACACTTCGTGCGCCGGGCGTTCGTTGTCCAGCGACCACGGCTCCACGCTCGTGCCCATCAGGAACGCGCCGGCGGGCACCTCGACCTCCGCGGGCAGCGGGCCGCCGCGCCGCGTGGGCGCGGGCGGGGCGTGCAGCACCGGCTCGCCCTTGCGCAGCTGATGCGTGGCCAGCATCGTCTCGTCGTGCTGCTGCTCGTGCTGGGTGATCATGCCGAACGCGAACGCGGCCTCGGTGAGCCTGCGCCCTTCCATCGGCGCCTTTTCCAGTACCTCGAACGCTTTCGCGCGCACCTCGCCGACGTACTCGCGCGCCTCGGCCGGGCCGAGCAACGGCAGCGCGGGGCGGTCGGCGCGTGGATGCTGGAACGCGTCGTAAAGGTCGTCGATGTCCGGGCGCAGCGGCTCGCGGCCGCCGACGTCGCGGACCAGCCACAGCTCTTCCTGGCTGCCGATGTGGGCGAGGTCCCACACCAGCGGCGACATCAGTTTCGAGTGCTGGCGCACGAGATCGCCGTCGTCCACCGCGTCGGTCAGCACGGTGCTGCGCTGCCGCGCGCGGGTGAGCGCCCCGGCCGCGTGCTCTCTGAGCCCCTCGGTGGAGAGCTCCCGCAGCAGGCTCGGCGCTTCGGTCAGGTTTTCCGTCACAGCTGTTCCCCTCCGGCGCGCACGAGCCCCTGCACGCCTTCGCTGATCTCGTTGATCGTCTTGTCCGGCAGCCCGGTGCGGGTCAGCTCCGCACAGCCCAGGTCCACCACTTTCCTTGCCACCGCGGCGATCCCGCCGTCGGCGAGGCCGTACCGGGCGGCGTCCGTCCACCGGTCCGCCACCGGCTCGCACAGCTCCAGCACCTTGTCCACTGTGGACGGACGCGCGAGCAGGGCGGCCAGCAGTGCCACCGGGTGCAGCCACCTCTGCCGCGGCTGCGCGTCGAGGTAGCGCACCTCGAGGTAGCCGTGCGGCCGGACCGGCGTGAACATCGTGGTCAGGTGATACGCCAGGTCCTCGGCCGTCGGCGGGCCGAGCAGGCCGGCCGCGCCGCGGCGGCCCACCCAGTCGTCGAAGGTCACGCCCTCGGGCGCGTCCCACGGCCCGTGTTCCCGCCGGACGAGCATCAACGGCGTGTCCATGATCCGCCGCGCCCACGCGGACGGCGGATCCTCGGCCGGCGGCGAGGCGAACGTGCGCGCCGCTTCCGTGCCGATCACCGCCAGCCAGCGCGCCGAGGCCGCGCCCGTGTCGGCGCCGGCGTGCGTGCGGGAGTTGGCGAACGTGGCCAGCAGCGGCGGGCCCAGCGCGTGCACGGCGGCCCAGCGTCCTGGCAGGTGCTCGCGTTCTCCGCTGTCGACGCAGATCTGCAGCCCCGCGGTGCTGCACATCATGGTGATCCCGCCAGTGCCCATCGGGGCGAAGCGGCGTTCCATCGTGGCGTAGCGCTCGGTGGTCAGCAGCCGGGTGGGCGGGCGGTGCGCGTCGATGCCCGTTTCGCCGAGGACGAACCCGGCGCGGGCGAGGATTTCGGTGAGTGCGGCCAGATCCGCGGAGACGACGTCCGCGAGCGTGGCCAGGTCCGGCTGCGGCAGGGCCGAGATCTCCACCTGCCCACCGGGCTCGAGAGTCAGGGGCGAGCCGGCAGGCAGGGGT
>NZ_VMNW02000156.1 GCF_007713735.2 Amycolatopsis acidicola | reverse complement strand
CACCCCACCATCGCTCCGATCCCCAGCCGCCCTGGAACACTCACAGATCGGGGCGGTGGTGGGGTGCCCTCAGCGCGCCCCGCGCGCGGCCGTTGCTGTTGCAGGCCGCGCGATTGCTGTCCCAAGCCGAGGCCCCAGCCCAGCCCAGCCGCAGCCCCACTTCAGGCGCAGGCCGTCTTACCCCGGTCAACCTCACTGAGGGAGATGATCTCGTCGTGATCCCCGAAACCGGCGGCGACCCGGAGGCGACCTCCCAGCGCGGCGACATAGCGCTTGAGGGTCTCGACCTCCATCTGCGCGGGATCGCCCTTCTCGATGGCGCTGACACGCGGCTGTTTGACCCCCATCCGCTTCGCGACCTCGGTCTGGCTCAGACCGGCGCGCTCACGCAGCTCGCCGAGACGGTAGCCGAGGACGTAGGAGTCCGGTCCGGGTCTTCGCTTCACTCCGCGCGGCCTCGACGTCACGACCGGCGGCCAGGTCGAGCTCGTGCTTGCGCTTCTTGACGTCCTGCCAATCGGCCATGGTCATCGCCCTCCTGTGCGGGTCAGGTGTTGCTCGTACCGTTGCTCGGCCAGGGGAATGGCTTCGTCGTACCACTTCCGCCATTGCCCGGCCTTGTCTCCCGCCACCAGCAAGATCGCGCAACGCCGCCGCTCCTGTGCTGGACCAGCCAAACACACACCCGGGAACAGCCAACTCGCGCCCCGGCACGGCCAACTCGCGCCCCGGCACGGCAAACACGCGCCCCGGCACGGCCAACTCGCGCCTGGGAACGGCAAACACGCCCCAGCCGCGGCCCAGCCCCTTACTCCGAAGCCTGCTCCGTCAGCGGAAGCAGCACCTGGAACCGCGTATCGCCTGGTTCGGACTCGGCACGCAGGTCGCCGTGGTGGCGTTCGACGACGATGCGCCACGAGATGTCCAGGCCGAGGCCCGTGCCCTTCCCCACCGGTTTCGTGGTGAAGAACGGTTCGAAGATCCGCTGTTTGTGCTCCGCGCTGATGCCGGGCCCCGTGTCGCCGACCTCCACGCACAGCTGGTCGTTCACCAGCGAAGTGCGGATGGTCAGCGTGCCACTGCCGTCCATCGCGCCGAGCGCGTTGTCGATCAGGTTGGTCCAGACCTGGTTCAGCTCACCCGGATACGCCGGCACCTTCGGCAGCGAGCGGTCGAACTCCTTCACCACCTCGATGCCTTCGAGTTTCCCCGACATCATCACCAGCGTGGACTTCAACCCCTCGTGCACGTCGACCCACTGGTGCGGGGCACGATCCATCTGCGAGTACTGTTTCGCGGCACCGACGAGCGCCGAGATCCGCGTCGTCGAGTCCTCGATCTCGCCCATCAGCATCTCGGTCTCCAGCGCGTACGCCAGCCACCGCACGGCACCGTCGATCAGCGAGTCGCCGACGGACTCCAGCACGTGGTCCATGTTCTCGGCCGTAAGCCCCGCGCCCACGAAGATCGGGGCCAGGTCCCAGCCCTGTTCGAGCCCGTGGTCCTCCAGCCAGTCGCTGATCTCGTCCTCACGGTCGGCCTGCTGCATGGCCGTCAGCGGCGGCGCCGCGGCGACCTGTTTGACCAGCCGCTCCTGCACGTCGATCAGCTGTTCCAGCAGGTTCGGGTCGATGTCCTTTTTGGCCAGTATCGCGAGCTTGTGCCGCATCCCGGCCACCCGCTCGCGCAACGCCGCGGTGGCGCGCACGGCGGCGCCCGCCGGGTTGTTCAGCTCGTGGGTGAGCCCGGCCGACATCTCCCCCAGCGCCAGCAACCGCCGCCGGGAACCGATCAGCGCGTCGGTGTTGCGCCAGCCAAGGTACGAACCCTCCAGCAGGTGCGTGGCCATCGGGAACCACGCCCGGAACTGCCCGGCGAACTCCTCGGCGGGCAGCGTCAGGAAGGTCAGGTCGCTGACCGCGTGGATCGTCGCCGCGTACTCCTGCTGGTTCTGCCCGTAGAAGAACTGGGTGGCCCCGCAGTAGACCCCGCGCTGATCGGACCGAGTGGTCTCGACCTCGTTGCCGCCCACCAGTTTCGTCATCCGCAGCGCCCCGGACAGCAGCACGTAGAAACACGTGGCGGGCTCGCCCTCGCTGATCACCTTGGCGCCGCCGGGATACGACTCGACCACGGCGTGCGCGAGGATCCAGTCGAGCTGCTCGTCGGACAGGCTGGTGAACAGGAACAGCTCCCGCAGGAACTCCCGTGTCAGCACCACTTCGGGTTCGGTCATCGCTGCTCCAGGTATCGGTGCACGAGGGTGACGGCCATGGCGCCCTCGCCGACCGCGGACGCGACACGCTTCACCGATTCCGAGCGTACGTCGCCGGCGACGAAAACCCCCGGGATGGACGATTCCAGGTGGTGCGGATCGCGGTCCGGCGCCCAGCCTGGCGGCCGCCTGCCCTCGACGAGGAGATCCGTGCCCGTGCACACGAAACCGTGCTCGTCACGCACCACCTCGTCGCCGAGCCATTCCGTGCGCGGCGCGGCGCCGATGAACACGAACAGGTGGCTCGCGTCCACCGTCTCGGTCCGGCCGTCCTGGCACAGCGTGATCCGCTCCAGGTGCTTCTCGCCGTGCACCTCGGTGACCGTGGTGTGCGTGCGGACGTGCACGTTCTCGATCGCTTCCAGCTGCTCGATGAGGTAGTGCGACATCGACGCCCGCAACGACGGGCCGCGCACGAGGATCGTGACATCGCTGGCATAGCGGGAAAAGAACACCGCCGCCTGCCCGGCCGAGTTGGCGCCGCCCACGATGTACACGTGCTGATCGGCGCACTCAGGCGCCTCGGTGGCCGCCGAGCCGTAGTACACGCCGCGGCCGGTCAGCCCTTCGACGCCGGTGGCCTGCAGCGAGCGGTACGACACCCCGCTCGCCAGCACCACCGAATGCGCCGCCAACTCCGAACCGTCCCCGAACTTGATCACCCGCGCCGAACCCCGCGCCTCCAGGCCCACCACGTCGCGCGCGGTGAGCACCTCGGCGCCGAACTTCTGCGCCTGGCGCCGGGCCCGGTCGGTCAGCTGCGCCCCGGACACACCGTCGGGGAAGCCGAGGTAGTTCTCGATGCGCGAGCTCTGCCCGGCCTGGCCGCCCGTGGCCTTGCGCTCCACGAGCACCGTGCGAAGCCCCTCCGACGCGCCGTACACGGCGGCGCCGAGACCCGCGGGCCCGCCGCCGACGACGATCAGGTCGTAGAACTCCTCGGCGGGCCTGGTGGACAGGCCGACCGCGTCGGCGATCTCCTCCCCGCCCGGTTTGCACAGCACCTGGCCGTCCGGGGTGATCAGCACCGGGATGTCCGCACTGGCGCGGCCGGCGGCCTCCAGCAGGCGCTCCGCTTCCGGCTCGTCCACGGAGTACCAGCGGTACGGCACGGAGTTGCGGGCCAGGAAGTCCCGCACGAGGTAGGAGGGCGAGGACCACCGGTGGCCGATGATCTTGACCTCCTCGACGGACCGGTCCCCCATCGCGCGCCACGCGTCCACCAGCGAGTCGACCACCGGGTAGAGCTTCTCCTCCGGCGGGTCCCACGGTTTGAGCAGGTAGTGGTCGACGTCGACCACGTTTATCGCCTGGATGGCCGCGTCCGTGTCGGCATAGGCCGTCAGCAGCGCGCGGCGGGCGTGCGGGAACAGGTCCATCGCCTGCTCCAGGAACGCGATGCCGTCCATCTGGGGCATCCGGTAGTCGGCGAGGATCGCGGCGACCGCGTCCCCGCGGAGCTTGATTTCGCGCAGGGCGTCGAGCGCGTCGGCGCCGGAACCGGCGCGGATCACGCGGTAGTCCTGGCCGTAGCGACGGCGGAGGTCGCGGGCGACCGAGCGGGACACGGCGGGATCGTCGTCCACCGTCATCAGGATGGGCTGGCTCACAAGGAAACCCTACGGCGTTTTCCGCCGCTCAGTCGATCGTGTGGCCACCATTGACGGTGATGCGTTCGCCATTGACGAAACTTCCGGCGTCCGAGGCGAGGAATCGCACCGCGGCGGCCACCTCCCGGGGCAGGCCGAACCGCCGCAGCGGCACGTCCGCGACATAGGAGCGCCGGTCCCCGTCCGGGGCGCCGGCGTGCCGCTCGACGGGGATCCAGCCGGGCGCCACCAGGTTCACGGTGATGCCGGACGGCCCGAGCTCGCGCGCCCACACGCGGGTCAGCCCGTGCTGGGCGCTTTTCGCGGCGGTGTAAGCGGACCACTCCGGCAGCGCGCGCTCGGCCATGTCCGAGCCGATCTGGATGATCCGGCCCTGCCCCAGTGCCTTCATGCCCGGCAGCACGGCCTTCGCCAGCAGGGTCGGGCTCTTCACGAAGAACTCGAGCTGGTCCAGCTGATCGCGCCAGGTGAGCGCTTCGAGCGGGATCTCCGGCTGCGGCCCGGTGGCGTTGACGACGAGCGCGCCGATGGCGCCCAGCTCCCGCCCGGCCCGTTCGACGAGACCCGGCACCTCGTCCTCGTCGGTGACGTCTGCCTTGGCCGCCAACGCCTTCCGCCCCAGCGCGTGGATCTCGTCCACGACGCGCCGGGCGCCGTCGTCGTCGGAGTGGTAGTTCACGGCCACGTCCCAGCCGTCCGCGGCGAGCGCGCGGGCGATGTGCGCGCCCAGCCCGCGTGACGCCCCGGTCACCAATGCCACGCCCAAGTTCGCTCCTCCGGTAGCAATGCCGCCGCCACGACCCTATCCGGCCGGCGGGTATTCTCGTCTCCCGTGGACACGTTGCGTGCGGACTGTAGCCGTTGTTTCGCTTTGTGTTGCGTGGCAACGGCTTTCGCGCGTTCCGCGGATTTCGCCCTCGACAAACCGGCCGGGCGGGCGTGCCCGAACCTGGCGGCGGACTTCCGCTGCGGCATCCACACCCGGCTGCGCGACGAGGGCTTCCCCGGCTGCACGGTGTACGACTGTTTCGGCGCCGGGCAACAGCTTTCCCAGGTCACCTTCGGCGGCCGGGACTGGCGCGCCGAACCGTCCCTGCGCGAGCGGATGTTCCCCGCGCTGGCGGTGATGCGCGCGCTACACGAGCTGCTGTGGTACCTGCGCGAGGCGCAGGGTTTCCCCGCCGCCCGCCCGGTCCGCGCGAAGCTGGCGCGAGCCTTCGAGGAGACGGAGGCACTCACCCGGCTCGACGCGGGTGAGCTGCTGGAGCTGGACGTGGACGCCCACCGGGGGCGGGTGAACCCGTTGGTGCTCAAGGCCAGCGAACTGGCGCGCGCGGGCACGCGGGGTCCGGACCACCGAGGGGGCGACCTGCTGGGCAAGCGCTTCCGCAAGGCGAACCTGCGGGGCGCGAGCCTGCGCGGTGCGCTCGCGATCGGGGCGGACTTCACGGGCGCGGACCTGCGCGAGGCCGACGTGATCGGCGCCGACCTGCGCGGCGCGAACCTCTCCGGCGCCGACCTGTCCACCAGTCTGTTCCTCACGCAGTCCCAAGTGGACTCGGCAACCGGTGACAAGCGCACGCTGCTGCCCCCGCGGCTGGAGATCCCGCGGCACTGGGGCGCGCCGGCCTGACGCTCAGCCGATCCGGGCGGCCAGTTCGCGGATGACCTCCGCCGAGGTTTCCGGGTCCTCCCAGACCGGGGTGTGCCCGGTGGGCACGGCGCGGAACAGCGCGCCGGGGATCGCCGCGGCCATCTCCCGCGCCTGCGCGATCGGCCGGGCCCCGTCCTGTTCGCCGTGCAGCACCGTGACGGGACAGGTGAGCCCGGACAGCACCGGGGTCAGGTCGAGATCGCGCTGGCTGGTGAGGGCGGCGAGCACCGCGTCCTGCGGCACTTTTTCCGCGTACGCCAGGAAATCAGCGCGTTCTTCGGGCGGCAGCGGGCGGGCGAACGAGCGGTCCAGCACCGCCGAGATGAGGCCCGGGCCCCAGCCGGTGGTCACGGTTTCGATGATCTTGTCCACGTCGCCGTGGCCGTGCATGTGCGCGCCGGTGTCGATCAGCAGCAGCCCGGACACCAGCCCGGGGTGACGGTCGGCGAGCCGCAACGCGATCGCGCCGCCGGTGGAATGACCCGCCAGCAGCACCGGCCGGTCGAGGGTGGCGGCGATCCGCTCGGCGACGTTCTCGACCCGGCAGGGGCCTTCGCCGAGCATCCAGTCCACCGCGCGCACCCGGACGCGTCCCTCGAGCAACCCCGCCACGCGCGAGAAAACCTCCGGCGCGCACAGCGTGCCGGGTATCGCCACCAGTTCCGTTTCCACGCCGGACATCATCCCCCGGCAAGTGACCCCCGGCGCGGGGGGACAAGGGAGCCCGCGCCCGGGGCACTCGCCCACCACAACGTCCCGAGGGGGAGTCTGGACGCCGGGCGAGACTGGTCGCGGCCCCACACCGCCGCTGCACCGTTGTGCCGTAGTCGGCCGGTTCCCTGTTTCCGTTACGGGAGAACGGTTTTCGCCGGTCTCCGCCCGGTTACCGCGGTTTCCCGGCAGAAGCCGACATGTCTGTGCGCGCCGCGGGCGATATGTCGTTTTTCGTCCGCGAATCCGCTCTCCCCGCCGAAAATCTCCGCCGGAACGTGTAGCGACGGGGAGTTCGGCCTCGACTACAGGCGTGCCGGAGTTTTTCCCGCTACGAAGGGAAACGACAGTGGGCGGACGAAGACCGGTCGCGGTGGTGGTAGGGGCGACCGGGGGGATCGGGCGCGCCGTGGTCGAGCTGTTCGCGCGGGATCACACCCTCTGGCTGGCCGGACGGGACGAAACCGCGCTCAAGACCATGGCCTCCACGCTGCCCGAGGCCTTCTGCTGGCAGCTGGACCTCTCCGGCGACGAAGGCGTCCCGTTGGAGCCGCCCCAGGATCTCGGCGAGGTCGACGTCCTCCTGCACTGCGCGGGCGCCTTCGAACAGGGCACGGTGCTGGACATGTCCGAGCGGCGCTGGCGCGAGGTGTTCGCGGTGAACCTGTTCGGCGTCGTCGAGCTGACGAGGCTGCTGCTGCCCGGCCTGCGCCGGACCCGCGGGCGGGTGATCGTGGTGAACTCGACCGTCGTGACCCGCTCCCCCGCCGGCCGGTCCGCGTACGCGGCGAGCAAGCAGGCGCTGCGGGTGTTCACCGAGGCGCTGCATCAGGAAGAGCTGAACCACGGGGTGCGGGTGACGAGCATCTACCCCGGCCGCGTCGCCACCGAAATGCAGCGCACCGTGCGGCGCCGCGAGGGCGGCCCGTTCGAACCGGAGCGCTACCTCGCCCCCGCGACGGTCGCCAAAGCCGTGCGCGCGGTGCTCGCGGCGCCGGCCGACGCGCACCTCACCGAGTTCGTCCTGGAGCCGACCTGGCGGCGCTGACCAGCCCGGATCGCCCGATTGCGGACGCGGTGAGCCCCGGCCCATAATCGGGTTCCAAGATCGTCACCAGCGGCGGTCGCCGGCTTTCGCGGAGCGAGCACATGGGACAGCAGGCGGTCCGCGAACCGCGCGTCCGCCGCCTGCCGGTGTGGGCGTACCTCCTCGTCGTCGCCGGGTACGTGCTCATCGCGCAGGGCGTGGGCGCGCTCCTCACCCGCGGCCTCGACATCGCCTACGCCTCACCGACGAACGCGAACGAACTGTGGCGGGACATGACGGTGCCGATCGCCGCCGGGCTGTGCTACCTCGCGCTGATCGTCTCGGTCCTGCGGTGGTGGCGCCCGGTGTGGGTGGACGACGTGCCCGCGGCGCGCTGGATCACGATCATCCCGGTGCTCATGATCGGGGTTTCCGTGGTGTCCACGGACTATGGCGCGCTCGCCGATCGCGGGCTCGGGTTCACCCTGCTGCTCCTGGCGAGCACGCTGCTCGTCGGGTTCGCCGAGGAGGGCCTGTTCCGGGGGCTCGGGGTCGCGGTGTTCCGCGGCGCGGGCGGCGAGGGCGGCGTCGCGCTGTGGACCTCGGTGATCTTCGGGCTGGCGCACGCGAGCAATCTGCTCAGCAGCGGCGCGAAAGCGCTCGTGCAGGTGCTGGCGACGGCGGCCGCGGGGTATTTCTTTTACCTGGTGCGGCGGCGTTCCGGCGGGCTGCTGCTGCCCGCGGTCGTGCACGCGCTGTGGGACTTCTCGCTCATCTCCAGCGCGGTCGTGCCGGGGCGCGAGTACTTCGGCCCGG
Organism: Amycolatopsis acidicola; assembly: GCF_007713735.2. Taxonomy (GTDB): domain Bacteria; phylum Actinomycetota; class Actinomycetes; order Mycobacteriales; family Pseudonocardiaceae; genus Amycolatopsis_E; species Amycolatopsis_E acidicola. Next base: position 3,248 of record NZ_VMNW02000156.1, on the reverse strand, counting down.
TGCTGAACGTGCTCGCGCTGATCGCCGTCGCGGTGCTGGTGTTCACCCGCCGCGGGCGCACGGGGCCGGAAGCGTTGCCTTGACGTAAGCGTCAATGTCTACGCTCGGCTCATGCGGATCGGTGAGCTGGCGCGGCGGGCGGGGACCACCACCCGGGCACTGCGGTTCTACGAAGCACAGGGGCTGCTCCCGGCGCGGCGCGCCGCGAACGGCTACCGCGAGTACGGCGAGGAAGACCTGCGGCTGGTGAGCGAGATCCAGACGCTGCAGGCGGTCGGGTTCAGCCTCGACGACACCCGCCCGTTCGTGGACTGCCTGCGCGCCGGGCACGAGAGCGGCGATTCCTGCGCCGACTCGATCGAGGTCTACGAACGCAAACTCGCCGAAGTGGACGCCTGCCTGGCGCGGCTGAGCGAGGTGCGGACGAGCCTGCTGGCCAAGCTCGCCGGGGCGCTGCACCGCGAACCGGGGCCGTGCACCGTGCCCGGCCCGGCGGTGCTCGAACGGGAGGAGAGCTAGATGGACAACGTCACGGACGACACCTTCGAACAGGTCGTGCTGCGGGCCGAAGGCCCCGTGCTGGTCGATTTCTGGGCCGAATGGTGCCCGCCGTGCCGGATGATCGCGCCGGTACTGGAGGAAATCGCCGCGGAGCGGGCAGGCGAGCTGACCATCGTCAAGCTCAACTCGGACGAGAACCCGCGCACGGCAAGGGATTACCAGGTGATGTCGCTGCCGACGCTGATCCTGTTCGAGCACGGCACCCCGGTGCGCACCATCGTCGGCGCCCGCCCGAAAGCGCGGCTGCTGGCCGAGCTCGACCTGCTACCGGCCTGACGCGCGGGCCAGGGTTTCGCGGACGTTCGGCTCGGTGGTCGCCCTTGGCGGGCACGGGAACCACGGCCACGTGCAGCAGCCGCCGGCCGGGGCGAGGTCGGTCAGCCCGGCCTCCTCCCGGCCCTCGCGCAGCACGATCTCCCGCGGCTCCGTTTCGCCCGGGTCGCCGTGGCCGCCGATCTGCGGACGCGCCTGCTGCCGCGCGTGCCAGAGAAGCACACCTCCGGTCTCGGGGTGCACCGCTGGTAGCCGGTCAGCTCGTCGGTCAAGCGCATCAGCCGGGCTCGCGGCCGGCGAGGATCTGTTCGCGCAGGATGTCGGCGTGCCCGCAATGGTGCGCCAGCTCCCGCAGCACCTGCAGGTACACCCAGCGCAGCGTGCGCGGCCCGGCCCGGTGCCCGGTCACGACGGCGTCCAGCGGCAGGTCCGCGACCGCTTTCCGGGCTGTGGCGCAGGCTTCGCGGTGGGCCGCCGTGACCGAGGCGATGGTGTCTTCCCCCGCGAGCCGGAACGATTCGTCCGGGCTCCGCACCAGGCCGAGCTCGCGGCGCGACCGGCCGCCGACGCATTCCTCGAACCACACCCGCTGCATCCACGTGACGTGCTTGAGCAACCCGAGCAACGTCGTCGCCGACGGGACGAGGCGGCGGGCGGCTTCCTCCTCGGTGAGACCGTCGAGAGTCGACTCGATGGCCGTGCGGTAATCCTCGATGAAGGCGTCGAACTGGGTGCGGTCGTCGTCCAGCCGCACGTCGAACGCGCCCATCAAGCCTCCTGTCCCCCTCAGCCGGGGAAATCGAACCGGTAGCCCTGTCCCGCGAGCCACGGCAGCAGGATACCGAGCGCTTCCACGGTCTGCGCCCGGTCGCCCCCGCCGTCGTGGAACAGGATCACCGACCCCGGCTGGACGTTCTGCCGCACGGCGGCGGCGATCTGTTGCGTGCCCGGGGTGGCCCAGTCACGCGGATCCACCGACCACGCAAGGGGTTTCATCCCCGCGCGCGCCGCCGCCTCCCGCATCGGCTGCGACCACGCCCCGCCCGGCGCGCGGAAGTAGCCGACCGCCACGTCCGCGTCGGCGGCCACCTGGAGATCGGACCAGCAGCCTTCGATTTCCGCGGTGATCCGCTGCGGAGTCCGCCGGGCGAGATCCTCGTCGTGATTCACGGTGTGATCGCACAATCGCATTCCGTGCGCGAGCACGGAGCGAACCAGTTCCGGGTGTGCGCGCACCCGCGTGCCGATCATGCAGAAAGTGGCGACGGCGTTGTTCTTGGCGAGCACGTCGAGAATTCGCGGGGTGAACGCCGGATCGGGCCCGTCGTCGAAAGTGAGCGCTACGTATTTGCCCGTGTTCGCGGTGTGCCGCAGCAGATCCGGCGCGGGGTCGGCGGCCGTCGGCCCGGCCGCGACGGCCGGCGGCGGGCTGGGCCGGATGGGGGAACCTTCGGCGCCCGGCTGGCAGAGCGAAACGATGAGCGAAACGGTTCCGGCAAGGACGGCGATCAACACGGCCCAGCGATAACAATACGGCGGCCGCAGCACGCGATAACGCATTTCCACCTCCCGCGCAGCGCACGATAAGCGGAAAGGCGAGCCGATCGGGGGATTTCGCCCCGGAGTTTCTCCGGCGCCCGGCTGTCACGCGCTCACTCTCGGCTGAGCGCCACCCACTTCAGTTTCTCCTGCTCCCGGCGGGGCAGGCCGGCGACCACGAGGTCGTAGGAGTCCTCGATCATCTCCCCCACCAGCCGGGCCGGCACCGAACCGTCCAGCACCACGGTGTTCCAGTGCTTCTTGTTCAGGTGGTATCCGCCGGTGATCGCGGGGAAGTCGAGGCGCAGCCGCACGGCCAGCTCCGGGTCGCATTTGAGGCTCACGCTCAGCGGCTTCCCGGACAGCCTGCTCAGCGCGAACATCTTCCCCGACACCTTGAACACGCTGGTGCCCTCGTCGAACGGGAACTCCTCGCGGCTGCCCGGCAGGCTCAGGCACAGCTTCTTCAACTCTCGGGCGTTCACAGCAGCCCACCCTAGCGGGCCGACCGCCGCACCAGCCCGGTGAAGCCCGCCACGAACAAGGTCAGGAACGCCCACGCCAGCGCCTGCAGCACCCAGCTCACCGCGACCACCGCCGAGCCGAGCCCGCTGCCCGACACGAGCTGACATCGTTGCTGTGCCGTGGATTTCACCAGCGGGACCGTGGTGTCCAGCGCCAGCCCGACCTGGTCCACCACCGCGCACGGGCCCGGCGCGCCGACCCGCACCGCCAGCCCCGCGGGGCCCGCGACGCCGACGACCAGGCCGACTGCCAGCACGAACACGCCGATCCACCACAGCAGCGCGATCCCGGGCCGGTAGCCGTAGCCGACCGTCAGCCCGGTGAGCCGGTGCCACACCCGCCCCCAGAAG
>NZ_VMNW02000155.1 GCF_007713735.2 Amycolatopsis acidicola | reverse complement strand
GGACCGGGGCGTGTGGGGAGCGGGGAGAGCCTCAGGCTAGAGCGGCCAGCGCGGTGTGGACCATCACGCGGACGCCCACCGCCAACGCCTTCTCGTCCAGTTCGAACGTCGGCCGGTGCAGGTCGCGCATCTCGCCCTCACCGGACCAGACGCCCAGCCGGAAGAACGCGCCGGGCACGTGCTCGAGGTACCACGCGAAATCTTCGCCGCCCGACGACTGTTCCGTACCGGCCAGCGCATCCTCGCCCAGCGCCGCTTCGACACCGGCACGCAGCAACGCTGTGCTGTCGGCGTCCGCGACCACGGGCGGCACGCCGCGCCGGTAGTCGAGCTGGAACCCGGCGCCGGTCGGCGCGAGCAACGACTCCACCGACGAAGCGACGAGCGGTTCGAGCGATTTCCACACCTCGTGGTCGGCCGTGCGGAGCGTGCCCCGCAGCGTGCCTTCCTGCGGCACCGCGTTCGCCGCCTGGCCGGCGTGCACCGCACCCCAGACCAGCACGGTGCCCGAACGCGGGTCCACCCGGCGCGAAAGCAGCGAGGGCAGCGACGTGATCACCACGCCGAGCGCGTGCACGAGGTCGGCCGTCAGATGCGGCCGCGACGTGTGCCCGCCAGGCGAGGTCAGCCGCAGTTCGATCAGGTCGGCGGCCGAGGTCAGCGCGCCGATCCGCGAACCGATCCGGCCGACCTGCAGCCGCGGGTCGCAGTGCAGCCCGAAGATCCGGTCGACGCCCTCCAGCTCACCGGCGTTGATCACGTCCAGCGCGCCGCCGGGCATGACCTCCTCCGCGGGCTGGAAGATCAGCCGGACACGGCCCGGCAGCTCGGGCGCGGACGCGAGCGCCGTGGCCACGCCGAGCAGGATCGCGGTGTGCGCGTCGTGCCCGCAGGCGTGCGCGGCACCTTCCACAGTGGACGAGTAGGGCAGCCCGGTCGCCTCGGTCAGCGGCAACGCGTCGATGTCCGCCCGCAGCGCCACACAGGTGGGGCCGCTGCCGACGTCACAGATCACGCCGGTGCCGCCGGGGAGCACCTTCGGCTCCAGCCCGGCCTTGCGCAGCACGGCGCAGATCAGTTCGGTGGTCGCGTATTCGTGCCGCGAGAGCTCGGGATTGGCGTGGATGTGCCGGCGCCAGGCCACGATATCGGCCCCATTGCGCTCGAGCCAGTCGTCCAGCCAGAACGGTCCTCTGCCCGCACCGAGGTCGGTCACAGGTGCCATGCTGACGCCGTCCGCGGTGATCAGCGCGTCCCGTGCCCCCATCGAGGCAGGGCCGCGGCTCTCGCGGTCGCCGGGAATCTCCCGTCGTGAGTCCAGCACGGTCACACCGAACCTCCGTTTGCAAAAAGCGTGTAACCCATTTGCCGCAATCCTGCACCATGCATCCGGCAAGGGACCGCCCGTCCGGACGCCGCGGGGCTGGCCGGTAGTGGATCTGCGCTGAACGGCAGGGAGGATTTCGGCCCACCTGTATCCGGGGACCGGTTTACTTACCCTTCGCCTGGTCGGCGGACTTCTTACGCCTCTTGCCCCGGATGCTGCGACCCCAGATCACGATCCCGGCGAGCACCACGGCGAGCACTCCGACGACGATCTTGCTCTTCGTCTTCTGCTGGTTCGCGCGCTCGTTGTCGGCGGGGTCGATCGTCGGGCCGGGCTGGGTGGTCTGCTCGACGACCGGCTGCGCGGCACCGGCCACCGGCGCCGAAACGGCGACGGCAGGGGCGGGGGTGGCGGCGACCGCCACGGCGGCCGGCGCGGACAGTGAGCACAGCAGGCCGGTGGCCAGCGCGGCCAACGTCGTGCGCAGCTTTCCCATCACGATCGCCTCCCTCGACACCCGGTAGAACAGTGTGCCCGGTGGGCTGCGTCAAGTCACGCTCCGAAGGCGTCCAGAATACGTTGCGCGGCCAAAGTGGCCGTCAATTCACCTTTTCGGACGGCGGTTTCGACCTCGGGCACCACTTCGCGCACACCAGGGTGCTCGGCGAGCCGCCCGAGCAGCTGGTCCCGCACCATCGACCAGGTCCAATCGACCTGCTGCTGACTGCGCTTGGCGTCGAGCTCGCCCGACTCGGCCAGTTGCGCGCGGTGCCGTTCGATCTGCTGCCACACGGTGTCCAGGCCGAGGTCGTTGAGCCCGCTGCAGGTCAGCACCGGCGGCGTCCAGGACGCGTCGGGCCCGTAGATCATCCGCAGCGCGCCGGCGAGCTCCCGCGCGGCGCGCTTGGCGTCGCGCTCGTGGTCGCCGTCGGCCTTGTTCACCGCGATCACGTCGGCGAGCTCGAGCACGCCCTTCTTGATGCCCTGCAGCTGGTCGCCGGTGCGCGCCAGGGTCAGGAACAGGAAACAGTCGACCATGTTCGCCACGGTGACCTCGGACTGCCCGACGCCGACGGTCTCCACGAGCACCACGTCGTAGCCCGCGGCCTCCATCAGCACGATGGTTTCGCGTGTCGCGCGGGCGACCCCGCCGAGCGTGCCGGACGTCGGCGAGGGCCGGATGAACGCGGACGGGTCCACCGCCAGCCGCGCCATCCTCGTCTTGTCGCCGAGGATGGACCCGCCGGTGCGGGTGGACGACGGGTCGACGGCGAGCACCGCGACCCGGTTGCCTGCCTCGGTCAGGTCGGTGCCGAGCTGGTCGATGAAAGTCGACTTGCCGACCCCGGGCACGCCGGTGATGCCGACCCGCCGCGCGCCACCGGCGTGCGGCAGCAGCTCCACCAGCAGCTCCTGTGCCTGCTTCCGGTGGTCGGCCCGGTTCGACTCGACGAGCGTGATCGCCTTCGAAAGCGTGCCGCGGTCTCCCGCCAGCACGCCCTTGACGTACGCCGCGACGTCAACCTCGCGCGCCACTCAGGCCTGCTCCAGCTGGTCCAGCAGGTCGATCGCCGCGTCCGCGATCACGGTGCCGGGGCCGAAGATCGCCGCCGCGCCCGCCGCCCGCAGCTCGTCGTAGTCCTGCGGCGGGATCACGCCGCCGACCACGACCATGATGTCGGAGCGGTCGAGCTTGGCCAGCTCCTCGCGCAGCGCGGGCACCAGCGAAAGGTGGCCGGCCGCCAGCGAGGAAACGCCGACGACGTGCACGTCCGCCTCGATGGCCTGCCGCGCGACCTCCGCCGGGGTGGAGAACAGCGGGCCCACGTCGACGTCGAAGCCGAGGTCGGCGAACGCCGTCGCGATCACCTTCTGGCCGCGGTCGTGCCCGTCCTGCCCCATCTTGGCGACCAGGATGCGCGGCCGGCGGCCCTCCGACTCGGCGAAGGCGTCGACGCGCTCGCGTGCCTTGTCCACGTTCTGGCTCTTCCCGACCTCGTCCCGGTACACCCCGGAGATCGTACGAATCTGCCCGGAGTGGCGGCCCCAGACCTTCTCCAGCGCGCCGGAGATCTCGCCGACGGTGGCCTTCGCGCGCGCCGCGTCCACGGCCAGCTCCAGCAGGTTGCCCTCGCTGTCGGCCGCCGCGGTGAGCCGGCGCAACGCGTCCTCGACCGCGCCGGAGTCGCGTTCCTCCCGCAGCCGCCGCAGTTTCTCCAGCTGCTGGGCGCGGACACCGGCGTTGTCCACTTTGAGCACGTCGATCTGCTCTTCGTCGGTGACGCGGTACTTGTTCACCCCGATCACCGGCTGCCGCCCGGAGTCGATGCGCGCCTGCGTGCGCGCGGCCGCCTCCTCGATGCGCAGCTTCGGGATACCGGCGTCGATCGCGCGCGCCATGCCACCGGCGGACTCGACTTCGCTGATGTGGCCCCACGCCTTGCGCGCCAGGTCGTAGGTGAGCTTCTCGACGAACGCGCTGCCGCCCCACGGGTCGATCACGCGCGTGGTGCCGGATTCCTGCTGCAGCAACAACTGCGTGTTGCGGGCGATGCGGGCGGAGAAGTCCGTCGGGAGCGCCAGCGCCTCGTCGAGCGCGTTGGTGTGCAAGGACTGCGTGTGCCCCTGGGTGGCCGCCATCGCCTCGACGCAGGTGCGCACGACGTTGTTGTAGACGTCCTGCGCGGTCAGCGACCAGCCCGAGGTCTGGCAGTGCGTGCGCAGGGACAGCGACTTGCTCGAAGCGGGCTCGAACTGCTTGACGAGTTTCGCCCACAGCAGCCGGGCCGCGCGCATCTTGGCGACCTCCATGAAGAAGTTCATCCCGATGGCCCAGAAGAACGACAGCCGCGGGGCGAACTTGTCGATGCCGAGCCCGGCGTCCATCCCGGCGCGGATGTACTCGACGCCGTCGGCGAGCGTGTACGCCAGCTCCAGGTCGGCCGTCGCGCCGGCTTCCTGCATGTGGTAGCCGGAGATGGAGATCGAGTTGAACCGCGGCATCCGCTGCGAGGTGTAGCCGAAGATGTCGGAGATGATCCGCATCGAGGGCTGCGGCGGGTAGATGTAGGTGTTGCGGACCATGAACTCTTTGAGGATGTCGTTCTGGATGGTCCCGGCGAGCTGCTCGGGCTGCACGCCCTGTTCCTCGGCCGCCACGATGTAGAGCGCCATCACCGGCAGCACGGCGCCGTTCATGGTCATCGACACGCTCATCTTGTCCAGCGGGATGCCGTCGAAGAGCTGGCGCATGTCGTAGATCGAGTCGATCGCCACGCCCGCCATGCCGACGTCGCCCGCGACGCGCGGGTGGTCGGAGTCGTAGCCGCGGTGGGTGGCGAGGTCGAAAGCGACGGAAAGGCCCTTCTGGCCTGCCGCGAGGTTGCGGCGGTAGAAGGCGTTGGACTCCTCGGCGGTGGAGAACCCGGCGTACTGGCGGATGGTCCAGGGCTGGTTGACGTACATCGACGGGTACGGCCCGCGCAGGAACGGCGCGATGCCGGGGTACGTGCCGAGGAAGTCCACATCGGACAGATCCTCGGCGGTGTACACCGGTTTGACGCCGATGCCTTCCGGCGTCTCCCAGACCAGCGCGTCGGCGCCCTTGCCGGTGCTCGCGTGCAGCGCCTCGGCCCAGGCCGCGGCGTCCGCGGGCTCGGGCACGCCGAGTTCGACGTCGGAGAAGTCGGGGATGGCCATCACTTCACTCCCAGCGTTTCGAGGGTGCTGGTCAGTACGGCGAGCGCGTCACAACCGGTGTAGGCGTAGCCGCTGATCCCACGGTAGGACTCGGCGGGCTTCCCGGCCAGGAGCACGGTTTTCGCCCCTGCCTCGCGCAGTCCGGCCGCAACGTCGTTGGCCTGCGCGGCGTAGGACTTGTCGCTGCCGCACAGGCAAGCGACGGTCGCGCCGCTTTCACGGAAGGCCGCGACCGGGTCCTCCACCGCGCCGGGGTTGACCGGCTCGATGCCGCCCGCCTGCAGCAGGTTCGAGGTGAACATGGCCCGCGCCGTGTGCGACGCGAGTGGGCCGAGCGTGGCGAGGAAGACCTTGGGCCGCTCGCCCGTCGCGGCGAGGTGCGCGTCGGAGCGGTCGCGCAGCGACTCGAACTCCTGGGCGTACCGCACCTTCGGCAGCCCGCCACCATCCACAGTGGACGGCAGCGGCGGCCGCTCGACGGGTTTCTCCGCCAGGTCGGGGAACTCGCTGACCCCGGTGATCGGGTCCTTGCGGGTGGCCAGCCGCTTCGAGCGCTCGGCCCAGGTGGCGGCGAGCCGCTCGCCCAGCGCGCCGGACTCCAGCGCCGCCTCGATCCCGCCCTGGCGCTCCAGCTCGGTGAACTCGCGCCACGCGGCGTTGGCCAGCGCGTCGGTGAGGTTCTCCACGTACCAGGAGCCACCTGCCGGGTCGATGACGCCGGACAGCTTGGACTCCTCCAACAGAATCGCCTGGGTGTTGCGCGCGATGCGGCGGGAGAAGACGTCGGGCTGGCCGATGGCCGCGTCGAACGGCAGGACGGTGACCGCGTCCGCTCCGCCGACGCCCGCCGCGAAGCAGGCGACGGTGGTGCGCAGCATGTTCACCCACGGGTCGCGCTGGGTCAGCATCGCCGTGGACGTGACCGCGTGCTGCTTCATGCCGTGCGGCGCGGCACCGGCGACTTCGGCTACGCGCGACCAAATCCGGCGCGCCGCCCGCAGCTTCGCGATGGTCAGGAACTGGTCCGCCGTCGCGGCGAAGCGGAACTCGAGCTGCGCGGCCGCTTCGTCCACGCTCAGGCCCGCCTCGGTGAGAGCGCGCAGGTACGCGACGCCGGCGGCGATGGCCGCGCCCAGCTCCTGTGCGTCGGAACCACCGGCTTCGTGGTACGGCAGGCCATCTACGACGATCGTGCGCAGCTTCGGGTACTTCGGCGCGAGCCGTGCGGCCAGCGCGGCGGCCTTGGCGGTCTCGTGCGCTTTGCCGGTGCGAGCGCGCAGGGTGATCGGATCGGCCCCGATGGTCCCGACGACTTCGCTGTCGGGGACGTTCTTTTCGGCAAGCACTTCGAGCAGGGCGTTCGCCGCGGCTTCGTACTGCTCCCCCGCTTCGAGGACCACGGGCGCCAGGTCGGCGTAGACCTCGTTGAGCGCGTCGGCCAGCTTGTCCACCGGCAGCGCGTCACCGCCGACGCGGAGCCACACGGAGTTGGCGCCGTGCTCCAGGTCGGCCAGCACCGCCTTGTTCGTCACCGCGGGGTCGGGGTGGGCGTGCAGCACGCGGACGTCCCAGCCGGTGCCCACCGCACCCTCGGGTTTGGCGCCGCGCACGAAGGGTGAAAGCCCCGGGAAACCGGCGGGCGGCGCCTCGTCCTCGGCGGTGTACAACGGCTGGATCTCGATGCCGTCGTAGGTTCTGCTCGTCAGCAGGCTCTCGGGATCCCCGGTGAAGCCCTCCGGTAAAGCCCCGCTCTTCTTGAGCACCCCGGCCACAAGCTGCTGCCAGTCGGCGCGCGTCGGCGCGTCGAACTCGGCGGCGAGCGTGAGCTCCTCGGGCCCCGTTGTCCCAGCCTGAGTCATACCTACCGATGGTAGGAGTAGCGCAACTGGCGCGAGTGTGACCCTGCTCGCGGTCGATCTCCCGCGCGGGTACGGGTGTCCCGCAGGCACAGCGCGTGCATCCGCAACAATGTCGGGGTGTCCACCGCGAGCGAAGAGCCCCGCGTCGTAGCCGGCCGCTACCGGCTGAGCTCGGTGCTGGGCTCCGGTTCGATGGGCACGGTGTGGGCGGCCTACGACGAGTTCCTGCAGCGGCCGGTCGCGGTCAAGGAGATCAAAGTACCCCCTGGCGTCACCGCGGGGCAGGCCGATGAGCTGCGCGAACGTACCCTGCGCGAGGCCAGGGCCATCGCGGTGCTGTCTCACCCGAACGTGATCGTCCTGCACGACGTCGCCCGCGAGAACGACGAGCCGTTCGTGGTGATGGAGCTGCTGCAGTCGCACAGCCTCGCCGAGCTGATCCGCGAGCACGGCCCACTCTCGGTGGAGCAGGCCGCTGCGGTGGGTGACGCCGTGGCCGCCGCATTGGAGGCCGCGCACGACGCGGGCATCACCCACCGTGACGTCAAGCCGGGCAACGTGCTCGTCGCGGAGGACGGCCGGATCAAGCTGACCGACTTCGGCATCGCGCGGAACGTCTCCGAAGCGACCATGACCCGCACCGGGATGACGCTCGGCTCGCCGGCGTACATGTCGCCGGAAGTCGCCTCCGGCAAAGCCGTCACCCCTGGCGCGGACCTGTGGGGGCTCGGCGCCACGCTGTTCAACGCCGTCGAGGGGCACCCGCCGTACGACGCGGACGGCGACCCGATGGAGACGATGGGCAAGGTGGTCAAGGGCGAGGTGCCGCGGCCGACGCCCGGCCCGCTCGCCGCCGTGATCACCGGCCTGATGGCGAAGGAACCGCGCGACCGGATGCCCTTGCGCGCGGTCCGCCAGCAGCTGTACCCGATGGTCAAGACGGCGCCGCGGGTGCTGTTCGCCGCCGAAATGTTCAGCCAGGCCGCGGGCCGGCGCGCCCAGGCCACCGACACCAGGGAGATCGCGCCCGCCGCGCCACCGCTCGCGGCGCAGTCCGGCGAGGCGAGCCAGGAGCTGGCGGCGGAACCGGGCCCGCTGCCGTTCATGACGGGCTCCACGGCCCGTCCCACCACGACAGGCTCGACCGCGCGCCCGCCCGTGCAGCCTCCGCCACCGCCCGCGCCGACTCCGGCCGCGGCGTCTTCCGGTCGCGGGGTCACCGCCACGGCCGTCCTGATCAGCGTGTCCATCCTGCTGTTCCTGGCCTCGGCGGCGGGTGGGTTCGTGGCCGCGCGCGTCATCGGCGCCGAGTCGATCAAGCCGCCGCAGCAGACGAACCAAGGGGCGCTGACGGAGCCGGCGCCGACGCGGTTCGAAACCCGCACCGGCGACGCCTCGAACGTGAAGGGCGACAAGGCCGCCACCTTCACCGTGGACGTGCCCTCGGACTGGACGCGTTTCACGGGCACCGGGGTCGGCGACAACCTGCCGCCATCGACGCTCGTGCGCTGGGTTTCGCCGGACGGCTCGCAGATGCTCGCGGTGGACCACATTTCCGGGTACTTCCCGAACTACAGCATCGAGCAGTACGTGAGGGGCCTGTCCAACAGCCGAGGGCCCGGCTCGTTCACCCAGACCGACTCGGACAGTCTGAAGGACGGTCGCGACGGGATCGCGATGACGTACCGGACCTTCGACACGGGAACCGCGGGCAACAAGGTCAGCCGGACGACGTTCGCGCAGATCTTCAAATCCGGCACCAGCCTGTGGGCGGTCAGCGTCACCGTGCCGACCGAACAGGAGAACACCGCGAAAACCGAGCTGTGGCAACGGATCGCGCCCACGTTCAAACTCGCGGGCTGACGCCGCGGCTGTAGTCGGATCGGTCACGAACGGCGCAGTAGGCTCGGCGCATGAGTGAACAGGACGTGGCAGGCGCCGCGGCGGCCGCCATCGCCGAGCGGACCGGGGTCGAGCGGCACGAGATCGCGGTGGTGCTCGGTTCCGGCTGGCGGCCGGCGGCCGACGTCATCGGCACCGACGAGGCGGAGATCCCGCTCGAGGATCTGCCGGGCTTCGAGAAGCCGGAAGCGGTCGGGCACGGCGGCACGGTGCGCTCCATCGACGTCGACGGGAAGCGGGCGCTGGTGCTGCTCGGGCGCACCCACCTGTACGAGGGCAAGGGCATCGGCCGCGTCGTGCACAACGTGCGCACGGCGGCCGCCGCCGGGGCGAAGACGGTGCTGCTGACCAACGCCGCCGGTGGCCTGCGCGAGGGTTTCCGCGTCGGGCAGCCGGTGCTCATCTCCGACCACCTGAACCTGACCGCGACTTCGCCGATCGTCGGGGCGAACTTCGTCGACCTGGTCGACCTGTACTCGCCACGGCTGCGCAAGCTCGCGAAGGAGATCGACCCGTCGCTGGAGGAGGGCGTGTACGCCGGGCTGCCCGGCCCGCATTTCGAGACCCCGGCGGAGATCCGGATGCTGCGCACGATGGGCGCGGACCTGGTGGGCATGTCCACGGTGCTGGAGGCGATCGCCGCCAGGGCGGCCGGGGTCGAGGTGTTCGGGCTGTCGCTGGTGACCAATCTGGCGGCCGGGATGACCGGTGAACCGCTGAACCACGAGGAAGTGCTCGAAGCCGGGCGCGCGTCCGCGCACGCGATGGGCACCCTGCTGCGCGAACTGGTGGCCCGTGCCTGACGACCGGCCGCGGCTGACGGCCATGCTGCGGGAAAGCGCTTTCCGCTGGATCGCCGATGACGTGGACGCGGGGAGCCGCAAGGAGTTGCAGGCGATCCTCGCCGACGCGATGGGCGGTCGCCCCGGCGCGGTGGCCGAACTGGTGGACAGGATGAACGGTCCACTGGAGTTCGGCACGGCCGGGCTGCGCGGTCCGGTGCGCGCCGGGCCGAACGGGATGAACACCGCGGTCGTCGTCCGGACGACGGCGGGTGTCGCGGAATGGCTCGGCCGGCACGGGAAGGCCGGCGGTGTGGTGGTCGTCGGGCGCGATGCCCGGCACGGGTCGGAGGATTTCGCCCACGCGGCAACGGAAGTCCTGGCTGCCGCGGGCTTCGACGCCCGGCTGCTGCCCGGCCCGTTGCCGACGCCGGTGCTGGCTTTCGCCGTGAAGCACCTGGGCGCGGTGGCCGGCATCCAGGTGACCGCTTCGCACAATCCGCCGGCCGACAACGGCTACAAGCTCTACGACGACAGCGGCCGGCAGATCGTGCCGCCGTCCGATGGGGAGATCGAAAGCGCGATCGCCGCCGCGCCCGGAGCGGTGAGTGTGCCGCGCAGTAAGGGTTTCCGGGTGGTCGGGGACGAGCTGCTGGACGCGTACCTGGCCCGTGCCGGGCAGTTGCCCCGCGGTTCGGGCCGGGAGTTGCGTGTCGCGGCCACTGCGCTGCATGGGGTGGGCGCTGAGGTGCTTGTCGCGGCGCTGGGCCGCGCCGGGTTCACCGATGTGCACTTGGTGCCCGAACAGTCGACGCCGGACCCGGACTTCCCGACGGTCTCGTTCCCGAACCCAGAGGAGCCGGGCGCGACTGATCTGTTGCTGGCCTTGGCTTCCCGGGTACAGGCGGACATCGCCATCGCATTGGACCCGGACGCGGACCGCTGTGCTGTCGGTGTGCCGGGCCGGGACGGTACTTGGCGGATGTTCCGCGGGGACGAGACCGGCGCGCTACTGGGCGAGTACCTGTTGTCCACAACGGACAGTGTTGACCCGTTGGTGGCGACGACAATCGTCTCTTCGTCGATGCTGGGTTCCATCGCGGCGGCGCGCGGTGCCCGCTATGCGGAGACGCTGACGGGCTTCAAGTGGCTGACCCGCGCCGGTGACGGTTTGCTCTTCGCGTACGAGGAAGCGCTGGGCTTGTGTGTGGATCCCGAGTCGGTGCGGGACAAGGACGGGATCTCCGCGGCAGTGGTGGTGTGTGACTTTGTTGCGACGCTGAAGGAAGCCGGACGATCCGCGCTGGAGGTGTTGGATGAGCTGTCGCTCCGGCACGGCGTGCACCTGACGGATCAGTTTTCGTTGCGTGTCACGGATTTGAGTGTGCGTGCGAAGGTGATGTCCGCGCTGCGTGCCGCGCCGCCGCGTCGGCTGGCCGGCGTCGAGGTTTCGACGGAGGATCTGCTGCCGGAGACCGATGCCTTGCGGATCACCGGTGAGGGTGTGCGGGTGGTGATCCGCCCGTCTGGCACGGAGCCGAAGCTGAAGAGTTATCTGCAGGTGACGGCCACGGTGGCCGATTCGCTGGAGCGGACGCGTGCGTCGGCGAGCGAGCGGCTGTCGAGTTTGCGCGCGGAGATCGAGGAGCTGACTTCGGCTCCGGCGTAGGACGAAGGGCCCCGGCGCGATGCGCTGGGGCCCTCGGTTTTCGCGAGCAAGGTTTTCGCGGGCGGGGTTTCGCGGGCATAGAAAAACCCCGGAGCTTCGGGAGAATTTAAGCCATTCTCGACCGAAGCCCCGGGGCTCCTCAATTTTAGTTCGGCGGTGTCCTACTCTCCCACAACCCTTCGGTTGCAGTACCATCGGCGCTGGCGGGCTTAGCTTCCGGGTTCGGAATGGGACCGGGCGTTTCCCCGCCGCCATGACCACCGAAACACCACGA
>NZ_VMNW02000154.1 GCF_007713735.2 Amycolatopsis acidicola | reverse complement strand
GGGTGGGTCGGGCGCACTACTGGGAGGTGGGGTTTCGTGCTCGTCGTCGGATTCGCCACCGGTGCGTTCAAAGCGAATTGTTATCTCCTCGCGACCGCCGCGGGGCGCGGGTGCGTTGTCGTGGATCCCGGAGAGGACGCGGCCGCCCCGGTGCGCCGCGCGCTGGCGGAGCACGAGCTGACCCCGGAGGTGATCGTGGCCACGCACGGCCACCCCGACCACGTCGCTTCGGCGGCGGACCTGGTGCGGGAGCACGACATTCCGATGTGGATCCACCCCGGCGACGCCGGGCTGCTCGGCTTCCCCGCCGAGCCGCTGACGGCGGGGGAGCGGACCTTCGCGGGGCTGGCGATGACGGTGGATCCCGTGCCGGGGCACACTTCCGGCTCGGTGCTGCTGCGCCTTGGCACGCCCGAAGGTGGCAGGCTGGTGCTGACGGGGGACACCCTGTTCGCCGGTTCGATCGGCCGCGGTGACCAGGAACAGATCGGGGAAGCGTTGCGGGACAAGGTTTTGCCGCTGCCGGACGACACGGTGGTGCTGCCGGGGCACGGCGCCGCGACCACCATCGAGCGCGAGCGCGCGGCGAACCCGTTCCTGGCGGTGGCCCGGTGACCGAACCGGAGAACGGCGCGAAGAAGGGGCCCGCGAAGGCGAACGGCGTGGACCGGCTTCCGCTGCACCAGGACGACCCGCGGCTGCGGCGCCGGCGGATGATCTCGGGGCTGTGCGGGGCGGTCCTGTTCGCGGCCGCGTTCGGCGGCATCGGCGGGCTGCTGGGCGGTCAGGTCGTGGGGCTCGTCGTCGCGGCCGTGGTCGCGGTGCCGCTGGTGTACGTGGTGCTGTGGACGGCCCGGCGGAGGCTGTGGCTGGAAGGCAACTCGGTGCTCGTGCGCACCTGGCGCACGCGGCGGGTGGACATCGTGCAGGCGAGCCGGATCGACCTGCTCGTCACCGACGTTCGCGGGATGCGCACGGTGAGCCTGCTGCTGAACGCCCGCCAGCGCGGCAAGACCGCGAAGATCGACCTCGCCGTCTACGCCGGGACCGGTGGCCGGGAGCAGGGCGTACTGGCGTTGCGCCGGCTCGCGAACGCGCTGATGAACAACATCGAGGCCAACGGGATGGTGTTCTCGGAACTCCTGGTGGCACAACTGAAGTCCGAGGCCCGCGGCGATGGCGCGGCCGATCGCCCCTTGTATCGGTTGGCGTCGGCGGCTCCGTCGGGCCGTTTCGCGCAGCGGTTCACGATGGATGCGGTGAGTCGTTTTGTGGCGCGGTTGGATTGAGTGGCGCGGGGTGCTGTTCGCGGGGGTGTGGCACAACTACTGTGTCGGATTCCAAGCCCGTGGCGATGGCGCGGCGGATCGGCCGTTGTATCGGTTGGCGTCGGCGGCTCCGTCGGGTCGTTTCGCGCAGCGGTTCACGATGGATGCGGTGAGTCGTTTTGTGGCGCGGTTGGATTGAGTGGGGCGGTTGCGGGGTGCTGTTCGCGGGGGTGTGGCACAACTACTGTGTCGGATTCCAAGCGCGCGGCGACGGCGCGGCGGGTCGGCCGTTGTGTCGGTTGGCGTCGGTGGCTTCGTCGGGCCGTTTCGCGCAGCGGTTCACGATGGATGCGGTGAGTCGTTTCGTCGCGCGGCTGGATTGAGTGGGGCGGCTCAGCGGGGTGGCGATTTCGCGGTCGTTTCGTCGCGCGGCTGGATTGAGTGGGGCGCCTCGGTCGGGTGGCGATTCGCGGTCGCTTCATCGCAGGGCTCGACTGAGTGGCGCGCCTCGACTCAGCGGCGCGCCTCAGCCGGGTGGCCGTTCGTAATCGGCTTGTCGTGTGGCTCGGCCGAATCTCCGTTCGCCATCACTTCTTCATGGGGCGAGCCGGGCGTCAGGCGGCGTTCGAGGGCGGTCAGCTGGCCGCGGATCGACTCCAGCTGGTAGACCACTTCGGGCAGTTCCTGTGCGGCGAAGGTCGCGAGCCGTTCGATCTGCTGGACGGCGTCGCGTAGTTCCGTGAGCACCGTGGTCAGCCTCGGCAGGCTCCGGACGGCCTTCACCGTGGTGCGGGCGGCGCGGGACAGGTGCCGCGGCAGCGCGAAATCCATGCGGGCCCCTCCGTTCGCTTGCGGGGCCTTCGTACCCCACACCCACCCCCAAGGCCAGCACCGGGTCCCGTGACTGTTACTGCTGCTTACTCCTGTGACTCTTGGGGCTCGCAAGGACGTCTTCACGGCTCGCGATCAATGCCGCGAGCGCCGTGGTGACCGGGACGGCCGCCACGATCCCGACGCTTCCGGCAAGCGTCCGCACGATCTCCTCGGCCACGTCCTGCGAACCGAGGATCGCGCTCAGCCCGACGCCGGAGATCGACGAGTACAGCATCACCGGCAGCGCCGCGCCGGCGTAGGCCATCACGAGGGTGTTCACCGCCGAGCCCACGTGATCACGCCCGATCCGCTGCCCCGAGCGATACAGCTCGCGCCAGTTGAGGTCGGGGTTGGCGCGACGCAGCTCCCACACCGAACTGGTCTGCGTGACCGTGATGTCGTCGAGCACACCGAGCGCGCCGATCACGATCCCCGCCAGCAGCAGCCCGCGCCCGTCGATGCCGTGCCCGAGCGAACCGATGAGGGTCGACGTGCTGTCGTCGAGCCCGGTGAGCGACGCCGCGGCGGCGAAGATCACCGACAGCACCCCGATCAGCGCGAGGCTCACGATGGTGCCCAGCACCGCCACCGACGTTCGCGCCGACAACCCGTGCGTCATGTACAGCGCGATGAACATGATCAGGCCCGCGCCGACGATCGCGACCAGCAGCGGGTTCTCCCCGGCGAGGATCGCGGGCAGCACGAACAGCACGAGCACGACGAAGCTGAGCACCAGCGCGCCGAGCGCGGCCAGGCCCTGCCACCGGCCCAGCACCACCACGGCGATGGCGAACAGCGCGGCGAGCAGCGCCAGCGGCAGCCCGCGCTGGAAGTCGACGATCTGGTACGACGCGGAATCCTTGACGTCGCCGCCGTTGTAGGCGAGCACCACCTTGTCGCCGCTGCTGAACCGCGGGGTGCTCGGCTCGATCGGCACCACGAGCCGGATGGTCGAGCCCTCCGCGGCACTGTCGGTGAGCTTGACGTCGGTGGTCAGGCAGGGTTTCGAGTCGTCGGGCCCCTGGCCGCCCACCTGCACCTGGCCGGGCGCGAGGCACGGGCCGCTGGAGGCGGTGCTGATCGTGCCGTGCACCGGGGTGCCCTGGTTGTAGGCGGACGCCGGTTTTGCCTGACCCCACGGGTAGAGCACGAACGCGGCGACCACCGTGACCAGGGCGAGCGGGCCGAGTAGCCAGGCCAGCAGCAGGCGCACCCTGCGCGACGCCGGGGCGGCGGGGCCGTGGCCATGTCCATGCCCGTGCCCCGCCGGTGGCTCCTTCGCCGCGGCCGGTTTCCGCGGCTCCGGCTTCCGCGCGGCGGGTTTCCGCTGGCCGGGCCCGCGCTGCGGCGCCCGTCGGCGTGGCGGCGGGCTTTCGGCCGGGATGCGGCGGATCGGGCCGGTCTCGGCGTCGGCGATGTCGTCACGGGGCACGCGCCCTATCGTGCACACGGCGATCGGCGCCCGAAAATTCACCCCCGAATCGCGTAACACCCGCGTCCGTCTGGCGTCTACCCCACGTACAGCCTCGCGAAGCAGGGGAGGACGGCCGTGCAGACCGACGTCGTGGAACAACACCAGTTCGTGACCCTGAACGGATGCCGGACGCCGGTGTTCGCGCGCTGGTGCTACACGCCCAGCGATCCCTACGTGGTCACGCTGGCCTTCCGCACCCAGGGCGGCCGGTGGATCGACTGGTCCTTCGCCCGCGACCTGCTGGCCGAGGGACTGCGCGAACCCGCCGGGCTCGGGGACGTGCGGGTCCGCCCGGATCTGGCGTTCACCGACGAGATGCTGATCATCGAGCTGGAGTCGCCGGACGGGTACGCGATCGTCGAGCTCGGGCGCGAAGAGGTGGAGAACTTCGTCCGGGCGAGCGCGCGGTCGGTGCCGTTCGGCTCGGAGAGCGACCTGCTCGACCTCGACGGGATCATCGCGCAGATCACCGGGGTGTGAGTTCACCCCGAGTCGGGGTTCTGTTCACCGCGGCATGATCGGGTGGCCCGAGCCGAGCCTTGGGGGCCTCCGATGCCGTTCCGCCGTCTGTCCGCGCTGGCCGCGGCGTTCCTGCTGACCGTTCTCCTCGCGCCTGCCGCTTCGGCTGCGGGCACGGGTTTTTCGTACCAGAAGCTCACTTTGACCACCGCGCACGGTTCGGTGGTCGCCTACCTCGTCCAGGTCGATCTGGCGAACCCGCGGGTCCGGCTCGGCCTGCTGCACCCGGAAGACGTGGCGGAGCGCGAGGGCGTGGCCGAGATGGCCGCCGCGCAGCACGCCGTGGCCGGGGTGAACGGGGACTTCTTCAACATCAGCGAGACTCACGTGGGCGTGCCGCCGACCGGGTCTTCGGTGGGGCCCGAGATCGCGGACGGGCGCGACGTGAAGTTCGCGGTGCCGGACGGGCAGCGATTCGGGCCCGCGATGCCGGCCGGGGCCACCACGAAGATCGTGTTCGGGGCGGGCGCCGACCGCCGCGCCCGGGTGTCCACAGTGGACTTGAAAGGCGCGGTGTCGTCGGCGCGGGGCCGGTTCGGCATCGAGGGGCTGAACCAGTACGCGCTGCCGGTGGGCGGGATCGGCGCCTACACCCATGACTGGGGCGAGGTTTCCCGCGCCCGCGCGGCCTGCGGCACGGACACGGACCGTTCGGCGGGCTGTACCACGGACATCGAAGAGGTCGTCGTGCGCGACGGGGTGGTGACCGCGGAGTCGGCGGCGCCGGGCGCGGGGGAGATCGCACCAGGGACCACGGTGTTGCTGGGGCGCGAGCAGGGCGCGGCCGAGCTGAGGCAGCTGAAGGTGGGCGACCGGGTGGCGGTGGGCACGAAACTGGTGGCCGAGCGGGCGCCGTCGTTCGAGTTCGCTGTCGGGGGATTCCCGATTCTGCAAGGAGGTCAGCCGCTCGCGGGCCTTGACGCGACGACGCTCGCGCCGCGCACGGCGGCCGGGGCGAGCGCGGACGGGCGGACCGCGTACCTGCTGGCTGTGGACGGCCGGGGCGCGAGCGTCGGGGCGACGGTGGCCGAGATGGCGGACATCCTGCGCTCCCACGGCGCGGCGGTCGCGGTGAACCTCGACGGCGGAGGCTCGACCACGATGGCCGTCGCCGACCCCGGTCAGGCGCCGACCGTGCGGAACCTGCCGTCGGATGGCGCGGAACGCGCCGTGGCGAACGGGATCGGGGTGTTTACGGGGTGAGAGTGGGTCTCCAGCAGGTAGGCGATCCCGCCCTTCCCAGCGGCTAGACGGTCCGGCTGTGGCGGGCAGTGGGATGTCCCGCCATGGCCGGGCGACGGCGGGACATGCCGACGCCCGCCACGGTCAGCACGCCGCACAGCACCAGCGTGAGCGACAGCGGCACGGACGAACCGCCGAATTCGCCGGCCAGTGCGAGGCCGCCGATGGGGACGATGCCGCCCGCGACGGCGGTGCCGAAGGCGATGCAGAGCCCGCACCCGGTGTAGCGCGACGCGACCGGGAACAGGTCCGCCATCAGCGACGGCACCGCCCCGTTGAACGCCGCGTAGCACACGCTCCCGACGAGCATCGCGATCAGCATCGGCCCGAAACCGCCGGTGTCGATCAGCCGGAAAGCCGGGAACGCCCACACGATCAGCAGCGCGCCCGACCACAGCACCAGCCGCTCCCGGCCCCAGGAATCCGCCCGCACGGCGAAGAACACCGTCAGCCCGGCGAGCACCACCGACGTGACCAGCAACCCGAGTTGCACGTCGGTGCTGCTCAGCCCGGGCACGTAGGCCTTGGTGTACGCCACGAGCCCCGTCATCAGCACGTACAGGAACGAGCACGGCGCCGACCACATCAGCGAACCGGCGATCAGCGCGCGCCAGTCGTCGCGGAAGACCGTGCGGACCTTTGGCCGCGCACCGGTTTCCGCCTCGTGCGCCGCCAGTTCCGCGACGAACTCCGGGGTTTCCTCCAGGCGCTTGCGCAGCACGACGCCGAGCACCACGAGCAACGCGCTGGCCAGGAACGGCACGCGCCAGGCCCACGCCTGGAAGGTGTGCGCGCTGACCGCGGTGTTCACCAGCAGGATCACCGCGCTGGCCACGCCGATCCCGAGCACCGTGCCCAATTGCACGAACGAGCCGTACAGCGAACGCCGCCGTTTCGGCGCGTGCTCGACGGCGACCAGCACCGCGCCACCCCATTCGCCACCGACCGCGAGGCCTTGCAGCATCCGGAAAACCACGAGCAGCACCGGCGCCCACAGCCCGGCGGTGGCGAACGTCGGCAGCGCGCCGATCGCCACCGTGGCGACGCCCATCAGGACCATCGAGCCCAGCAGGGCCACGCGGCGGCCGCGGGTGTCGCCGATCCAGCCGAACAGCAGCGCGCCCAGCGGCCGCATGCCGAACGCGACGGCGTGCGTGCCGAGCGCCGCCAGCGTGCCGATCCACGGCGACACCGCCGGGAAGAACAACGGGGCGAACACGAGCGCCGCCATGAAGGCGTAGACGATGAAGTCGAAGATCTCCACCATCGTGCCGATCATCGACGAGGTGGCGATGCGCGCGGGGGACAGGGGTTTTCCGCCGAGGGAACTCGCGCGGGCTGTTTCGGGCATGGGGGTACCGCCTCCGGTTTTCCGCGGGGAGAAAAGGAATTCAGGCAGCGAGCGATTCGGCGAACGCGCGCGCGTCCCCGTTTTCGCCGAGCGCGAGCACCAGCGGCCGCACGCTTTCGCCGCGTGCGCCGGCGTTCAGCGCGAACTTCTCGCGAATGTCCTCATGCGACAGTGGCCGCTCGGAATGGCCGCGGTTGACGGACTCGCGGTGGAAGAGCTTCCGGCCGTCGCGCAGGCTGATCTCGACCGCGGCCGAATATGCTTGCGGGAAGCGGCTTTCCGGGTCGTCGTCGATGTCCACCAGCTGGGCGAGGCGCAGGGTTTCCGCGTCCTTCAACGCATCGTCGGTGAACTCGTCGAGCGTGAGCCTGCCGCGGGTGACGCAGGCCGCCGCGATGTACGGCAGGCTGAACTTGGCGTCGTAATCGTCCTGCGGGCGGCGTTTGCGGTCGATCGGCTCGCACACGACGGCGCCCGGGGTCGGGTGGATGAGGCAGCGGATCCGCTCGACGTCGGCGGGCCCGAACCCGGCCTCCGCGCGCAGCGCGAGCACGGCGTCTGCGAAGGCGTGCGTGAAATGGCAGGAGGGGTACGGCTTCACCGCTGTCTCCAGCAACTCCCAGCGCGTGCCGAGGTCGCTCAGCAGCTCTTCGGCATTCCAGTCACGGTGCTGCAGGTGGGTGGCGTAGAGGCCGTAGCGGCCTTCGTAGACCGCGGGCGGGCCGGGCCAGTCCTCGGCCGCGAACGCCGTGGCCGTCAGCGCCGCGTTCGCCGCCCAGCCGGGGTGCAGCCGTTTCGTCCATGCGCCTTCTTCGAGGAACTCCAAGATCCCAGACGCCATCGAGCCCACGACCTGTTGCGCCGCCGTGATTTCCGGCGCCGACAGGCCGGCGAGCTTGGCCGCGGCCACGGCCGATCCGAACGCGCCGGCCACCCCGGTCGGGTGGAAGCCGGCGTCGTGGAAACCGCCGCGCGCGACCTTGCCGACGCGGGCGCTGATCTCCACACCGAGGATGTACGCGGTGAGGAGATCGGCCTCCGAGCGCCGGTGCTGGATCGCCGCGGCCAGGGCCGTGGGCAGCGCGGTGGTGGAAACGTGCGTGACCGCGCCGGTGTGCGTGTCGTCGAAGTCCAGGCCGTGCACCAGAACCGCGTTGAGCATCGCGGCTTCGCGCGGGGCGAGGCGGTCCGGCAGGCCGATCACCGGCTGGTCGCCCGTACCGAGCCGGGCCAGCGCCCGCCGCGCCCTGGCGGTGAACTCCTCGCGACCGGCGGCGAGCGCGACGCCGACCGAGTCGAGGGCGAGGTGCCGCGCCCGTTCCACCACTTCGGCGGGGATGTCCGCGGGACCGGTTCCGGCGGCGAACTCACCGATGTGGTCCGCGATGGCGGGAGACGGCATGGGCTCCTCCTCAGGGGCTCGGCGTTGATGACCCACGGGAGCGCACGGCGCCCCGCCACCCCAGTCTGCAAGCCGGGCGGCGGGCTGGCAAGGAAAAGTTCAGACGTTTTCCGTGCCGGCCTTCATCCGCTCGTACAGCGGGCGCAGCGCGACCAGGTGCTCGCGGGTGAGCCGTTCCGCCGCTTCGCCGTCGCGGTCGGCCACCGCCGCGTAGATGTCCTCGTGGTCGTGGTCGATCTCCGCCCACCTGCTCGCCGCGACCCGCTCGCGGTGCAGCCGGGACCGCAGTACGAGGTTCACCGGCCCGCACATCAAGCGCAGCAAGGGATTCCCGGTGATCGACACGAGCGTGGTGTGGAAATCCCAGTGCAGCACGAACCCCGTGGCCGGATCGAGCTTCGACGTCTGGTCCATGGTGTCGCGCAGGGCGGCGAGATCGGCCGCCTCCGCGCGCTCGGACGCCAGCCGCGCCGCGGCCGGCTCGATCATCAGCCGCGCTTCCACGAGGTTGTCCACGCTCAGGTTGTTGGCGTTGACCAGCAATCCGAGCGTGCCGCCGAGGTTGTCGGCCACCGTGTCGGCGTCCGGTGCCGCGACGAAGCTGCCGCCGGAAACCCCGCGCGTGGTGTCGATCAGCTGCTGGCTCGCGAGCAGGCGCAGCGCCTCGCGCACCGTGCTGCGGCTGACGCCGAACAGCGTGCACAACTCGGCCTCGCTGGGTAGGCGGGTGCCGGTGGGCAGCGCGCCGCTGAGGATCTGCTCCCGGAGCTGGTTGGCCACCTGGCGGTAGGCGGCCTGCACGCGCTGGACGCGCAGCCCGGTCCCGGCGCTCTTCTCGCTCATCGGTTCAGCGTAGAGCGCGGGCCCGCCGAGGGGGTATCGGCCAGGCTGGCAAAATGTCAGACGTATTGCGGAGGAGGTGCCCGGGGGCGCATACTCGGGTCCGGAACGACGACACGAGGAGGTGGCGGCCGGGTGGCTGTGCACGAGGCCGGGCAGGGCCGGTTCTACGAGGAGTTCACCGTCGGCGACGTCTACCGGCATCCGCTGGGACGCACCATCAGCGAGGCCGACAACACGTGGTTCACCCTGCTCACGATGAACACGCATCCCGCGCATTTCGACGCGAACTACGCCTCGAAGACCCCGTTCGGGAAGGTCATCGTGAACTCCGGGCTGACCATCGCGATGCTGATCGGGCAGAGCGTCTCGGACGTGAGCCAGCGCGCCGTGGCGAACCTGGAGCTGACCGACGTCAAGCTCACGCACCCGGTGTTCGTCGGGGACACCCTCTACGGCGAGTCGATCTGCACCGGCAAACGCGAGTCGGCGTCCAAGCCGTACGCGGGGCTGGTCAACGTGCACACCCGGGGGCTGAACGCCGAGGGCGACGAATGCCTGTCCTTCGACCGCACCGTGCTGGTCTACAAGAAGTCCGCGGCGGGTGAGATCCATTCCTTCCCGGAGGCCAAGAACGGCCCGCTGACGCTGGGGGCGGAGTCCGCATGAACCGGCCACTTCCCTTGCGGGACCTGAAGATCCTCTCGCTGGAGCAGTACGGCGCCGGCCCGTTCGGCTCGGTGCACCTCGCCGACCTGGGCGCCGAGGTGATCAAGATCGAGGACCCGCGTTTCGGCGGGGACGTCGGCAGGCACACCCCGCCCTACGCCGAGGACGGCGACTCACTCTTCTTCGAGGCGTTCAACCGCAACAAGCGTTCGATGGTGCTGGATCTGGGAAACCCTCGCGGGCGCGAGGTTTTCGAGCGGCTGGTGGCGGTGAGCGACGCGGTGTACTCGAACCTGCGCGGCGACGTGCCGGAGAAGATGCGCATCCGCTACGACGACCTCAAGCACCTCAACCCGCGGATCGTGTGCTGCTCGCTGTCCGGCTACGGCATGACCGGCCCTCGCAGCAAGCAGCCCGGCTACGACTACATGCTGCAGGGCCTCGCGGGCTGGATGTCGGTGACGGGTGAGCCGGACGGCCCGCCCACGAAGTCCGGACTGTCCATGGTGGACTATTCCGGTGGGATCGTCGCGGCGCTTTCGATGGTGTCGGCGATCCACGCCGCGCGGCGCGACGGAGTCGGCATGGACTGCGACGTCAGCCTGTACGACACCGCGATCGGGATGCTGACGTACCTGGCGACCTGGCACCTCAACCGCGGGTTCGAACCGCGGCGTACGCACCATTCCGCGCACCCGAGCCTCGTGCCGTTCCAGGCTTTTCCGACCGCCGACTCGTGGATCGTGATCGGCTGCGCCAAGCAGAAGTTCTGGGAGCGTTTCGTGGTCGCGATGGGATCCCCGGCATGGGCGGGCGAGGGCCGTTTCGCGACGCCCGCCGCGCGGTACGAGAACTCGGCGGAATGCGTGAAGCTCATCGAAACGGAGCTGGCGCGCAGGCCCACGGCGGAGTGGATCCCGCTGCTGGAGGACGGCGGCGTGCCGTGCGCGCCGATCAACACCGTCCCGCAGGCGCTCACCGAGGAACACACGCTCGAGCGCGGGATGATCGTGCGCACCGAACACCCGCGTTTCGGCACTGTGCACCAGGTTGCCTCGCCGGTACGCGCGGGTGAGCCGCGCACAGAGCATACGCGCGCCCCGTTTTTGGGCGAGCACACGGAAAGCATCCTCGCGGATCTTCTCGGCACCGGCGCCGGGGAGTTCGGCGAACTGACCCGCGACGGCGCGTTCGGCACCCAGGAGAACGACTGATGGACTTCAAGCTCACCGGCGACCAGGAGCAGTTCCGCGAGGCGCTGCGGGCCTTCGTCGACAAGGAAATCGTGCCCGTCGCGCGGGAATGGGAGCACGAGGGGCGGTATCCCACCGAAATCGTCGAGCAGATGAAGACGCTCGGCCTGTTCGGGCTGATGATCCCGGAGGAATACGGCGGCGCGGACGCGGACTTCACCTCGTTCACGCTGATGTTCGAGGAGATCGCGCGCGGCTGGATGGGGGTCGCCGGGATTCTCGGCAGCCACTCGCTTTCCTGCTGGATGCTGGCCAAACACGGGACGGCGGAACAGAAACAACGGTACCTGCCGGAGCTGGCCACCGGGCAGCGGCGCACCGGGATCGCGCTGACCGAACCGGACGCGGGCACCGATCTGCAGGGCATCCGCACCACCGCCATCCGCGACGGCGACGAGTACGTCGTCAACGGCGCGAAGATGTGGATCACCAACGCGCGCTACGCCGACCCGCTGCCGGTGCTGGTCAAGACCGACCGCGCGGCCACGCCGGCGCACAAGGGCATGAGCGTGCTCCTGGTGGACGCCGGAACGCCCGGTTTCCGGGTCACCAAAGACATCCCGAAGCTCGGCTACAAGGGGACCGAGTCGTGTGAGGTCGTCTTCGAGGACGTCCGCGTGCCCGCCGCGAACCTGCTCGGCGGGACCGAGGGCCGCGGGATGCAGCAGGTGCTCTCCGCGCTGGAGGTGGGCAGGCTCAACATCGCCGGCCGCAGCCTCGGCATCGCGCAGCGCGCCTACGACGAAGCGCTCGCGTATTCGAAGGAACGGCAGGCGTTCGGCAAGCCGATCGCGGACTTCCAG
Organism: Amycolatopsis acidicola; assembly: GCF_007713735.2. Taxonomy (GTDB): domain Bacteria; phylum Actinomycetota; class Actinomycetes; order Mycobacteriales; family Pseudonocardiaceae; genus Amycolatopsis_E; species Amycolatopsis_E acidicola. The sequence continues at coordinate 397 of NZ_VMNW02000154.1, read as the reverse complement.
GCCATCCAGATCCGGCTCGCCGAGACCGCCACCCAGCTGCAGGCCGCGCGGCTGCTGACCTACTGGGCCGCGACCCGGCTCGACGAGGGGGAGCGCTCGGACCTGCAGACCGGGATGGCGAAACTGTTCGCCTCCGAGGTCGCGCTGCAGGCCGCGCAGGACTCGATGCGGGTGCACGGCGGGTACGGCTATTCGGCCGAGTTCGAGATCGAGCGGCTGTACCGGGATTCGATCCTGATGACGATCGGCGAGGGCACGAGCGACATCATGCGCACGGTGATCGCGAAATCCCTGGTCGGCGGCAAGGGGAAAGTGGGCTGGTGACCGTTCCCGGTGGCGCGCGGGAGGCTTCCCGGCGGCGGCGAGGGTGGGGTGGGGCGGTGACCTCTCCCGATGG
>NZ_VMNW02000153.1 GCF_007713735.2 Amycolatopsis acidicola | reverse complement strand
GCGCCGGGGGAAGGGGAAGCGCGCCGAGGCATCCGGCGGCGTCCGTGTTCGTGGCGGGCAGGCCGGCGGCCAGCTCGGTCACCGACGTGCTCGTCGCCCGGTACACCCGGCTCCGGCCGCGGTTCTGGTTCGCCGTCACGTAAAGCGCGCCGTCCGGGGAACGAACCACGGCGCCGTATGCAGGACTGAACGGCAGCGCGGGCCACGACAGCCGCCGCACGACGCCGCTGCGCGGGTCGATCGTCACGACCACGCCGCCGTCGAAGGCCACCGACGCCACGCCGTAGAGCAGCCCGCCGGCGGGATCGAAGTCGAAGTCGTCCACGCGCGCCGCGAGCGGCCCGAGCGTGATCGCCTGGCGCACGCCGAGAAAATCACCGGACGGGTCGATGTCCACTATGTACAGAACGCGGCCAGCCTTGACGTACCAAAGGTTTCCGGAGACGGCACCGGCCGTCGCCGACGAGAAATCGCTTCGCACCGAGCCGTGCAAGGGGCCGAGGTCCTTGGCCGTGCCACGCCTGTCGAGGCTCACCACGTGCCCGGCCGAGGACATCCCGTACGCCAGATCCTGGCCGCGCGCGTAGCCGAGTGCGTTGAGCTGGTAGGGGATCCTGCCGAGTTTCGTGCTCGCGACCTCCGGATACTCAGTTCTGTCCACAATAGACGATTGGGTCGAGAAACTCCTTACCTGCAAGGCGACGCATCTGGCCCCCGCAGCCGAAGCGCTCGGCGCGAGCGTGGTCAACGTCGTCAGCAGAACCACCGTGCACAACCGTGCCGCCCGCGTCCCGCGCATCAGCTCAGCCGGGTGATGGCCTGCTCGAACGCGTCCGGGCCGAGTTTCGACCCGCCGGCGAACGGGTTCTGCAGCTGGAAGATCGCGAACAGCAGCAGGGTCGTGGTGGCGGCCAGGGTGGACACGATGATGATGTGCGTGAGCTGTTTGGTACCGCCGAACAGGTTGGGCAGCAACACGAAGATCACACTGCCGGCGATGAGCACGAACCACACCACGGCGCCGATGTGGTTGTCCCGCACCGAGTTCAGCCGGGCTTGGCGCTGCTCGTAGATCTTCACGAGCTGTTCGCCCGCGTCGGTCTTGCGGTTGACCAGCCAGTCGTCGTCGGGCAGGTCGGTGGCGTCGAGCGACTCCCGCATCCGCTGCACCAGCGACCAGCCCCCGTCGGGCATCGGCCCGCCGTCCTGCAGCCGCGGCCATTCCTGGCGCACCACGGTGTCGGCGTATTGCCTGGCCAGCACGGGCACGTCGGTTTTCGCGGGCTCGGGCAGCGAGTCGGCGTCCCACGCCACGGCCACCACGGCCTGCGCTTCCTCGTACGCGTTGTCCCTGGCCGTGTCGGCGGCGTCGAACAGCGAGATCAGCACGAACGCGACCACGACCGCGTGCAGCCCGCCGACGATCGTGAACGCCTGGCCGGCGGCGTCGTTGTTGTCCATCCGCCCCTCGTCGAGCCCGTACTTGCGGACGAGGAAGGCGATGAGGGCGCCGGCGACCATCGCGCCGACCACCCATCCGAGTCCGGCCAGGTACACGCTCATCGAGCTCCTTCCGATGGGGGTGTCAGCACGCTAATCGCGGCGGCGACAACGTCACAAGATCGGGGAAGCGCTTTCACGCGACGGCGGGGGTGGAATTCGGGCCACTCACCGGTGCGGCCTAATTAGCGAGGCTGCCCCGCGACCGGAATGGTCCTTTTCATTCCCGGACCGGTGCCGCCTTGGGCCATCCGGGGCGGGCCCGCTCACCCGCCGTCATCGATTCACCGGAAGATCCGCGAAAGGCACTGGGGCACAACGAAAAGACGCTCGATTAGCCAAAACGGGCCATCGGATGTCCCAGGATACGGGACGGGTTGGAACCGTTCGGAGCAGCCGCACCCGTTCCCGTAGCCGAGCCGCCCGGCCCGTCACCCCGTGGCGCAAGGCCGGCTGGGCGAGCCGGGTGACGGACCGGAAAGCGACTCTACCGACCGTCCGTCACCCCTGGTGCGCATCACTCGAATGTCGGCCGAATTCCGGCGGCCCCCTTTTCACCGGCACGGTCGTGTGACTGTACGGCTCCACTCGCCCGGTGCTAATGTCATTTTCGCCCCCAGGAAATCGGGCCTTCACGAATTCGCGGAATCCCTTTATTTGCAAGGATTGGTGGTATTTGCCGTGACTGTGACCGAATCCGCTGAGCCAGGCGTGGACAACGGTGCCCCGCAGCTGAGCCTGAGCACCGCGGCGGCGCGGAACCTGGCCACCACGACCAAGTCCGTGCCGCAGATGCAGGCGATCTCGTCCCGCTGGCTGCTCCGGGCGCTGCCCTGGGTGCAGGCTTCGGGCGGCGCGTACCGGGTCAACCGCCGGCTCTCCTACACCATCGGCGACGGCCGGGTCACGTTCGTCAGCACCGGGGACGACGTGCGCGTGATCCCCGCCGAACTGTGCGAATTGCCGCTGTTGCGCGGTTTCGACGACACCGATGTGCTCACCGCGCTCGCCGGCCGGTTCGAGCAGCGCAGCTACGAGACCGGCGACGTGATCGTCGAGTTCGGACACACCTCGGACCAGGCGTACCTGATCGCCAACGGCAAGGTCGAGAAGATCGGGCCCGGCCAGTACGGCCAGCAGACCACGCTCGGCGTCCTCGCGAACGGGGACCACTTCGGCGACAAGACGCTCGCCGACCCGGAGGATCTGTGGGAGTACACGGTCAAGGCACTCACCCCGTGCACCGTGCTCGTCCTGCAGCAGAACGCCTTCGACGAGGTGTACAACCAGTCCGAGGCGCTACGGGAGCAGGTGCGGAAGTTCCAGGACGGGCTGCTCTCGCCGCGCAACGAACACGGTGAAGCCGAGATCGACCTGTCGTCCGGGCACGCGGGCGAGCCCGACATCCCGAGCACGTTCGTCGACTACGAGCTCAGCCCGCGCGAGTACGAGCTGAGCGTGGCGCAGACGGTGCTGCGGGTGCATTCCCGCGTCGCGGATCTGTACAACCAGCCGATGAACCAGACCGAACAACAGCTGCGGCTCACCGTGGAAGCCTTGCGGGAGCGGCAAGAGCACGAACTGGTCAACAACAAGGAGTTCGGCCTGCTGCACAACGCCGACTTCTCGCAGCGGCTGCACACCCGCTCCGGCCCGCCGACGCCGGACGACCTGGACGATCTGCTGTCCTCGGTGTGGAAGGACCCGGACGTCTTCCTCGCGCACCCGCGCACGATCGCCGCCTTCGGCCGCGAATGCAACGCCCGCGGCGTGTACCCGGCGGGAATCGACTACCAGGGCCACCAGGTGCCGTCGTGGCGCGGGGTGCCGATCCTGCCCTGCAACAAGATCGGCGTCAGCGACACCGCCACCAGCTCGATCCTGCTGATGCGCACGGGCGAGGAGAACCAGGGCGTGGTCGGGCTGCACCAGACCGGCATCCCGGACGAGTTCGAGCCGGGCCTTTCCGTGCGCTTCATGGGCGTCAACGAAAAGGCGATCATCTCCTACCTCGTGTCGGTGTACTTCTCGGCGGCGGTCCTCGTGCCGGATGCCTTGGCAGTACTGGAAAACGTCGAGGTAGGCCGGTAAGGACCCGGCGACAGGGCGGAGCGCATCGTGACCGTGACACTGGAAACCCGGACCCGGCTGAGCCTGAGCACCGGCGCGGCGCGGAACCTCGCCACCACCACCAAGACGGTTCCGCACATGCAGGGCATCAGCCCGCGCTGGCTGCTGCGGCAGCTGCCGTGGGTGGAAGCCACCGCGGGCACCTACCGCGTGAACCGCAGGCTCAGCCACACCACCGGCGCGGGCCGCGCGGCGTTCTACCGCACCGGCAGTGAGGTCCGGGTCGTGCCGGCGAGCCTGGCCGAGCTCTCGCTCCTGCGGGGGTTCGACGACCCGGAGGTGCTGGGCGCGCTCGCCGGGCGGCTCGCGCAACGCGAGTACGCGCCCGGCGAGGCGCTCGCCGAGGCCGGGCAGCCGACCGAAGAGGTTTTCCTGCTGGCGGAAGGGAAAGCCGTCAAGGAGGGCCGGGGGGCCTACGGGGACGTGACCTCGCTCGGCGTGCTCGCCGACGGGGACTACGCCGGTCAGCAGGTGCTGGCCGAGTCCCCACAGGACTGGCCTTTCACGGTCCGCGCCGTTACGAGGATCACGGCGCTGGTGCTGCGCCGGGCCGACCTCGCCCAGCTGCTGTCCACTTCGGACGCTCTGCGGGCGCACGTCGAGCAGCTGCGGCGGGGGACGGTCCCGAGACAGAACAGGAAGGGCGAGGCGGACATCGCGCTGGCGTCCGGGCATTCCGGCGAACCGGAGCTGCCCACGTCCTTTGTGGACTACGAGCTCGAGCCGCGCGAGTACGAGCTCGGCGTCGCCCAGACGGTGCTGCGGGTGCATTCCCGCGTCGCGGATCTGTACAACCAGCCGATGAACCAGACCGAACAACAGCTGCGGCTCACCGTGGAAGCCTTGCGGGAGCGGCAGGAGTCGGATCTGCTGAACAACCCGGATTTCGGCCTGCTGCACAATGCCGAGCTCGGCCAGCGCATCCAGACCAGGAGCGGGCCGCCGACCCCGGACGATCTGGACGAACTGCTGTGCCGCCGGAAGAGCACCAAGTTCTTCCTGGCCCACCCGCGCGCCATCGCGGCGTTCGGGCGGGAGTGCACGAGCCGCGGGATCACCCCGCAAAGTGTTGAGGTGGAAGGGAAACCGGTGCTCGGCTGGCGCGGGACCCCACTCCTGCCCTGCGACAAGATCCCGATCACCGAAGGCAACGCCACGTCGATCCTCGCGATGCGGGTCGGCGAGGAGCGCCAGGGCGTGATCGGCTTGCGCCAGAGCGGGATCCCGGACGAGATCGAGCCGAGCCTCAACGCGCGGTTCATGGAGATCGACGAGAAGGCGATGCTCAAGTACCTGGTCTCTTCGTACTACTCGGTGGCCGTGCTGGTGCCCGATGCGCTGGGCATCCTGGAGAACGTCGAGCTGGGGCGGTGAGCGTGGACGTCGCGACCCCGGCGCGCACGGCGCCGGAAATCCTGTCCTGGTCCCGGGATCTCGTCGAACCCGAACTGCGCTCGGCGACGGCGCGGCTGTCCGAGTCGGTGAAACCGCCTACGTACCACCATTTCGGCTGGACCGACGGCGGCGGCAGCGGCAAGGTGCTGCGCCCGGCGATGGCGCTGCTGTCCGCCGAAGCGGTCGGTTCCGCCCCGGAGCCGGCGCTGCCCGCCGCGGTCACCGTGGAGCTGGTGCACAACTTCTCCTTGCTGCACGACGACGTGGTGGACGGCGACGCGACGAGGCGGCACCGCGCCACGGTCTGGAAGGTGTTCGGCGTGGGCACCGCGATCCTCGCGGGGGACGCGTTGCTCGCGCTGGCCGCCGAGTTGCTCGCCGAACGGCCCGCGCAGCTGCGGATCCTGATGATCGCGGTCGCGGACCTCATCGAAGGCCAGTGCGCGGACCTGCGGTTCGAGGACCGGGACGACGTCGACGTGGCGGAGTGCCGCGACATGGCCAAGGGCAAGACGGCCGCGTTGCTGGGCGCTTCGTGCGCGATGGGCGCCGTGGCGGGCGGTGGCGGCCGAGAGCAGATCCGGCAGCTGCGCTCGTTCGGCGAGGAGATCGGCCTCGCGTTCCAGTTCGTCGACGATCTGCTCGGCATCTGGGGTGAGCAGGCCGTCACCGGGAAACCGGTGTACTCGGACCTGCGCAACCGCAAGAAGTCCCTGCCGGTGGTGGCCGCGCTGCGCTCGGGCACCCGCGAAGGCAGGCAACTCGCGCAGCTGTACGGAAAGCCGGACGACCTGACGAGCCCCGAGCTGGCGCGCGCCGCCGAGCTCGTGGAGGGCGCCGGAGGCCGCCGGTGGGCGCAGGAGCAGGCGGACCAGCTCCTGGAGAAAGCGCTTTCCCGGCTCCACGCCGCTGTTCCCCGGCCGCGTGCCGAAGCCGAACTCACCGCGCTCGCCCGATTGGTCGCCCGCCGTGACCGCTGACGTCCGCGTCCCGGCGCCGCGAAAAGCAGTACAAGGAGCGTTCATGTCCTTCACCGCAGCCCAGAGCATTCTCGCCGCGAACAACCGGGGCCGCCCCGACCCCGGCGCCGTCCTGGTGGCCGAAGACCTGCTGTGGCCGGACAGGCCCGCCGTGCCCTGCCCCGCCGGAGTGCTGCTGGAAGGCGAGCTGCGACGGCGTGGCGTGCCCGCGGCACGCGGCCCCTTGCACGCCGAAGCCGATCGGGGAGCCGTAGCGCTGCGCGCGGTCTTCCGCAACGGCGATCACGCCACCGGCCTCGGCGCGGCCGTCACCGGCGACCCCTCCCCCGAGCTGACCGAGCGGGTTTGCGCCGCGATGGCCGCGTGCCTGGCGGCCACCGGCACGGCACGCACGGTGCTGCTGGCGGCGCCCCGCTCCTTCTGCGCCGGGGTGGAACGGGCGATCGAGATCGTGGAACGCTTGCTGGACAAGCACGGCGGCCCGGTCTACGTGCGCAAGCAGATCGTGCACAACGTGCATGTCGTCGGCAAGCTCGAAGCCCGCGGCGCGGTGTTCGTGGACGAACTGCGCCAGGTGCCGCCGGGTTCGAAGGTGGTGTTCTCCGCGCACGGGGTCTCCCCCGCCGTGCGCGCGGAGGCGGAACGGCGGCGGCTGGACGTGGTTGACGCGACCTGCCCACTGGTCGCGAAGGTGCACACCGAGGCCCGGCGCTTCGCCTCCCGTGGCGACACCGTGATCCTGATCGGGCACGCCGGGCACGAGGAGGTCGAGGGCACTCTCGGCGAAGCCCCGCGGCGGACGGTCCTGGTGCAGTCGGCCGAGGAGGCCCGGACGGTGCGGGTACCCGACCCGCACCGCGTTTCCTACCTGACCCAGACCACGCTGAGCGTGGACGAAACGAGCGAAGTGATCGAGGTGCTGCGGCAACGTTTCCCCGCCCTCCGCGGCCCGGCGTCCGATGACATCTGTTACGCCACGACGAACAGGCAGGACTCGCTGAAGGCGATCGCGGCCGAGTCCGACGTGGTGCTCGTGGTCGGCTCGCGGAACTCCTCGAACTCGGTGCGGCTGGTCGAACTCGCCCGCCGCGAAGGCACCGCGGCGCATCTGGTCGACGACGCGCACGACATCCGGCCCGAGTGGCTGGCCGGCGCCGGGGTGGTCGGCCTGACGGCGGGCGCGTCCGCCCCGCCGAGGCTGGTGGACGCCGTGATCACGGCGCTCGGCGGGCTCGGCCCGGTCACCGTGGAGGAGCGTGAGACCACCCGCGAAACCATCCACTTCACGCTGCCCGCGACGGTGCGCGCATGACGGCGGTGGCGCTCGGCATGCCGGAAATCCCGGTGCGCCGCAGGAAATCCCGGCAGGTTCAGGTCGGCTCGGTGCCCGTGGGCGGGGACGCGCCGGTGTCGGTCCAGTCGATGACCACCACGGTCACCGCCGACGTGAACGCGACCCTGCAACAGATCGCCGAACTGACCGCGGCGGGCTGCGAGATCGTCCGCGTGGCGGTGCCGTCTTCGGACGACGCCGAGGCATTGCCGGAGATCGCGAAGAAATCGGCCATCCCGGTGATCGCGGACATCCACTTCCAGCCGCGGTACGTCTTCGCGGCGATCGACGCCGGCTGCGCCGCGGTGCGGGTGAATCCGGGCAATATCAGGAAGTTCGACGACAAGGTGGCCGAGATAGCCAGGGCGGCGGGCGACGCACGCGTGCCGATCCGGATCGGCGTCAACGCCGGTTCGCTGGACAAGCGCCTGCTCGAAAAACACGGCAAGGCCACGCCCGAGGCGCTCGTCGAATCGGCGCTGTGGGAGTGCTCGCTGTTCGAGGAGCACGGGTTCACCGACCTGAAGATCTCGGTGAAACACCACGACCCGCTGGTGATGATCGACGCCTACCGCCTGCTGGCGCGGCGGTGCGAGTATCCGTTGCATCTGGGCGTCACCGAGGCGGGGCCGCGGTTCCAGGGCACCGTCAAATCTTCGGTGGCGTTCGGGGTCCTGCTCGCCGAGGGGATCGGGGACACGATCCGGGTGTCGCTGTCCGCGCCCCCGGTGGAGGAGGTGAAGGTCGGCGCGCAGATCCTCGAATCGCTGGGGCTGCGCCCGCGCAGGCTGGAGATCGTCTCGTGCCCGTCGTGCGGCCGGGCACAGGTGGACGTCTACCGACTCGCCGAGCGCGTGACAGCGGCCTTCGAGGGCTTCCCGGTCCCGTTGCGCGTCGCGGTCATGGGCTGCGTCGTCAACGGGCCCGGCGAAGCGCGCGAAGCGGATCTCGGGGTGTCATCGGGGAACGGGAAGGGCCAGATCTTCGTGAAAGGCGAAGTGGTCCGCACGGTTCCGGAGAGCCAGATCGTGGAGACCCTGCTGGAGGAGGCCCTGCGACGCTGGCCGCCGGAATGAGGCCCGCGCCCTGCCGCCTCCTCAGCGGTGGCTCATCTTCTTGATCAGGACCACCAGCAGAATCCCGGCGCTGATCACCGCTCCCGCGGTCAGCGCCGCGCGCTGGCCGGTGTGCGCCGTCTGGCGTGCCTTGTCCGCCAGCGCTTCCACGGTCTCCCCGAGTTCCTCCCGGGTCAGTTCCACGTCGAGCCGCGCTTCTTCGGCGTCGCGCGGGAAAGTCTCACGTCCTGGCATGCCGGCTCCCTTCACGCACGGCCCGCACATCCTCGGCCACCCCGGCAGCGGCCTCCTCGGGCACCGGCGGCACCGCGCGGCGGATCTTGTTCCTGCCGATCAGCGCGGCCGTTCCCGCCACGAGCATGAGCGCGCCGCCGACGATCAGCGCCGCGGCCCAGCCGGGCACGACCAGCGCGAGCGCGAGGATCGCGGCGGCGACGAAAGCCAGCGCGCCGAACAGCGCCACCACGCCCGCGGCACCGGCGAGCCCGGCGCCGACCCCGGCGTTCTTGCCCTTGTCCTTGAGCTCCGCCGCGGCCAGCTGGACCTCGTCCCGCACCAGCCGGCGCGTCTGCTCGGACATGTCCTGCACCAGTTGCGCGATCGACCGGTCCTCGACCGCGGTGGATCCCTGTTCAGTCATCGTCCCTCCAAGGCAGTCCGAGCGTCGGCTACCCGGGGGTCCGCGAGGCTAATCGTGGCCGGTGTCGCCCGAGGCCCGCTCCGAAGGCGTCGCCATGGCCGCTTCGTGCGGGACCGGTTTCCCGGTCAGCGTGATGTGTCCCTGTTCCCGCAACGATTCCACGAGATGCGGGTAGTGCAGTTCGAACGCCGGGCGCTCCGAGCGCACGCGCGGCAGTTCGAGGAAATTGTGCCTCGGCGGCGGGCAGGTGGTGGCCCATTCCAGGGAGTTCCCGAAGCCCCACGGATCGTCCACCGCGACCTTTTCCCCGAAGCGGTAGCTCTTCACCACGTTGTAGATGAACGGCAGCATCGAGGCGCCGAGGATGAACGCGCCGATCGTGGAAATGGTGTTGAGCAAGGTGAACCCGTCACTGGGCAGATAGTCGGCGTAACGCCGCGGCATCCCTTCGTCACCGAGCCAGTGCTGGACGAGGAAGGTCATGTGAAACCCGATGAACGTGGTCCAGAAATGCAGTTTCCCGAGCGACTCGTCGAGCATCCTGCCGATCATCTTGGGGAACCAGAAGTAGACCCCGGAGAACGTGGCGAACACGATGGTGCCGAACAGCACGTAATGGAAATGCGCCACCACGAAATAGCTGTCGGTGATGTGGAAGTCCAGCGGGGGCGACGCGAGGATGACCCCGGTCAGCCCGCCGAGCAGGAACGTCACCATGAACCCGACCGCCCACAGCATCGGGGTTTCGAAGCTGATGGTGCCCTTCCACATCGTGCCGATCCAGTTGAAGAACTTGATCCCGGTCGGCACCGCGATCAGGAAGGTCATGAACGAGAAGAACGGCAGCAGCACCGCGCCGGTGGCGAACATGTGGTGCGCCCACACCGCGAACGAAAGCGCGGTGATGCCGATCGTCGCGAACACCATCAGCCGGTACCCGAACAACGGTTTCCGCGCGAACACCGGCACCACTTCGGTGATGATGCCGAAATAAGGCAGCGCGATGATGTAGACCTCGGGATGGCCGAAGAACCAGAACAGGTGCTGCCACAGGATGGCGCCCCCGTTCGCGGGGTCGAACACGTGCGCCCCGATCACCCGGTCCGCGAGCAGCCCCATCAGCGCCGCGGTCAGGATCGGGAAGACGGCCAGCACCAGGATCGAGGTGAACAGGATGTTCCAGGTGAAGATCGGCATCCGCCACATCGTCATCCCGGGACAGCGCAGGCAGACGATGGTCGTCACCATGTTCACGCCGCCCAGGATCGTGCCGAGACCGGAGACCGCGAGCCCGGTGATCCAGAGGTTCCCGCCGATCCCCGGCGAGTGCATCGCCTCCGACAGCGGGGCGTACGCCGTCCAGCCGAAGTCCGCGGCGCCGCCGGGCGTCGCGAAGGACGAGAGCACGATCAGCCCGCCGAAGAGGAAGAGCCAGTAGGAGAACGCGTTGAGCCGCGGGAAGGCGACGTCCGGGGACCCGATCTGCAGCGGCAGCACGAGGTTGGCGAAGGCGAACACGTTGGGCGTGGCGTAGAGCAGCAGCATGATCGTGCCGTGCATCGTGAACAGCTGGTTGTACTGCTCCTGCGAGAGGAACTGCAGCCCGGGCCGGGCGAGCTCACCGCGCATGAGCAGCGCCAGCGCCCCGCCGATGACGAAGAAGCCCAGCGACGTCAGCAGGTACATCCAGCCGATGACCTTGTGGTCGGTGGTGCGCATCAGGCGCAGCAGGGTCTGCCCGCGGCGGTGCCGCGCGGGTAATCCGTACTGGTCGCCCAGGACAATCGGCCGGGCCCGAAGCTCCGTCATCTCATCCCTCGCCTTCGTCGCGCACAGTGCCGACCCGGCGTACCCACTGTCCTCCGCGGCGAAAAGTGAATCAACCCCTCACCGCGCTTTTGTCCCCGGCGAATGCGGACCGTGACCGGGGGTGTCACCAAAACGAGCGACGCGCCGCTCTGTCCGCCTCTGTCCACAGAGGACGCGATCCGCGTGTTTCCGCGTTTCCGGGCCGGGTACCTGAATGTTTGTCACGACGATTCGAGGAGTGACCTGATGGGTAGCCGTGCCGAGATCGCCCTGGCCAGGGAGCCCGGGTCGGCGCATCGCGCACGCCGCTTCGCCGGCGGTGTCTGCGCGGACTGGCAGCTGGGGGAACTGCGCGCGGACGTGACCACCGTCGTCAGCGAGCTGGTGGAGAACACCTTGCAGCACACGGGTTCCCCGGCGTTACTGCGCCTGGAACTGCTCGGCCGCGTACTGACCGTGTCCGTGTCGGACGACGACCCGCGCGAGGCCAGGGTGCGCGCGGCGGACAGCGACGGCGGGTACGGGCTGCGCATCGTGCAGCGGATGGCCAGGTCGTGGGGGTGCGAACGGACCGACGGCGGGGGCAAGAAAGTCTGGGCGGAACTGGTCGCGTAAATAATTCACACATTACTTGGCGTAGCAGTGGATTAACCCGCTTTTTCCTTGCCAACGACGCGATCGCGTCCGTACCTTCAGATCTGGGCGGTTGAGCCGGCAGCCGCGCGGGGAGAGTGAGTTTCGCAGGCCGGCGGCGTGCTTCGGCAGCCGCAGGCCCGAGGAGATCGGAAAAGCGCCGTGCAGACACTCAGCGACGTCCGAATCGAAATAGCGGAATTTCCCGGCGGAGTCCGGCTGGCTCGTGTTTCGGGTGAGCTGGACGCGCTCGGTGCCCCCGCCCTGCGCGAAAACCTGGGGCGGCTCGCGGCGGGGGCCCCGTTCGTGCTCGACCTGGACGCGGTGACGTTCGTCGGCTCCGCGGGCCTGGAAGTGCTGCTGGAGCTGGCCGAACGCGCCGAGCGGGAGCACGTGGGGTGGGCGCTGGTCGGCAACCCGCGCCCGGTCGCCCGGCCACTGCTCGCCACCGGCCTCGCCGCCCGGCTGCCGCTGCAACCCACGGTGGCCGCCGCGGTCGAATCCCTGAGCGCCGCCCACCAGCCGGCCTGAGTTCCGCCGCCGCGGCAGCGGCCACCAGCATGGTGGCCGCCCGCGTTGGCGTGTTGGCCACCCACGTTCGCGCGTTGGCCACCCAGGCTCGCGTGTTGGCCGCCCGCGTTGGCGTGTTGGCCGCACACGCTCGCAAGTTGGCCGCACACGTTCGCAAGTTGGCCACCCGGGTCGGGAAGTTGGCCGCCCACGTTGGCGAGTTGGCCGCACACGCTCGCGAGTTCGCCTCCCGCCAGCGAGTCGCACCTCCCTCTCGCTCGCGTGTCCGCACTTGCCCGGCCCACCTGCCACTCGCGTCCGGTGTTGGCCCGCGCCGGTGGCCAACTCACCGCCCGGGGCGGCCAACGCACCGACGGGAGCGGCCAACATGCGCGCGGGAGCGGCGAACTCACCTGCGGGCGCCCCGATCACCTCAGCGGCGGGGCACCCAGCCGCCAACCGCCCGCGCCACCCCCAGCG
>NZ_VMNW02000152.1 GCF_007713735.2 Amycolatopsis acidicola | reverse complement strand
GGTCTGGATGCCGGTTGGTCGCGGTGTTCACGCGCGCATTGTCGTCGGCCGCGCGCCTCGGTACTCGCGGGGCTGCCGAACCCAGCGCCTGTAGGAGAACCGGTTTTCGGCCGCGGGGCCCGGGCTGCGGGGAATCGAGAAGTTCTGCGTGTACCTGACAGAAACCGGCCCGGTTTGTCGATCGGACAAGGCTTGTCGTGGCCTTGGCGCGATCGGCGAACCGGGCCGGTTCTGGGCCGTCGGGATCAGGCGGCGATTTCAGCGGCCTCCCGCTCGATGGCCGCCTTGACCTTGCTCGTCTCCATCGCGACGTTCACCGCCCAGTAGAAGATCACCAGGCTGAACACCATCACCACCACCAGGTCGAGCCATTCCGGCAGCACGTTGAGGTTGCCGCTGTCGCCGTAGCGGCCGAGCCAGCCGAGGATGACCTGACCGCCCAGCCAGGGCGCGATCCAGGTGCCCGCCTTCCAGTCGATCTCGGGACGTTCGGCCGCGGGGATGGTCTTGCGGCCGGCGAGGAACAGCAGGAACCCGGCCACGATCGCGACCATGATCTTCCACGTGGTGTCGAACCCGGTCCAGTAGATGACCAGGTTCGCCGCCACGAAACCGGCCGGGGCGATCACCTTCGGCGCGGGCGCTCGGTACGGGCGCGGGCGGTCCGGGTCGCGTTTGCGCAGGGCGGTCATCGCGACGGGCGCGAAAGCGTACATGAGCGCCGTCGCGGAGGTGATCACGCTGACGAGCTTCTGCCAGCTCGGGAACGGCAGGAACATGATCTCGCCGACCACGAACGACAGGATGATCGACCACACCGGCACCCCGCGAAGGCTCAGTTTGCCCAGCTTCCGCGGCAGCATCTTGTCCCGGCCCATCGCGTACGACAGCCGCGAAGACGTGCCCAGGTAAAGGAGTCCGGTGCCCGCCGGGGAAACAAAGGCGTCGGCGTAAAGGATGTACGCGAGCCAGCCCGCGCCGGCGAGCGTCGCCAGTGTCGCGTACGGGCCGAACGAGCCCTGTTCGATGGGGTTGTCCCAGCCGTGCGCGATCGCCGCCGGGTCGAGCGCGCCGATGAACGCGATTTCCAGCAGCAGGTAGATGATCGTGCCGATCACCATCGCGGTGATGATGGCGCGGGAGATGTCCTTCTGCGGGTTCCGCGCCTCGCCGCCGACCTGCACGGCCTGTTCGAAGCCCTGCAACGCGAACACCACACCGACCGGCAGCGCGGCGAACACCCCGTGCGCCCCCGCCGGCGCGAAACCGCCACCCGCGGTGAAGTTGCCGGGGTGGAAGCGCAGCGAAAGCAGCACGACGATGGTCAGCAGTGGGACCGCGGCTTTCCAGATCACCGTGGCACTGTTGCTTTCGGACAGCAGTTTCACGCCGACCAGGTTGATGATCGTGAAAATCGCCATCAGCAGGGTCGCCCAGGCGAACCCGCTCGCGGTCAGTGTGCCGCTCTCCGTCAGCAGGTTGAGGTTGTCCTTGACCCAGCCGATGTTGTCGAGATATTCGAGGCTGGCCTCCACCTCGACCGGCGCCAGCGCGACCGCCTGCAGCCAGGCCACCCAGCCGCCGACGAAACCGGCGACAACACCGAAAGCCAGTAGCGGGAACCGGGCCGTACCACCGGCTGCCGGGTAAGCGGCGCCGAGTTCGGCGTGGATGAGCGCCAGCGTCGCCATGATGACCGCGGTCAGCACCCACGACAGCAACGACGCCGGACCGGCGACCTTCGCTGCCTTGAGCGCACCGAGCAACCAGCCCGAGCCGATGATCGAGCCCAGCGAAACGAACATCAGTCCGTAGAAGCCGACCGATCTACGCAGTTTCGGTTGGTTTGTCTCCAACCGACCTGACTGCACAGGTTGAACCATTGAGCGCCTCGATCCTTGTTCAGCGGATTCCGCCGGGCAATGATCGCCAACCTTAGGGGAGAAGCCCACTTCGGCACAGTTACAGGTCTGTTTCAGTCCATAAATGTGGATGTTTGGAAAATTTCCGACTGATGACGATTGTCCGATTAAGTCGGATATCGCGGCCAGCTCAGCCTGTCCGGCGGGCAGGGCTTTTGGCGACGATACCGACCGGCGCGGCAACATCGCCTCGATGTGGCCGACTCGGTGTGGCCGCGAGGTTTCCCGCGGCCACCCGTCACGCGGTCAGCGCTGCCCGTAGCCGCGCAGTTTCTCCACCACGTGCTCGATTTCCTGCTGCGACAACAGGCTTGGGCTACCGGCGGACCGCGCCGTCAGCCAGACCTGGCACACCCACTCCAACTGCTGCGCACGGTGATAGGCCGAATGCAGGCTGTCCCCGTACGTGATCGTGCCGTGGTTCGCCAGCAGGCAGCCTCGGCGGTTGTCGAGCGCTTCGAGCATCGCGTCGGCCAACTCCGGCGTCCCGTAGGTCGCGTAGCGGGCAACCTTGGCGCTTTCCCCGATCGCCGCCAGCATGTAGTGGATCGGTGGTACTTCTTCGACCAAAGTGGACACTGCGGTGGCGTTCACCGAATGCGTGTGCACGACCGCGTTGACCGGAGTTCCTTCCGGGTCAACGGCTTTGGTGTACACCGTCAGATGCATCGGTAGCTCGCTCGTCGGCCGGAGATCTCCGTCCACAATGGATCCGTCCAGCGAGACCACCGGCACGTCCTGCGAACGCAATGAGGAATAGTCGACGCCTGTCGGCGTGACGGCGACCAGCTCCCCCGACCGGACGGAAATGTTGCCCGAGGTGCCGACCACCAGCCCGTCGGCGGTCATCTTCCGGGCGTACTCGCAGATCGCGAAGCGTTCTTCCGCAAGGATCACAGTCGCCACAACCCCCGCGCCGCCGCCAGCGAGGCCTGGTAGTCGGCGTAGCCGCTCTGGTAGAATTCCGCGTTTTCCGGCACGAACTCCACGGTACGGGAGCTGCTCGCCCACAGCTCGACGTCGTACGGCTGGCCCAGCGCCTCCGCCGCGACGAGGACGGCGCCGCGGGCGCCGACTCCCGGATCGCTCGGGATCACGATGGGCCGGCCGAGCACGTCGGCGAAGATCTGGGTCCAAGCCGCCGAGCGCACTCCGCCACCACACGCGTACAACCGGCCGGACAGACCGGCAGCATCGAAGCAATGCCTTGCCGCGTAAGCAATCGACTCGCACAACGCGCGCACGATGTCCGCGCGGCCGTGTTCCAGGCTGAGTCCGGAGAACTGGGCTCGGGCCGCCGCATCGACGAACGGAGCGCGCTCCCCCGACGCGGACAGGAACGGCAGGGCGCGGACCCCGTTGGCCCCTGGCGGGCTCGAATCGAGCAGGCCGGCGATCTCGGGAACCTCGATGCCGAGCAACGCGCAGACCCAGTCGATGCTCGCGGTGCCGACCATCGCCGGCATCGCGCGCAGGTATTCGCCGACCGTGGGGGTGCTCAGGAACATCCCGGCCGCTTCGCCCTCGGGATCGAAATCGGCGCTGTCGGTGAGCACCTGGCACGCGAGGGTGGTGCCGGCGGTGAGGATCCCGTCCCCGGGTTCACGCACGCCGGCGCCGATGGCACTGGCCGGGAGATCGAACGGCCCCGCCGTGACCGGCAGCCCGCTGGGCAGGCCGAGCAGTTCGGCGCCGGCGGAGTTGAGGTGGAAGACCGTCTTCGGCTTGGCCGGCTCGGCGAACAGGCCGCGGCGGGATTCGAGCCCACAGGCCGCGATCGCCTTCTCGTCGTACTGCCTCGTGCGCGGGTCGAGGAAGGGCAGCGAGGCGTCGGAGACATCGACCGTGATCTCGCCGGTGAGCCGCTGCACCACCGCGTCCACGCAGTAACCCGCGACCACGGCGCGATCGAGCACCTCGGGCTCATGCTGGTCCAAATAGGACAGAATGGCCGCCGCGCAGCCGGGGAACATGCCGGAACCGGTGCGCCGGAACACGTCCCGGGACACCCCGTCGGCCTGCCATTTCGCGAGCAGGGCGTTGGCCCGCCCGTCGAGCCACGAGATGGCCGGGCGAACGGCATTTCCCTCGGCATCACGAAGCCAGACGCCATCGCCCTGCCCGGTGAGGGCGAGCGCGGTGACCGGTTCGGCCACGCGGGACGCCACCTCGCGGACCACGGTGGCGACCGTGCCGACCACCTGGTCGAGATCCTGCTCCACCCGTCCGCCGGACAGATGCCGGACCTCCGAGGGAGTCGTGGCCTGCGCGATGGACACGCCGGCCCCGTCGAAGACCACGGCCTTCGTCAGTGAAGTACCGATGTCGACGCCGATGATCATTGGAGTACTTCCGGGTTCGCGACGTTGACCAGCTTCTCCCCACGCGCGTATCGGCCGGCCTCGGCGGCCACGATGCGCGCCGCCCGCTCGGCCGTCTGCCTGCTGGCGCCGGCCAGGTGCGGGGTGGCGATCACGTTCGGGGCGTCACGCAGCGCCCAGTCCGCGGGCGGCGGCTCGACGTCGTAGACGTCCAGCGCCAGTGCACCCAGCCGCCCACTGCGCAACGCGTCCGGCAACGGCGCGTAGTCCAGCAGGCCACCTCGGGCGGAGTTCACCAGCACGGCGCCTTCCGGCAGGAGCGCGAGCTTCTCGGCGTTGATCAGGTGCTTGGTCTGTTCGGTGAGCCGCGCGTGCAGGCTGACCACGGAACTCCGGCGCAGCAACTCGTCCAGCTCGACGACCTCCGCGCCGTCGGCGGCGATCTTCGCGGGGTCCGCGAACGGGTCCGACACCAGCACGTGCGCCCCGAATGCGACCAGTACCTTCGCCACCCTGGACCCGATCGCGCCGTAGCCGACCAGCCCGACCGTGGTGCCTTCCAACTCGATCCCGGCGTTCGTGTAGGCGTAGTAGTCGCCCCGCCATTCGCCCGCGAGCAGCTCAGCCGACGCCTTCGCGATCCGCCGCATCCCGGCCAGGATCAGCCCGATGGCGAACTCGGCGGCCGCGGCGGCGTTGCGGCCGGGCGCGAAGGTGACCGCGACCCCGGCCTCGGTCGCCGCGGCGAGATCCACGTTCACCGGGCCACCGCGGGAAACCGACACCATGCGCAGCTGCGGCGCGGCGGCGAAGACCTTCTTCGTGAACGGCGCCATCTGCGTGACCGCGACCTCGGCCCCGTCGACCGCCTCGATCACCTGCTCCTCGGTGCCGCTGGCCTCGTTCACGCCACCCACCGGGCCGAACGGTTCCACCGGCCACGGCAGCGAAAGCCGGTTGAACTCGGCATCCGCGATCTCCGCCCGGACGGCGTCGACCAGCAGCCCGGTCCCGACGAACTCGTCTCCTGCAGCGAGTATCCGCAACGTCTTTGTTCCTCTCACTGGTGCGACCGCTCAGCCCGCGGCGTGAACCTGCTCGTATTCGGTGATGTGGGCGACCTTGGCCGCGCTGGCCGAGGACGGGTCGAAGGTGTAGCCGAGCCATTCCCCGACGATCTTCTTCGCCAGCTCCGGCCCGACCACGCGAGCACCGAAGGTGATCACCTGGCAGTTGTTCGATTTGATCGAGCGCTCGGCCGAGTACGAATCGTGCGCGACCGTCGCCCGCACTCCCGGCACCTTGTTCGCCGAGATGGCCACGCCGATCCCGGTGCCGCAGACCAGCACGCCGCGGTCGGCTTCCCCGTTCGCGATCTTCTCCGCGGCCGCGAGCCCGAGCACAGGGTACGCACGATCGTCGTCCGGCGTCTCCACCCCGACGTCGATGACCTCGGTGACCCGCTCGTCCCTCTCGAGGAGCTCACGGACCTCGTTCTTCAGCAGCACACCCGCGTTGTCCGCGGCGACCACCACGCGCATTACCGATCCCTCCCGAGAACTTCACCGACGGCCGTGACGATCAGGGCGAACGACGTCGCCCCCGGGTCGGCATGTCCTTTGCTTCGCGCCGCCAGCCGGGCGGCCCTGCCCTTGGTGGGCAGCAGGTTCGCTGTCTCTTCGGCGGCCAGCACCGCCGCCTGCGCCGCCTTCCGCCATGCCTCGGCGAGTTCGGCGTTTTCGTTCTGGCGCAACGTTTCCCGGAACGGCTCGATCGCGTCGAGCATCGTCTTGTCCCCGGGCTCGGCACGCCCCAGCTCCACGAACGCACGGACCGCGTTGTCCACCGCGTCGGCCATCGTGCTCGTGGTGATCTCGCCCCGGAGTCCCGCGCCGGTCTCCGCCAGCAGTACGCCGTACAGCGCGCCCGAGGCGCCCCCGGCGGCGTCGGCCAATGCCGTGCCGGCGGCCAGGAGGCCATCGGCGATGGACTCCTTGTCGACCCGGCGCGCCGCCGCGACGGCCGCACGCATCCCGCGCGTCATGCCGAGGCCGTGGTCACCGTCGGCCGCGACCGCGTCCAGCCTGCCGAGCTCGTCCTCGTGTTCCTCGATGCTGCGCATCGCCGCCGTCAGCGCCCTGTCGACGATTCCGTCGCCCTCGCCCTCCGGCCTGGCCAGCGCATCGTCCACAGTGGACGATGCCGGTACGGACTCCAGCGGGAGGCCCGTGCTCCGGTAGCCCGGCGTGGCACACGGCGCGGCGTACAGCTCGGCGAGCTCGTCGTCCAGCACCATCGCGGACAGCGAGACCCCGGCCATGTCCAGCGAGGTGACGAACTCCCCGACCTCGATGTGCACCGGGTCGAACCCGGCCGCGACCAGCCGCTCGTGCACGCGCTTGTACGTCACGAACATCTCTTCGTACTTGGTGCGGCCGAGCCCGTTGAGCAGGACCGCGATCCGGCCGTCACCGGAGGGCAGCTCCGGCAGCAGCCCGTCGACCAGTTCGTCCGCCAGCTCCACGGCGTTCAGCCGGGAGACCGTGCGGACGCCGGGCTCACCGTGGATGCCGAGGCCCAATTCCATCTCCGCCTCGGCCACCGTGAACAGCGGCTCCTCGGCGCCCGGCAGCGTGCAGCCACCGAAAGCGGCCCCGAACGTCCTCGTGTTCTCGTTCGCTTTCACCGCGACCGAGTACACCCCGTCCAGATCGTCCCCGCGCTCGGCGGCCGCGCCCGCGACCTTGAAGACGAAGAAGTCCCCCGCCACGCCGCGGCGGCTCTCCGGCTTGTCCGAAGGACCGCTGGCGATGTCGTCGGTGACCAGGATCGTGCGGCTTTCGATGCCCTCGGCGGCCAGCCTGCGCGCGGCCAGTCCGAAGTGGAGCACGTCGCCCTGGTAGTTGCCGTAGCCGAAGAGGACACCCGCGCCCCCGTCCGCCGCGCGGGCGGTGCGGTACACCTGTTCCGCGCTGGGGCTGGTGAACACGTCACCGACCACGGCGCCGGCGGCCAGCCCGGGACCGACCAGCCCGGCGAACGCCGGGTAGTGCCCGCACCCGCCGCCGATGACGACCGCGACCTTGCCCTGGCGCGGCACTTCCCGGGCCAGCACGCCATAAGCGTCCGGCACCTTGCGGACCTCACGCCCGTACGCGGTGACGAACCCGTCGATCCAGTCCCGCTTGAAAGTCTCCGCGGCACCCAGTGTTGTCATGACCGCACCAGCTCCCCGGTGAGGTAGGCGAGCAGCTTCCGCCGGACGTCGTCATTGCTCTCGGCCACCTCGGCGGCCAGTTCGAGCGCGTCCGGCTTGGGCGGGTACGTCGGGTTGGGCAGCGCGATCACGGTGAGCCCGGCCGCCGCCGCGGCACGGATGCCGTTGCTCGAATCCTCCACGCCGAGGCACTGCTCTCCACGGAACCCCAGCCGTGACGCCGCTTCGGCGTACACGTCCGGACTGGGCTTGCCGCGCGGAACTTCCGCGCTGGACACGGTGACGCTGAACTGCTCCGTCAGTCCGTGCGTGGCCAGCACCGCGTCGATCACCCGGCGCGCGGCCGAGGAAGCCAGCCCGACCGGCGCCTTCGCGCTCACGTCCCGCACCATCGCGTCGGCACCGGCCAGCAACGGGGCCTCGCCCTTCTCGATGGAGGCGATCATGCCGTCCACCACGGCGCGCTCGACCTCCTCGACGGACTCGCTGGTGCCGCTACGCTTCGCGAGATAGGCAGCCCACTCCGGCGCGCTCATACCCTGCACCGTGGAGGTGTCCTCGGCCGTCCACCCGACCCCACGCTCCGCGGCGTAGGCGGCCCAGTTCTCCTCCCAGAGGTGCTCACTCTCGACGAGGACCCCGTCGAGGTCGAACACCACCGCGGCGAAACCCATTGCGACAACCCCTTTCACGCTTGGAATGTTAAATTAACACCACAGACGAGATTTGTCACGAGGAGGATGTGATGAGCACGCTCCTGCTGGTGCGGCACGGCGAGACCGAATGGCACGCCGGGAACCGCTACGCCGGCACCAGCGAGGTCGCGCTGACCGCCCGCGGCCTGCACCAGGCCGGGCAACTGGCCGAGTTCCTGGCCGCGCAGCCCGATCCGCCGGTCGCCCTGTACTGCTCCCCGATGGGGCGCGCCCGGCGTACCGCCGAGCCGTCGGCGCAGGCGCTCGGCCTCTCGATCCAGACGGTGGAGCAGCTGCGTGAAGTCCACTTCGGAATCGCGGAGGGCAAGCGGCTCGGCGAACTGCCGCCCGAGATCGCGGACCGCTTCCGCGCCGATCCGGTGGCCGGGGCGTTCCCCGACGCCGAACCACCGGAGCTGGCCGCGCGGCGGGGAGTTCGCGCGCTGCGCGAAATCGCCGAGCGCGAACAAGACAGGCGGGTGCTCGTCGTCGCGCACAACACGCTGCTGCGGCTGACCCTCTGCGAGCTGCTCGGCATCCCGCTGCACACCTACCGAAGCGTGTTCCCGCGACTGGAGAACGCCGCCGTCACGGAAATACACGTCCGGGGCAATCGCACCGCTTTGCACCGGTTCAACCAGCCCGCGCTGGGACGCTTGCCGGCGTGAAGGAGAACAAGGCGAGTGTTCGCCAGCAGCTGATCACCAACCACGTGGTCGGGAAGGGATCGGCATCGGCGGCGGAGCTCGTCGACATCACCGGCGTGAGCCTGATGACCGTGCACCGCGACCTGGACTCGCTCGTCCGGCGCGGGCTGCTGCGCAAGTTCCGTGGCGGGGTCTCGGCACAGCCCTCGTCGGTATTCGAGAGCAGCAGCGAGTACCGGCTCCACGCCAACGTCGAGGCCAAGAAGGCGATCGCGGCCACGGCCGCGGAACACGTCGAGCCGGGGATGTCCATCCTGCTCGACGACTCCACGACGGCGCTCGAGCTGGCCGGGATGCTGCACCAGATCACGCCGCTGACCGTGGCGACCAACTACCTGCGCACGATCCGGCTGCTCAAGGACGTCGCCGATGTGCGGCTGATCGGCCTCGGCGGGGACTACTCGCCCACTCACGACTCGTTCCTGGGGATGCCCTGCCTGGAGGCGGTCGAGCAGCTCACGGTGGACCTCGCCTTCGTCTCCACGGCCGCGATGACCCCGGACATGACCTACCACCAGGAGCCGGAGATCGTGCTGGTCAAACGCGCCATGTTGGCCAGCGCGGAACGCCGGATGCTGCTGATGGACTCGAGCAAGGTCGGCCGCTCCGCGCTGCACCAGCTCGCCCCGATCGGCGAGTTCGACCACCTGATCGTCGACGAGGACACCCCCGAGCAGCTGCTCGAGGAGCTGCGCTCCCGGATCACCGTCGAGATCGGGCGCGACTGAAATACCATCTTGCGTGTTATCTTCACATGGTCCATGCTAAGTCGACCTGACGCGTGCATGGAGGCGTGATGAGTGAGACGGCAACACCGAGGTTGTCCCCACCCAGCGGCGGTTTTTCCGGGCTGCTCAACAAGTGGGGTCTGCCCGCACCGCTGCTGCTCGGTTATGTCGGGCTGCTGCTGTTCATGGTCGGCGACGGGGTGGAATCCGGTTTCATCTCGCCGTTCATGGCCGACAACGGGGCTGGGAGTGAAATCCACGCCTCATATGTGATCACCGTGTACGGCGTCGCGGTGATGCTGGCATCCTGGCTGTCCGGTGCACTGTCCGAACTGTGGGGCCCGCGGCGGGTCATGCTGATCGGGCTGGCCATCTGGGTCGTGTTCGACGTGCTGTTCCTCTCGGTGGCCGTCGCCGGGCACAACTACGCGCTGATGCTGGTGTTCTACGGCATCCGCGGGTTCGGCTACCCGATGTTCGCGTTCGGCTTCCTGGTGTGGATCACCGCGGTCGCCCCGGTCGCGCGGCTCGGCGCGGCGGTCGGCTGGTTCTACTTCGCGTTCACCGGTGGCCTGCCCACGCTCGGCTCCCTGCTGGCGAGCTTCACCAACCCGGTGCTCGGGCACTACGGCACGCTGTGGCTGTCGGTCGGCGTGCTGGCGCTGGGCGGTTTGATCTGCGTGCTGGGTGTCCGCGAGCGCACGGGGTACCAGCGGCTCGCGCCGCCGGACGTGAAACCGGTGCAGAGCCTGATTTCCAGCGTGTCGATCGCGTGGAAGAAGCCACGGGTCGGCATGGGCATGCTCGCTCGAGTGATCAACACCGCGCCGGAGTTCGGCATGCTCGTCTTCTTCCCGACGATCTTCTCGGACCAGATCGGGTTCGGCGAAGGGCGCTGGCTGCTGCTGGTCTCGGTCATCTACGGCACGAACATCTTCTTCAACCTGATCTTCGGCCTGCTCTCGGACAAGATCGGCTGGCGGACCACGATCTTCTGGTTCGGCGCGATCGGCTGCGCGATCTCGATCCTGCTGCTGTACTTCGTGCCGGTGGCACTGGGCGCGAACTACTACTGGGTGGCGCTGCTCGTCGGTGCGCTCTACGGGGCGACGCTGGCCGGGTTCGTGCCGATCTCGGCGCTGCTTCCTTCGCTGGCGCCGGAGAACAAGGGCGGTGCGATGGCGTTGCTGAACCTCGGTGCCGGCGCCGCGGCGTTCGTCGGTCCCGCGATCGTCAGCGTGTTCCTCGGGCCGGTCGGCGCCGCGGGCGTGGTCATCATCTTCGCCGCGCTGTACATCGTCGCGGCGATCCTGGTGCGGTTCCTGAAACTGCCGGAAACCACGGAAAAGGCCATCAAGCAGGACGCGAGCCTGCAAGAGGTGTCGGCGGCGGTCAATTGACCGTCATCGGGATCGACGTCGCCACCGCGGGGGTGCGAGCCTTCGCGGTGGCCGACGGCGTCGTGGTCGCGAAAGCCTCCGCGGAGCTGCCCGCGCCGGTCCGCACGGAAGACGGCCGGAGCGAGCAGGACGCGCGAACTTGGTGGCCTGCGGTCGAATCCGTCGTGGAACGGGTCGCGGCGGGTCGCTCTGTACGTGCGGTGGCGGTGTCCGCGACGTCGGGCACCATCGTCGCGGTCGACGGTGACGGCGAGCCGGTTTCGCCGGCCCTGATGTACGACGACCGTCGTGGCGCGCCTTGGAACGCCAAGGCCGCCGAACTGGGCGCGAAGCGTTGGCAGGCGCTCGGGATGGGCGTCTCGCCGACGGCCGCGCTCGGCCGGATCGCTTGGCTGCACGAGAATTTCCCCGGCGCGGCGGGGATCCGGCACACCCCGGAGCTGATCTGTGCCCGGCTCACCGGCGGGCCGGTGGCGGCGGATTCCTCCCATGCACTGAAAAGCGGGTACGACCCGCGGGCCGGTGAATGGGCCACCGAGGTGTTCGAGGCGCTGGGCGTGCCGGGTGGGTGGCTCCCCGAGGTGGTCGCGCCGGCCTCCGTGCTCGGGGAGGTATCCCGGCCGATCGCCGGGCTGCCGGCCGGCTGTCTGGTGGTGGCCGGGATGACCGACGGATGTGCCGGACAGCTCGCGACGGGTGCGGTGACACCGGGCCGGTTCGCGGGCATCGTCGGCACGACGTATGTGCTCAAAGGCGTCACCGAGGAACTGGTGCCGGATCCGACCGGCTCGATGTACAGCCATCGGCATCCGGATGGCTGGTGGCTGCCCGGCGGCGCGTCGAACACGGGGGGCGAGGCGCTCACCGGGGACATCGCCCGGCTCGACGAAGCAGCAGCGCAACGGGGGCCGGCCGGGGTGGTCGCGTACCCGCTGGCCAGGTCGGGAGAGCGCTTTCCGTTCGTGTCCTCGAACGCGCGGGGTTTCGTATTCGGCGAGCCCGCCGATGAAGTCGAGCTGCACCGGGCGCGGCTGGAAGGGGTGGCCTTCGTCGAGCGGCTGGCGCTGGACCACCTGCGGCGGCTCGGTATCGAGGTGCGCGGGCCGCTCCTGGCCGCGGGCGGTGGCAGCCGGAGTCCACTGTGGACGCAGATCAGGGCGACGGTGACGGGGCTGAGCCTAGAAGTCTCTTCCCAAGCCGAGACGGCTTACGGTGCCGCCCTCCTCGCGGCGGCGGCGATCACGCCGGGCGGGCTGTCCGCGGTGAGTCGCGCCGGGGCAACGCGCGTCGTCGAGCCGGATCCCGCGCAGCAGGCGGCTTTGGGTCACTCGTACCGGCGTTTCTGCACGGAACTGCACGAACGCGACTGGATCGACGGTGAGCTTTTCGCGTTGGCTTCGAAATAGGGAAGTCCACAAAGGACAGCACGATAGGGCGGACGAGCGACCAGCGACGGAAAGCCTTCCAGCGGCTGGGAAACGGGCTGGCAGGACCCAAATC
>NZ_VMNW02000151.1 GCF_007713735.2 Amycolatopsis acidicola | reverse complement strand
CCCCCACCTTGACGGCCCAGCAGCACGGATGCTTGTATACCAGTACTGCTACACCAGCTGGCCTCCCCGAAGGAGCGGAAACCGTGAGCAAGATCGAGCGGGCCGAGGTCCTCGTCGCCTCGCCGGGCCGGACCTTCGTCACCCTGCGCCTGACGACCTCCGACGGCGTGACCGGGCTCGGCGACGCCACCCTCAACGGGCGCGAGCTCGCGGTCGCCTCCTACCTCCGCGACCACCTCGTCCCCCTCCTCATCGGCCGCGACCCGGCGCGCATCGAGGACATCTGGCAGTACCTGTACCGCGGCGCGTACTGGCGCCGCGGGCCCGTGACGATGACGGCGATCGCCGCCGTGGACACCGCGCTCTGGGACATCAAGGGCAAGGTCGCGGCCCTGCCGGTGTACCAGCTCCTCGGCGGCCGCTCCCGCGACGGCGTCCTCGTCTACTCTCACGCCAGCGGCACCGACGTCCCCTCGCTCCTCGACGACGTCGCCCGCTTCCGCGAAGAGGGCTACCAGGCCATCCGCGCGCAGGCGGCCGTGCCGGGTATCGGCGGGAGCTACGGGGTACGCAAGGGCGCGGTCTACGAACCCGCCGCCACGGCGCTCCCGGACGAACAACCCTGGTCCACCGAGGCGTACCTCGACTTCGCGCCGACCTACCTCGAGGCCGTGCGCGAGCAGTTCGGGTTCGGTTTCCACCTCCTGCACGACGTCCACCACCGCCTCACGCCGATCGAAGCCGCGCGCTTCGGCAAGCGCGTCGAGGACTGCCGGCTGTTCTGGATGGAGGACCCGACCCCGGTCGAGAACCAGGAGTCCTTCCGCCTCATCCGCCAGCACACCACCACGCCGCTCGCGGTCGGCGAGGTGCTTTCGTCCATTTGGGACGTGCAGTACCTGATCACCGAGCAGCTCATCGACTACGTCCGCACCTCGGTCGTGCACGCGGGCGGTATCACGCACCTGCGCCGCATCTTCGACCTCGCGGCGCTCTACCAGGTGCGGACCGGCTCCCACGGCGCGACCGACCTTTCGCCGGTCACCCTCGCCGCCGCGGTGCACCTGGACCTCGCGGTGCCGAACTTCGGCATCCAGGAGTACATGCCGCACGTGCCCGAGACGATGGAGGTGTTCTCGAGCGGCGTCACGTTCGAGGGCGGAATGCTGAACCCGGGTGAAGCGCCCGGCCTGGGTGTCGAGTACGACGATCGGGCCGCCGAGCGCTTTCCTTACCAGCAAAGGTATCTTCCGGTGGCGCGGCGCCTCGACGGATCGGTGCACGACTGGTGAACAAGCTCGACCGCTCCACAGTGGACACCCTCCCCGCCGAGTCCCGGCCGCTGGTGGACCCACGCTCGCTGCAACCGCGAATCGTCCACTTCGGACTGGGCGCATTCCATCGGGCGCACCAAGCCGTGTACACCGAAGCAGCCGCGGCGCGCTCCGGTCAGCCTTGGGGCATCGTCGCGGTCGCGCCACGCTCCGCGGACACGGTGGCGCTCGCCCGCTCGCAAGACGGGCTTTTCTCCGTGACAGACAGGGGTTCCGGCCGCACCCGCGTAGTCGCGGCGCTGACCGACGCGCTTCACCTCCGTGACGACGCCGCACCGCTCGACGCCCTGCTGGCATCACCCGAGATCACCACGGTCACCCTCACCATCACGGAAAAGGGCTACACCCGAAACCCCGCCACCGGGCACCTCGACACCGAGACCCCCGCCGTCGCGGCGGATCTCGCGGGCAACGGTCCACAACAGACGGTCATCGGCAGGATCGCGACCTCGCTCGCCACGCGCTTCCGCGGCACCGGCGCGCCGGTCAACCTCGTCTCGTGCGACAACGCCGCCGGGAACGGCCCGATGCTCGCGACGCTGGTGCGGGACTTCGTGACGGCCTCGCCTTGGCCGGACAAGGAAAAGCTGCTCGACTGGCTCGGCATCGCGGTCGCGTTCCCCTCGACCGTCGTCGACCGGATCGTTCCGGCCACCACCCCGGCGGACATCGAGGCCGCCGCGAACGCGCTCGGTGTCCGGGACGGGATGCCCGTCGCCGGTGAGTCCTTCCGCGAGTGGGTGCTGGAGGACCGGTTCGCGGCAGACCGCCCGGCGTGGGAGCTCGACGGGGCCTTGCTGGTGCCCGACGCGGCGCCGTATCAGCTCAGGAAACTGAGGCTGCTCAACGGTTCCCACTCCGCGCTGGCGTATCTCGGGCTCGCCACCGGATGCGTGACGATCGACGACGCGCTGCGCACCGGCTGGGGCGAAAGCCTGGTCCGGCGGCTCGGCGCGGAGATCACGCCGACGCTCCCGGAGGCGGGCCTCGATCTCCCCGGCTACGTGGACGCGCTCGTCGGCAGGTTCGCCGACCCCGGGATCGGGCACAGGCTGAGCCAGATCGGCTCGGACGGTTCGCTCAAGATCCCCGAGCGCTGGTTCGACCCACTCCGCACGCTGGAAAGCGCCCCCACGCTGGAACTCGCGCTGGCCGGCTGGGTGAACGCCACCGACCCGGCGCACGACTTCGGCACCACCGACCCGGCGGCCGCCGCGCTCGCGGAGTGCTGGCGCGACGCCACCCCCCGCACCGTCGTCGCCCGCCTGCTCACCACTGTCGGCGCCGAGGACCTGGCCGCGGACGAACGGCTCGTTGCCGCCGTGGCCGGGCGGCTTCCGGCGGTGCGCGCGGGCCGCGTCGAATGGTGAAACCCCCTTACCCGTGAGGCAAAGGAGCACACGATGACCGACCGCACCGCCGCGGTGCCCGACGGGGCCGTGCAGCGGACGACGGGCGACCTGACCCGCGCCGCGGTGTCCGGCTGGCTCGGCACGGCGATGGAGTTCATGGACTTCCAGCTGTACTCGCTGGCCGCCGCCATCGTCTTCAACAAGATCTTCTTTCCCGACGTCTCGCCCGCCATCGGGCTGATCGCCGCGATGGCCACCTACGGCGTCGGCTACGTCGCGCGGCTCGCCGGGGCTGTCTACTTCGGACGGATGGGCGACCGGATCGGCCGAAAGAAGGTGCTGTTCCTGACGATCAGCCTGATGGGCGTGTCCACCACGCTGATCGGCGTACTGCCGCCGTACCACCTGATCGGGATCGCGGCGCCGATGCTGCTGGTGGTGCTGCGGCTGGCGCAGGGGTTCGGCGCGGGCGCGGAGATCGCGGGCGCCACGGTGATGCTCGCCGAGTACGCGCCGGTCAAACGACGCGGGTTCATCGCCTCGCTGACCTCGCTCGGCACCAACTCGGGCACGCTCGCCGCTTCCGGGCTGTGGGCGGTGCTGATCTCGGTCCTGTCCGAGCAGCAGCTGCTCAGCTGGGGCTGGCGGTTGCCGTTCCTGCTGAGCCTGGTCCTGCTCGTGCTGGGCCTGTGGATGCGGTCGAACCTCAGGGAAAGCCCGGTGTTCGAGGAGCGGCCGGACGTGGTGAACGGCGTCGCGTTGTCCCGCGAGGAGATCGACGGCTCGCTGGAGGAAGGGCTCAAACAGCGCAAGGGCAAGGCTTTCCTGCTGGCGCTCGGGCTGCGGTTCGGCCAGGCGGGCAACTCCGGTCTGGTGCAGACGTTCCTCGTCGGCTACATCGCGACGAACCTGCTGGTGGCGAAGTCGGTGCCGACGACCGCGATCGTCTACGGCTCGGTGCTCGGGTTCGCGACCGTGCCGGTGGTCGGCCACCTCGGCGACCGGTTCGGCCGCCGTCCGCTCTACCTCGCGCTGACCGCGCTGACGATCGTGCTCGCGGTGCCGATGATGGCCACGATCGCGTCCGGGCACACCGCCGCGCTGGTCGTCGCGATGGTGGTGGGGCTGAACATTTCGGTGCTGGGCCTGTTCTCGCTGGAGAGCGTGACGATGGCCGAGCTGTTCGGCGCGCGCACGCGGTTCACGCAGCTCGCGGTCGCGAAGGAGATCGGCGGGATGCTCGCCACCGCGATCGGCCCGGTGCTCGCCGCGACGCTGACCGCGGTGACCGGGCACTGGTGGCCGATCGCGGCGATGCTCATCGCTTATTCGCTGATCACGCTCGTTTCGGCCTACTTTTCGCCGGAGACCCGCGGCCGTGATCTGGTCCGGTTGGAGGATGCCGCGTGAAGGCAGTGGTGGTGCACGGCGCCGGGGACGTGCGGATCGACGAGCGGCCGGATCCGGTGCCCGGCCCGGGTGAGGTGCTCGTCGCGATGGAGTGGGGCGGGATCTGCGGCTCCGACGTTTCCTACTGGCGGCACGGCGGTTCGGGCACGGCCGTGCTGAAGGATCCCTTGGTGCTGGGGCACGAAGTCGCGGGCACGGTCGCGGCGCTCGGGAAGGGAGTGGCCGGGATCGACCCCGGCACGCCGGTCACGGTGCATCCCGCCGAACCGGAGGGCGAGCTGCCCGAGCGCCTCGCGGGCCGCACCAACCTCGCGCCGCGCGTCCGGTACTTCGGGTCCGCGGCCTTCCACCCGCACACCGAGGGCGGGTTCAGCGAGTTCCGCGTCGTGCGCGCGGAACAGCTGCGCGTGCTGCCCGAGGGCGTGAGTACCCGTGACGGCGCGCTGGCGGAGCCCCTTGGGGTCGCGCTGCATGCGGTCGGCCGGGCCGGAAACGTTGCGGGACGGACGATTCTCGTCAACGGGGCGGGTCCGATCGGGTCCCTCGTCGTGGCCGCGGCGAAGTACCGGGGCGCGGCGAAGGTGATCGCGGCGGACGTGGCGGCGCCCGTGCTGGACATCGCCCGCCGCATGGGGGCCGACGAAACCCGCGACCTTTCGGCCGGGGACAACCTGCCCGAGGACGTCGAGCTGGTCTTCGAAGCGTCGGGCGCGCCGGCCGCGCTGGGGCCGGTGCTGCACGCCGTCGCGCGCGGCGGAACCCTTGTGCAGGTGGGAAATCTGCCCGGCGAACCCGCCCCGGCGCGGCTCGGTGACCTCGTGACGCGCGAGATCACCTGGATCGGCTCGTACCGGTTCGCCGACGAGATCAGCGACGCGCTCGTGGCCCTGCGCGAGGGGCTGGACGTCAGCCCCCTCATCACGCACACGTTCGACCTGGCGGACGCGGGCGCGGCGCTGGAGGTGGCGGCGGATCGCGCCGGGGGGAGCGGGAAAGTGCTGCTGCGCTTGGGTGCGCGATGAAGCCCGTCGTGACGCTGGGCGAGACGATGGCGCTGCTCAGCACGCCGCCGTGGGGCCGGGTGACCGCCGGCGCGGCGCTGCCGGCCGGCATCGGGGGAGCGGAGTCCAACGTGGCCATCGGGCTGGCGAGGCTCGGCGTGGAATCGTGCTGGCTGAGCCGGGTCGGCGACGACGCGCTGGGCGACTTCGTGACGCGGGAGATCCGCGCCGAGGGCGTGCGTGTACTGGCCGAACGTGACCCGGACGCGCCGACCGGGTTGATGCTCAAGGAAATGCGGGCCGGGAAGCCTCGCCGGGTGCGCTATTACCGTCGTGGCAGCGCCTTCTCGAAGATGTCCACTGTGGACGAATCGGTGATCACCTCGGCCGGGCTGGTCCATCTAACCGGGATCACGCCCGCGCTGGGCCGGGGGCCGGCGAAGCTGGTGGAGCACGTGATGGAACTGGCCCACGGCGCGAGCGTGCCCGTGTCGTTCGACGTGAACCACCGCGCCACGCTGTGGGACGCGGAGGAAGCCGCGCCTGTCCTGGCCCGGCTGGTGGCCGCCGCGGACATCGTGTTCGCCGGTCCGGAGGAGGCGGCGCTGGTGCTCAGCCGAGAACCCGGCGGAGATGACTTCGCGGCAGGGGAGGAGCTCGCGCGGGCGCTCGCCGCGACGGGCCCGCGCACGGTGGTCGTGAAGCTGGGCGCGCTCGGCGCGCTTTCCTTGTGTAACGGCGAAATCCATCGCGGGCGGGCGTCGGCGGTGGACGTCGTCGACCCCGTCGGAGCCGGGGACGCGTTCGTCGCCGGGTACTTGAGCGGGGTGGTCGCGGGCGCGTCCGTGCCGGAATCGGTGCGCCTCGGCAACGCGGCGGGCGCCGCCGTTTGTGCGATGCCGGGGGACTGGGAAGGCTTTCCCGTCAAGGAAGAACTCGGGCCCGTGACGGGCGAGGGGGAGGTGCTCCGATGAGCCTGCTGGCGAAATGCCCGGTGATTCCCGTGGTGGTGCTGGACGATCCCAGCCAGGCGCGGCCGCTCGGCCAGGCGTTGCTGGACGGCGGGATCGACGTCGTCGAGGTCACCCTGCGCACCAGCGCCGGGCTGCCCGGGATCACGGCGATGGCGGACCTGCCCGGACTCACCGTGGGCGCCGGTTCGGTACTCCTGCCCGAGCAGGTGGGGCAGGTGGCGGACGCGGGTGCGCGGTTCGTCGTCAGCCCCGGCGTTTCGACCGAGGTGGTCACCCGCGCGCAGGCGCTCGGCCTGCCCGCGTTGCCCGGCGTGGCGACGGCTTCGGACCTGATGACGGCGACCGCGCTCGGCCTGACGGAGGTCAAGTTCTTCCCGGCCGGGCTGCTCGGCGGGCCGGCGGCGATCAAGGCACTCGCGGCGCCGTTCGGCGGGATGACGTTCCTGCCCTCGGGTGGGGTGAGCGCGGCGAACATGGCGGATTACCTTGCCCTGCCTGCGGTTCCGGCCGTCAGCGGCACCTGGATGGCCGGCCCGGAACTGCTCCGCGAAGGACGGTGGGCGGAGATAACCTCACTGTCGGCGGCCGCCCTCCGGACCACACGGACTGTATAACGCCCTATACGGCGCGGCATCGCCCGTTCGGCGGCCGGTGGTCGACCGGGGCGGTTAACCGTTGCTAACGTGGACGGCCCTGACGGTCTTGCCAAAGGAGGCGGGATGCGGGCCGAACCCGGTGAGCTGCGCCCGGAGATCGCGCTGTCGTGGCGGCGCGCCGAGCTGTCCGGGCTCAGCCCGCACAGCTCCGTGGACACCCTCACGGTCGCCGACATCGACCGCCGCAGCCGGCTCGTCGTGGCCGCGGAACCGGTGCTGGACCAGGCGACCCGCGAGCTCGCCGGTACGGCGTTCAGCCTCATCCTCGCCGACCGGGACGCGTGGATCGTCGACCGGCGCTTCGCCGAGCTGGGGCTGGAGTCCACGATGGACCGGCTCGGGGTGGTGCCGGGCACCAGGTTCACCGAGGAGAACACCGGCACGAACTCGATCGCCACGGTCTTCGAGCTGCGCCAGGGCCTGTCCGTGCACGGCGCCGAGCACTTCATCGACTGCTTCAAGAACTTCGCCTGCTACGGCCATCCGATCACGCATCCGGTGACGCGGCGGCTGGAGGGCGTCCTCGACATCACCTGCCCGGCCGCGCACGCGAACCCGCTGCTCGGCCCGTTCCTGCGCCGCGCGGTTTCGGACATCGAGCAGCGCCTGCTGGAGGGTTCACGTGCGGCCCAGCAGCGGATGCTCGCGGTCTACCAGTCCGCCGCGCTCAACAGGCTGCGCCCGGTGCTCGTCCTCGGTGACGACGTGGTGCTCGCCAACGCCGCGGCCACCGACCTGCTCGACGCGGCTGACCACGCGATCCTGCGCGGCCTGGCGATGGACGCGCCGTTCGGGGTGCGCCAGGCGCGGGACGTGCGCCTGACCTCGGGCCGCGTCGTGGATGTGGCGTTCGAGCGCATCACGGGCGCGTCGGGGGTGCTGGTCGAACTCGCGCCACCGGACGTCCAGCCGATCCCGCGGCGCGTGACGCCACGCCCGCCCCAGCGGGATTTCGCGACCTACCGTGCACAACGGACACACGTGCTGATCAGCGGCGAACCGGGCACGGGGCGGTCCACCGCCGCGCGTGAGCTGGCGGGGGAGTCGGCCCTGGCGGTGCTGGACGCGGTCGACGCCGGGCACTGGGTGTCCACATTGGACCAGCTGGTGGCGTCGCACGCGGGGCTGCTGGTGATCGAGAACATCGCCTTGCTGACGCCGGAGGCGGCCGCCAGGGTCGGCGCGATCATGGACGGCGGCGCCTGCTGGGTCGCGCTCACCGGGCCGCCTGCCGCCGATCTCCAGGGGCCCGCGGCCGATCTGGCGAGCCGCTGCATGGCGCGCCGGGAACTCCCGCCGCTGCGCACGCGCCGCGAGGAGCTGCCCGCGCTGGTGCACGAGATGCTGACCGAACTCGGCGTGGCCGCGTCGCTCCGGCTCGCGCCGAGCACGCTCGAAGTCCTGGCCGCCCAGCCGTGGCCGGGGAACCTCCGCGAACTCGCGACGCTGATCCGCCACATCGCGGCGACGCGGTCCGCGGGCGATGTCCTGCCGCGCGATCTTCCCGAGGCGTACCAGGGAAGTCCGAAAGCACGGCGGCTCACCCCGATCGAGCAGCTGGAGCACGACGCGATCACCGCCGCGCTGCGCGACTGCGGCGGCAACAAGGCGCACGCGGCGAAACAGCTGGGGATCAGCCGGTCCACTCTCCACCGTCGCGTGCGGAGCCTCGGGCTGAGCTGACCCGCGCTGTGTCAACTTGACACGGTTAGCGCGCTGTCGTCCACGTCACCATTACCGCCATGTCCACGACGAGGAGGTTGGTGTGACAGCGGTAGCGGAGCAGGCGGTGCGGCAGCCGGTGCGGGAGTTCGTGTCCGGGACCAAACAGCTGCTGATCGGCGGGCAGTGGGTGGACGCGGCCTCGGGCCGGACGTTCGCCACGTTCGATCCCGCCACAGGGGAGAAGATCACCGAGGTGGCGCACGGCGCCGCGGCGGACGTCGACCGGGCGGTGGCCGCCGCGCGGCGCGCGTTCGAGGACGGTCCGTGGGCGCGTGCCACCCCGTCCGAACGGCAGCGGCTGATCTGGCGGATCGGGGATCTGCTGCTGGAGCGGGCCGAGCAGTTCGCGCAGCTGGAGGCGCTCGACAACGGTAAATCCGTGGCCGTCGCCCAGGGCGTCGACGTCGCGTGGGCGGCGGACATCTTCCACTACTACGCGGGGTGGGCCACCAAGATCGAGGGCCGCACGATCACGCCTTCGGTGCCGTGGATCCCGGGCAGCCAGTGGCACGCCTACACGCTGCGGGAGCCGGTCGGGGTGTGCGGGCAGATCATCCCGTGGAACTTCCCGCTGGTGATGGCCGCGTTCAAGCTCGCGCCGGCGCTGGCGGCCGGGAACACGGTGGTGCTCAAGCCCGCCGAGCAGACCCCGCTCACCGCGTTGCTGCTGGGGGAGTTGTGCTGCGAAGCCGGTTTCCCGGACGGCGTGGTCAACATCCTCACCGGCTACGGCGACGCGGGCGCCGCGCTGGCCGCGCACGACGACGTGGACAAGATCGCGTTCACCGGGTCCACCGAGGTGGGCAAGAAGATCGTCGACGCGGCCAAGGGCAACCTGAAGAAGGTGTCGCTGGAGCTGGGCGGCAAGAGCCCCAACATCGTGTTCGCCGACGCGGACCTCGAAGCCGCGATCCCGGGCTCGGCCAACGCGTGGCTGTTCAACCACGGCCAGTGTTGCGTCGCCGGCACGCGGTTGTACGTCGAGGAGTCCATTTTCGACGAGTTCACCCGGGGCGTCGCGGAGTTCGCGAGCAAGGTGAAGATCGGCCCGGGGCTCGACCCGGCCACCGAACTCGGCCCGCTGGTGTCGCAAGAACAGCTGGACCGCGTGACGAGCTACCTGCGGCAGGGCATCGCCGACGGCGCCAGGGCGCTGACCGGCGGCGGCCGCCACGGCGACTCCGGGTACTACGTCGAGCCGACGGTCCTGGTCGACGTGCGCGAGGACATGAGCGTCGTGCGGGAGGAGATCTTCGGGCCCGTCGTCGCCGCGATCCCGTTCTCCGGCGAGGACGCCCTCGCCGCGGCCGCGAACAACTCCGAATACGGCCTGGCCGCGGGGATCTGGACCCGCGACATCTCCAAGGCACACCGGGTCGCGAAGAAGATCAAGGCCGGGTCGGTGTGGGTCAACTGCTACAACGGCTTCGACACGGCGATTCCCTTCGGCGGCTACAAGCAGTCCGGCTGGGGCCGTGAGCTCGGCGCCGAAGCCCTCGATCTCTACACCCAGACCAAAGCCGTCAACGTCGCGCTCTGAGGAGGATCGCCATGAAGGTCAAGGCCGCCGTACTCACCGATTTCAAGACCCCGTTCGAACTGACCGAACTGGACCTGGACGGGCCCCGCGAGGGCGAGGTCCTCATCCGCTACGTCGCCGCCGGGCTGTGCCACTCCGACCTGCACCTGAGCGACGGTGACCTGCCGCCGCGGTTCCCGATCGTCGGCGGGCACGAGGGCGCCGGCGTGATCGAGGAGGTCGGGCCCGGGGTCACGAAGGTCGCGCCGGGCGACCACGTGGTCTGCTCGTTCATCCCGAACTGCGGCACCTGCCGCTACTGCGCCACCGGGCACCAGAGCCTGTGCGATATGGGCGCGACGATCCTGGAGGGCAGCTTCCCGGACGGCAGTTTCCGGTTCCACTCCGGCGGAACCGACTACGGGCAGATGTGCATGCTCGGCACTTTCGCCGAGTACGCCACGATTTCGCAGCATTCGGTCGTCAAGGTCGAGAAGCACGTGCCGCTGGAAACGGCGGTGCTCGTCGGCTGCGGGGTGCCCACGGGCTGGGGTACCGCGGTCTACGCCGGGGATGTGCGGCCCGGGGAAACCGTGGTGGTGTATGGGATCGGCGGGATCGGCATCAACTCGGTGCAGGGCGCGGCGCACGCCGGCGCGAAGAACGTCGTGGTCGTCGACCCGCTGGCGTTCAAACGGGACACCGCGCTCAAACTCGGTGCCACGCATGCCTTCGCGACGGCGGCGGAAGCGCAGGAGGTGGTCACGGAGCTGACCCGCGGGCAGGGCGCGGACAAGGCGCTCGTGACCGTCGGCGTGGTCGACGAGGACGTGATCTCGGCGGCGTTCGACGCGATCGGCAAGGGCGGAATGGTCGTGGTGACCGGGCTCGCGGACCCGGCGAAGGCGACGATCCACGTCTCCGGCGCGGTGCTGACGCTGTGGGAGAAGACGATCAAGGGCAGCCTGTTCGGCTCGGGCAACCCGCAGCGCGACATCCTCAAGATGCTGGACCTGTACGAGGAAGGGACGCTGAAGCTCGACGAGCTCGTGACGAACCGCTATCGGCTGGAGGACGTGAACCAGGGTTACGAGGATCTGGTGGCGGGCAAGAACATCCGCGGCGTGGTGGTGCACGGGCAGTGATCCGCTCCCGGCCGGGCGGCAGCCGCCGCCCGGCCGGTTTCCAGGAGGAGGAACGTGAGGGAACCGAGCTACGCGTCGGGCGCTTCGGACGTCCCGTTGCTGGGTGACACGATCGGTGGCGACTTCGCCCGCACCGTCGCGGCTTTCGGCGACCGGGACGCGTTGGTGGAGTGCGCGTCGGGTCGTCGTTGGACGTATGCGGAGCTGTCCGAGGTGGTGGACGAGCTGGCGCTGGGGTTGCTGGAGCTGGGGATCGGCAAGGGCGACCGGGTGGGGATCTGGGCGCCGAACTGTGCGGAGTGGACGTTCACGCAGTACGCGACCGCCCGGATCGGGGCGATCCTGGTGAACATCAACCCGTCGTACCGGTCGCATGAGCTGGAGTTCGTGCTGAACCAGGCGGGGATCCGGTTGCTGGTGTCGGCGGAGAGCTTCAAGACTTCGGATTACGCCGGGATGATCGAGGAGGTGCGGCCGCGCTGCCCGCGTCTGGAGCAGGTGGCGTTGATCGGTGGGCCGGTGTGGAATTCGTTGCTGGAGAACGGAAAGGCCGCCGACCGGGCGGTGCTGGACGAGATCGTGTTGTCGGCGGATGACGCGATCAACATCCAGTACACCTCCGGCACGACGGGGTTCCCGAAGGGCGCGACCCTGTCGCACCACAACATTCTGAACAACGGGTTCTTCGTCGGGGAGCTGTGTCATTACACGGAGGCGGACCGGATCTGCATCCCGGTGCCCTTCTACCACTGTTTCGGCATGGTGATGGGCAATCTGGCGGCGACCAGCCACGGGTCGTGCATGGTGATCCCCGCGCCGGGCTTCGATGCGGGGGCGACGTTGGAGGCGGTGGCGACGGAGCGGTGCACGTCGTTGTACGGGGTGCCGACGATGTTCATCGCCGAGTTGTCGCATCCGGGGTTCGAGGGTTATGACTTGTCGTCGTTGCGGACGGGGATCATGGCCGGGTCGCCGTGTCCGGTGGAGGTGATGAAGCAGGTCATCGAGCGGATGGGCATGGCCGAGGTCTCGATCTGCTACGGGATGACGGAGACGTCGCCGGTGTCCACCCAGACCCGCGCGGACGACAGCATCGAGCGCCGGGTGTCGACGGTGGGGCGGGTGATGCCGCATCTGGAAGTCAAGGTGGTCGACCCGGAGACCGGCCTGACCGCGCCCCGCGGCGAGCCCGGAGAACTGTGTACGCGCGGGTATTCGGTGATGCTCGGGTATTGGGAGCAGCCGGACAAGACCGCCGAGGCGATCGACCGGGCCCGCTGGATGCACACCGGGGATTTGGCGGTGATGGATGCCGAGGGGTACGTGAACATCACCGGCCGGATCAAGGACATGGTGATCCGGGGTGGGGAGAACGTGTATCCGCGGGAGATCGAGGAGTTCCTCTACACCCACCCCGACATCCTCGACGCTCAGGTGATCGGCGTGCCGGATGAGCGGTACGGGGAAGAGTTGATGGCGTGGATCCGGATGCGGGAAGGGAAAACCCCGTTGACGGCGGAGGCGGTGCGGGAGTTCTGCACCGGGAAGCTGGCCCACTACAAGATCCCGCGCTACGTCCACATCGTCGACGAATTCCCGATGACCGTGACCGGAAAGATCCGCAAAGTGGAGATGCGACAGCAGGCCGTTTCCTTGCTGGGCTTGGAGGCCGCTTCGGCGACCGTGCACGCTTGAGGCCGGGTGGGCGTTTTTCGGGCGCGGGCGGGGATTTGCTGCATGGCCGAAGCCACGCGCGATCGGCGGACTCGCTCGTGCGGGTGGCGGACTCGCTCGCATGGGCGGTGGACCCGCTGGCGGGGGTGGTGGATTCGGGAGCGTGGGTGGCGAACTTGTGCGCGCCACCGGCGGACATGCTTGCGTGGGTGGTGGACTCGCTCGCGCGATCGGCGGACTCGCTTGCGCCACCGGCGAACTTGCGCGGGCCCAGGCGAACTCGCTCGCATGGGTGCGGCCCACTCGCTCGCGCGGGCGGTGAACGCGGTCGCGCCCCGGCCGGGATCTGGCAGGCCCGTGATCACCTAGCTCGCCCCGCCGCTTGTCGCCTCACCACGACCACCTGTCCGCCGCTGCCCGGCATCGCCT